>DASRHY010000363.1:0-22377 GCA_035650275.1 Kribbellaceae bacterium | reverse complement strand
CGACGGCCGCCGCCAGGTGATCCGGCTGACCGCGCAGGGCCGGGCGGCGTACACCGAGCTGGACGACGCGTCCGCGGCCGAGGTCGCGCAGCTGCTCGACCCGCTGACCGCCGAGGACCGTCGCGAGCTCGTCCAGGCGATGGACACGATCGAGCGGATCCTGACCGAGAGACCACGGCCGCAGACCGTCGTACTCAGGCCACCGCGGGCCGGCGACCTCGGCTGGGTGGTGGAGCTGCACGGGCGGTTGTACGCCGAGGAGTACGGCTGGGATGCGACCTTCGAGGCCCTGGTCGCGCGGATCGTCGCGGACTTCGCCGAGCGGCGGGACCCGTTCCGCGAGGCCGGCTGGATCGCGGAGGTCGACGGCGAGCGCGTCGGCTGCGTGATCTGCGTCCGTGACGACGACGAGACCGCGCGGCTGCGGATCCTGCTGGTGGACCCGGTCGCGCGTGGGCTCGGCGTCGGCGGGCGGCTGGTCGAGGAGTGCCTGCGGTTCGCGAAACAGGCCGGGTACCGCCGGATGACGCTGTGGACGAACGACGTGCTGGCCGCGGCCCGGCGGATCTACGAGCGGGCGGGGTTCGAGCTGGAGGAGCAGTCCGAGCACCGCAGCTTCGGGAAGGATCTGGTCGGCCAGACCTGGTCGCGGGACCTCTAGCCACAAGGGCCCGACGAGTGCCGACACGCCGGGTCACAAGGGCCCGATGAACGGTTAAGGGGCGGGGCCTGTGCTGGTGCGGACTACCAGCTCGGGGCGGAAGAGGTATTCGGTGTGGGGGGTGGTGTGGCCACGGACGTCTTCGAGGAGGGCTTGTACGGCGGCCAGGCCCATCGCGTGCACCGGCTGCCGGACCGTGGTCAGCGGCGGGTCGGTGAACTCGACCATCGGGGCATCGTCGTAGCCGACCACCGAGACGTCCGCCGGCACCGAGAGACCACGCTGCCGGGCCGCCCGGATCACCCCGAGCGCCATCATGTCCGAGCCGCACACGACCGCGGTGGCGTCGGCGTCGAGCAGCCGCCCGGCGGCGGCCGCACCGCCCTCCACCCCGAACATGCTCAGCGCCACCAGATCGTCCACCGCCTGGTCGCCCAGGCCAAGCTGCGCCTTCATCGAGGTACGGAAACCGGCCAGCTTGCGTTGTACGACGAGGAACCGTTCCGGCCCGGAGGCGAACCCGATCCGGCGATGCCCGAGCGCGACCAGGTGGCCGACCGCGAGTTCCATCGCGGCGGACTCGTCCGAGGAGATGAACGGCGCCTCGACGTCGTCCAGATACCCGTTCACGAACACCACCGGCAGCTTGCGCTCCACCAGTGCCCGGTAGCGCGCGTGGTCGGTGCCGGTGTCGGCGTGCAGCCCGGAGACGAAGATGATCCCGGAGACGCCGCGCTCGAGCAGCATCTCGACGTACTCGTCCTCGGGGACGCCGGACGGCGTCTGGGTACACAGCACCGGGGTGTAGCCGCGCTGGGACAAGGTGGCCTCGATGACCTGCGCGAACGCCGGGAAGATCGGGTTCGTCAGCTCCGGCATCACCAGCCCGACCAGGCCGGCCGAGCGCCGGCGCAGCCGTGCGGGGCGCTCGAAGCCGAGCACGTCGAGTGCGGTGAGCACGGACTGCCGGGTGTCATCGGCGACGCCGGGCCGGCCGTTCAGTACCCGGGAGACGGTCGCCTCGCTGACCCCGGCCTGACCGGCGATGTCGGCAAGTCGGGCTCTCGTCACGGCCCGTACTGTAGCCGGGTCGCATCCAGTTTTCCGCAAGTAACTGCAAGATCTTGCATCCGGGACGCGCCGGTCCGTGGACGCCGCCTTGATCGAGGCCCCGATGGCGTGGAGGATGACGGCACCCCCAATCCCCGGGGGCGCCTTTACTCGGATCGTCCGGCACGTTCCTGCCGGTGAAGGAAGGAAGCGTCATGGCTACTGTCTCGTTCAACGAAGCGACCCGGGTCTATCCGGGCTCCGAAGCCCCCGCCGTCAACAAGCTCGACCTCGACATCGAGGACGGCGAGTTCATGGTCCTGGTCGGACCGTCCGGTTGCGGCAAGTCGACCGCGTTGCGGATGCTGGCCGGCCTGGAAGAGGTCAATGAGGGCACCGTCTACATCGGCGACCGCGACGTCACGCACCGGCCGCCGAAGGAGCGGGACATCGCCATGGTGTTCCAGAACTACGCTCTCTACCCGCACATGACGGTCTCGGACAACATGGGCTTCGCGCTCAAGATGCAGGGCGTCAACAAGGATGACCGCGCCAAGAGGGTCCGCGAGGCCGCTGAGCTGCTCGGCCTGGTCGACTTCCTGGACCGCAAGCCGAAGGCCCTGTCCGGTGGTCAGCGGCAGCGTGTCGCGATGGGCCGCGCGATCGTGCGTAACCCGCAGGTGTTCTTGATGGACGAGCCGCTGTCGAACCTGGACGCCAAGCTGCGCGTGGCCACCCGCACCCAGATCGCCGAGCTGCAGAACCGGCTCGGCGTCACCACCGTGTACGTCACCCACGACCAGGTCGAGGCCATGACCATGGGCGACCGGGTCGCCGTGCTGAATTTCGGCGTCCTGCAGCAGGTCGACACCCCGCTGGCACTGTACGACCACCCGGTGAACAAGTTCGTCGCCGGGTTCATCGGCTCCCCGGCGATGAACCTGCTCCAGGCCGACGTCACCGACGGCGGCGTAAAGATCGGGGACTACGTGATCCCGGTCGAGCGCAGCGTGCTGTCCGGCACCGACGGCGACAAGACCGTCACGGTCGGCGTCCGGCCGGAGGCGTTCACTGTCGCCGACGAGGGTCTGCCGGTGCACGTGGTGGTCGTCGAGGAGCTCGGCGCGGACGCGTTCCTGTACGGCACCGCCGAGCACAACGAGGAGCACCAGCAGATCGTCGCCCGGATCGACGCCCGGATGCCGGTCGAGAAGGGCTCGACCATCCACCTGGCCGCCGTACCGGAGAAGCTGCACCTGTTCTCCACCTCGACCGAGGAGCGCCTCACCGCGAGGTGATCCTTCGGACCTCGCGCCGGCCCCGGGTGATAGCCCGGGGCCGGCGCATTTCCGTCAGGTGATGTCGCGGCGCCGGAATACCACCGCGCCGACGACGACCAGCACGGCCACGAGGACGCCGAGGTACGCCGCGCTGTGGCCGAACGTCAGCACCCGTTCGGCCGAGTCGCATCTGTAGCTGCCGTCCGGGCCGGTCACACAGTCCTCGACGTAGTACGTGGTGCCGTGCTTGATCCAGCTGTCGATGTTGGCTCTGAGCAGCCACGGCTGCAGCTTGTTCAACGAGTACGCGAAGATGCCCTCGACGATCACCAGGTAGGCCATCGCGACCCCGATCGCGGCCGCGGTGTGCCGCAGCAGGCTGCCGATCACGACCCCCATCGCCCCGGCCGCGGCGACCAGTACGACGGTCCGCCCGGCGGTCCCGCCGAGATCGGCCCAGGTGCCGGACGTGGTGCCGGCCGTGGTGCCGTTCTGCCCGATGACCAGCCAGCACGCCGCCGTGAACAGCACCATCAACAACACCGCGCCCGGCAGTGGTCCGGTCGCGGCGGCCAGCACCTTGCTCGCGTACACCCGCAGCCGGCGCGGCTCGAACGTCAGCCAGTTCCCGATCGACCCGGTACTGAACTCCGCGCCGATGAACCCCGCCGCGATCAGGAACACCGCGAACACCATCAGGTACACCAACCCGTGCAGGAAGTCCGGCATCGCCTCGCCGAACACGGTCTCCGGCTTGCCCCAGCTCTCCCACCGCGGCTCCATCTGGTCGCAGGCGAAGTCCGCGTTCGGATCGGACGTGCGCGCCTGCGCCTCGCCGGCCCGGCACTCCTCCAGCATCCGGGTGCCGTTGACCTGCCAGTCCTTCTGCGCCGCCTCGAACTGCAGCCGCTGCTGGCGCTCCTCCTCCGCGGACAGCGGCTTGGAGTCCTGCCAGACCGCGAGCAGCAGCAGGCCGGCGATCAGCAGCGTCGCCGCGGCCCCGATCAGCGTCAGCCGGCGTGCGAACAACCGGCGCAGCTCGACCTTCAGCAGCCGGCTCATCGCTCCGCTCCCAGGCCCTCGTCCGCGGTCAGCTCGAGGAACACCGACTCGAGGTCGGCCCGGACCGGAACCAGCTCGGACACGTACAGCTCCTGCTGGGCAAGGAGCTTCGTGATCTCCGCTGGGACCGCCGATCCCTCGACCAGGAGGTGGCTGCCCTCGGCACGCACCGTCAGACCGGCCTCGGCCAGCACCCGCGCGGCCGCGTCAGGATCCGCGACGCCGACCCGTACGGCGGTCGCGGAGCGGCTCCCGATCACCTCGGCGACCGGCCCGGACGCGAGCAGCCGGCCATGACCGATGATCGACACCGTGTCGGCGACCTGCTCTACCTCTGCCAGGATGTGACTGCTCACCAGCACCGTCCGGCCGCTGCGTCCCAGCTCGCGCATCGTCTCGCGGATCTCGCGGATCCCGGCCGGGTCGAGGCCGTTGGTCGGCTCGTCGAAGATCAGCAGGTCCGGCTGCTTGAGCAGTGTCGCGGCGATCGCGAGCCGCTGCTTCATGCCGAGCGAGTACGCCCGGTACTTGTCCTTGCCCCGCTCGCCGAGCGAGGTCTTTTCGAGCACCTCGTCCACCCGGTGGCGCGGTGTACCGATCGCCTCCGCCAGCAGCTCGAGGTTCTTCCGCCCGCTGAACGCCGGGAAGAACTTCGGCGACTCGACGATCGCGCCGACCCGCCCGACCACGTCCGGCAGCCGGTCCGGTACCGGATGCCCGAACAGCGACATCGTCCCGGCATCGGCCCGGATCAGCCCGAGCAGCATCCGGATCGAGGTGGTCTTTCCCGAGCCGTTCGGCCCCAGGAACCCGTGTACGCCGCCTACCGGGACGTCCAGGTCCAGCCCCTGTACGGCGATGGTGCGCCGGCCGCGGATGCTGCGGTACGTCTTGCGCAGCCCGCGCGTACTCACCGCCAGCTCAGCCGTTGTCATCCGCCCACCCCTCCTGCCGATGCGTCACGGTAGCGCCGTGAGCGTGTCACCCGGGCCACCAGGAAAGTCTCGCTGAACAGGTCGTACGCCGCCTGCTCCCCGATCCGCCTGGCGCGTGGACGCCGCGTGGTTGCCTGACCCGCCTCCTGCGAGACTGAGTGCCGTGCCACGTTTCGTCGCGACCCGACCGGACACCGGGCTGCTGTCACTGCCCTGGGACGTCCCGCTGGAGGAGTGGCCGGAGAGTCGGCTGGTCGCGCTGCCGCGCGGTATCTCCCGGCACGTGGTCCGGTTCGTCCGGGTCGGCGGCCAGGTGTACGCGATCAAGGAGGTGCTGGAGCACCTCGCGATGCACGAGTACCGGCTGCTGCGCGACCTGGAACGGCTCGACGCTCCATCGGTCGAGCCGGTCGGCGTGATGACCGACCGGGTCAGTAAGGACGGCGAGCCGCTGGACTCGATCCTGGTCACCAAGCACCTGCAGTTCTCGCTGCCGTACCGGGCGCTGTTCTCGCACACGCTCCGCCCGGACACCGTGAACCGGCTGATCGACGCGCTGGTCGCGCTGATCGTGCGGCTGCACCTGACCGGGTTCTTCTGGGGCGACTGCTCGCTGTCCAACACGCTGTTCCGGCGCGACGCCGGCGCGTTCGCGGCGTACCTGGTCGACGCCGAGACCGGCGAGCTGCACGACGAGATCTCCGACGGCCAGCGCGCGCACGACCTCTACACCGCGGAGATCAACCTGTTCGGCGAACTGCTCGACCTGCAGGAGGGCGGGCTGCTGGACCCGATCGTCGACCCGCAGGAGACCGTCGAGTCGATCAACAGCCGGTACGAGGCGCTGTGGGCCGAGCTGACCGGTGTGGAGGAGTTCCACACCGACGAGCTGCACCGGCTGGACTCGCGGATCCGGCGGCTCAACGATCTCGGCTTCGACGTCGCCGAGATCGACATCATCACCGACTGGGACGGCAGCCAGGTCCGGATCCAGCCGAAGGTCGTGGACGCCGGGCACCACACCCGGCGGCTGCTCCGGCTGACCGGGCTGGACGTCGAGGAGAACCAGGCCCGCCGGCTGCTCAACGACCTCGACGCGTACGCCGCGGCCACCGACCAGCAGGGCGAGGACGAGGAGATCGTCGCGCACGAGTGGCTGACCGAGGTGTTCGAGCCGGTGGTGCGGACGGTCCCTCCGGAGCTGCGCGGCAAGCTCGAACCTGCCGAGGTGTTCCATGAGGTGCTGGAGCACCGGTGGTTCCTCTCGGAGCAGGCCGGCACCGAGGTCGAGACGATGGACGCGGCCCGCTCGTACGTCGACACCGTGCTCGGCTCCAAGCCCGACGAGAAGATCGCACTGCCCTCCATCGCCGAGTCCGCCGCGGACTGATTGCAACGTTCTGGCGTTCTCCCGCGTGCGTTATGTGGGAGGGCACGATGAGCGATCCCGTACCGGACTTCGACGATTGGATCCGGGCACGAGGTGCGGACCATCGAGCCCTGGCCAGACTGCGTCAGGTGCTCGGCACCACCGAGGAGGTCGGCCGGTCATGAGCACAGAGCTGGATCGGACCGAGCGACTCCTCGGACAGTCCCTGACCCGGCACGCCGCGGACGCACCGTTCGACGGCCCGCTGCTGACGGCGGTGCACGCCCGGCTTCGTCGGCGCCGCCGGACGCGGACGATCGGCGCCGCCGTACTCGCCTCGGCGTCGGTCGCGGCCGCGTTCGTCGTGGCGACGGCGATCGGCGATCACGCGGGACCGAGCAGGTCCCCAGCGGTCGCCAGTGACGGCCGCTCCCCGGCCGATGCGACTGACGGCTGGCGCTGGGAGTCCTACGGCGGCATCGAGGTGCAGGTGCCGTCGGCCTGGGGCTACACGGGCGATCCGTCGCAGCCCTGCCTGGCCGAGCCCGGAGCCAGGCCGTTCGTCCGCCGCCCCGGTCCATCGACGGCGGTCGGCTGCGCCCACGAACTGCCGGCGCTGAACAGCAGGGCGGCGTACGCGTCCTTCGGCCCCGGCCATGGCGGCACGAAGACGTTCGACCGTGACTGGGTCCGGGAGACCCGGGTCGTCGCCGGTACGGCGCTCACGGTGCTGGCCGACGACCCGGCACTGCGGCGCAGGATTCTCGGCTCCGCACGCGCGATCTCCGGCACCGACGTCTACGGCTGCACACCCAGTCACCCGGCAGCCTTCCGGCCCACCGAGCGCCCGCAGGACAACGGCGGGCTCGCAGCCGTCGGCAGCATCGAGTCCGTGTCCGTGTGCAGCTACTCGTTCGTGAGTCTCGAACCGGACCCGGCACCACCGCTGTACTCCGGCCGGCGGCTGACCGGCCCGGACGCCGCCCGGCTCGTCGAGGCGATCACCGCCGCGCCCGAGGGCAGCGGCCCGAACGACCCGTCGACCTGTCTACCCGACTACTGGGGTGACCGGATCTACGTCCTCGTCGTGCGCGGCAGCGCACGGGAGCAGCAGGTCCTGGTCCGCTACGCGGCGTGTCACCACAACGGAACCGACGACGGTACGGTCCAGCGGCAGCTGACCGCGGAGGTGCTCCGGCCCTTGTTGACCGGACCTGATGCGTTGGGTGGGATGTCCGGCGTCGTCGGCCGCCTTCTCCACCCGGACCAACCGGTCAAGTAGCACCCTCGCAGTCGATCACCGGACGTCCAGCGACCGGACCCAGCGGTACGACGAGGCGATCGCCTTGTACGGCGAGACGAACGCGACCCGGACATCGGCATCGACCGAGGCGGTCCAGTTCGCGTAGTAGTACCCGCTGCCGGTGGTGGTCGCGGTGGCGACGGTGCTGTACGGGCCGGTCGGGTCCGACGCCGGCCTGGTCTGCACCAGCACCTTCTGGCCGCGGAACGGACCGGTGCCGCCGGTGCTGTACATCACCGTCAAATGCCCGTACGACGACATCTTCGTGCCCGGCCGGACCACCGTGGCCGTGGTGGGAGCCGCGGTACCGGTGAGCCAGGTCGGCCGCGGCCGGAAGCGCAGCTGGGACGGGGCGTAGCCGTTCGCGATGATGGTGCTGCCGGTCCAGACCCGCACCGACAGCGAGGCCTCGTACGTGAGCCTGAGGTTGAACCGGAACAGGCCGGACGAGTCGGTTCTGGTCCTCGTCAGCACGGTCTCGCGGCCGGTTCCGCCGAGCGGGCGCCCGCTCACCTCGACGACGCGGTTCGCCAGCGGCAGCTGGCCACCGGTCGAGGTGTAGTAGTCGGCCCTGCCGCTGACGGCGACGGCCTGGCCGGGCAACGTCAGCACGGTGCTGGGCACCTGGACCCGCACACCGCGCTTGACCACGAAGCGGGACGGCGTTGGGAACTTGTACGTGATCGAGCCGTGATGGACGTGGGTGATCAGCCAGGTGCCGGCGCCGTTCTCCACCGGGGCGTAGAAGTCGCCGGTCGTGGGGAAGGGACCCGTGAGGATGCTGGGCAGCGGCACGACCTGCGTGTTGGTGCCGTCAGCGCGCTGAACGGTGACCGCCTCGTCGCTGCAGGCCGCGCCGACGCCGATCACGACCTGGGCGCTCCTGTAGGTCAGTGGCTCAGCCTTCACGTTGAACGTGGCACCGTCGACACACTGGTCCGCTGCCCGTGCCGTCGTCGGCACGACGAGCAGTCCAGCAGTCAGCGCGACCGTGGTCAGCAGACCTCTCATCGTCAGCCTCTCCGTCGGTAATGCTGTGATGACTTGGGATGACTTGGGATGACTTGGGATCAGTGCACGTCGACCAGGGCGAGCCAGCGGTACGACGAGCGGATGTTCTGGTATGGCGAGAGATACGCGACGCGCACGTCGGCGTCGTACCGCGCGGTCCAGTTCGCGTAGTAGTACCCGGTGCGCGAGGTGATCGCGGACGCGACAGTGCTGTAGCCCGCACCCGGGTTGGCGCGCGGCCGTGCCTGGACCAGCACCTGCTGCGTCGGGAACGGCCCAGTCCGGCCGGTCGTGTACGTGACCGAGAGATGCCCGTACGTCGACATCTTCGTGCCCGGCCGCACCACGGAGGCGGTGGTCGGCGCGACCCGGCCGCTGAGCGAGGTCGGCTGGTACACGACCGCCTTGACGTTCGGCGTGAACACGTACCCGAGCGTCGTCGTGCCCGGCACATCCGCGATGACGTACTGGGTGACCCCGATCGGCAGCGAGACCGAGAACCGGCCCTGCGCGTCGGTCTTCGTGGTGGCCAGCGCGGTCCCGGCTACCCAACTGGTGGGCGACAACGACCGGTTCGGGGTGCGGATCACGACGGTACGACCGGGCGACGGCGCCTGCACGCCCTGGTAGGTCCAGTACCGCACCACGCCGCTGGCCCGCGGCCGGCCGGGGAAGGTGGCTGGAGTCACCGCGAGCGAGACGGTCGAGGCCCGGCGTACCCGGTACTCCACCGGGTTGGTCAAGGTGACCGTGGAAGTCGCCGTGGATGCCTTGACGATCCGCCAGACCCCGGTGCCGGTGGCGTAGTCGAGCGTCTCGGTGCCGAACTCGACGCCGGTGACTGTGCTGTTGTCGTCCAGGTCGACGAGATGCGCGCCGCTGCCGTCAGGCCGGGCGATCGTCGGCGTCGTGTGGCAGAGGATCGAGTGGGCGATCCGGAACGAGGTCGAGCCGGGACTGATCGCGAGCAGGTCGGCGGGGCGGCCCCTCTCCGGGTACGGGAAGTCGTAGGGCACGACGTAGTCGTTGTCGGCCGGATCGGGACATGGCGGCTCGGCCGATGCGGCCGGCGACGACAGCACGGAGGCGACCGCGGTGAGGGTCAGCAGGCAGGCGAAGGTACGACGAGACATGGCGCGGCCTCTCTCGGGTGCGAGGACAGCTGGGCCTCAGCTAGGCCCTCACCACTCCCGATGCGGCCGGCGGCCGGAAAGTTACGGCGAGGTCAGCGCGGGGGCATGCGGAGGGCGCCGTCGAGGCGGATCACCTCGCCGTTCAGCAGCTGGTTGCCGACGATGTGCTCGACCAGCGCGGCGTACTCGTCCGGGCGGCCGAGCCGCGCCGGGTGCGGGACCTGCTGCTCGAGCACGGTGCGGGCCTCCTCGGGCAGGCCGGCCAGCATCGGCGTCTCCATCGTGCCGGGCGCGATCGTGACGACCCGGATGCCCTTGTCCGCAAGGTCTCGCGCGGCGGTGAGGGTGAGGCCGACGATGCCACCCTTGCTGGACGCGTACGCCGCCTGGCCGACCTGGCCGTCGTACGCCGCGATCGACGCGGTCATCACCACCACGCCGCGGTCACCGTCGTCGAGCGGCTCGGCCGCGGCCATCCGCTCGGCGGCGAGCCGGAGCACGTTGAAGGTGCCGATCAGGTTGACCTCGATCACCTGCCGGAATGTTGCCAGCGGCAACGGGCCCTTGCGGCCGACGACCCGGCCCGGGGTGGCGATACCGGCACAGGCCACCACGACGCGCAGCGTGCCCAGATCCGCGGCGGCGTCCAGCGCGGCCGTCACCGCGCTCTCGTCGGTGACGTCGGCCGGCACGAACACCACCCGCTCGCCGAGCTCGTCGGCGACCGCCTTGCCGCGGGACGACTCCAGGTCGCAGATCACCACCGCGGCACCGGCAGCGGCGAACCGTCGGACCGTCGCCTCACCCAGGCCGGAACCCCCGCCGGTCACCAGTGCGACCAGGCCGTTGTCCACCTTCATCTAGCTAGACACCTCTCAGCAGGTCACGGCTGATCACCAGCCGCTGGATCTGGTTGGTTCCCTCGAAGATCTGCGTCACCTTGGCCTCGCGCATGTACCGCTCGGCTGGGAAGTCGCGGGTGTAACCGTAGCCGCCGAGCACCTGCACGGCGTCCGTGGTCACCTTCATCGCGGCGTCCGTGCAGACCAGCTTGGCGATCGCCGCCTGCTGGGTGAACGACAGACCGGCGTCGCGGCGGCGGGCCGCCGAGAGGTACGTCGCGCGGGCGGACTCGACCGCCGCGGCCATGTCCGCGAGCAGGAACTGCAGCCCCTGGAACTCCGCGATCGGCCGGCCGAACTGCTCCCGCTCCTTCGCGTACGCCGCGGCGGTCGCGAGTGCGGCCTGCGCCAGGCCGGTCGCGCAGGCGGCGATACCGAGCCGGCCGGAGTCCAGCGCGGACAGCGCGATGTGCATACCCTCGCCCTCGGCGCCGACCCGGTTCTCCCGGGGGATCCGGACGCCGTCGAGGTTCAGCGTGGTGGTGGTCGACGCGGTCATCCCCATCTTCTTCTCCGGCGCACCGAACGAGAGGCCCTCGGAGTCAGCCGGTACGTGGAACGCCGAGATCCCGCGCTTGGGGTCGGCCGAGGTCCGGGCGAAGATCGTGTAGAAGTCGGCCTTCGAGCCGTGCGTGATCCAGGCCTTGGTACCCGTCAGCACGTACTCGTCGCCGTCAGGAACCGCCTTGGTCGCCATCGCGCTGATGTCGGAACCGGCCTGCGGCTCGGACAGCGCGTAGGCGCCGAGCATCTCGCCGCCGACCATGTCCGGCAGCAGCCGCTCGCGCTGCGCCTCGTCGCCGTACGACGCCAGGGCGTACGACGTCATGGTGTGCACCGACAGCCCGACGCCGACGCTCATCCAGGCCGCGGCGATCTCCTCGAGCATCTGCAGGTACACCTCGTACGGCTGGCCGCCACCGCCGTACTGCTCCGGGTACGGCAGGCCGAGCAGGCCCGCCTTTCCGAGCGTGCGGAACGCCTCCCGCGGAAAGGTCGCGGTCTCCTCCGCGGCCGCCGCATACGGTGCGAGCTCGTGCTCGCAGAGCTCACGCACCAAGGCGAGCAGCTCGTTCGCCTCCTCCGTCGGAAGCATTCTGTCGACCCTCATCAGGCACCCCTCTCGCTATGCTTCCGATGATACGACAGATGATACTGAAGGCCATACTTCCGTATCGTTCTATGCTGTCGAACCATGACCGCAGTCGTGCCCACTCGTCGCACCCGGCGCCAGTCCGAGCTTCTCGACCGGCTGCTGTCACTGTTCCTCGAACAGGGCTTCAGCCGGTTCACACTGGACGACCTGGCCGCCGAGCTGCGCTGCAGCAAGACCACGCTGTATGCGCTGGCGCCGAGCAAGGAGCAGCTCGCGGTCGAGGTGGTCAAGCACTACTTCAAGGGTGCCACCGCCGCGGTAGAGGCCGCGGTCGCCCGGCAGACCGACCACGAGCGCCGGATCGCGGCATACCTGGACGAGGTGGCGCACCAGCTCCGGCCCGCCAGCCGGGTCTTCCTGGACGACGTGGCCAGGTTCGCGCCGGCCCGGTCGGTGTACGAGCGGAACACCCGGATCGCCGCCGAGCGGGTTCGGGCGCTGATCGTCGAGGGCATCGACAGCAAGGCGTTCCGGGACGTCCACGTCGGTTTCGCCGCGGAGATGGTGGCGCACACCATGCAGGCGATCCAGCGCGGCGACATCGCCCGCCGTACCGGGCTGAACGACGCCGACGCGTACGCCGAGCTCGGCTCGATGCTGCTCCACTCACTGCGCGTTCACTGACCGGACGTGCCGTTCACCAACCGTCACCTTTCTTCGCAGGTTAACCCTTGACCTCGTCGCTCTCCGAAGTGATGTAGATACGTTCCGCATGCGATGGGGTAATGCTTGGCCCATCGGCCTCACCCGGCGTGCCACTCCGGGCACTTCCGGTCCGTCCCAACTTGGAGGTCAGCCGTGCGAAAGTTCTCCCCCATCAGCCGCGCGACGACAGTTCTGGCCACCGCCGGGCTGGCGGCGTGCGCCACACTCGTCGCGACCCACGCCCAAGCAGCCACCGCTGGGAGCGCGGACGCCAGACCGACTGCCGCGTCCATCACCTCAGCGCTGTCTCGTGAGGCCACAATTCCCGGTACGGCGTGGGTTACCGACGCCGCCACCGGCCGCATCATCGTGTCGTACGACAGCACCGTGAAGGACGCAAAGTGGGCGGCCCTGACCGCGGTCACGTCCAGGTTCGGCGACCAGGTCACGCTGGAGTCGATCGGCGGCGTGCTGAGCAAGCGGATCAACGGCGGCCAGGCCATCTACGGCGGTGGCTTCCGGTGCTCGCTCGGCTTCAACGTCCGCAGCGGCACCACCTACTACTTCCTGACCGCCGGCCACTGCACGAACCTGGCCTCCACCTGGTACGCGAACTCCTCACAGACCACGGTGCTGGGCACCCGGTCCGGCACCAGCTTCCCGGGAAACGACTACGGCATCGTGCGGTACACCAACACCTCGATCGCGCACCCCGGCACGGTGAACCTGTACAACGGCACCTCGCAGGACATCACCTCGGCCACCAACGCGTACGTCGGTGAGCCGGTCCGCCGCAGCGGCAGCACCACCGGCGTGCGCAGCGGCACCGTCACCGGTCTGAACGCCACCGTGAACTACGCCGAGGGCACCGTCACCGGTCTGATCAAGACCAACGTGTGCGCCGAGGGCGGCGACTCCGGCGGCTCGCTGTTCCACGGCACCCGGGCGCTCGGCCTGACCTCCGGCGGCAGCGGCAACTGCACCTTCGGCGGGACCACCTTCTTCCAGCCCGTCACCGAGGTCCTGAGTCGCTACGGCGTCAGCGTCTACTGACAGTCTGATCCCCTGCGGACAGCGGCGGTCGGAATCTCACGGGGGTTCCGGCCGCCGCCGCGTGTCCCTCCGGCTGACGTCGGCGGCGACCACCGCCGCCCACGTCAGCCGGAGGCGAGGCGTGCGCGGGTGTCGGGGGCGAGGGTGGACAGCAGGTGGGCCGCATCCACCAGGATGTGGCGGTTCGGGTCCAGGGACAGCGGGTGCACCGCGTAGACCTCGGCGCCCGGCGCGGGGTCGACGTCGCCGGTGACGACGGCGACCAGGTCGGCGAGCTCGGCGGCGTCCGGTGCCAGCCGCAGGTCCGGCTCCTGCCGGGTGGTGAGCCGGCGGGCGAACCTGCCGATGTCCTCGGCACCGCGCTGGTACCCGATCACCGAGCCGTCCGTACAGCGCACCACCACCTCGTCCGCCCGGGCCGCGGCGTGCCAGCAGCACAGCTCCCAGAGACTGACCCGGTCCCCGGCGTCGTACACGTCCTCCATCGCGAAGCCGAGCCGGGCCAGCTCGACGGCGTACCGGTCGACGTTGTGCCCGTACCCGGCGGCGCTCAGGTTGACGTCGTACCAGCGCAACCGCCGCGACCACAGGTCGACCGCGAACGGCAGCAGGATCTTCGCCGGTCCGCCGAGGTCGAAACGCTGCCGCACCGCGAGCGGGTCGAACAGCCCGGCCGGCCGCCGCATCACCCCGGCGAACCCGCGCTCCAGCTCGTCGAACGGCACGTCGTTGTAGCTGAACACCACCGGTAGCAGGTAGCGGCCACCCCGCTCGCGGAGCACCTCGGTGTCGATCTCGACGAACTCAGACGCGCCGAGCGGACCAGGTGCCGAGGTCAGGTCGCCGGAGTGCACGACGGCGTCCTCCTCCAGCCGCAGGGTGGTGTAGTCGCACAGCCCGATGAAGTCCCACTGCTCGTCGTACACCGCGACCGACAGGTCCAGGTCGACCATGGTACCGGGTGGCTCCTGCCAGTGCAGGAACAACCGCAGCACCTCGCCCTTCGGCACCGGCTGGGTGCTGCCGCGGGTCAGCCGGACCAGGCCGGCCGAGGTGGTCCGGTCCGAGCCCGGCGCGGCCACCTCGTCCAGCCGCTCGTCCAGGAACGCCCGGCTGATCCGCGGCAGCGCGCCGGCCCGGCGGAGCAGCTCCGCGGTCAGGACACCGGCCAGCTCGGCGACCAGGTCACCGGGCAGCCCTGGGCGCTCGTCCGGCTCGGTCCACACCCGGGCGGTACCGCCGCGCGGGAAGAACAGCCTGGTCCCGCCGGCCGGTGTACGGAGCTGCCCCAGCGTCGCCACCACGACCGCCGGCGAGACGTCCGAGACCACCTCGGTGACGGCGTCGAGCAGCTCGGCGCGATCCGCCGACGGCAGCACCCGGGCCAGCTGTACGACGCGCCGGACCAGCTCACCCGGCCGGGACCGGAGCAGGTCCAGCGCCATCCCCGCGCGGCCGGTCGCGAAGGCGGTCTCGACCAGCGACGCGAAAGTGGCCAAGCGCAACCGTCCGTCCACCAGCCGCAGCTCCGGATGCCGCGCCGCCTCGGACCGGATGGTCTGGTGCACGTGGCCGCGGCCGTCGACCGCGACCCGGCGGACGACGGCGAACGCGAGCGCCGCGACCCGGTAGCGGGGGGCGTACTCGAACGGGTGCAGGTTCTCCGCCACGTGCTTCCACAGCGCGCGATGCCGCAGCATGTCCTCGACCAGGAGCGGGAGCGGGATCCGGTCCAGCCGGGCGAGCACGGTACGGCGCAGCGGCCGCGGCAGTGACGTCCGGCGCGCCGGCGAGGTACGCAGGCCCGGGTCGGCGCCCATCAGCACGTGCAGTACCCGGAGCACGTCGGTCGCGGTGTCGGTGTGCTGGTCGAGCGCGTCCGGGAACCGCTCGAGCAGCCGGGCGACGACGACGGCGCGGGTCTCCCGGACCGGGACCACAGAGGGCAGCCAGAGCGGTTCGCCGCCGGCCGCGAGCAGCTCGTCCAGCAGCAGCACCAGGTCGTCCCGGTCGTGCGCGGCGAGCGGGGTCTGCCGCTCGAGCATCGCGGTGACCAGCTCGGCCGCGGCCGGCAGCGGCTCGTCCGCCGGTACCAGGAGCCGCAGACCCTCGACCGGCGGCGACACCGTCGTGTGCGCCGGCGGCTCGGTCGGCTGCAGAAACGGGTCGTCCGGGTCGATCCGCTGGTGGCAGATCGGGCAGGCGCCGTACTCCTCCCCGTCCCAGCAGGACCGGCAGACCAGGTGCGCGCACGGTGACACCGGCTGGACGGCACCGTCGTTCCGGCCGCACAGTACGCAGGGCTGGTCCGGCTGCTGCAGCAGCACGCTGAACGTCCGGTCGACGAACAGCTCCCCGGTGTCGTCGGGCACCGTGTCCGGGAAGCCGCGGAACAGTGGCACGTGGTCGACGTGGCCGCCGAGCTGCTCGTCCAGCCGCGCCAGCAGCTCCTGCCCGAATCCGGCCAGCCGGTCCGGTGTCAGCGTCACGCAGCGCTGGTAGAGGGCGGCGGACATCAGGTACCCGCGCTGGATCAGCTCGACCTCGAGCACCGAGGTCCCGGCCACCGAGTCGCGGCGCCGCGGTCGCCGCCACCGGCGTCGTACCGGAGCGGGGTCGCCGTCCGGGGCGAGCAGGTCGACCGCGACCAGTCCGCGGCGCCGCAGCAGCACGGCGGCGACCTGGTCCGGCATGCACGCTCCCTCGTCCGGCGGATGAACAGGGCGGGGGCGGGAAGCAGACGCGCTACGTTGCCTGGAGTAGGAGAAGGAAGCCCGTCCAAGAGCCGCCCCCGCGTGGGTCACGCTATCGCGTGCCTCCGACAGGTCAGGAGGAGCGGCGGCGGGCGATCTCGTAGAGGGCGACGCCGCCCGCGACGCCTGCGTTCAGGGACTCGGTCGCCTTCGTCATGCTGATCCCGACGATCACGTCGCAGGTCTCGCGGACCAGCCGGGCCAGGCCTTTGCCCTCGCTGCCGACCACGAGCACCAGCGGATCGGTCGCCACCTCCAGCGCGGTCAGGTCCACGTCGCCGTCCATGTCGAGCCCCGCGATCGTGAGACCCGCGTCCCGGTACGCCTTCAGCGTGCGGGCCAGGTTCGTCGCCCGGGCCACCGGGATCCGTGCCGCCGCGCCCGCGGAGGTCTTCCACGCCGACGCCGTCATCGACGCCGCGCGGCGTTCCGGTACCACGACGCCGTGCGCGCCGAACGCGGCCGCGGACCGCACGATCGCACCCAGGTTCCGCGGGTCCGTGACACCGTCGAGCGCCACGATCAGCGGTGTCTGGTGCGCGTCGTGCGCGCGCTCGAGCAGGTCGTCCGGATGCGCGTACTCGTACGCCGGGATCTGCAGCGCCAGCCCCTGATGCACCGCACCACGGGTCATCCGGTCCAGCTCGACCCGCGGCACCTCGAGGACCGAGATCCCTTGTTCCACGGCGATCTGGAGCGCCTCGCGCAACCGCGCGTCCCGTTCGGCCTGCTCCGCGACGTACAGTGCCGACGCCGGCACCCCGGCCCGCAGCACCTCGACGACGGGGTTGCGTCCGGCAACCACCTCGCTGAGCGTCTCCGGCTTGGCCCGCCGGTCGGCTCGCTTGTTGCGGTCCTTGCTCGCCGCCTTCGCCCGCGACGCGGCCGCCGCACGGCGCGCCGCCGGGTGTCCGGTGCGCGCCTCCGCGGGCGGGGTCGGGCCCTTGCCCTCCAGGCCGCGGCGGATCCGACCGCCGGACCCCGCGGTCGGGTTGCCCTTCTTGGCCTTGCGTACGGCGCCGCGCCGGCGGCTGCTCCCCGGCATCAGCCCGCACCCCCAGACGTACCGCCGACCGTCCAGCGCGGGCCGGCCGGGGTGTCCTCGACCACCACGCCAAGCTCCTTGAGCCGGTCCCGGATCGCGTCCGCGGCGGCGTAGTCCTTGCGCTCCCGCGCCGCCGCCCGCTGCTCCAGCAGCGCCGACACCAGTCCGTCCACCACACCGCTGAGCTGGTTGGACGTCCCGCTCCGGGACACCCACGGCTCGGCCAGCGGGTCCAGCCCGAGCACGTCCAGCATCGCCCGCACCGAGGCCAGGTCCTCGCGGACCGCGTCCAGGTCACCCTCGTCCAGGTGCTTGTTGCCCTCGCGGATCACGCCCTGCAGCGCGGCCAGCGCGGCCGGCACGCCGAGGTCGTCGTCCATGCCCGCGACGAAGCCCGGCGCCAGCTCGGCCCCGGCCACATCCACGTCGCCGACCTGCTCGGCGGCCCGTCGTACGAAGCCCTCGATCCGCTGGTACGTCGTCGCCGCCTGCTCCAACGCAACCTCGGAGAACTCCATCGCGGATCGGTAGTGCGCCGCGACGAGGTAGTACCGCAGCTCGACCGGCCGGACCCGCTCGACCACGTTGCGGACGATCGCGCCGTTGCCGAGCGACTTGCTCATCTTCTCACCGGCCGCGGTGACCAGGCCGTTGTGCATCCAGGTGCGGGCGAACCGGCGGCCGATCGCGCTGGACTGAGCCAGCTCGTTCTCGTGGTGCGGGAAGCGCAGATCGAGCCCGCCGCCGTGGATGTCGAACTCGTCGCCGAGGTACTTGCCGGCCATCGCCGAGCACTCCAGGTGCCAGCCGGGACGGCCGAGCCCCCACGGCGAAGGCCAGGCGGCCGTCGCCGGCTCGGACTCCTTCTTGTGGCCCTTCCAGAGCGCGAAGTCCCGCGGGTCGCGCTTGCCGCGCGGGTCCGCGTCGGCGGCGTCCTCCATGTCGTCGACGTTCTGGTGCGACAGCTCGCCGTACTTGGGCCAGGACCGCACGTCGAAGTACACGTCACCGGAGCCGTCAGCCGCGGCGTACGCGTGGCCCATCTGGATCAGCTGGCCGATCATCTCCAGCATCTCCGGGATGTGCCCGGTAGCCCGCGGCTCGTACGTCGGCGGCCTGCAGCCGAGCACGTCGTACGCCCAGTGCAGCTCGCGCTCGAACTCGTACGCGTGCTGCCACCACTCGACCCCGCGCTCCTCGGACTTGGTGAGGATCTTGTCGTCGATGTCGGTGACGTTCGCGACCACGGTGACCTGGTAGCCGGAACGCTCAAGCCAGCGGCGCAGGACGTCGAACACGACCTCCTTGTAGATGTGCCCGACGTGCGGCGACGCCTGGACGGTCAGCCCACAGTGGTAGATCCCGACCTTGCCCGGTACGACGGGCTGGAAGTCGCGGACCTGTCCGGAGGCTGTGTCATAGAAGCGGAGCGTCACCGCACAAGGGTAAGGGGTTCGGCCGCGGTCCGGGGCGGTGACCGCCACCGCGACGCGGAAGCGATACGCGAACTGGAAATTCGGTGTGCGGTCAGTCATTGACAGGAATATGACCGATAGAGGTTAATACTTTCCGTGCAGTGCAACTACGACTGAGGTCCTACCGATGATGCCTGCGTCCCAAGAACCTTGCGCTGTAGCGCCGGGTTCTTCGGACGCGACAAACCGATGGGGTCGGGCCGCGGTCGCGACTAGGGTCGGCCGGATGAAGCTCTCGCTGCCGATCGAGACCGAGCGGCTGACGCTGCGCCAGTACACCGACTCCGAGTCCGACTTCGACGCACTGTTCGCGATGCATTCCGACCCCGCCGTCACCCGCTACCTGCTGTTCGACCCCCGCACGCCCGACGAGGTTCGCGAGTCCCTCACGAAGCGCACCGAGCCGCTCGAGCTGCAAAGCGACGGCGATGCCGTCAACGTCGTCGTCGAGCTCCGCGAGACCGGCGAGCATCTCGGCGACCTGACCCTGTTCCTGGTCAGCACCGAGCACCAGCTGGGCGAGATCGGCTTCGTGTTCAACCCGCGCTTCCACGGCAAGGGATACGCCTCCGAAGCAGCCGCCGCGTTGGTCCGGGTCGCCTTCGAGGAGCTGGGGTTCCACCGCGTCATCGGCCGCTGCGACGCCCGCAACACCGCGTCGTCCGCACTGATGCTGCGGATCGGGATGCGGCAGGAAGCACACTTCGTCCGCAACGAGTTCATCAAAGGGGAATGGTCCGATGAGTTGGTCTTCGCACTTCTCGCCGAGGAATGGTCCGCCAGGTAGACGCGCCGTCACGTCCAGCCGTCACCGGCCCGCCGTTCTATCGTTCGACACCATGAAGCTGACCCGCCTGTGCACCCTCGCGCTGACCGGAGTGATAGCGCTGACCGCCCAGCCCGCAGCCCCCGCGACCGCGGCCAAGCCCGCCGGGCCACGACACATCGACTACCACTCGTGGACGACGACCGCCGACTTCGCCGGCGGGCAGCACAGCGGTACCGCGGCGTCCGACGGCAGGATCGTCTTCAGCACCCCGGCCGGCACCGCGTCGTACACCGACCCGTTCGGTGACGGCAGTGTCCGCAGCTACGAGTACGCGACCTGGACCGCCCCCGGCGTCGCGCCCGGCTTCGGCCTGACCGAGCTGGTCGCTTCCTGGAACGCCGACACCCCGGCCGGCACCTGGGTCGAGATCGCGGTGGCCGGCCGGACCGATACCGGTACGACCTCCAAGTGGTACGTGCTCGGCCGCTGGGGCGCCGGCGACGACACCGCCGCGGGCGACATCCACCGCACCTCGGTCCCGTCCCAGGGCGACGACGTCGGCAGCGTCGCGGTCGACACCTTCGTCGCCGCGTCCGGCCGCTCGCTGCAGAACTGGCAGCTGCGTGTCACCCTGCACCGCCTCGCCGGTACGACGGCCGTGCCCGCCATCCGGTCCGTCGGCGCGATGGCGTCCCGGCTGCCCGACCAGAAGAAGGTCCCGGTCAGCCCACTCGGTGGCGCCCAGGGCATCGTGCTGCCAGTGCCGACGTACTCGCAGGAGACGCACATCGGGCACTATCCGCAGTGGGACAACGGCGGCGAGGCCTGGTGCTCGGCGACCTCGACCGCGATGGTGCTCGACTACTGGAACGCCGGACCGTCCGACGACGAGACCAGCTGGGTCGACCCGGCCGACGCCGACCCGCAGGTCGACCACGCAGCCCGGATGGTCTTCGACTACGACTACGACGGTGCCGGGAACTGGCCCTACAACACCGCGTACGCCGGCAGCCGCGGCCTGGACGCCTTCGTCACCCGGCTGCGCTCGCTCACCGAGGCCGAGCAGTTCATCAAGAAGGGCATCCCGCTCGTCGCCTCGCTCTCGTTCAAGAAGGGCGAGCTGCCCGGCGCCGGCTACGGCACGAACGGCCACCTGATGGTCATCGTCGGCTTCACCATCGACGGCGACGTCGTCGTGAACGACCCGGCCTCGCACCTGATCCCCAGCAACGACCAGGTCCGCACCGTCTACGATCGCGAGGCCTTCGAGAGCGCCTGGATCCCGCACTCCGGCGGCATCGTCTACGTCATCCACCCCGACTCCGTCCCACTCCCGCCGTCCCCCACCCAGCCCAACTGGTGACCCTCCTCGCGTTATCGGGGAAGTTCCTCGTCACCTGGTGACGAGGAACTTCCCCAAGACCCGCGAGAGGTCTGTGGCCGTCCACAGATCGTGCTAACGCCGTACCGGCAACGGTCCTCGTACGTGACCCTGGACCGATGTGGTGGCGTGACGAGTTGACCGCCGACGGTCTCGACCTACTCATCAACGGTCAGGACGGCGTTGTGTCGCGATGCCAGCTGCTCACCGGCGGGTGGAGCGACGTCGGGATCAGGAGAGCGTTCAGGCAGCGGCGCTGGCAGAGCGTGTTCCCCGGCGTGTACTCGATCTTCACCGGGGAGTTGACCTATCAGCAACGCATCCTCGCGGGACTCCTGTATGCCGGAACGGGCGCGATGTGGAGCCACCACACCGCGGCGGAACAGCAGGGATTGATCGCGATCCGACAGGACCGGCCTGTGCACGTGACGGTGCCGCAGAGCAGGCGGGTGCAGCCGCAGCCCGGGCTGGTCGTGCACCGGAGCAGGTCCTGCGCAGACCGTGTCGACAACGTCGTTCCGCCACGCAGCACGCCGGCGCACGCGGTCGTGGACGTGGTGAGCATCACCGAGTCGCTCGACGAGACGGTCGCCGTGTTGGCCGAGGCGTGCCAGTCTGGCCACGTGTCAGCCGCGGCGGTCGGGGCTGCGCTGCGCGGTCGTCGGCAGGTCCGGTTCCGGCGGGAGCTGGCTCCGATGCTCGAGGCGGTCGCAGCCGGCTCGCACTCGCTGCTGGAGGTGCGCTACCTGCGTGAGGTCGAGCGGCGGCACAACCTGCCGCGCGGTGTCAGGCAACGCGCAGTCGACGGCGAGTTCACGGACGTGGCATACCAGCAGTACGGCGTCGTGGTCGAGCTTGATGGACGACTGCACCTGGACCCGAAGCGGCGCTGGCGCGACATGGACCGCGACAACCGGGCCGCCTTGCGATCGGAGCGGACGCTGCGGTTCGGCTGGGTGGACGTAACCGGACGGCCGTGCAAGGTCGCTGCACAGGTGCTGTCGGCGCAGCGGTTGTCCGGTGCACCCGACGATGCCCGACCGTGCGGCCAGGCGTGCCCGGTGCGCCCTCAGCGCCCAGTCGACGCTCGCTGACCGGCGATTGGGGAGGTTCCTCGTCACCTGGTGACGAGGAACCTCCCCAACAAGCGGTCGGGTCCAGGTGTGCGACCACCGTCCGCGTGTGTCCGAAAGGCGGTGCGGGAACCGCGGCATCCCTCCGGACGCAGCACCTGAGCTCAGCGGGCGAACAGCGCTCCGGTGAGGTTGGTGCTGAGGTTGCGGAGGGAGTCGGGCAGGTGCTGGAGGTGCCAGTTGTCGGGGCCGCGGTACCAGCCGAAGCCCTCGTCCGGGTTCTCGTCGACGTCGGTCTCGACCAGGGCGTCGATCCAGCGT
>DASRHY010000362.1:0-21049 GCA_035650275.1 Kribbellaceae bacterium | reverse complement strand
GCGACGCCGCGCTCGGGTACTTCGTCGACCGTGCCCGCGGCGCCGGCCACTCCTGGGTCGAGATCAGTGGCGTGCTCGGCGTCAGCAAGCAGGCGGCGCACAAGCGTTTCGCGGTGTCGTGGACCGCCCGGCCCGCGTTCGACCGGTACACCGAGCGGACCCAGCGGGTGGTCGAGGCCGCCTCCGCGGTGGCGCTCCTGCACAACCACGGGTACGTCGGGACCGAGCACCTGCTGATGGCGTTCTTCACCGAGCCGGAGGCGATCGCGACCCGGATCCTGCTGGCCCGGGACATCACCGAGCAGGCCGTCACCGAGGCGGTCGTCGCGATGATCCCGGACGGGGAGGAGAAGCCGGACGGCGAGCCGTCGTACACGCCGCGAGCGAGCCGCGTGCTGCAGAACGCCGTCGCGGAGGCGCTCGAGCTCGGCCACAACTACGTCGGCACCGAGCACATCCTGCTCGCGTTCTACCGGTTCCCCGGCGGCGTGGCGCCCCAGGTGCTGGAAGAGCACGGCCTGGATGGCGACACGGCCCGCGCCGCGGTGGTCGATGCGCTGTCCGGTTGATGTCACAGTGATCGGGTGGCGAGCAAGAGTGACGAGACCCGTGACGGCGTACCACTGACCAACCTCGACCAGCCGCTGTTCGACGGCGCGGACGCGACCAAGCGGGACCTGGTCGACTACCTGGACGCGACCTCCGAGCGGATCCTGCCAGGGCTGCGCGACCGGCCGCTGTCGGTGGTCCGGGTCCGGCCCGGCCAGGAACCGTTCATGCAGAAGAACGTCCCGAAGTACACCCCGGACTGGGTCGAGACCGTGACCGTGTGGGCGGAGGCGTCGAAGCGCGAGGTGTCCTACGCGCTGTGCAACGACCGCCGGACGCTGCTGTGGTTCGCGAACCAGCGCGCGGTCGAGTTCCACCCGACGCTGATGCGCGCGCAGCGCTGGGACCGCGTCACCCATCTCGTGCTCGACCTCGACCCGCCGCCGGTCGACGACGTCGACGAGGGCTTCCGGATGGCGGTGCAGGCCGCGTTCCTGGTCCGGCAGGCGCTGGACGACTCCGGGCTACGCGGCGCGGTGAAGACCAGTGGGGCGAAGGGCGTGCACGTGTTCGTGCCGATCGACGACAGCGTCGCGATCGACGATGCGGCGGCCGCGACCCGGGCGGTCGCCGCCCGGGCGGAGAAGATCGACCCCTCCGTCGGGACCACGGCGTACATCAAGGAGGACCGCGGCGGGAAGGTGTTCCTGGACTCCACCCGGTCCGGCGGCGCCACCGTCGTCGCGGCGTACAGCCCGCGGGTCCGCCCGGGCGCGCCGGTGTCGTTCCCGGTCGGCTGGGACGACCTGGACGAGGTCTCGCCGACGGACTTCACCATCCGCACCGCTGCCGGGCTGGTCGCCGACCGCGACCCGTGGGCGGAGCAGATGCCTGCGCCGCAGACGCTGCCCGCGGACCTGCTCGAGGAGGGCCACGCGATCCCGGTCGCGCGGGTGCTGGCGATGCACGAGGGGAAGCGCCGCAAGCGCGCGCAACGCCAGGCCGAGTAGCGGTACGGTCTCCCGCGCGATGGTCCTCCGTCCGCCGCCGTGGGCCGTTGTGCCCTGGTCGCGCGCCGCCCCGCACGGTGTGATGGAAGCGTCGTGGTGTGGCTATCCTCACGGTCTGAGGAGTGGACCAGTGTTCAACTGGACTGGTCTTCGGCGTTACCCTGAACGGAACGCCGTCGCCACAGGAGCCGCCGGGTCGACCACATCCGCAGAGCGCCATCCGCCCTTATTTCGTTGGGAGATCCTCATGTCACAGGGGCCGAAACTCGTCTACGACTTCGCCGAAGGCAACAAGGACATGAAGGATCTTCTCGGCGGCAAAGGTGCGAACCTCGCCGAGATGACGAACCTCGGTCTCCCAGTGCCGCCCGGTTTCATCATCACCACCGAGGCGTGCAAGGCCTATCTGCGGACCGGTGAGATGCCGGGCGACCTCGCCAAGCAGATCGACCACCACATCGACGCGCTGCAGCAGGCCATGGGCAAGAAGCTCGGGCAGGCCGACGACCCGCTGCTGGTCTCGGTACGCTCCGGCGGGAAGTTCTCGATGCCGGGCATGATGGAGACCGTCCTCAACATCGGTCTGAACGACGACTCGGTGAACGGCCTGGCGCACCAGTCAGGCAACCCGCGGTTCGCCTGGGACGCGTACCGCCGGCTGATCCAGATGTTCGGCAAGACCGTGCTCGGCATGGACGGCGACGTCTTCGAGAGCGCGATCGAGGCGGCCAAGCAGGCGAAGGGCACGAAGAGCGACCTCGATCTGGACGTGGATGACCTCGAGCAGCTGGTCGGCACTTTCAAGGACGCCGTGCAGCAGCACGCCGGCCAGCCGTTCCCGCAGGACCCGCGCGAGCAGATGGACCTGGCCATCGCCGCCGTCTTCGACTCGTGGAACGCCGACCGTGCCGTGCTGTACCGGCGTCAGGAGCGGATCCCGGCCGACCTCGGGACGGCGGTGAACATCGTTGCGATGGTGTTCGGCAACCTCGGCATGGACTCCGGCACCGGGGTCGCCTTCACCCGCGACCCGGGCTCCGGCGCGCAGGGCGTGTACGGCGACTACCTGCAGAACGCTCAGGGCGAGGACGTCGTCGCCGGTATCCGCAACACGGTGCCGCTGGCCGACCTGGAGCAGATCGACAAGAAGTCGTACGACGACCTGATGTCGATCATGGCCACGCTGGAGGGGCACTACAAGGACCTCTGCGACATCGAGTTCACGGTCGAGCGCGGCAAGCTCTGGATGCTGCAGACCCGGGTCGGCAAGCGCACCGCGGCCGCGGCGTTCCGGATCGCCACCAGCCTGGTCGACGAGAACGTGATCGACCTGGACGAGGCGCTGCGCCGGGTCAGCGGCGGCCAGCTCGCGCAGCTGATGTTCCCGCGGTTCGACTCCGGCGCCGAGAAGGAGCTGGTCAGCAAGGCGATCGGCGCCTCGCCGGGCGCGGCGTACGGCAAGGTGGTCTTCACCTCGGCGGCCGCGGTGGAGTGGTCCGGCCGGGGCGAGAAGGTGATCCTGGTCCGGCGCGAGACGAACCCCGACGACCTGCACGGGATGATCGCGGCACAGGGCATCCTGACCAGCCGCGGCGGCAAGACCTCGCACGCCGCGGTGGTCGCCCGGGGGATGGGCAAGACCTGCGTATGCGGGGCCGAGGAGCTCGAGGTCGATGTCAAGGGCAAGCAGATCACCGTCAACGGCACCACGATCTCCGAGGGAGACGTGCTCTCGATCGACGGGACCACCGGCGAGGTGTTTCTCGGCGAGGTCCCGGTGGTGCCGTCCGAGGTGGTGCAGTACTTCGAGGGCGCACTTGAGCCCAACTCGAACGAGCTGGTCAGCAGCGTGCACCGGCTGATCGGCCGGGCCGACGAGGTACGGCGGCTGCGGGTGCGGACCAACGCCGACACCGGCGACGACTCGGCCCGGGCCCGCCGGTTCGGTGCCCAGGGCATCGGTCTGTGCCGGACCGAGCACATGTTCCTCGGCGAGCGCCGGGAGTCGGTCGAGCACCTGATCCTGGCCGAGAGCGAGGACGAGCAGCACGCGGCGCTGGCCGCGCTGGAGCCGGTGCAGAAGGAGGACTTCACCGAGATCCTCGAGGCGATGGACGGGCTGCCGGTGACGATCCGGCTGATCGACCCGCCGCTGCACGAGTTCCTGCCGTCGCTGGAGGAGCTGTCGGTGAAGGTCGCGCTGGCCGAGGAGCGTGGCGAGGACCCGGGCCGGGACCGCACGCTGCTGGACGCGGTCCGCCGGCTGCGTGAGCAGAACCCGATGCTCGGGCTGCGCGGCGTACGGCTCGGGTTGGTCATCCCCGGCCTGTTCGCGATGCAGGTGCGGGCGATCGCGTCCGCCGCGGCCGAGCTGAAGAAGCAGGGCAAGGACCCGCGCCCGGAGATCATGATCCCGCTGGTCGGCGCCGTGCAGGAGCTGGAGCTGGCGCGTGACGAGGTGTCCAAGGTGCTGGCAGACGTCGGCGAGGCCGAGGGTATCGACGTCACCTGTCCGATCGGCACCATGATCGAGCTGCCGCGGGCAGCGCTGACCGCGGACCAGATCGCCGAGTCGGCCGAGTTCTTCTCGTTCGGTACCAACGACCTGACCCAGACGACCTGGGGTTTCAGCCGCGACGACGTCGAGGGTGCGTTCTTCCGGACGTACCTGGAGAAGGGCGTGTTCGCGGTGTCGCCGTTCGAGTCGATCGACCGCGACGGCGTCGGCGCCCTGGTGAAGCTCGGCGCCGAGCGCGGTCGATCCGCCCGGCCGGACCTGAAGCTGGGGATCTGCGGCGAGCACGGCGGTGACCCGGACAGCGTCCACTTCTTCCACGAGGTCGGCCTCGACTACGTCTCCTGCTCGCCGTTCCGTGTCCCCGTCGCCCGCCTCGAAGCCGGCCGCGCCGCCCTCGGCTAGACAGACCCCAGGCCTCGGCGCGGACGAGGCGGAGGAAGGCTTTGAGAGAGCGGCCGCACGGCAGTCCGCGGCTACCGCCCGCTAGGGCGGATCGCCGGCGGGCCGGCCGGCGTGGAGGTTGGCTGGCCGGTGGCGTGTCCCGTCGTGGGGAGCGCGGTCGGCTTACCGGCCGGGCGCGAACTGGGAGCGCCGGTCGGGAGTGCGGTGGGCTTACCCGTCGGGTGTGCAGCTGGCTTACCCGTCGGGTGAGTGCCGGGCGCGCCGATCAGGGTCGTGCAGAAGGCGTCCAGCTTGTCGGTGCCGCCGGCCGCGGTGACCAGTGCGCTGAATGCCGCGTTGGTCAGCGCTTTGCCCTGGTTGCTGGTCGCGCCGGCCTGGTACGCGGTGCACAGGCCGCGCAGCGAGGGCGACGGCGTGCCGCTGGGTGCAGCACTCGATCTCGCTGCCGGCTGTTTGCCCTGCTCTGGTGACTGGATCGGCTTGCCGTCCTGATCCGGCGCGGGTGCCTTGAACACGTCGTGCGCCGCGCCTTGCACCGGATCGGGCAGCGTGTTGGTGGCTGCGGCCAGCGCGACGCCGCCGGTGGCAGCCGTTGCCAGGGCAGTGGCGGCGAGGAGCTTCGCGGTGAGCAGGTTGGCGACGGCGGTCTTGAGCATCGACATTCTCCTTGGCGGGCTGACGAGGTGGAGATGCGCCGACCGGAACGCCGCAAGGATCACCTGCTCGCCGGACAACTCGTGCGCGGTGGCGGGAGCTGTCGCCGCGGCCAGCAGACTGCCCAGCGACTCAGGGCCACTTGCTGGTGAAGCGAGCTGTTCTCGGCGATCGACCCGTGGGTCACCGTGGGTGGTCATCTCACCCTTTCAGCGCTGGCATGCCCAGTTATGTCACACCTGTTCGAGGATGTCTGAGGGTCGTGGAGGTCAGGCGTCGGCCGTGGTGTCCAGGTAGTCGACGTACGCCCAAAGCCACTGCAGCGGCGCGAGCACCAGCTCCGGCTCGCCGATCTCGTCGGCGATGAACAGCATCGAGCCCTCGCCGCCGGCGATATCCTCGACGACAGCCGAGCAGAGCAGGCCGGCGATCTCCAACGGCTGCAGCGGCGGCCCGCCCGGCCCGCCCGGCAGCGGTAGCACGGGTGCCTGCGGCGTTCCTCCGACATCGGTGGAGATCCCCTGCAGCAGCGCGTACACGTCGAACGTGACGAGCGCGGCCAGCGGCTGGCCCTCGATGCCGATCAGGAACGGGTCGTCCGCGCCGTTGCGGAAGTGCTCCCGCAGCGTCGGCAGCTCGAGCGGCAGCTCGTCGGCCTCCAGGTACGGCGCCTCGACGCCGTCGGACGAGTCGCTACCGGACCGCAGCTCATCCAGGTAGCGCAGCGTCGCCCGCAGCTCCTCGTACGCGCCGGCGCCCGGTGCCGCCTGGGCGCGGGCCTCGAGGTCGGTCAGGTGCGCGACCAGGTCGGGCTCGAAGTTCAGGTTGTAGACGATCGGCGGGTGATCCTTCTCGGCGTTGATCTGCTCGACGATCTGCACCGATACCGGCCCGAGCGACGCGGCCAGGTCCTCCAGCCCGGTCGGGGTCAGCTCCGGCTCGAACTGCTGCCCGACACCGAACTCCTGCTCAGACCCGAGCTCCTGCCCCACCGCGAGCTCCTGCCCGGCCTGGTAGTTGTGCCCGGCCTCGGCGGCCTGCTGGGCCTCGGTCGCCTCGCCCTCCATGTCCAGCAGCACCGCGAACGCGTCGTACGACACCAGTGCGGCGGTCGCCATCCGGCCGTCGCCGATCAGCATGAGCGGGTTGGCGCCCTCCTCGGCGCGCCGGACGTGGTCCGCCAGCAGCATCGCGGCCTGGTCGACGCTGACCTGGCTGCAGAGCGAGGTGAGGCCGTGGTCGGCGTCCACGCCGAGCAGTTCGACCAGCGTCTCCGGGCTCATCCCGGTACCGTCGGGGCCCACCGAGCGCAGGTGGTACCGCAGCCAGCCGGCATCCACCGGGTTGCTGAGCAGGTGCGTGACCCGGGCCCGGAAGTCGGCCAGGTCGCTGATCGCCATCAGCACCAGCACCGGACGCTCTCCGTCTCCGATCACCAGCGGCCGGGTGTCGCCGAGCCGGAACCCCTCGACCACCTGGGCGAGCCCTTCCGCGGCGGCGCCGATCGGCCAGGACTGCGCCTCGAACTCGGTCATCGCGCCGGGCGGGTGGTCCCCGGGCACGGTGACTCCATCGGGCATCTGGTGGTCCTCTCACGGTCGGTCTGGGCTCAAGGTTATGCTGATCCGGCTGACGCCGTCGCGGCGTGCCGGTTCGGCTTGTATCTCATATGTGAGATACGGTGACGCGCATGACGGACGACTACCTGAGCCGGATCGGCAACCTGATCCGGGATGCCCGCAAGCACCGCGGGTGGACCCAGAGTCAGCTCGCCGATGTGCTCGGCACCAGCCAGAGCGCGGTGAACAGGATCGAACGCGGTCACCAGAACCTCACCCTCGAGATGCTCGCCCGGATCGGCGAGGCCCTCGACTCCGAGATCGTCTCACTCGGTGGTGGTCCGGTCCACCTGCGTGTCGCGGGCGGCCGCCGGCTGTCCGGGTCGATCGACGTGAAATCGAGCAAGAACGCCGGTGTCGCCCTGCTGTGCGCGAGCCTGCTGAACAAGGGGCGTACGACACTGCGCAAGGTGGCCCGGATCGAGGAGGTCAACCGGCTGCTCGAGGTGTTGGACAGCATCGGTGTGAAGACCACCTGGCTGAACGACGCCGGCGACCTGGAGATCATCCCGCCGGACCGGCTCGACCTTCGCGGCATGGACGCGGAGGCCGCGCGCCGTACCCGCAGCATCATCATGTTCCTCGGCCCGCTGCTTCACCGGAAGTCCACGTTCGAGCTGCCGTATGCCGGGGGCTGCGACCTCGGCACCCGGACGGTCGAGCCGCACATGGCGGCGCTGCGGCCGTTCGGCCTGGAGATCAAGGCGACCGGCGGCGAGTACCACGCGACCGTCGACCGCACGATCACGCCGGGCAAGCCGATCGTGCTGACCGAGCGCGGCGACACCGTGACCGAGAACGCGATCATGGCCGCCGCCCGGCACGACGGCGTCACTGTGATCCGCAACGCCAGCCCGAACTACATGGTCCAGGACCTGTGCTTCTACCTGGACAAGCTCGGGGTGAAGATCGACGGCATCGGCACCACGACGCTGACCGTGCACGGGCTGGCCGACATCGACGTGGACGTGGACTACGCGCCGTCGGAGGACCCGATCGAGGCGATGAGCCTGCTCACTGCGGCGATCGTGACCGGGTCCGAGATCACCATCCGCCGGGTCCCGATCGAGTTCCTCGAGATCGAGCTGGCGCTGCTCGAGGAAATGGGCCTCTCGTACCACCGGAGCGGTGAGTACCTGGCAGAGAACACTCGCACCAGGCTGGTCGACCTGACCACCCGGCCGTCGAACCTGCACGCTCCGATCGACAAGATTCACCCGATGCCGTTCCCGGGCCTGAACATCGACAACCTGCCGTTCTTCGCCGCGATCGCGGCCAGCGCGCAGGGCCAGACGATGATCCACGACTGGGTGTACGAGAACCGGGCGATCTACCTCACCGATCTGAACAAGCTCGGCGCCTCGGTCAAGCTGCTCGACCCGCACCGGGTCATGATCGAGGGCCCGACGCACTGGTCCGGCGCCGAGATCATGTGCCCGCCCGCCCTGCGTCCTGCCGTGGTCACGCTGATCGCGATGCTCGCGGCGAAGGGCACCTCGGTCCTGCGCAGCGTCTACGTCATTCACCGCGGCTACGAGGACCTCGCCGAGCGACTCAACTCCCTCGGCGCTCAGATCGAGACCTTCCGCGACATCTGACGGCGGATCTACAGGCCACCACGGGTTGCGACTCAGCTCAATAAGGGTACACTGTACGCAGTAAATCCACGCGGGAGGATCTCCTTGACGGACGTGCAGCAGTACCCGGCGTACCAGCCGACCGACGAGGACCGGGCAAGCGTGCTCGCCTGGTTCGAGCAGTACGACGCGCTCGCCCGGGCGCGGGACTTCGAGGCGATGGCCGACGTGGCGGTGTTCCCGCTGAACGAGGTGACAGACGACGGCAACGGCAACGCCTCGGCGACCCAGCTCGACCGGGCGGCGTACGTCGCCCAGATGGCGGAGGTGATGGGCGGCGGGGAGTACTCGATGGAGTCGACCCGGACCCCGCACTTCCTGTCCGACGCCCTGGTCTTCGTGGTCACCGACGCTGTGCTGACAGCCGGGGACCACAGCCAGCAGCTGCGGTACGGCGATCTGCTGGTCAAGGTCGACGGCAGCTGGAAGTTCCAGACCATGACCCAGGGCGGTTGGGGCTGACCCGTCGACCTGCGGGCTCCGTCGGACTTAACCTGATGAGCACCGGATCTTGGTCGAGGAGGGGCGCCATGTCCGAGGAGAGGGTCTTCGACGGGTTTGAACGATGAGCACGCCGCTGGGGGACGGGCACCACAGTCTCCACGCAGAGCAGCACGACCCGCACCACCGGGCCGAAGCCGATCTCCGCGACAAGGGCCTGACCGAGGGTGCCGTCGGCTTGTTCGGTGGCACTGTCCTCGGGATCTCTTCGGTCGCTCCGGCCTACGCCCTGACCGCCACGATCGGCATCCTGGTCGCCGAGGCCGGCGCCAAGATTCCGGTGGTGATCATCGCGGGCTTCCTGCCGATGTTCTTCGCCGCCTACGCATACCGCGAGCTGAACAAGGTCGCGCCCGACTGCGGCACCTCGTTCACCTGGACGACGAAGGCGTTCGGTCCGTACGTCGGGTGGCTCGGCGGCTGGGCGGCGATCCTCGCCACGGTGATCGTGCTGTCCAACCTGGCCGGCGTCGCGGTGCAGTTCTTCTACCAGTTCCTGGGAGACGCCTTCCAGGCCGAGGACGTCTCCACGCTGTGGGAGAACCGGTTGGTGAACGTCCTGACCTGCCTGGCCTTCCTGGCGATCGCGACCTGGATCGCCTATCGGGGCATCACGACGACCGAGCGGATCCAGATCGTCCTGGTGCTGTTCCAGCTGGCGGTGCTGGCCGTCTTCGCCATCGCGGCGTTCGCGAAGGCGGGCGACTCGCCGACCGGGATCGATTTCGACCTCGACTGGTTCAGCCCCTCAGGGCTGACCCTGTCGGCGTTCATCGCCGGGCTCTCGGGGTCGATCTTCGCGTTCTGGGGTTGGGACACCGCGCTCACGGTCAACGAGGAGTCCGTGGACGCCGACAAGACGCCCGGACGCGCAGCTCTGCTCTGCGTGTTGTCGATCCTGCTGACCTACATGATCGTCTCCATCGCGCTGCTGATGTACGCCGGCGTCGGCACCGAGGGGAACGGACTGGCCAACGAGGAGATCGCCGACAACGTCTTCGGCGCGCTCGCCAACCCTGTCCTCGGCCGACCGCTCGACCTGGTCCTGTTCCTGGCGGTCCTCGCCTCCAGCGCGGCGAGCCTGATCACCACCTTCCTGCCGACCTCCCGGACGATGCTGGCGATGGGTGTCTACCGCGCGTTCCCGCAGAGGTTCGCCACAGTCCACCCCGAGCACAAGACGCCGTCGTACGCCACCGTCGTGGCCGGGATCGGGGCCGGTGTGTTCTACTCCCTGCTGACCTTCGTCAGCGAGCGGGTACTGACCGACACGATCTACTCGCTCGGGATCATGATCTGCTTCTACTACGGGCTGACCGCGTTCGCGTGCATCTGGTACTTCCGTCGCGAGCTCTTCCTCGACCTCTACAGCTTCGTGTTCAAGCTCCTGTTCCCGCTGCTGGGCGGGCTGGGACTCGGCTGGGTGTTCGTGGTGACCCTGCGCGACAGCGCCTCCCCCGACTACGGCAGCGGCGCAAGCATCGGAGGCGTCGGGCTGGTGCTCATCCTGGGCCTGGGCCTGATCGTTCTCGGCATCGTGTTCATGCTGCTGCAGCGCGTTCGGGATCCGGCCTACTTCCGCGGGGAGACGCTGGTGAAGGACACACCGGCGCTGGTCGTCGAGGAGCCCTGAGCGGACAGACCCTAGTCTGGGCGTTTGTGAGCACCGGGTATGACGAGCATGATGCCGAGCGGTGGGTGTCGGAGCCGGCCAAGCGTCCCGGGCGGTCGGCGTTCGCCCGGGACCGGGCACGGGTGCTGCACAGTGCGATGCTGCGCCGGCTCGCCGCCAAGACCCAGGTAGTCGGCCCGGACACCGACGACTTCGTCCGCAACCGGCTCACGCACAGCCTCGAGGTGGCCCAGATCGGCCGCGAGCTGGCGACCGCGCTCGGCTGCGACCCGGACATCGTCGACACCGCCTGTCTGGCGCACGACCTCGGCCACCCGCCGTTCGGTCACAACGGCGAGCGAGCACTGGACGAGGTGGCCGCGCACATCGGCGGTTTCGAGGGCAATGCCCAGACGCTGCGGCTGCTGACCCGGCTCGAGGCCAAGACGTTCTCTCCGGAGGGCCGCAGCGTCGGGCTCAACCTGACCCGGGCATCGCTGGACGCGGCGACCAAGTACCCGTGGCTGCGCCGGCCCGGACTGCCCAAGTTCGGCGTGTACGACGACGACACCGACGTATTCGACTGGTTCCGCGGGACCGGCGCCGGCGACCGGCGCTGCCTGGAGTCACAGGTGATGGACTTCGCCGACGACGTCGCGTACTCGGTGCACGACATCGAGGACGGCATCGTTGCGCACAGCATCGACCTGGCCCGGGTCGACGCCGCCCGCGGGCCGTACTGGGACAGCGTTCGCCTGCTGTATTTGCCGGAGGCAACCGACGCCGAGCTGGACGAGGCGTGGCAACGGCTTGTCGTGGTGCCGTCCTGGCCGGCTGCCGCGTTCGACGACAGCCGCCGGGCACTGGCCGGGCTGAAGGACCTGACCAGCCAGCTGATCGGCCGCTTCTGTACCGCGGCCGAGCAGGCTACCCGGGCCGGCTTCGGCCGGGCGACGCTGACCCGGTATGACGCCGACCTGGTGGTCCCGGACCGGACCCGGGCCGAGATCGCCGTACTGAAGGCCATCGGCGTCTATCACGTGATGAACTCACCGGCCAGGCAACGCCGCCGGGCGGACCAGCGCGCGCTGCTCACCGAGCTCGTGCACGCATTGTGGAAGACCGCACCGGCCGGGCTGGACGCGGCCTACGCGGCCGACTTCGGCGAGGCAGCCGACGACGGCGCGCGGTTCCGGGTGGTGGTGGACCAGGTCGCGTCGCTGACCGACGCGTCCGCTGATGCCTGGCACGCGCGGCTGTAGCCCTTCGCCAGTGGACCGGGCTATCGTGGCCGCAGCGCGCAGGGCGCATCCGGTCCGCGGGAAGGGCAGAGCCCACCTGATCGAGTGGTGAACTTCTCGGCCGTACCTCCTTTTCCGGCCTGACGACGCGGACAGCAGGCGTGATCGGAGAGGAGGCAGCGATGCCGACCCTTGAACTTCCCCAGCAGCCCGACCTGGACCAGCTGCGCAAGCAGGCGAAGGACCTGCTGCGCCGAGCGCGCGCCGGTGACAGCGCCGCCGTCGAGCTGGCAGCCGAGTTCCATCCCCGCCGGCAGATCACCGCCCTCGCGGACGCCCAGCTGGTGGTGGCGCGCCGGTACGGGTTTCCGAGCTGGCCGCGTCTGCACGAGCACGTCGAGGCGATCCGCCGCTACACCCGTTCGCCGCACGCGGACGCGTCCGGGCCGGAGGACGCGCCGGACCGGTTCCTGCGGCTGGCCTGCCTGAACTACGGGACCGACGACGAGGTACGACGCGCGCAGGCCCGGGCACTGCTCGCCGAGCGCCCGGAGCTGGCCGGATCGAATATCCACACGGCGGCCGCGGTCGGTGACGTCTCGGCGGTCGAGCGGTTCCTCGGCCGGGATCGCGGCCTGGTCCGGGCCGAGGGCGGCCCGTTCCGGTGGGTGCCGCTGCTGTACGCGTCGTACTCGCGACTGGACAGCTCCGCACCCGGCCACTCGACCCTGGAGGTGGCACGGCTGCTGCTCGACCACGGCGCCGACCCGGACGCCGGCTACCTGTGGGACGGGCTGCCGTCACCGTTCACCGCGCTGACCGGAGCGTTCGGCCGTGGCGAAGGCAACGCGCCGCCGCATCAGTACCGCGACCAGCTGGCCCGGTTGCTGCTGGACCGTGGCGCGGACCCGAACGACAGCCAGACGATGTACAACCTCGGCGCCGGTTGCTGGCCCGTCAGCGACGAGTCACACCTGGAGCTGCTGTTCTCCTACGGCCTGGGCCGTGGTGACGGCGGGCCGTGGCGGGAGCGGATCGGCATCGCGATGCTGTCACCGGAGGAGCTGGTGCACGAGGAGCTGATGTACGCCGCGTCGCAGAACCTGCCGGCGCGTGCGCGGCTGCTGATCGAGCACGGTGTCGACGTCCACCGGAACAGCACCGGCCACCCACTCTACGGCGGCGCGACGCCGATGGAGCTATCAGTTGCCCTGGGCAACGAAGAGGTGGTCGACCTGCTGCTGGCCGCCGGTGCGACTCCGGTGGACAACCCGCTCGCGCTGTTCCTGGGCGCGTGTCTGCACGGTGACACCGCGACAGCGCAGCGCTACCTGGCCGAGGACCCCCGGTTGCGGGACCGGGCGGTGCAGCGGATGCCGAACGTGCTGCTACGCGCGGCCGAGCTCGGCCGCCCGGACGCGCTGCGGACGCTGGTCGCGATCGGACTGGACGTCAACGATCTGTCCTGCCTGGGCCGGACACCGCTGCACGTGGCCGCGCTGAACGGAGACGCGGAGACCGTGCAGGTGCTGCTCGAGCTCGGGGCCGACCCGCGGAGCGAGGACCGCTCGTACCGGTCGACGCCGGCCGGTTGGGCTGCGCACGGAGGGCACCCAGAGCTCGCCGCCGAGCTGACTGCGCTCAGCTCGTGATGGTGCGCTCGAGCATCGCATCCATTCGGACACGTATAGGTTTGGGCGCATGAGCGACGAGCAGCAGTTCGTGATCGTGGGCGCCAGCCTTGCCGGCGCCAAGGCCGCCGAGACGCTCCGGGAGGAGGGCTTCACCGGGTCGATCGTGCTGATCGGCGACGAACCGCTGCTGCCGTACGAGCGACCGCCGTTGTCCAAGGGTGTGCTGCAGGGCAAGGAGGAGGCGAGCGTCACCGAGCTGCACGACCAGGCCTGGTACGACGACCAGCGGGTCACGCTGCGGCTCGGCTCTGCCGCGACCGAGCTGGACACCGGAGCCCGGACCATCGGGCTGGCCGACGGCTCGACGGTTCCTTACGACAGGCTGCTGATCGCCACCGGCAGCCGGGTCCGCACGCTCGACATCCCCGGTGCCGGCCTGGCCGGGGTGCACTACCTGCGCACGGTGCCGGACTCTACGACCCTGACCGAGGCGTTCCGGTCCCGGCCGCGGGTGGTCGTGGTCGGCGCCGGCTGGATCGGGCTGGAGGCGGCCGCCGCCGCCCGCGAGCACGGCGCCGAGGTGACCGTGGTCGAGCCGCAGTCGACCGCGCTGGCGGCCGTGCTGGGCGAGCAGGTGGGCGAGATCTACGCCGACCTGCACCGCGGTCACGGCGTCACGTTCCACTTCGGTACCGGGGTCGAGGAGTTCGCCGGTGACGACCGGGTCACCGGCGTGCGGATCAGCAGCGGCGAGACCATCCCGGCCGACGTGGTCGTGGTCGGGGTCGGCGTACTGCCGAACATCGAGCTGGCCAGCTCGGCCGGCATCGACGTCGCGGAGCCGTCCGAGGGCGGTGGCATCGTCGCGGACGCGAGCCTGCGGACCTCCGTGCCCGACGTGTACGCGGCCGGCGACCTGGTCCGCTGGGACCACCCGGTGCTCGGGCAGCCGGTCCGGGTCGAGCACTGGGCGAACGCGCACGACGGCGGCGTCGCAGTCGCGAAGTCCATGTTGTCGCAGCCCGGCCAGGATCCTGCTGTCTATGACGCGATCCCGTTCTTCTACTCCGACCAGTACGACGCCGGGATGGAGTACGCCGGGTACGTGCCGCGCGGGACGTCGTACGACGTGGTGCTGCGCGGCGACCCGTCCTCGGGCGAGTACATGGCCTTCTACCTGGACCAGGACGACCGGCTGCTGGCCGGGATGCATGTCAACACCTGGGACACCATCGACTCGGTCCAGGACCTGATCCGCTCCAAGGTGCCGCTGGACCGCGCCAAGCTCGCCGATCCACAGGTCGCGCTCACCGACGTACAAGCCTGACCTAGACTCACCGCGTGGCAGGGCGGATCAGGGAAGAGGACATTGCGCTGGTGCGCGAGCGTGCTCGGATCGACGAGATCATCGGCGCGCACGTCACGCTCAAGAACGCCGGCGGTGGTTCGCTGAAGGGCCTGTGCCCGTTCCACGACGAGAAGTCGCCGTCGTTCAACGTGACGCCGGCCCGTGGCTTTTTCTTCTGTTTCGGGTGCTCCGAGGGCGGCGACGTCATCGACTTCGTGCAGAAGATCGACCAGGTGTCGTTCACCGACGCCGTCGAGATGCTCGCCTCCAAGGTCGGCATCCAGCTCAGGTACGACGACAGCGGAGTGGGGCCCGGACCGAAACGCGAGTCGAACCAGCGACCGCGGCTGGTCGCCGCACACAAGATCGCGGCCGAGTTCTACGCCGAGCAGCTGTTCTCCGCGCACGAGGCGATGACCGGGCGGCAGTTCCTGGACAAGCGCGGCTTCGACAAGGACGCCGCGACCACGTTCGGGGTCGGGTTCGCGCCGCGGGACGGCGAGGCGGTACTGAAGGTGCTGCGCGGCCGCGGCTTCAGCAACGAGGAGATCGTGGCGTCCGGACTGTGCGCGCAGAACCAGCGCGGGCTGTACGACCGGTTCCGCGGCCGGCTGATGTGGCCGATCCGGGACGCGTCCGGGGACCCCATCGGGTTCGGCGCCCGGCGGCTGTTCGACGACGACCGGATCGAGGCGAAGTACCTGAACACGCCCGAGACGCCGATCTACAAGAAGTCCAAGGTGCTGTACGGCGTCGACCTGGCCCGGCGCGAGATCGCCAAGTCGCAGCAAGCCGTCGTGGTCGAGGGGTACACCGATGTGATGGCCTGCCATCTCGCCGGGGTCGGGACCGCGGTCGCGACCTGCGGCACGTCGTTCGGCGAGGAGCACGCCCGCGTACTGCGCCAACTGCTGCTGGACCACGACCAGTTCCGCGGCCGGGTGATCTTCACCTTCGACGGCGACGCCGCCGGCCAGCGCGCCGCGGTGAAGGCGTTCAGCCTCGACCACGCGTTCGCCGCGCAGACCTATGTCGCGGTCGAGCCGGGCGGGCTGGACCCGTGCGACCTGCGGCTGGACAAGGGCGACGAGGCGGTCCGCGAGCTGATCGGCCGGCAGGTTCCGCTGTACCGGTTCGTGCTGAACAACGTGCTGTCCCAGTACGACCTGGACCGCGCGGACGGCCGGGTGGACGCGCTGCGGGAGGCGGCACCGCTGGTGGTCAGCGTGCGGGACAAGGCGAAGGTGGATGGGTTCGTCCGCGAGCTGGCCGGCCGGCTCGGGATGGAGGTCGAGCAGGTCCGCAGCGAGGTGTTCAAGGCCGCCAGCCGTCCGCAGCAACGTCGGGAGGGCGACCGCGGGCCGGTCGAGGTGGCGACGACAGAGCCGCCGCGATATCCGCAGGTGCCGTCCCCGCGCGAGCAGCGGTTCACGATCGAGTGGGAGGCACTGAAGGTGGTGCTGCAGTACCCGCACCTGGTCCGGAGCGCGTTCGACGAGCTGGACGACAACGACTTCACCCACCCGTGGCTGGCGGCGGTCCGCGCCGGGATGGCCGCCGCCGGCGGTCCGGCGAACGCGCAGCCGGGCGAGGCGTGGGTGGTCGCGGTCCGGGCCGCTATCCCGGACCCGCAGGCGACCGCCGTACTGGGCGCGCTGGCGGTCGAGCCGTTGCACCTGGACCGCGAGCCGGACGAGCGGTTCGCCGCCGCGCACCTGGCCCGGCTGCAGGAGCTGACCTGCCTGCGCCGGATCGCGGCGCTGAAGTCCAAGCTGCAGCGCACCAACCCGGTGGACCAGGCCGAGGACTACAACCGGATGTTCGGCGAGCTGATCGCGCTGGAGCGGTACCGCACCGAGCTGCGCGAACGCGCCATCGGCGGAGCGCTCTAGCCAGGTCGCGCGCGGTCTCAGGGCTCGATCTCGACGGTCGCGCCGGCCGACTCGGCCAGGGCGACAGCGCCGGCCAGGTCGAGTCGGGTCTCGCTGAGCCGTGCGGTTGTCAGGTCGACGTTCGCGAGGGTGGCGCCGCGCAGGTCGGCCTCGCGCAGGTCGGCGCCACGCACGGTGGCCTGGGACAGGTCGCAGCCGCGCAGGATCGCGCCGCGCAGGTCGGCCTCGGACAGGTCGGCGTCGTTCAGCCGTACGCCGCTGAGGTCCGCGCCGGCCAGCTCGGCGCCGCGAAGCACCACGCTCGACCAGGTGCCGCCGGACACCGTCAGCGGCTGCAGCACGCATTCGACGAACACGGTGCCGGTCAGCTTGCAGCCGATCAGGCTCGCGTCGAACCACGACGTACGCCGGATGTCGCAGCCGATGAACGCGGTGTCGGTGTGCTCCGACGCGTTGAACCGGCAGTTCGAGAACTCGCAGTCCTCGAACACGGTGCCGCGGCTACGGGCCTCGGTCAGGTCGACGTCGGTGAACCGGCAGCGCAGGTAGTGCTCGGCGCCGAACTCCTTGCCGTACCAGTCCTCGTCGCGGAAGGTCAGGTCCGCGAGCTCGTCAGCCACGACGCCATCCTGGCAAGAACCGGTCGCCGTGCGGGTACCGCCGGGGAGTGTAGACGACCGGACGGTCGTCGGCACGGGACACGACCCGCGTGGTGGACGACCCGACGATGAGCAGGCAGCGCATGTCGACCTGGGCCGGGTCGAGCTCGCCGAGGGTGGTCACGGTGACCTGCTCCTCGGGACCGCCGACGTCACGGCCGATCACAACCGGCGTGCCGGGTTCGCGGTGCTCGAGCAGCAGATCCCGCATTGCACCGACCTGCCAGGTCCGAGACCGCGACGCGGGGTTGTAGACCGCCAGCACCAGGTCGGCCGCTGCGGCGGCGGTGATGCGAGTGGCGATGACCTCCCACGGCTTGAGCCGGTCCGACAGCGACAGCACCACGTAGTCGTGCCCGAGCGGTGCCCCGATCCGGCTCGCCACCGCCTGCGCCGCGGTCAGCCCGGGCAGCACATCGACCGGTACGCCGGCGTACGCCGGCTCGCACGCCACCTCGAGCACGGCGCTCGCCATCGCGAACACGCCCGGGTCGCCGGACGATACGACCACCACCCGCTGGCCCTTGAGCGCCAGGTCCAGCGCGAACGCGGCCCGCTCGGACTCGACCCGGTTGTCGGACGGGTGCTTGCGCTGCCGCACGTTCACGGGCAGCCGGTCCAGGTACGGCCCGTACCCGATCAGGTCTTCCGCTGCCGCGACCGCCGCGCGCACCTGCGGTGTCATCCACTCCGGTCCGGCCGGTCCCAGCCCGACCACGGTGACCGAACCCTGCGTCGTCGCCGGGCGCCGGTTGCTGATCGGGCTCGGCAGCAGCGCCAGCGAGAAGTACGGCACCGAGTCCGGGTCCACTTCCGCGAGCGGTGCCAGCCGTTGCTCGGTGGTCGTTGCCCGCTCGACGTAGAACGCCTCGTCCAGCCGGCCCGCCCGTTCGAACGCGTCCCGCACATTGCGGTACGTCCGGCCCAGCTTCATCACAGCGGCGGCGTCGGCGTCCGCGAGCCGGGCGGCCAGCTCGTCGGCCGGCAGCGTCCCCGGCAGCACGGTGAGGACCTCGTCCCGCTCGCACAGCGGCTTGCCCAGTACGGCGGCCGCCGCACTCACCGAAGTCACCCCGGGTACCACCTCGCACGGGTAGCGGTCGGCCAGCCGCTTGTGCATGTGCATGTACGACCCGTAGAACAGCGGGTCGCCCTCGGCCAGCACCACGACGTCCCGGCCGACGTCCAGGTGTGCGGCGAGCCTCGCCGCGGAATCGGCGTAGAAGTCGTCGATCGCGCCCTGGTACCCGCCGGGGTGGTCGGTGGTCTCCACGGTCAGCGGGTAGACCAGGTGTTCCTCGAGCTGCCCGTCGCGCAGGTACGGCGCCGCGATCGATCGGGAGATGCTCCGGCCGTGCCGGGCGCTGTGGAACGCGACCACGTCCGCGGCACCGATCAGCCGCGCCGCCTTCACCGTCACCAGCTCGGGGTCGCCGGGTCCGAGCCCGACCCCCCACAACCGGCCGGTCACAGCTCCTCCTCGCGCGCGATCGCGTTCAGCGCCGCCGCCGTCATCGCACTGCCGCCGCGACGGCCGCGCACCACCAGGTACTCCAGGCCGAGGTCGTTCGCGGCCAGCGCGTCCTTGGACTCCGCCGCGCCGACGAACCCGACCGGGATCCCCAGTACGGCCGCCGGGCGCGGCGCGCCGTCCGCGACCAGCTCGAGCAGCCGGAACAACGCGGTCGGCGCGTTGCCGATGGCAACGACCGCGCCGTCCAACCGGTCCAGCCACAGGTCCACCGCGGCCGCGCTCCGGGTGGTGCCGATCCGTTCGGCGAGGGCCGGCACCGACGGGTCGGACAGCGTGCAGGCGACGTCGTTGTCCGCGGGCAGCCGGCGCCGGGTCACGCCGGCGGCGACCATCGCGGCGTCGCAGAGGATCGGTGCCCCCGACCGCAGTGCAGCCCGGGCGTCGCGGACCACGTACGGCGACCAGGCCAGGTCGGCGACCAGGTCGACCATGCCGCAGGCGTGGATCATCCGGACCGCGACCTGTGCCACGTCGTCCGGCAGCGGGCCGAGCTCCGCCTCCGCACGGATCCTCGCGAACGACTGGCGGTAGATCGCCGTGCCGTCGCGCTCGTACTCCAGCTGGGTCACCGCTGCCTCCTCGCCGCCACCGCGGCAACCACGTCGTCCACGACCATCCCGTCCACCGCGTACCCGTTGCCGGTAGCAACCACATCGACCGCGCCGCCGGGCCTGCCGCACCGACGGTCACAGCCGGACCAATGCACCGGCCGGCCGGGCGGCAGCAACGGCAGCGCGCGCGCCGCGTCGGCCCGTACGTCGGCCAGCGCCTTCGCGCACGCCGGCCGCCCCGCACACCCGGTCATGCCGACCCAGGCCGACGCCGGATCCGTCACCAGCCCGGCTTCGGTGAGTCTGTTGTCGTCGGCAAGTCCGGGTACTACGACCGACCGCCACGGCGTGATCCGGATCGTGCCGGTGCCGTCCGCCGCCACGTCGGCCAGCAGCCCGGCCTGCTCCACGGTCAGTCGGCCGAGCGGGACCGCGGCGACGGTTGCGACCCGCCCGTCGCGCTGGCGGTGCGTCCCGACTCGCGGTGGCGTCCCGGTCGGCGGCGTCCTCGCGGACGGTGTCCCGGCGGGCGGCACGGCGGTGCTCACCGCGTCGAGCCGCTCGATGACCCGGGCCGGTCCGTCGTCGATCTCCGCCAGCCGCCAGCCGGACGAGCCTTGGGTCGTCCGCTCGGCCAGGAACGCGGCCGCGACCGCGCTCAGCACCTGCGGCACGGTGGCCCAGGCCACCCGTACGCCGGTGTCCGCGCCGGCGAGCCGGAGATCGGCCACCCCAGCGTTCGCTGCCCGGGCGCCCACGTCGGCGTCGATACCGTCCAGGTCACCGCGCCCGTCGTCGAGTGTGAACAGGAACCGCCCGGGCAGCTCCGCAAAGTCCGCGGACGCACACAGCAAGCGGTCCAGCTCGGCGGCGACGGGCAGTACGTCGTACAGCGAATGCTCGTCGAGCCCGCTCAGCGGCGAGGCGAGGATGTTGCGGACGCGTTCGTGGGTCAGGGACGGCAGCAACCCCGCGGCGTACAGGCGCTGGGAGAGCTTTCGCTCGGCACCGGGTGCGAGCCCGCGGACCTGCAGGTTCGCCCGTGAGGTGAGCTCCAGCTGGCCGTCGCCGAGGTCCGCCGCGGCGGCCGAGAGCACCCGCAGCTGTGTGGCCGTGAGCACGCCGCCGGGGAGCCGCACCCGGGCCAGCCCGCCGTCGGCCGCCTGGTGCGCCGCCATCACGCCCGGGCAGAGGTCCGGGCGGGACCGTACGGCGTGCTCGTGCGCTGACACGGCCGCGATCCTACGGACCGCGCCGTCCGGCCGTTAGGACGAGGGACACAGCCTAGGCTGGTGCGCGTGGCAGCAGAACCCGCCGTGGCGGTCGTCACCGGCGCGAACCGCGGGATCGGCCTGGAGGTCTGCCGCCAGCTCGCCGCTCTCGGGTACGCCGTGGTGCTGGGGTCGCGCGACCCGGACAAAGGCCGCGCGGCAGCGGACCGGCTCGGCAGCGCGCAGGTGGTGTCGTGCCGGCTCGACGTGGCCGACGAGGACAGCGTGCGGTCCGCGGCGGACTGGGTCGGTGCGCGGTTCGGCCGCTGCGACGCCCTGGTGAACAACGCCGCGATCGACTACGACCCGGGGGAGCGGGCGAGCAGCGCCGACCTCGGCGTCGTGCACGAAGCGATGGAGACCAACCTGTTCGGGGCCTGGCGGACGACGCTCGCGTTCCTGCCGTTGCTGCGCGCG
>DASRHY010000361.1:0-3895 GCA_035650275.1 Kribbellaceae bacterium | reverse complement strand
ACCAGCTCCTCACGGCTCAGACCGTCCAGATCGGACACCGGTCCACAGTAGAACCCGGACCACGACGCCGCGATCAACCAGAACCAGGCGCGCCCACCACGAAACCGACACCACGATCAACCACAGGCCTGAATGGATACCGAGGCACGGTTAACGGCCGGCGGGTCGCATGGTCGCACCTTGGCCCCGCCGAACGCCTCCGCCTGGTCGATGCTTGCGGCGCCTCGCCCCTGCTGGCCCTGCGCGGTGACGGCGCCCCGTTCGTCGACTGGCCGACCGTATTCCGCCGTGCGTCTAACCGGATCCGGTCGCGGTTCGAGCCGCGGTTCCCGCACGTGCACCCCCACCGCCTGCGCCACACGTTCGCGATGGCCACCATCGAGCTGCTCGTCGCCGGCTACTACCAGCAGGCCGCCGCCCTGGTCAGGGATACCGGCGACAACCCGGAACTCGCGCTGTACCTCACCAAGTCCGACCCGCTGATGGTGCTGCGCGACCTGCTCGGCCACTCCTCGGTGACCACTACCGAGCTGTACCTGCGGCGGCTGGACACCGTGCGAGTGTTCCGCGACCTGTACGAGCAGGCAGCACGCGACGCCGGCCTCGACCCATCCGCCCTCGCCGAGGCGGACGCCGAGTTCCTCGACGACCTCGACATCGCCGAGGAGGACGAGCACTGATGCCCGCCACCGTCCTGCGGACCCCGCTGCGCGTGAGCTTCACATTCAGCGACGCATCCACCCATGTGGTACGGCTGGAGGGTCTGCCCTGCCCCGCACTGGTCGAGGACCTAGCAGCCGGGCGCGCCCATCCTGCTGACGTACGTCACGGAACTCCTCACGATTACCCGTCGTTGACCACTTGCGTAGTCGATTCCTCGGCCATATCAGGCAAGAATGCCGATGATTCTGATCACCGTTGCGATGACCCGAGACACGCCGGCTCGCCGCAACCAATGATCTTGAAGATGTCGACCTAGTGCCGCCTCCACCCCCGCGAGATGGTGATCTGGGTTCAGCCTATAGATCGCCCCTTCGGCGCCGACTGGACTGGATGATCCGATTGAAGTTGAAGCGAACGGCTGACACGGGCCATCCCCCTCGGGGATTAAGTAATGTCGCGGCCCGCGCGTAATGCATGACCGACGGGACCGCGTTTGAAGGTTAGGTGGTGAGCCATACGGCGGCGTGGAGCTCGCCGGACACAACGGTGTTGCCGGCTAGGACACCGTGGCTGTTCATGGCTACCGGGTCGCGGTTGCCCGGCAGCGGGATCAGCCGTCCGGCGCGCCACAGGAACGGGGTGGTGGTGTCGGCGGTGAGGTGTACGCCGGTGACGTCGCCGGCGTCGTTGATGGCGTAGGCGAATCCGGTGAAGCCGGGGCGGCTCAGGTAGGTCAGGGTGCCGTTGTGCCACAGGAACGGCTGGTCGTCGACGACACCGACGACGTCACCGGCGGCGTTGATCGCAGTAGCGTAGGCGAAGCTGGCGGCGGGGGTGATGTCGGTGATTACTCCGTTGTGCCAGATGACGGCGTGGAGCCGGGTGCCGTCATCGACTCCGACGGAGCCGCAGATCTGGCCGCTGTTGTTGATCCCGGCAGGGGTCAGCGAGGAGCCCCACTCGACGCTGCCCAAGACCGTGAACGTGTCACCGGACCAGCGGAAACCAACGATCGGTCCGCCGGGACCGTACAGCCCGGTGGTACCGACGATCTCGCCGCGGTCGTTGATATCCACCGGCTGCGCAAACACCGCTTGCTCCGGTCCCTCGACTAATACGCCGTTGTCCCATCGGACCATGCGTGGTGGCCGCTCGAATGGCCGGGAAATCCCCACGATCTGGCCCGGTCCGTTGACCGCGACCGCACACGCCATCTCACCCAGGTCGGTGAGGACACCGTTGTCCCAACGGAACCCGCCGACGGATGCGGCGCAGCCGACCACCTGCCCGTGAGAATTGATGTCGCTGGCCCGGATGTCGACCGGGTTGCCGCGCACCCCCAGGTCGATCATCTGCCCATCCCGCCACAAGAACACCGCCCCGTCGTCGACGCCGACCGTGCTGACACCGATCACCTCACCGCGGTCGTTGACCGCAGACGCCGCGCTATAGCCGGACGGACCTCCCAACGTCCCCAGATCGATCATCTGAATCTGCGGCAACGGCGCCGCGCCGGCGACCGCCGTCATCGTCGGGAACAACCCTGAAAACACCGCGACTGAAATGGTCAATAACCGGCGCCGAATTATACGTCCCACCGCAGTTTCTCCCTTCGGGATCAAGAAAGCGGCCACACGACGGCTGCTGAAACTTCCATCCAAACAGACACGCCCGGCACGGGCGATAGTTGCGACAGATAACCGACGAGACAGCCACACTCCAAGAACGCTATTCAAAGTGGTCATCCCCATACCCGATAGATCTCCAGCCTGGTGACGGTGCGTAGCAGGTCGGGGAACTCGGTGAGCCGGCCGCGGTAGCCGGTCTTGAGAACCTTCCAGTTCGTCAGGTGGGCGCCGCGTTCGGCGGCGGCGCGGATGCGGTTGACCGAGCGGTTGTACGCCTTCCGCGCCTCGGATAACTCTTCGCCGGGCGGCTTGCGGTCGGTAGCGCGCCTGCACGGTGAGATACGGATGCAGCACAACGGCAAGGTGCGCAGCGTGCCGTGGGATCGGTTGTACGTGGCGCCATCGCTGCACGTTGAAGCGCGGGAGGACGCGACCGTCGAGGTCCACGAGTTGGCCGCGCCGGGGCCGCGTCACGTGATCCTCGGCGATCCGGGTGCGGGTAAATCGACGCTCACCGAGAAGCTGGCCTCTGACCTCGCCGCTGACCCGGCGGGCATGATCGTGCCGTTCTCGTTATGCTTCGTCATTTCTCGGCGGCCCTTGAGGCCGGCGAGCGAACCGTGATCGAGCACCTGGTCGCGGTCGGTAAGGACCCGTATAACGTCGATCTCAACGCCGATACGGTCGAGTATCTTCTCATGAACGGCCGGGCCGTCGTAATCTTCGACGGTCTGGACGAGCTCACCGACATCGCCCTCCGACAGCGCGTCACACCAATTGGTGAGTATTGCTGTGACTGCGGGCTCACCCTACTGATCAAAGTCTGCCGTCAATTAGACCGGCTCGTTAGATGGGCAACGTGAAGGATGCCCACACGACGCCTGTGCTGGTGCCTCATTGACATCACCAAACTGCGCGACAGCCGCGCGTTTTCGCACGTTCCGCAACGCGGACCATATCGGCTATCAAATAAGGATGCGGAGAGTCGATGAGTAAAAACATTGGGCTGCGTGGGCGGATCGTCCGCGCAGCACTGACCGCGGCCCTTACAGCTGCTGCGGCACTCCTGATCGGGGTCCCTTCCGTACTGGCAGGCCCGAACGCTCCGGAAGGCTTCAACCAGGTGGTCGCCGACAAGGCGGCCGCGGCGATGACCGCGGGAACCACGCTGAGCACGGCGCAAGGCGTGCAGCGGCTGGCCTCGCAACAGGCACGGGTCGAGCTGGGCGAGCGGTTGGTGGAGCAACTGGGCGCCAGCTCGGCCGGCTTCTGGCTCGACCAGCAGAACGACGCGGTCGTGGTCAATGTGACCGACCAACAGGCGACGGCAAAGGTGCGCCAGGCCGGCGCCGTCGCCAAGGTCGTCGCGCACAACACCGCCACGTTGGAATCGATCCAAGCCCAGCTCGCCGCGATGCTGCCGACCGACGCCTCGGCCGGCATCGACGTGGCCGCTAACCGGATCGAGGTGCAGATCGGCCCGAAGGCCAGCGGATCGACGCTGGCGACATTGGAGAACAGGGCACGGGCGCTCGGCTCCGTCGTCGAGGTCACCCGGGTGTCCGAGTCGTTCACGACGCTGATCGTCGGCGGCTATCCGATCG
>DASRHY010000360.1:0-6007 GCA_035650275.1 Kribbellaceae bacterium | reverse complement strand
GATCGGCTCGCCAGCAGGGCGTGGTCGAAGTCCTTCGGCTCGAAGGGCGGCGCGACGTCGTTGAACGACAGGGCCAACTGGTGCAGCGTCCCGTCAGGGCTGAATGAGAGCCACGGGTCGGTTGCCCGCTGGTAGTCGCCTGTGTCGCCCGCGGCCGCGCCCGAGCACAACGTGATGTCAGGGATCACAACCTGCTGCCAGCTCGTTCCGCCGTTGAGGCTGACGCCCGCCACGAGACCCCGGGCGCCGCCGTTGGACCAGCGGTCCTGCTGCCAGATGCCGGCGATGTTGTCGGGATCCGTCGGGTTGACGTCGATCCACGGTTCCACCTCGCTGTTGAGGTACACCGTTCCCGACTGGTCGGCAACCCCGTCGGCCGTGCAGCCCAGGAACGCGCTCGTGCCCGAGACCTGGACCAGCGGGCCTTGCGGGAGAGGGCGGGCCGATGCCGGTGCAACCGTGGCGAGCCCGATCGCGAGGCTGGCCGTGACCACGAGGACAGGACGATGTCGCATGACGCGCCCCCTGTTCGTGCACTTTCCCTTCCACGACCGTGGCACGGACCATCCAGCTAATCAAGGGTCGGCAGGGAACCCCTCGTCCTGGTCGGCGATTCAGGCAACGCAAGCGCCCGACGGGTCTATGCTCTCGCTGCCCGGCTTCGGGTGTATCACCTGGGAGGTCCACGTGGGCTTTCGCGGATTCGGTGCCGTGTTGCTGTCCGTAACTCTGGTGGCTGGTCTCGCCGCATGTGGTGACGACGACGAGGCCGAGACCACCCAGACCACCGCACCGTCCGGAGGTGGGGCGGCGTTCACACCGGTGACTGAGGACACCCTCACGGTGGTGACCAGCCTGCCCGGACCAGGTTTCTGGAACGGCGACGACCCGTCCGACATCACCGGTGGCTACGAGTACGAGATCGCCCTCGCCCTGCAGAAGGGGTTGAACCTTAGCAAGCTCGACGTGGTCAACGTCAGCTTCGACCAGCTCGTCGCCGGGCAGGTCGGCGACTTCGACGTCGCCCTGTCCCAGGTGACGATCACCGACGAGCGCAAGCAGGTCGTCGACTTCACCGAGCCCTACTTCGAGTCCGACCAGGGGGTCCTTGTGAAGGCAGGCACCCAGGTCGAGACCGTCGAGGACGCCAAGGCGTTGCAGTGGGGCGTGCAGAGCGGCACGACCGGGGCCGACTACGTCACCGAGACCTTGAAGCCGGATCAGGAGCCGCAGGTGTTCCAGGACCTGTCAGCCGGGTTCGCCGCCCTCGAGGCGGGGCAGGTCGACGCGTTCATGATGGACACTGCCATCGTGCTCGCGCAGGCCGCCGAGTCGGGCGGCGCCCAGGAGGTCGTCGCCCAGTTCAAGACCGGCGAGGAGTACGGCGGCATCCTGCCCAAGGGTTCGGAGAACGCCGACGCAATCAACGCCATCCTCACCGAGCTGAAGGACGACGGCTCGCTGAGCAAGTTCGCCGAGGAATGGCTGGGTGGCGACCCCAGTGCCATTCCCGTCCTCACCCCGTAGCGCCATGGCCCTCGCCGGCGGGATCGTCGAAACGGCCGTCCCCCCGATCCAGCGTGTCCACCGCATCAGGACACACCTCGGGCTGTCGATCGCCTCGCTGCTGGCCGGACTGGCCGTTGCTGCCGTGACCGCCGTCGCCCTCGATCGCTTCTACGACTCGCTCGGGGTGGCGGGGACTGCCCGCACGGTCTGGGCGATCGGTCTCACCGCGCTGGCGGCGACCGTCACCGTCGTGCTGGCGGCCTGCGGCTCTATGGCCGTGGCCCGGTCGGTGCGGGCCGCCCGACTCATCCCCGAGGACCGGGTGGCCGCCCGCGCCTCGGGCGCCGCGGCCAAGGACTGGCAGTGGTACGTGGCCGGGCTCAGCGTCACCGCCCTGGTGGTCGCTTTCTTCGCCTTCTTCCTGTCGGCCAACGACGGGGCGGTGCGAGACCAGTACCTCAACTGGGACGCCATCGACGAGTTCCTACCCTTCCTGTGGAAGGGCTTCTGGCTGAACATCAAGGTGTTCGTCGTCGCCGAGGCGCTGGTGCTCGTCTGGGGGCTGGTCCTGGCCTTGGCGCGCATCTTCCCCGGCAAGGCGGGAAGGCCTGTCCGGTTCCTGGCTGTCGCCTACATCGACCTGCTCCGGGGCTTCCCCGCCATCATCACCATCTATCTCATCGTGCTCGGCTTCCAGGCCGGCGACGTTCCGCCGTTCGATCAGCTCCAGGGCGGGACCAAGCTCTTCTGGCTGTCCACGACCGCGCTAGCTCTCGTCTACGGCGCTTACGTGGCGGAGGTCTACCGGGCCGGCCTCGAGAGCATCCACTGGAGCCAGACCGCAGCGGCCCGCTCACTCGGCCTCTCGTACGGCCAGACCATGCGCTACGTCATCACGCCCCAAGCGGTGCGCCGGATCATCCCGCCGTTGCTCAACGACTTCATCGGCCTGCAGAAGGACACCGCGCTGTTGAGCGTCATCGGTCTGCTCGAGGTCCTCAACCGGGCCCGGCTGACGTCCAACAAACTGTTCAACCTCTCGCCGAACCTGGCCGCCGGCGTCGCGTTCGTGCTGGTCACCATTCCGCTCGCACGCTTCACCGACTGGCTCGTGGCCCGCCAGGCTCGGGCCCGAGCGGGAGGCTGAGCCGTGGCGTTCCTGGAGCTCGACGGCGTGTACAAGCAGTTCGGGGCGAACCACGTGCTGCGCGGCGTCGACCTCCACGTGGACGAGCACGACGTCGTCTGTCTCATCGGGCCGTCGGGCTGCGGCAAGTCGACGCTCCTCCGTTGCATCAACGCCCTCGAGGAGATCGACGGGGGCACAATCCGGATCGACGGCGAGCAGGCGTCGGGACGGGGGGTCGACCTGGACGGGTTGCGGCAGGAGGTCGGCATCGTCTTCCAGAGCTTCAACCTGTTCCCGCACATGACCGTGCTCCAGAACGTCACCCTGGCCCCCCGCAAGGTGCTCGGTCTCACGCGCAAGCAGGCCGACGACCGGGCCCTCACATTGCTGGCGCGCATCGGCCTCGACGCCAAGGCCCGCGATTACCCCGACCGGCTTTCGGGCGGTCAGCAGCAGCGCGTGGCCATCGTACGGGCCCTCGCCATGCACCCGCGGCTACTGCTGCTCGACGAGATCACCTCCGCGCTCGACCCCGAGCTGGTGTCGGAGGTGCTGAACATCGTGCGCGAGCTCGCGGACGAGGGCATGACGATGCTGCTTGCCACCCACGAGATGAGCTTCGCCCGCGAGGTGTCCTCGAAGGTGTGCTTCCTCGACGAGGGCGTCATCTGCGAGGAAGGCCCGCCCGATCAGATCTTCGGCGACCCCCGGAACGACCGTACGCGCATCTTCCTCAAGCGGATCATCGAAGCCGGTCGACTCTGATGGCCGAGCTCACATTGCCGGCGTCGTGGTACTTCGACTCGTCGGTCTGGGAGCAGGAGCGGCGGGCCGTGTTCGGACGGGAGTGGTTGTTCGTCGGCCACCGGCGGGGGTTGTCGGAGCCGGGCGACTACCTCGCGTGTGATCTCGCCGGGTGGTGCCTGGTGGTCGTGGTCGACGACGACGGCGAGCTGCGGGCCCACCACAACGTCTGCCGGCACCGGGCCGGGCCTCTCGTCCATCCCGGTCGCGGGCGGGTGCCGAGCCTGGTGTGCCGGTATCACGGCTGGGCCTACGGTCTCGACGGTCGGCTCCGTTCGGCGCGTGACTTCGGCGCAGCCGAGGGCTTCGACCCCGAGGAGGTGCGGCTCCCCGGCGCCTCGGTCGACGAGTGGCGTGGCCTGGTCTTCGTCAACCTCGGTCTCGATCGCGCCGCCCCGCCGCTGATCGAGGCGCTCGGGACCTTCGCCGACGAGTGCGAGCCCTACCCGATCGAAGAGCTGGTGCCGACGCACGAGGCCCAGCACGACCTGGCCTGCAACTGGAAGACCTATGCCGACAACTATCTGGAGGGCTACCACATCCCCCTCGTGCACCCGGGGCTGAGCAAGGAGATCGACGTCAAGCGCTACGTCGTCGATGTCGACGAGCGCCACCGCTGGGTGCGGCACTCGGCCCCGGCCCGCGACGGTGCTGTGAGCAGTGGCCGCTGGCTGTGGCGCTGGCCCAACCTGGCGTTGAACCTCTATCCCGACGCCATGAACGTCGAGCGCTACGACCCGGTGGCGCCGAGCCGGACACGGCTCCGCTACTCGTACTCCTTCCGCCAGCCCGACGACCGCGAGGCCAACGACGCCGTGATCCGCGCGTCGTCCGAGATCACCGCCGAGGACATCGCCATCTGTGAGTCCGTTCAGCGCAACCTCGAAGGCGGCACCTACGACACCGGCTGGCTCAGCCCCAGGCACGAAGCCGGCGTGGCGGCCTTCCAGCGATGGGTCCGAGAGGCTGTCGACAGCTGACCAGGGAGATCGCTGACGAGCGTCGTGGAGTCATGGTCCGCTAGCCGGCCATCCAGTACGTCGGGGGTGGGGAACGTCGTAGACGGCACCATGCCATGGGCATCGGAGCGAGGGCCGGGTCAGCCGACCGTTCCCAAGCCACCCGGTCGGGTGGCAATGTGTCCCAAGACATTGGGCTTATACGCCAGCGACATGAACTCGGGGACTGGCGGCCGGGCAGCGAGCGGAGACGCGCATAGTGGCTCGGCCGAGCCGACCATGCCTGCCAACATCCTGCCAAAGTTGAAACGGTGAGATGCGTTCGAAGAGGCGGCACGCGGCACGAATGCGGACCCTGATGACCTGGTAGTTCGCTCGCTGGCCCGTTCGGGACGCAGAGGTCGGGAGTTCAAATCTCCCCCACCCGACCAGGTCAGAGGCGGTTTTCGGTGTTGGAGTCGACCGCGTGCCAACTCCGCGTCGGCGCAGCGCGCCGCCTCCTCTCGAAACGACCGACCCCACTGTCGGCAGCATCGCCCGGCGGCTCGGCATCGCCACGCCGAGACCCTGCACCGGGCCTTCGGGCGCCGCGTGTGGCGCAACCCCGGAGCTGTATCGCCAGCACTTCGGCCGCCTCGGACGGCAGACCCCCGCGCCGACAGCAGCGCCATCGCGCACGTAGCTGCGATCCCAAGAGCATCTCGCCGACGTCGATCTCGACGATCTTCCCTTCGCAACGCGGCAGACGTCGGGGTTCCGCCATTCGTGGCCAGCCGTCGCCTCGGCTTGGGGCCACTGACGGAGCTCGATGCGGTTACCGTCCGGGCCCAGCGTCGTCATGTGGGCGCCGACGGGGTAGTCCACGGGCTCGGGTCGACGAACGCGACGCCTCGGGTCCGGAGCAGCTCGAGCTCCTCGCGCAGGTCGTCGGATTCGACGAAGACGGCACCGGCCACGATGCCCGGCTCCGCCTTATCGACGAGTGGGGCCTGACCTGACGTCCTGCTCGCCCCAGAGGTATCCAGCGGTCAACACCCCCGAGCGAGAAGCAGGCCAACACCAACGCTCTGGGGACGAGGGTCGTCGTCATCCGGGGCGGCGGCGTTGTCGGTATGCCCGGTTCTTGGTGCGATTGCCGCAGATCGACATGGCGCACCATGCCGCCGACCGGTTCTTGGAGCGATCGAAGAACGCATAGGTGCAGTGGCGGCACGCCTTGAGCCGCGGCCACGTCCCGGTGAGCTGGGCTTCGTGAACGATGACCAGCAGCGTGGCCACGGCGGCGTCAGAGCCACTGCTCGCTGGCGCCAGGGAGGTGGCCGCGTCGTCGCCGAGACGAACTCGCACGATGGCCGTCTCCCCCTCGCGAGCGAGCTCGGCCGGCGCGGATGGGTCGAGGTCGCCCTCGCGGTTCGCCACCGCCAGAGCTCGTAGGCCCTCACGGACTCGGCGGAGGCGGGCCGCTTCGGCCTCATCCAGCGGTGCCTCGGGAGCGAGCAGACCAGTGGAGCGCAACCAGACCCGCGCCTTGGCGGCTGTGCCCAGCCGGTCAATGCCGAAATCGTGCACCCGCGTGTTGACGAAGCGTTGGACCGTAGCGAGGCGG
>DASRHY010000359.1:0-12476 GCA_035650275.1 Kribbellaceae bacterium | reverse complement strand
CGGCCCACGACATGTACGCCGAACTCGGGACTCCCGAAGCGGACCGATACGCAGCAAGCTCAATGTGACCGAGACCGGCCGCGGCACCGAACCACGCGAACAAACCTGGTAACCGGCTGCCGTCTGGTCCGTTTCGCCGCTCACCTCACCACGGACTGGCGAAAGGAGCGCTGTGCCAAGGCATCCACGGCAATGAACACCAACGGGTTGGATGCTCCGACCGAACCGGAGGCTTCGGTTAACCGGTGATCGGGTGCGGTCGCACCAGCACCGCAACATGGCAGGGAAAGTGCGGTCGAATACCGAGAGCCGACACATCACGGCCAGCGCGGGCGCAGCCGAGCTTCCTGACCGTCGAACAGCGCGTCCACGCACACCTCCCGTCTGCACGCTTCCTGCGGTTCGAACGGTAATGACTCGAACCGACAACCTTCGGCGTGTCGTCGACGAAGCATCGGAACGGCGGACCCGTAGATGAGCCTTCGACCCTCCACCAGCGTTGGCCATACGAACCGCGTCATCAATCTCCAGCAGCGCGGTTCCTTGGAGGGAGGTCGGAGGGTATGACTCCAGGCACGTTGAGGTAGCAGGTGAGGACTTGCTGGCCGGCTGAGTGATGCAGCGGCAACGAACGGCGCCCCGGCCACGGGGCCGGCGCCGCGTCGCGCGGGCTACCGGCGGGCTTCGGTTCGCGTTCTACGGCCGGGTGTCGACCGAGGACTTCCAAGATCCAGTCTCGTCGCGGCGCTGGCAGTACGACTGCGCCGCCGAGCTGGTCGCCGGGCACGGCGCAGTCGTGGCCGAATTCTTCGACATCGGCCACTCCCGCCGCCGGGCGTGGGTCGACCGGCCGCAGGCCGCCGCGCTACTGGCTGCGGTTGCCCACCCGCAGCGTGGTTTCGACGCGATCGTGGTCGGCGAGTACGAGCGTGCCTTCCACGGCAGCCAGCTCGCCCTACTGATCCCGCTGCTGTCGCGTCACGGCGTGCAGCTGTGGCTGCCGGAGCTCGAGGGTCCGGTCGACTCGGCTAACCCGATCCACCAAGCGGTCCTTACCGTGCTGGGCAGCCAGGCTTAGCGTGAGGTTGCCCGGTCCCGCTTCCGCACCTTGGCCGCCATGCGGGCCCAGACCGAACTGCAAGGCCGGCACCTCGGTGGCCGACCGCCGTACGGCTACCGGCTGGTCGACGACGGACCACACCCTAACCGGATGCACGCCGCATGGGGACGACGGCTGCACCGTTTGGAGCCAGACCCGACCACGGCCCCGCACGTGACGTGGATGTTCGCCCAACGCCTCGCTGGACACAGCACCGCCAAGCATCGCCCGCACTCTCAACGAACACGGCGTGCTCTGCCCGTCGGCCGCCGACCCGGACCGCAACCGACACCGCCACGGCCGGGTCTGGACGCTGCGCACCGTGGCGGCGATCCTTTCCAACCCGCGCTACACCGGCCGGCAGGTCTGGAACCGGCAACGCACCGACCACGACGCGCGCGACCCCGCCGATGCTCAGCTCGGCCACGACGAGGTACGGCGGTGGAACCCCACCGGCCAGTGGGTCATCTCGACCAAGGTCGCGCACACCCCGCTGGTCAGCGAAGCCGACTTCATCGCCGCCCAGAAGGTCACCGCCGTGCCAAGACCCGAAGACGGCAGCGCCCGCACCCACCTGCTCGTCGGACTGCTCACCTGCCGCCTCTGCGGCCGGCGGATGGATGCCCATTGGCTGCACGGTCGGCCCTGATACCGGTGCCGGCACGGCCACACCAGCGCCAAGCCCGCTCCGTCCGACCGCCCCGGCAACCTATACCTCAGGGAAGACCACACCCTGGCCCGGATCGCTAACCAGCTCCATGACATCGACAAGCACGACGTACCGGAGTACCTGCGAGATCACGACATGATCGTCATCTGCGACGCCGGCACCTGCCAGATCGAAACAGCCGCAGAACCCGGACCCGCGCTACTCCCCCACCCACGACGCCCAACAGCCGAACATGAACGATCATCGTGGGGGTTAACGTGTCCGAGGGCAACACGAACCAAAACCCAACGCGGACCACAACTATCGGGCGTCATCCCGCTGTCCTAGATGGATAGTCATCGCATGTCCCAGATCGAGGGCCCACTCCCCCGGGCTCCCGGGGACTCCCAGGCCGGCCGACCCCGGGCGCAGGTTCGAAGCCCTGGCGGGTCCCGTCAAACATGGGAACGCGGCTCCGGCAGCGGACACGGTGGAAATCGTGGGTCGGTGGCACCTGCCTTAGCGATAAGCATTGGTGATGTCGACTCCAGAAATCGAAGCCACACGGTGGACCCGATGCGGCAGAACTCCGAACCGCATTTCAGCAGCTCAGCGCGAGGCCGGCTGTCACGGTTGCAGCCTTACGTCGGCGGGCCGGCTGATCGTGCTCGGTGCACGCGAGTACGCCCGCGGCTCCAAGGGAAGCAGCGGGCGAGACGGACTGTCCACCGGGCGCATCAGGGTTCGGAATCAACTTGCCCACAGGCGGTCCTCGGCGAGTTGCTCGAACGCTGACCAGCCGGCTTTGCCCTGGGGGATCGCGGCCAATCGACGAAGCAGCTCGTCGGCGGGCTCCCCGCTCGAAGCGAGCACCGTGCGGGAGCAACCCGTCCGTTCAGAGCACCAGCGCCAGCAGGCCGTGGTCCAAGCCGACGATCAGCGTGTCCGCGACGTATTCGCAGGCAAGCGCCCGGTGGTAGGTAGGTATCGATTGGATCGTCCGCGCGGTCGCCGGGTCCCAGATGCGGGCCGTACGGTCGAGGCTGGTCGAGGCCAGCAGGGTCCGGTCCCGCCACACCACCGGGCATATCCCGGTTACCGCGGCCGAGTGTCCACTCAGGTTGGCGATCGGCTTCCCGTCGCGCGGCTCCCACAGCCGGACCTGCCGGTCTTCTCCAGCCGACACCAGGACGTCCCGGCGCCCCAACCGGATGGAGCAGAGCGCGTTGATGCCGTCGGGATGCCCGTGCTGCTCCCAGAGCAGCGCCGCCTCCGGGTCCCACAGCCGGAGCATGCCGCTCTTGTCGGCCGAGGCGAGAAGCTGCCGGCCATCGACCTCCGCGGTGCACAGGGCGGTCACCCAGTCGTGGTGACCGAGCAGCACCTTCTCGGTCTCACCACGCGAGACATTCCACAGACGCACGACTGCGTCCTCGGACCCGGAGGCGACGACCATATGGTGCTCGACAACCAGGGCACACACAGCGTTGACCCGCTCGTGGTGGTCCCGCATCGTCCGGTACGGGTCACGCTCCCCGATATCCCACAGCTGGACGGTGTTGTCGTCGCCCGCAGTCGCCAACAGCCGATACTCCGCGTCCACCACCGCGCAGATGTCATTGAGCGGTGCGTACTCCTCCATGTCACCGAGTCGCTCACCGGTGACCGGATCCCACAGCAGTACCCTGCCGTCGGTACCGGCCGACGCGACCGACGCTCCGGCCGCACCTGGCACCCCGCACACCGCCGCGACCGCACCGAGCCGGTCGTCGTCGCTTCGCACCTCGCCGGTGGAGGGGTCCCACAGCCGGACCGTACCGTCGTCGCCAGCCGTCGCGAGCAGATGCCGGCCGCCGCCGACCCGCAGTTCGCAGATGGCCCGGATCCAGCTGACATAGCCACGGAGCTCCCGGTGTGCCTTACCGGTGGGCGCTTCCCACAGGCGGATGACGCCATCCTCACCGGCCGCCACGAGCAAAACGGCCCCGTCGAAGTGGAGCGTGCACAGGTCGGTCAATGCTCCCGCCCGCGTGTCGCATATCCACAGCTGCGCGCCGCTGGCGGGATCCCACACCCGCACCGTGCCGTCGTATCCCGCGGACGCGATCAACGCTCTCGCCTGCCCCGGTACCTTCGTCAGCGTCGTCACCCAGCCGACGTGCCCGGTCAGAACCTGTGTCCGTGTACCGGTCACGGGATCCCAGATCCGTATGGTGCCGTCAAAGCCGGTCGACGCGACCAAGCCGTGCGGTCCGGCCGGCACGTGGCAGACCGCGGTCACCCAACCCGCGTGGCCGGACAAGGTGCGCACCAGGGATCCGTCCACGGGGTCCCACAGCCGTACCGTGCGGTCGTCACTGGCCGACGCCAGGAGCTCCCGACCATCCAGCAGCGGTACCACACAGAGGTTGCGGACCCAGTCGGTGTGTCCGGTGAGGTGGTGCACGCGGCGGCCGGTACGCGGATCCCACAGCCCGACGGTTTTGTCGTGGCTGGCCGTGGCGAGCAGGTGCGTCGATCCCGAGCGGACCGCGTACACGCTGTGGATGCAGGCGTCGTGGCAGCTCAGTACGCGCTCGGTCTGGTTGGTCAACGGGTCCCACAGGCGCACCGTGCCGTCCTCCCCGGCAGAGGCCAACAGGCTGCGCCCGTCCACGGGCACGGCGCAAACGTCGTACACCGCGTCCGAGTGTCCTTCCAGGACGGTGCGTTCGAGGCGTGGTGGAGTGCACGCCCACCGCGCGCGGTACGGAGCGTCCGCGCCCGGATCGAGCCCGGTGTCGAGCCGGTCCAGCCGGTCCACCACGGAGAACATCGCCGCCCGATCGCCGGCGCTGGCGCCGAGTGCGAGCGGAGTGCGCTGCAGCAACTGGGCTCGGGCCCAGCCCTGCTCGGTACGAGCCCATTCGGCGGCCGGCATCAGGCGACGCAGGTGTCCGTACAAGAGGTACCCGTCATCGCACAGGAGCTCATCCACCAGGCCGGTACGCGCGGCGTGCGCGGGCAGCGATCGGCGGAGATACTCGGGGACGTTCGCCCAGCCCATCTCCCGCCCCTGCGCGATCCACGCGCGTACCAGGCGCTCCTCATCCACAGTGGACCGTTGACCGTCCAGAAGCGCGTCGTTGAGTGCCTGGTGGAACAGCCGGTAGACCGGGATCTCTTGGCTGCCCCTCTCGATCAGGAAGTTGGCCGCCGAGGTGCGGGCGAAGGTGGACAGTTCTCCATCGGTCACTGTGCCTCCCAGTGCCCGCACCGCGGAGCACCACAGCGTCACCGGTAGGCCGGGCGTGTTGGCGTACGCCAGCGCCGTCAACGCCAGCCGCGCGGACGTCTGTCCTGCCGGCGGCAAACCGGCGAGGTAGGTGTCCAGCGCGTCGGCGACGGTACCGGTGAAGGCCACCTTGTCCGGATTGATGGGGACGATGTCGCGCAGCCCGCGTGCGCGGGCGATCAAGCCGGCAACGAGGAAGTTGCCGCTGGCGAGGCGGGCGATCCGCGCCGCGACGGGGGTGGCCCGGGTGGTGTCCGCGTACGGGTTGCCCGGGCGCTCGGCCCCCAGCAGTTGCAACGTTGCTAACGCGTAAGCGGCGAGATCCGACTCCGCGAAGTACCGCTTGTCGTCCAGGTCGACGAGGTCCACGTCCGAACCGAACTCGGCCAACAGGCCGCCGTCACTGTCCGCGCGCCGGGTTCCCACCGCGACCTGTATCCCCGTCGAGGCACCGTCCTGGGCCAGCGGCCGGATCACGTCATTGATGAGCACCCGCGCCTGTGCCGCGGTCACGGCCTCGTCCAGCGCGTCGACGATCAGGTTGAACCGACGCTGCCGCCCGGTTAGGCGCTCGCGCAGCGCCGACACGATGTCGGCTGGCGCCCGCGGCAGCGCGACTCCGGCCGCGCGGGCGATCTCGACCGCCACCTCCTGCGCGCTCTTCCCCTTGACATGTACCGCACACGCCACGGATCCGACGGTGGCCCGCACCGCGTCGTCGCCGGCTGGCAGCGCCTTCTGGATGTCGGGGTCGGCCGTGGTGACAATCCGGCCGAGTACCGCCGACTTGCCGACGCCGGGTGAGCCGGTGACAACCAGTGGCCGGCCCGACGCTACCGGCTGGTCCAGCCACTCAACCAGCCGCCGCAGGGCGGCGGTGCGGCCCCGGAACCGAGCTCCGCGCTCGGAGTCCACGGCGACACCTCGGGCGCGCGGCAGCCAGTGCCGGCCGGCCTCCGGATCCCCCGCCAGCGCCCATCCCCACGCGGCCAGCGCGGACTCGTCCGCCGCCTCAACCCGCCATCCGGCCAGAGTGGACAGTTTCATCTCCGGCATCAGCAGGTCCGCATGGTACAGCGTCAGCGCGTGCCCATCCCCCGCCGCGGCACCGCCGGCGCCAGCGGAGACTACGATGCCGACGACGGCCTGGTACTCAAACGACCACAGTGGACCCCCGCTGAAACCCTGTGTCAGCCCGGACTTCGATGTGCCCTCAAGGTATATCTGGCCGTGCGCCAGCGCGTCACTCACCTCACCGGAGGCGGTGCTCCCGGCCGCCGCGCCGTGCGGGAAGCCGAAGCACCACCATGTCCCGCCGCGCAGGTCTTCCGGTGGCAGGCACCGCAGCCGTGCCGGCGTGACCGCACCCGGCACCGGGCTGGCCAACTCCAGCAAGGCCAGGTCGATGTGCTGGTCCGGCATGCCGTTGAGGACGCAGTGCTGAACCTGGCGGCGTTCGTTCCAGGAAAGACCGGGAGCCTTCGGAAAGCCTACGGAGACGTCCGTGCAGATCGCGCCGTTCTCCGACACGACGTGCGTGCAAGTGAGGACAAGCTTGTGGTCCACCACCACACCGGTGCCGACCGGGCTCTGCTGCGAACTCCGGTAGATGGCGACGGTCCAAGGGTCGTGGGGCGGGGTCGGCACGGCGCACTCACCCCGTCAGTCGTCGTTCTCACCAGCAGGAGTCGGTATGCCCGGCTGCCAGGTCAGCGTGATCTCGAAATTGCCTTCGGTGGACGCGCGGGCGATGATCCAGTCAGCGGTACCGGTGACCTTGACACCGAACCTCACGTGCACCTCGTCCGGTGCGATCTCCTTTACCCGGTCCAGCAGAACCCGGGCCGCTTCGATCGCGGCATCCGCCGATTCCCGTACTCGGCCCGCGACCGATCCCGCGCCGGCCGGATGGAAACCCGGTACCGGTTCGATCTCGAACTGCGCCACCGTATCGTCGTCGACCCGGTATCGCACGATTTCCGGCACGGCCACACCTCCATCCGCACGTCATACTCGTCGAGCCCCCAACAGGCAGGCAATACGCGCTTCGGTGAGATCGATCCGCCGGTGGCCGTACACGCGTTCCAATACCGGTCGTATCCAGGCGCAGAAAAGATCGATAGCCCCTCCGACTGTCGGATATTTGAAATAGATTCCCGGACCTTGCTCAGCGAGTGGGCTCTCGGCAGAATCGGGCCATCCTGCCGGCTCAGCTCGGCCGCGTGTGACCGAGCGCCGATCATGCTCAGGTTTGGTGCGTCGTACGACGGAGGAACACCGGCATGACTGATGTGAAGATCACGAATATTCAGTTCTCCGCCCTGGCGGCGCTCTGGACGCAGCCATCCAGCGGGGTGCCGAATACATACTTTACGAACGTTCTTAAGGTCGACCTGCCGAAAGACGCCCGGGAAAAGCTGCGCGCCGCGAAACTGATCGAGGTGGTACAGGAGCGGAAAAATGGACCGATCCGGGCCATCAAGCTGACCAGCGCCGGGCGGGCGCGGCTCAGGGCGGAGGCTAAGCTTCCGCCACCCGACCGCCCGGGGACCGGCGACCGGGTCCTCCGTGCGCTCGTGTCCGCGTTCAACGACCACCTTGACAACTCGCGGAATCTCCCGGAGCTGCTCGACGGTGCGCCAACGGAGGGGGACTCCACGACCGCGTCGGCCGTCGCGGACAGGGAGGACATGCGGGACCGTATCCGCAAGGCGTACGGCGCGGTGACGCGGCGGCCGGGTGCCTGGGTGATGTTGGACAAGGTCCGCGAAGCGCTGGGCCCCGCGGACCGGGCGGACGTCGACAAGGCCCTGCTTGAGCTCAGCCGCGAAACCGGCGTCGACTTCATTCCCGAATCCAACCAAAAAGTGTTGACCGACGAAGAGCGCGCCGCGGCATTGAGCTTTGGCAACCAGGACGTGCACCTGCTGTCCATCCGATCGTGATGAACGACGCCGAACGCAAGGCGCTGAAAGCGCTGCGCTTCAACTGGGCACCGACCCCGGATGATGTGTGGCGGCCTCCGGAGTTCCACGTCCCCGAACTGCATAACGAGATCGTGCAGCTCATCATGGACGGAGTCGCCGAGGCGGAGAGTGTCATCGACTCGAGTCCGGTCGGTGTCGCCCTGCTCGGACAGCGGGGTACCGGCAAAACCCATCTGCTCGGCGCGGTCCGCGAACAAGTCCAGGCCCAGGGCGGCTATTTCTTCCTGATCAGCCTGCTCGAGACCAGCGCGTTCTGGCGGAGCACCGCGCTGTCCATACTGGACGGCCTGGCCCGGTATAACGAGGAAAAGGAGACGCAACTCAGGGTCTTCCTGCGCCGTCTCGTCGACCTCATCGCCGCGCCGCGAGTCGTCCGGCGAGCGATCACCGGCGATGCCGAGCTGACGCGGTCCACGATGGACGCGTTTATCGACCTGCTCCGCAAGGCGAACCCGCAGGTGGGTCTGGAGTGCCAGGACACTGCCCGGGCGCTAGCACTGCGTGCCTCCGAGGTGCCGCGCAATCAGGATATCGGGTACGAGTTCCTGTGCTCCAACGACGAGGAGGAGCGAGGTGACCGCTCGAGCTGGGGCATGAAGCGCGGCAAGCGGTCGGCGCAGGAGATCGTCCGGGACATCTCGAGGCTCCTCGCGCTCACCGGCCCATCGCTCATCGCGATGGACCAGATCGATCTCGTCATCGCCCAGGCCTCGAAGTCCTCCGAAGGCGAGATCCGCGCGGAATGGCAGCAGTCTCTCCTGATCGAGCAGATCGCCGGGGGTCTCATGTCCCTGCGGGAGACCACTCGGCGCACCCTGACCGTCGTGGCGTGCCTGCCGTTGTCCTGGGAGGTCATCCAGACCCAGGCTACGGACACCGTGCAGGACCGGTTCCGAGATGCGGTGTCCCTCGGCCGGATCCCGACCGCCGACGTGGGGCGGGAAATCATCGAGAAGCGCTTCGCCGCGCGGTTCCGGGAGGCTGACTTCCGGCCGCCGCACCCCACCTGGCCGGTACTCCCGGCCGCCTTCGAGGACGCGTGGCAGTTCACCCCACGGGAGCTGCTGCGCACGGTCGACGCGCACGTACGCGCGTGCCTGGCCAACGACGAGGCCCGCGAGTTGTCCAGCCTCATCCGCGTCCCCGGCGAGGTGCCGGTGCGGCCCGCACCGGTACAGCCGGCGACCGTGCCCCCCTCGACGCTCAACCAGCTCGATGCCAGGTACGAGGAGCTGCGCGCCGCCGCGGAGCCTCGCGCCGCGCTCGACCAGGCTCACGAGGACACCGTGGTACCCGGGCTGATCGCGGCCGCGCTGACCGCCTGGATCGCCGAGCGCGGATCGGACGACGAGCACTTCGCGGTCGACCCGGCTCCCGGAGGCAAGCCCGCATTGCATGCGCGGCTACGCAAGAGTCTGGGCCCGGACACGGAGGACGAGGCGCACTGGGCCTTCCGGGCGATCAGCGCCCCACATCACATCGCCGCACTCAACCGGATCCGCAACGCCATGACCGCGGCCGGCCTTATCCGGGGCGTGTCGAAGCGGCGCCTCTACCTCCTGCGCAACGAACCCTGGTCCTCCGGCACCCGCACCCAGGAGGTCATCGGCGCGTTCGAGCTGGCGGGCGGGAAGACACTCAAGGTTCCCGAGTCCGATGTCGCCCAACTCTTCGCGCTTCGCGACCTCATCGCCGAGCACGGATACGAGGCGCTGCAGCCGTGGTTCCTCTCCCGGCGCCCCACCGAGTCCATCTCCTTCCTCGTTCAGGCTCTCGCCGACGCCGCCAAGCCGATGCAAGCCGGGACCGCGAACGTCGTGGCCGGCCCGATCGTGTTGGGATCGGCGCTGGACGGCGGTGGACCGGTAACGGTTCAACTGGAGGCCCTGCGCCGCCACACCGCGATATTCGCCGGCTCGGGATCCGGCAAGACGGTGTTCATCCGGCGGCTCGTGGAGGAGTGCGCGTTGCGCGGTGTATCCGCGATCGTGCTCGATCCGAACAACGACCTGGCCCGGCTGGGAGACCCGTGGCCGACCCGGCCCGCCGCATGGGACGACGCGGAGGCGGCCCGGGCCGACGAGTATCTGCGGGCTACCGATGTCGTGGTGTGGACGCCGCTGCGCAGCGGGCGCCCCTTGAGCTTCAGGCCGTTGCCCGCGTTCGCCGACATCCTCGATGATGAGGACGCCTTCGATGCCGGGGTCTCCGCCGCCGTATCCGCGCTCGCTCCGGCGGCGAGGGTGGATGGCCGCACCGCCAAGGCCCAGCTGGGCCGGGCCGTACTCCGGGAGGCGCTCACCATGTACGCCCGAACCGGCGGCAGCGACCTGGACGCCTTCATCGAGCTGTTGAGCGACCTGCCCGACGGCGTCAGCCGGATCGATGGCGCGGGCCGGATCGGCGCCGAGATGGCCCAGCTGTTGAGGGCAGCAACGGTGAACGACCGGCTCTTCGGCGGGTACGGCGCACCGGTCGATCCGGCGCTGTTGCTCACGCCGAAGCCCGGATGCCGGGCGCGTGTATCGGTCATCAGCCTGATCGGGCTGCCGGATGGCGCGCCACGGCAGGGCTTCGTCAACCAGCTCCAGTTGGCGCTGTTCGCGTGGATCAAACGCAACCCGGCGGCCGACCGGCCCCTTGGCGGGTTGCTGGTCATGGACGAGGCCCAGACGTTCGCCCCGTCGGGTGGGTTGACGCCGTGTACCCAGAGCACCCTTGCGCTCGCTTCGCAGGCTCGCAAGTACGGGCTCGGACTGGTCTTCGCGACGCAGGCTCCGAAGGGCCTGCACAATCAGATCTCCGGCAACTCGGCAACGCAGCTGTTCGGGCTGCTCACCGTCCCCGCGCAGATCACCGCGGCCCGTGAGATCGCCCGGGCGAAGGGGAGCGACGTGGCCGACATCGGCCGGCTGGGGCTGGGCGAGTTCTACGCCGCGGTCGAGGGCGCGGAGTTCCGCAGGATGCGGGTACCCCTGTGCCTGACGTTCCATCCGAGCACGCCGCTGTCCGAGGAAGAGGTGCTGGATCGCGCTCGCCGTGGCGGGCCGCCGTGAACCACGTATGACCTTGTGGGGCTCGGCAAATCGGCGAGGGCCGTGACGTGCGGCTTTGTGCGAGCAGCCGGCCGTTGCACGGTCGATGATCTCGGTCATGAGCGCTTCACTGGTGTACCTGCTGCTACGGCAGATCCTGCAGATGCTGACCCAGCTCGCCCGTGACGGTGGCGCCAAGGACGTCGAACTGTTGATACTGCGCCACGAGGTCGCGGTCCTGCGGCGCCAAGTCCACCGCCCCGATCTGCGACCGGCAGATCGGGTCGTGCTCGCCGCGTTTCCCGCCTGCTGCCCCGTCACCGTTTGTCCCTGGCCATGCCAAAGTCTCCAGCTGTGGCCAGTGAATGTCCCCACCTCGCAGTGGGTGTGTTGATCCGTTCGTGGGGGTCCTTCGGGGCCTGAGATCGGGGTTGCGACCCATTCGATCACCAGGACCCCGAAGGACTGCCTCTATTGAAGACTGCGAGGGAAGAGTTGGACATCATCAACGCCTATGAGGAGACCGGGAGCCTGCGGGCTGCCGCGGCGTTGTGCGGCACGACACACAAGACGGTGAAGCGGGTGCTGGAGCGCCGCGCGGACGGGCAGCGCCGTCGGCACGACGACGTTGGCCACCACCCCACCCTTGAGGCAGCCCATCCGGTCGGCGAGGACCTCGGCGGGCACGCCGCCGGCTGCCTCGAAGCACTCGGCCAGCAGCCGCAGCGTCGTGTCCAACGACTCGTCGCGGGTGAACCGCACGAACCGCCACCGTGACCACGCCAGCACCGCTGTGAAGACCTTCAACCCCCGGTTCGGGCCGCCGGTGACGGTGCCGTAGTCGATGAGCAGGTGCTGACCCGGCTCCGGTGTCCACGGCCGGTACACCCGCCGCGCCTTCTTCCACCGCGCCTTCGCCACCGCGACCGCGCGGCGCAAGGTGCGTGCCGACCCGGTGTAGCCGGCCGCCCGCACGATCGGCAGCAGCCGCTTCGCGGTGATCCGGCCATCCGTCGACCGCACCCTCTCAAAGATCAAATCAGTGAACGCATCCGCCAGGCCCGGCCGCGGCGCGCGGCGCCGGGCCGGGCCGGCTACGTCCGTTTCGCGACCCACTACGGGTTCCGGCCCGATTTCTGTGAGGCCAAGGACCCCGAATCGAAGGGTGCCGTCGAGGCACTCGTGCGCTACGCCAAGTCGGACCTGGTCGTGCCGGCCGAGGACTTCGGCGGCGACCTCGCGGTGGCCAACGCCGCCGCCGCGGCGTGGTGTGCTCAGGTCAACGCCGCGCCGCACTCACAGATCGCAGCGGTGCCCGACGAACGGCTGGCCGTGGAGCGCGATGTGCTGCGCGGGTTGCCGTCGCTGCGGGCGAGCATGCGCCGCGGCGTGACCCGCAAGGTGGACAAGTTGGCCACGGTGCGGATCGGGT
>DASRHY010000358.1:0-30025 GCA_035650275.1 Kribbellaceae bacterium | reverse complement strand
TGACCGTGGACGCGATCGGCGCGGCGAGCGTCGTACAGCAGGCGCTCCAGTCGCTGCGTCCGCGCGGCCGGCATGTGCAGCTCGGCCTGTTACCGGGTGAGGTCCGGATGGACGTGTCTGCGCTGATCGGGCGTGAGCTGCAGTGGCTCGGCAGCCACGGTATGGCGGCGCACGCGTATCCGGAGATGCTCGCGCTGGTCGAGACCGGCGCGGTCCGGCCCGCCGAACTGGTGACCAGCGTGATCGGGCTGGAGGACGTACCCGCGGCGCTGGCCGCGATGGATGACGCCAGCCCCACTGGCATCACGGTGATCCATCCCTAGGAGACCGAGGGTGGTCACAACGGCCCGACGAACGACGACACGCCGGGTCACAACGGCCCGATGAACGGCGGGGATTAGGCGATGCCGCGCGATGAGAGAAGGCCCGGTCTGGAGTCACCAGACCAGGCCCTTGGACGACGTTGGGGGATCAGACGGGCTTGACCTCGTGCGCCTCGCGACCCTTGGGACCGTCGACGACCTCGAACTCGACCGCCTGGCCGTCGTCGAGCGTCTTGTAGCCGTCGATGCTGATCTTGCTCCAGTGGACGAACACGTCGTCCTGGCCCTCGACGGCGATGAAGCCGTAACCCTTGTCAGCGTTGAACCACTTCACGGTGCCGCGCACCATCACAACTCCTACTGCCTCTCGGTGGAACCCTGCTCGCTCGGGCTCCTCGGGTGACGTACGAACACCCAACCGCACGGCCTGGTGTTGCGACGCGTGTCTAACCCTATCCCACAGGTAACCGACGATGGCCAGTGTTCCGGCACCGGTCGGGCGGACGGGCGGTCAGCTCTTCCCCGAGGCCGCGAGGCCCAGGATTCCTGACAGGACAAGAAGAAGTGCGATGGACAGGCCGAGATTGTTGCTCGTGACGACCTGCCGGTCGTACAGGATCCAGATGGCCGCGCCACCCGCCAGTGCGGTGCCCGCGATGATGCCGGCGACGTCCGGCTTACGGTTCCTCATCCGCGCTCCACCCTGATGCTGCCGATCCGCAGGTCCAGGTCCAGTGTGACCTTCTGCGGGCTGGCCTTCCCGTCCTCGCCGAGGTCGTTGATGGTCAGCTGGGCCCGGTGTCCTTCCGCCTTCTCCCCGAACACGGTCACCTCGCCGGCGGTCCGGGCGGTGGCCGTGCCGGTCACGTCGACGTCCGGCGGCAGCGTGACCACGATCTCGGCGGCGTCGCCGCTTGCGGTCACCGTCGTGTTCGGCGCAAACGTCGCGTTGCGCAGGTCCAGCTCCAGCGACCCGACTCCGACCGAGTAGTTCGCGGTGGCGCTGGTCAGCTGGCCGGTCGGTGCGAAGGACTTGTCCGCGAACTCCGGGACGGTCGGGAAGAACGACGTGGCCGCGACCGCGAGGGCGAGCAGCAGCCCGACCGGGACGAGCCCGCGGGTCCGGCCGAGGAACGCGCCGATCACCATGCCGACGCCGAGTGTGCCGAGACCGATCGCGAACGCCAACGGCGCCGCGCTGCCGGCCCCCCAGGCGATCAGCGTCGCGAGCGCGGCCGCTGCGGTGACCACGGGCTTCACCCAACGCCGGTTGCGCCGCTGGGGAGCGGACTCGGGTCGCGGTACCGGTGCCGGCTCCTCGTCGACGTAGAGGCCGAGCGGGTCGTCCTCGGTCCACACAGGTCCCGAGGTGACGGTGTCCTGGGGACGCTGTGTGGCCGAGGACGCCGGACCCGCGGGGTACGACGGGCCCGTCTGGGGATCGGCGGCGACACGGCCGGCGGGGATGTCCTGCGGAGCGGCGGGGTACGGCGCCGGTGTCTGGCCGGGCATCGGCGGGGCATCGGCGTGCGGGGCCGCGCCGCGGTGGCGGTGCCCCTTCTTACGGAACACGAAGAACCAGATGCAGAAGATCGCGATCAGCGGGCCGGGGAACGAGAACGGCCAGATCTTGAGCGAGGAGGAGATGCCGATCGCGAGGAAGATCGCGACGCCGACGACGACGGGCCACAGCCACGGGTGGTCCGGCCGGGCGCGTTCGCCGAGCAGATCCTGTGCGGTCGACTTCTCCGCGCCCTCCTCGGGCATCAGCAGCCAGGCCGCGATGTAGAGCGGGATGCCCGCGCCGCCGGCGAACACCAGCACCGCGATCAGTACGCGGATCAGCACCGGGTCGATGTTCAGTGCGCGTCCAACCCCTCCGCAGACGCCGGCGACCACTCGGTCCGAGCGGCTGCGGCGCCAGCTCTGCACGTCGCGCAGCCGGTTGGCGTCAACGCCTCCCGGCCCGTTCGGATACTGGTCCATGTCACCGATAGTCTGGCTCATCATCCGGCTACAACATCGGGGATCACCCTCTAGGTACCCTGGCGCGCCGCGCCGATGCGTTGAGGTGGCGTTCGGGGTACAACCTGCTGGCCTTGCTCGCGCGCGCGTGTGACGATCGAACAGATGACGCAGTCAGCTCCTGCCGCCGCGAGCGGCCCGACCACACCACCCGGCGCCCTGCCCGGTGGCGGGCCGGCTGCTGCGCCGGGTCCCGACCAGCTCCCCCCGGTACGACGCGCCTACCGCCGGCTGGACGGCCGGGTGCTGGCGGGGGTCGCCGGCGGGGTCGCGGACCACCTCGGTGTACCGGACAAGACGGTCCGGCTGCTGTTCATCCTGCTGACCGTGTTCAGCGGTTTCGGCGTGCTGATCTACGCGGCGCTCTGGTTCCTGATGCCGCCGGCCGCACCGGCCGAACCGAAGACGCCCGGGGCCGCCTGGGCCGAGCACAGCGGTCGCCGGACGAAACGGACCCGGCGCCGGGCGGAGGACCTCGGCCAGCTGACCGCGCTCGTGGTACTGGGCGCCGGCGTACTGATGCTGCTGCAGGTCGCCGGCCTGGGGATCAGCGGGAAGCTGTTCTGGCCGCTGGTCTTCGCGGTGGCCGGGCTGGCGCTGATCTGGAAGCAGGCCGACGAGACCCAGCGCGCGGAGTGGCGCAGGTCGTCGCGGTACTTCCCGTTCCTCGGCGTGCTGTTCGGCAAGGGCGGGTTCACCTCACTGATCCGCCTCGCGGTCGGGCTGATCCTGATCGGTACCGCGATCACGGTGTTCCTGGTGCAGAGCGGCCGGCTGTCGATGGTCGGCGACGTACTGGTGGCATTGCTGCTGGCAACGATCGGGATCGGCGTGATCGCCGGCCCGTGGGTGCACCGGCTGACCCGGGACCTGAGTTCGGAGCGCAACGAGCGGATCCGGACCCAGGAGCGCGCCGACATGGCGGCGCACCTGCACGACTCGGTGCTGCAGACCCTGGCTCTGATCCAGAAGCAGGCGAACGACCCGCGCGCCGTGGTGCGGCTGGCCCGCTCGCAGGAGCGGGACCTGCGGTCCTGGCTGTACGACGAGAAGGACCAGGCGGACCAGACCCTGGTGGCGGCGGCCAAACGGGCCGCGGCCGAGGCGGAGGACCGGCACGGCGTCCCGGTCGAGGTGGTCACGGTCGGCGACTGCGACCTGACCGAAGGGCTGTCCTCGATGGTCCGCGCGGCCAGCGAGGCGATGGTGAACGCGGCGAAGCACTCCGGTGCTGAGAAGATCGACGTGTTCGTCGAGGTGGACGGCGACCGGGTGGAGATGTTCGTCCGTGACCGCGGCAAGGGGTTCGACGCGGACGAGGTGCCGGACGACCGGCTCGGTCTGCGGCACAGTGTGATCGGACGGATGGAACGACACGGCGGTCGAGCGGACGTTCGGTCATCGCCGGGAATGGGGACCGAGGTGCGACTGGAGATGGACTTGTGACCACGCAGAGCGCGAGAAGAGTTGTCGTCGTTGACGATCACGACATGTTCCGGGCGGGCGTCCGTAGCGAGATCGGGTCGGCGGTGGAGATCGTCGGCGAGGGGAACGACGTCGACAGCGCCGTCAAGGCGATCGTGGCCGGCGAGCCGGACGTCGTACTGCTGGACGTGCACCTGCCGGGAGGTGGAGGCACCGAAGTGATCAAGCAGGTCCACCAGCGGCACCCCGAGGTGAAGTTCCTGGCCCTGTCGGTGTCGGACGCGGCCGAGGACGTGATCGGCGTGATCCGGGCCGGGGCGCGTGGCTACGTCACCAAGAACATCACCGGTACCGAGCTCGTCGACTCGATCAAGCGGGTCGCGGACGGCGACGCGGTGTTCTCACCGCGGCTGGCCGGGTTCGTGCTGGACGCGTTCTCCGGCGCGATCGACATCGCCTCGGTGGACGAGGACCTGGACCGGCTGTCGCAGCGCGAGCGTGAGGTGCTGCGGCTGATCGCCCGCGGGTACGCGTACAAGGAGGTCGCTCGCGAGCTGTTCATCTCGGTCAAGACCGTCGAGACGCACGTGTCGAGCGTGCTGCGCAAGCTACAGCTGTCGAACCGGCACGAGCTGACCCGCTGGGCCACCGACCGCCGTCTGGTCTGAGGTCCTATCGCGCGTCCGCCGAGGTGACGACACTTCGGCGGACGTTTGCTGTATGTCTGAGGGGGAGACGGATACTGCTGCTGGCTGGGAGGGGATAGATGCGCTCGCTGGCACCGGCGTTGCGCACCGTGGCGGCACTCGTCGTCCTGATCGTCAGTGTCGGGCTGCTGTCCTGGCAGGCCAGCGACGGGACCAGCGAGGGTGACCGGGTCACGGAACTGCCCGCGTGGGCGATCTGGTGCGTGCTCGCCGCGACGTCGGTGCTCGCCTTCGCCGGCCTGCTGGCCAGGGGCGTCGAGCTGATCGGCGAACATCGGACGCTGCCCGCGGCATCGGGCCGGCGGCTGCTCGGGTTCTTCGTGCTGGCAACGCTGATCGCGATCGCGGTCTGGGTGACGCTGCTGGCCGCCGGCGGGTGGCAGCTCGCCGAGCAGCTGCCGATCAACCACCTGCGCGTCCGGACCACCGCCGTGTTGTCCATCGGCATGCTCGCCGCGCTGCCCTGGCTGGTGCTGGTCTGGCTGGTGCATGCTGAGTGCCGCGAGATCGGTGCCGCGGCACGCCGGGCGGTCGCCGCCGACCCGCCAGAGGACCAGCATCCGCTGTATGACGCCGCGCAGCGGCTGCTGGCGCTATGGGACCTGCTGGTCCGGTGCGTGCTGGCGTTCCTGGTGTTCGTTGTCGCCGCGGTGACGACCTCCGGTGCGCTGCGGGCGCTGTTCGTCGACGCGCTGCCGGAGCGGAGTGACGAGTTCCCGCCGTCGGCGGTCTTGTTGTACGGGATGGTCTTCGCCCTGGTGCTGTTGGTGATCAGCATCCCGATGATCGCGTCCTGGCGGGCGAAGGCGTCGTACATCGCGCAGCGGCTGGGCCCGGTCCCGACGGACCTTGTGGTGACCGAGGGCTGGCTGGAGCAGCAGGCCCGGACGGCCGCACTGCTGCATTTGGACGTGCCACTGCTCCGTTCCCCGCTGACGCTGCTGGCAGCGCTGACGCCGATCGTCACCAGCCTGGTCGCCACCTTCCTTCCCTTGCTGGGGGAGTGAGTCGTGGACCCACGACGAGTCCGCTGTGTGTCATCACGGTGACGGTTTGCTTGGTGGCTGATATACCGTCGCCTCCATGGAGCGGAATCTCACTGCCGAACAGTTCGAGCTCTTCGAGAAGGAGTTCGCGGCCCAGCCGTCGTACCGGCTGATGCAGAACGCGGTTACCCAGACCCCGGTCGGGGACGTGGCGCTGGACCGGCGGGTGGTGACCGGGATCGACCATTCCGTGTCGCACCTGCTGGACGACTGGAAGGTGACGCACCAGAAGAAGAGTGGCCGGTGCTGGCTGTTCGCCGGACTGAACCTGCTCCGGGTGGGGGCTGCGAACAAGCTCGGCGTGAAGGACTTCGAGTTCTCCCAGAACTACCTGCACTGGTGGGACAAGTTCGAGCGGGCGAACTTCTTCCTGGAGGCGATGGTCGAGACCTCCGACCGCGACGTGGACGACCGAACGGTGGCGCACCTGCTGTCCGACCCGATCGGCGACGGCGGCCAGTGGAACATGTTCGTCGCGCTGGTCCGCAAGCACGGCCTGGTGCCGAAGTCGGCGATGCCGGAGACCGAGAGCTCCTCGAACACCGCGGCGATGAACGACGCGCTCCGCACGGTGCTGCGGCAGGGGGCGCGGGACCTGCGCCGGCTGGGGCCGGAGGGCGTCGAGGTTCAGCGGGCCCGCAAGGAAGAGGTGATGGGTGTGGTGCACCGGGTGCTGAGCATCCATCTGGGGACGCCGCCGCAGAAGTTCCTGTGGCAGTGGAAGGACGAGGACAAGACGTTCCACCGCGACGGCTGGGTGACCCCGGCGGAGTTCGCCGCGTCGTACGTCGACGTGCCGCTGGACGACTACGTCTGCATCGTGCACGACCCACGCGAGAGCAGCCCGGTCGGGAAGACGTTCACCGTCGAGTACCTGGGCAACGTGGTGGACGCGCCGCCGGTGGTGTATCTGAACGTCGAGATGGACCTGCTGAAGAAGCTGTGCATGGACGCGGTGGTCGGGGGTGAGCCGGTCTGGTTCGGCTGTGACGTCGGCAAGCAGATGCGGTCCGACCTCGGGTACTGGGACGCGAAGCTGTTCGACTACGAGGGCGTGTACGACACCACGTTCGAGCTGGACAAGGCCGAGCGGCTGGAGCACCACGAGACGCTGATGACGCACGCGATGCTGTTCACCGGCGTCGATGTGCTGGACGGGGTGCCGCGCCGGTGGCGGGTGGAGAACAGCTGGGGCGACGAGAAGGGCGACGCCGGGTTCTGGACCATGAACGACTCCTGGTTCGGCGAGCACGTCTTCGAGATCGCGGTACGACGTTCGGCGCTGCCCGCGGAACTGGTGGCCGCGTTCGACGAGCAGCCGATCGTGCTGCCCGCCTGGGACCCGATGGGCGCCCTCGCCGACTGAACGGGTCCTTCGCCGGACCGGTCAGCCTCGCCAGGCGACCGCGAACCGCTCCGGGAACGCGCGGGCGAGGGCGGCCGCGCGGCTGCTCACGCCGAGCCGGGCATGGATGTTCTCCATGTGCTTGCGCACGGTGCCCTCGGAGACGCCGAGCTGGCGGGCGATCCGCGCGTTGGTGTGGCCGAGCGCGACCAGCTGCAGCAGCTGCCACTGCCGGTCGGTCAGGTTCGGTTCACCGTTGCGCCGCCGCGCCAGCTGCAGGTAGGCGGCGTACACGTGCGGGCGGAGCAGTGTGAGGACAGCGCGGTCGCGCTCGCTGAACCGCGGGCCGCTGTCCCGGAACGCGACCAGCCGGACGGTCCGCCCCGGCCGGTCGGGCAACGTGAGCAGGATCGTGTGCTTCGTGCCGAGCGGCCCGAAGTATTCACGGTACGCCGGGGACTCGCGCCATTGCCGTTCCGAGGCGAAGTCGTACGGCGTGACGACGCTGCGCAGGTCGCCCGTCCGATCCGGGTAGCTGCACGACCCACTCCAGTACGTCGCCCAGAACGGCTGGTCGGTCGGCTCGGTCGCGCCACCGGGCGTGAGGTCGAGGTCGTCGCAGCCGTCGGCCGTGGCTGCGCGAAGCTGATCCGGCAGCGCGCCGCCTCGAGATCGTGACAGGTCAGCTCGTCGCAGCCGAGCAGGTCCTTGATCCGGTGCAGCACGGACCAGGGCAGCCTGACGCCGGGCTCGGTCGCGGCATGATCGGTCTCGTCGGTGATGGAGACCATGGTCCGCAGGTCGCGGTCGCTCAGCGCGATCGGTGTACCGGCCACGTGCACCCCCAAGTGTCCTCTCACGATAGAGCGCCGGCCTGCGGGCAGCCATACGCACGACGTCGTATGGCGCCGCCACCCGGCGTCGCCGCACGCTGGCCCGGATCGGTGGTCCTTGGTCGTGTGTTCGCAGATCGCCGTACGGCTGACCGAAACCCTGGCGATCTGCGAACACACTCGGTTTGGCTTAGCCACTTGTTCTAGTACGATACGAACATGTTGGTTCGAGTGGACCCAGGGGCACGGGAGCCGCTGGCCGAGCAGATCGCGGGGCAGATCCGCGGTGCGGTCGCGGCCGGGACGCTGACCCCGGGAGACCGGCTGGCACCGGCCCGCGAGCTCGCGGACGGGCTCGGCGTGAACATGCACACCGTGCTGCGCGCGTACGCGGCGCTGCGGGACGAGGGGCTGATCGAGCTGCGTCGCGGCCGTGGCGCGACCGTTCGGGACACCGCGACACCGGCTGCCGCGCGGGTCCGGGACCTCGCCCGCGAGCTGGTCGCCGCCGCCCGCCGGCTGGGGATGTCCACCGACGAGGTCGTCGAGCTGGTGAGGACGGTGCGGTGATGGGGATGCGGAGAGTGCTGGCGCTGGGGCTGGCCATGGCACCGGTCGTGGTGGTCGCGGTGACCTGGCTGCTGGTCGGGGACCGGCTGCCGGATCCGGTGCCGTCGCACTGGAACGCCGGCGGCGAGGTCGACCGCACCATGTCCGCGACCGGGTTCGCAGTGATGTCGCTCGGGCTGACCGGGCTTGCCGCGGCGCTGGCGGTCGGCGTCGTCCGGGCGCACGAGGACGAGCGGGTACGGCGTCTGGCGGTGCTCGCGTGTGCGTTCTCGGCGTACCTGATCGGTGGCATCGCGGTGATGACCCTGCTGCTCGCCCGCGACGCGGCGACGGCGCAGGAGGTGCGGCTGCCGTGGTACGCGGTGACCGGTGCGATCGCCGCCGCACTGGCCGTCCCCGCGCTCGCCGCCCTGGTCTGGCCGCCGCCGGCGCCGGCCGGGCGCGGGCCGGTCGACCCGGCGCTGCCGCGGCTGGACCTGGCCGAGGGCGAGCGGGCCGTCTACGTGACCACGGTGCGGTCCCGCGGATTCGTTGCCCTGGGCATCGGTTGTGTGGTGGTCGGCGTCGCGCTGATGGTGTTCGTCAACCTGCTGGTAGGCGCGGCGGTGATCGCGGTCACGGTCGCGGCGCTCGCGCTGTCGCAGGTGACCGTGCGGGTGGACGAGACCGGACTGCGTCTCGGGTTCGGGCCGGGCGTGCGGGTACGGGTGCCGCTGGCCGACATCCGGCAGGCGAGCGCGGAGGAGATCCGGCCGCTGGCGTGGGGCGGTTGGGGATACCGGGTACTGCCGGGCAAGCGGGCACTGGTGCTGCGCGGCGGGCCCGGCCTGGTGCTCGACCTGCGGAACGGTAATCGCTTCGCGGTCACCCTGGACGAGCCGGAGACCTCGGCCGCGCTGGTCAACGGCCTGCTGGACCGGCGACACTGACGCGCTGTCCACAGGTGGCGGGCGGTTGTCGGGCGGAGCACCTAGGCTGGTTGACGACATGACGACGCTCTTCTCGCCTGACGAACTCCCGGCCCCGCTCGAGACGAACGACCCCGACGGCCCGCCGTCGTACCGGAAGATCGACCCGGACACCCTGCTCGAGGGGTTGAACCCGCAGCAGCGGGCCGCGGTGGTGCACCACGGCAGGCCGCTGCTGGTGGTGGCCGGCGCGGGCTCGGGCAAGACCAGGGTGCTGACCCGGCGGATCGCCTACCTGCTGTCCGCCCGTGACGCGCACCCGGGCTCGATCCTGGCGATCACGTTCACCAACAAGGCCGCCGCGGAGATGCGCGAGCGGGTGGTGGAGCTGGTCGGGCCGCGGGCGAAGGCGATGTGGGTGTCCACGTTCCACTCGTCGTGCGTGCGGATCCTGCGCCGCGAGATCAAGCGGTTCGGGATCTCGTCCACGTTCTCGATCTACGACGAGACCGACGCCCGCCGGCTGATGACGCTGGTCTGCCGGGACCTCGACCTCGACGTCAAGCGGTACAACCCGCGCGCGGTGCTGAACTGGGTCTCGGTGCAGAAGAACGAGCTGATCGACCACGAGACCGCCGCGGCGAAGACGCAGAATCACCTCGAGGAGACCTACGCCGAGTGTTACCGGCTCTACCAGGAGCGGCTCACACAGGCGAACGCGCTGGACTTCGACGACCTGCTGATGACCACCGTGCACCTGTTCCAGGCGTTCCCGGACGTGCGGGAGAAGTACCGGCGCCGGTTCCGGCACGTGCTGGTGGACGAGTACCAGGACACCAACCACGCGCAGTACGTGCTGATCCGGGAGCTGTGTGCCGAGCTGCCCGGTGAAGGTGACGGCCCGGTGATGCCGCCCGGTGAGCTGATGGTGGTGGGCGACGCGGACCAGTCGATCTACGCGTTCCGCGGGGCGACGATCCGCAACATCCTCGCCTTCGAGGAGGACTTCACCAACGCCGAGACGATCCTGCTGGAGCAGAACTACCGCTCCACCCAGACGATCCTGTCGGCCGCGAACGCGGTGATCAGCCGGAACGCCGGCCGCAAGGCGAAGAACCTGTGGTCCGACGCCGGTGCCGGCGAGCAGATCGCGGTCTACGTCGCGGACAACGAGCACGACGAGGCCCAGTTCGTCGCCGACGAGATCGACCGGCTGACCGACGCGGGCGACTGCAAGCCGTCGGACGTGGCGGTGTTCTACCGGACCAACGCACAGTCCCGGGTGTTCGAGGAGGTGTTCATCCGCACCGGCATGCCGTACAAGGTGGTCGGCGGGGTGCGCTTCTACGAGCGGCGTGAGGTGCGCGACGCGCTGGCCTACCTGCGGGTGCTGGTGAACCCGGAGGACACCGTCTCGCTGCGCCGGATCCTGAACGTGCCGAAGCGCGGTATCGGCGACCGGGCCGAAGCGTCGGTCGAGGCGCTGGCGCAGCGCGAGCGGATCTCGTTCAGCCAGGCGCTGCGGCGCGTGGACGAGGTGCCAGACCTGGTCAGTCGTTCGGTGAACGCGATCAACGGCTTCCTCGAGATCATCGACGAGCTGCAGGTGATGGTGGACTCCGGCGCGCCGCCGGACGACATCCTGGACGCGGTGCTGCACCGGACCGGGTACCACGAGGAGCTGGAGAAGTCCTCGGACCCGCAGGACGAGACCCGGCTGGAGAACCTGGCCGAGTTCATCGCGGTCGCGGCCGAGTTCGTCGAGGAGGCCGCCGCGGCCGGCGACCCGGCCGACCTGCAGGCGTTCCTGGAACGGGTCTCGCTGGTCGCCGACTCCGACCAGATCCCGGACGCGGCCGAGGGCGGCGGCGTGGTGACGCTGATGACGCTGCACACCGCGAAGGGCCTGGAGTTCCCGGTGGTGTTCCTGACCGGGATGGAGGACGGAGTCTTCCCGCACGCCCGGACGCTGAGCGAGATGCAGGAGCTGGAGGAGGAACGCCGGCTGGCGTATGTCGGGATCACCCGGGCCCGGCAGCGGCTGTTCCTGTCCCGCGCTGCGGTCCGCAGCGCCTGGGGCGCACCGCAGCACAACCCGCCGTCACGGTTCCTGGAAGAGATCCCGGACGAGCACCTGGACTGGCGCCGGGACGAGTCGGCGATCACCAGATGGTCCGGCCGTTCGGCTGTCCAGTCCCGGTATGAGCCTGCTCGTCGTACACCCTCCGTGTCCGACAAACCACTGATTCATCTCGAACCTGGTGACAGAGTGGTGCATGACAGCTTCGGAATGGGTACGGTCGTAGCAGTACGAGGAGCGGACCAGCAGGCGCAGGCCGAGGTCGACTTCGGCTCGAACGGGCTGAAGCGGCTGTTGGTGCGCTACGCCCCACTGGAGAAGATCTGATGCACGAGCCCGCCGCCCGCCGCGTGATCCTCACCGGCGCGAACCCCGGAGTGCGTCTTTTCGACGCCTCCGGCAAGGTCGCGGTGTTCGCATCGATGTGGACCGTGGACTGGTCCGAGCGAGGTTCCGGCAACGTGATCGTGCTCTGGCACGACGGCGCGGTCCGGGTCGTCGCCGACGACGTCGACCTGGCCGCCTGGGTGGAGAGCTACTTCGTCCGGTCGTTCCTCGAGGTGCAGGGCCTGCCCTGGCCCGACCCGGTGATCGAGCGTGACCTGGTGCAGATCTCGGTCGACCTGGCGGACGGCCTCACCGCCAAGGGCGCCGACATCCAGATCGAGATGGGCGGTGTGCTGGACCGGCGGGTCTTCACCACCGACAAGTACCTGCTCGGCGGTGTCGAGCACAGCCTGAGCCTGCTGATCGCGCCGGTCCGGACCGCCCGGATCGACCTCGGCGGCGAGACCCTGCCCGGCCGCGTCCGGGTCGACGGCCGGAACAAGGCGAAGCCATCCTCCTCGGCCTTCCTCACCACCGCCGAAGTCTGGTCCCGCTGACCTTCCTCAGCCAGGCCCCAGGACGCCGTACGGGTGCGCTGCACAGGAAGCCTTGCACGCTACACAGGAACCGGTGAGCGCCCGGCATCCGGGCTTGTTCGCAGGTGGCTGAGCGGTGGGCGTGCTTACCGCATTCGGTGGTCGGGTGCTCCCGGGTTATCCACAGCAGAGGAAGAAGTGACCGATGATCCGGAATACCAGCCGAGCCCAGGACCAGCCGGGCTGACGATCAGCGGGGGTGGAGGAATCTGCCGGGGGTGGGGTGCGGATGGGTTACGGGTTCAGGCCGTGGTCGCGGAGCCAGGGGAGCGGGTCGATCTGGATGCCGTCCACGATGACCTCGAAGTGCAGGTGCGGTCCGGTCGTGTTGCCGGTCATGCCGACCGAGCCGACCTGGTCGCCGGCGTACACGTAGTCGCCGACCGAGACGGTGAACTCCGACATGTGGTTGTACGACGTCTCGGTGCCGTCCTCGTGCCGGATGATCACCTGGCGGCCGTAGTTGCCGGCGAACTCCGCCGAGATGACCTCGCCCTTCATCACGGCGCCGATCCGGGTGCCGATCGGGGCGGCGAAGTCGACGCCGGTGTGGTTGCGGGCCCAGCGGGTGCCGCCCTGTCCGAACGTGGCGGTGATCCGGTAGTCGGAGATCGGCATCTTGATCGGGTTGGCAGCCCGCTCGCGCGCGATCTCGGCGGCCTTGGCGCGGGCGGCGGCGGCCTTCGCGGCGGCCAGCGCGGTCGCGCGGCGCTGGGTCTGGGCGCGGTACGCGTCGAGCTTGGCGGCCCGGGCCTTGGCCTGCCGGGCGGCGGCTGCCTGCTTCTTACGGGCCGTGGTCTGCGTGAGCTCGACCCTGGAGGCGTCACGGGTGGCCAGCTGACGGCGCTCGATCCGCGCGGCGGTGATCGCGGAGAGCTGCGCGTCGCCCATGGTGGCGTTCAGCGCGGCGGCGTTGACGGCGGAGTTCGCCTGGGTCGGCGACGCCAGCGAGCTGTGGCTGAAGCCGACCGCGCCTGCAGCTGCAGCGAGTGCGGCGGTGAGACCGACGATCTGGGGCCTGCCAGGGGTGGTACGCCGGCCGACACGATGCTTGGCAGCGTGCCTCGCAGCGCCATCTTTGCGCGCAGCGGAGCCAGGCGTGACGCGACGAGGCGCGACACGTTGCTGAGTCACAGCGTGGCCTTTCGGTCACAGGGGAGGGGCTGACTCCACCCAGGGTTACCCCTGAGTGTCTGTCCGGGGTTGCTCCCAGACCTCAAGCACCATAACGGACGGGTCACGGTCCGACAAACCCTCATCGTGGATTTTTTTGCGAGCCGTCAGGTCAGGCGCGTTTCCGGGCTGTGGTGACCGCGCCGTGCTCGTCGAGGTGGGACAGCGCACTCGAGATCCGGTGGACCACGTCGCCGTCGATCGGAAGGGACAGATGACCCACACCACGGATCCTGACGTTCCGCGCGTGCAGGTCCGGGTGGTCGATCCTCGCCCGGCGTTGCGGAACTATCAGCTGGTCGACGTCGCTGTAGAAGACCAGGAACCGCGTCCGGCAGCCGGGCGCCGGCTCGTCCAGCTCGGCCATCAGGTCGCTGCTGGGCCGGAGCTGGCGAACCAGCGGCCAGGGCAGCAGCCGGGCGGTCTGGGTGCCCTGGTGCGGGCTGCCGAGGGTGACGCAGGTGTGCACCCGCTCGTCGCCGCCGAGCCGCTGCACGTAGTACCGGGCGATCAGGCCGCCGAGGCTGTGCCCGATCACGTGGATGCGCTCGTAGCCCGACTCCTCGCACAGCTGCTCGATCTCGGCGCCGAGCCGCTCGGCGGTCCGCCGTACGTCGACGGTGATCGGCGAGTAGGAGAACGTGCGGACCCGGCCGAAGCCGCGCCGCAGCAGGTGCCGGCGCAGCAGCGCGAAGATCGTGTGGTTGTCGACGATGCCGTGGATCAGCACGATCGGTGTCGCGGCGGCCGCGACGTCGCTGACCAGCAGACCGCGCTGGGCGGGGGCGAGGCCCTCGAGGTTGAGCCGTTCAGCGCGGTGGTTGCCGTTACGCAACAGTCCGAGCGGGTACATCGCGAGGTGCGCGGTGACCCAGCCGACCTCGACCGCCGCTCCCTGCACCACCCGGGGCGACAGGGCGGAACGTGCTCCGTACCTCAGTCCGGCGAGCGCGGCCCTGAGGCCGGACTCGCCGGGGCTGTCCCCGGCCGACTCCTGCGAAACCTCTTCCCCCGTCTTCATGGCGACTCCTCACTGCGCCGAGACCCTTGGTCTCCCTTGTGACGGTAACCGATCAACTACCGCCGCGTGGCGGGGAACACACAACTGTGTCTTACCCGTGAACAACGGCTCGGATACCCTGCGGACGTGAACACGCCTGCCTCCGGTCCGCTCCGGGTCGTCGTCGCCAAGCCCGGCCTGGACGGTCACGACCGCGGGGCCAAGGTGGTCGCCCGGGCGTTGCGGGACGCGGGTATGGAGGTCATCTACACCGGCCTGCACCAGACCCCGGAGCAGATCGTCGAGACCGCGATCGCAGAGGACGCGGACGCGATCGGGCTGTCCGTCCTGTCCGGCGCGCACATGACGCTGTTCAAGAAGGTCCGGGACCTACTGGCCGAGCGGGATGCCGACGACATCGTGGTGTTCGGCGGCGGCATCATCCCCGAGGCGGACGTGCGGCCGCTCGCGGAGATCGGCGTCCGCAAGGTTTTCACGCCGGGTGCGACGACGACGGAGATCGTTGACTGGGTGCGCGCCAATGTAGGCGATGCCTCCGGTGCGGAGCCTGTCGGCGACTCCGCGCAGTCGAACTGAGCGTTTCTCTTCACGCACCGCACAACCCGATCGGTTTATGCCGAATCGTTAGCCGCAGAACCGTTGCGTGCCGTAGCGATTCGCGGTCGCATACAGGCATGCGCGTCCGGATGACAGTGACTGAACGCAACACCGTTGTGTGTTCCACGACACATGACCGCAAACTCCGTTACTGTCCGGCTGAGGCGATCGGCAGTACGGGGAACTGCGGGCCGTCTGCGCTGATCATCAACTGAAGTGTCCGTAAGGGTTCGGGAGAGGCCAGGTGCACGATGAGGTTTGAACGATCACAGTCCCGGCGACTCGCCGCCGTCGCGATTGGTGCCTGCATGGTGCTGCTTGCGGCCGGCTGCGGCGGGGAGGACGAGGCAGGCGGCGAGGCCGCGACCGCCGCGCTCGAGGGCAAGGGCCCCATCACCTTTGCCACAGGCAAGGACACCTCCGGCTTCCTGCCCGCGCAGGTGTCGGCATGGAACAGCCAGCACCCAGACGAGAAGGTCACGGTTGTCGAGCTGCCCGAGTCGGCGGACGGCCAGCGCCAGCAGATGGTGCAGGCATCGCAGAACAAGCAGGACTCGTTCAGCGTCCTGAACCTCGACGTGGTCTGGACGGCCGAGTTCGCGGCCAACAAGTGGGTCGTCGAGCTCCCGCGGGACCAGTTCCCCAGCATCAAGGAGGCGATCCCGGCCACGGTGAAGACGGCCGAGTACCGCGGCAAGCTGTACGCCGTCCCGATCACCTCCGACGGCGGGTTGCTCTACTACCGCAATGACCTGCTGCAGAAGGCAGGCGTGCAGCCGCCGACCACGTGGGCCGAGATGAAGACCGCGTGCGACAAGGTACAGGCATTGCCCGAGGGCAAGGGCATGAACTGTTACGCAGGTCAGTTCGAGAAGTACGAGGGCCTGACCTGCAACTTCTCCGAGGCGGTCAACGGCGCCGGCGGTGTGGTGGTCGGCGAGGACGGCAAGCCGAACGTCGACACCCCGGAGGCGCTCGCCGGTCTGGAGTTCCTGGTCAACGGCTTCAAGACCGGTGAGATCCCGAAGGCCGCGATCACCTACAAGGAGGAGGAGGGCCGGCGCGCGTTCCAGGAGGGCAAGCTGATCTTCCACCGCAACTGGCCGTACGTGTACGCACTGGCCGGCAAGACCGACGGCTCGTCGAAGATCGTCGGCAAGTTCGCGGTGGCGCCGTTGCCCGGCAAGGACGGCGCGGGCGTGTCCACCCTTGGTGGGCACAACTACGCGATCAGCGCGTTCGCCAAGAACAAGGCCACTGCGGCCGAGTTCATGAAGTTCATGGCCAGCGAGGAGCGGCAGAACGCCAACCTCCAGGCGTCCTCGCAGGCGCCGAGCTGGGCCTCGCTGTACGATGACCCCGCGCTGCTGAAGAAGTTCCCGTATCTGACGCCGCTGAAAGCGTCCATCGAGAAGGCGCTTCCGCGCCCGTCGGTGGTCCAGTACGGCGACGTGACTGCGGCGATCCAGGAGGCGGCGTACGACTCGATCAGTGGCCAGACGCCGCCCAAACAGGCGCTGACCGAGCTGCAGACGAAGCTGAGCAGCCTCATCACTCAGTGACCGACGGGTGAGGCCGGCGCGGGGCGAGTCACGCCTCGCGCCGGCCCCGGCATACCCGGAACCCTCGAAGGAGGCAGAGGTGAGCGAATCCGCCCCGGTCGCAGTCGAACAGCGACCCGAAACCCCAGAACCCCCGAAGAAAGAACGGCGGCACGACGAGGGCACCGGGAGGCTCGCCGCACTTCTGCTCTCGCCGACGCTGATCGTGATCGGCCTGGTAGTCGTGCTGCCGATCCTGATGGCGCTGCGCCAGTCGCTGTACCAGGCCGGCGGCGTCGACCCGGAGACAGGCTTCGTCAGCGAGGGCGAGACCTTCGTCGGCCTGGAGAACTACACGGCGATTTTCAGCGGGGACACCGGCGAAAGGTTCTGGAACGCGTTCTGGAACACGACGTTCTTCACCGTCGTCTGCGTCTCGCTGGAGACCGTGCTCGGCGTCGCGATGGCGCTGGTGATGCACAAGGCCTTCAGGGGCCGCGCCATCGTCCGCGCCAGCATCCTGGTCCCCTGGGCGATCCCGACGATCGTGTCCGCCATCCTCTGGAGGTGGATCTTCCAGGCTGACGGCGTCGCCAACGCACTGCTGAACACAGAGATCCTGTGGTCGACCGAAGGCTGGCAGGCCAAGTTCTCGGTGGTCATCGCCGACACATGGAAGACGGCGCCGTTCATCGGGCTCCTCGTCCTGGCCGGCCTGCAGACTATCCCGGAGGAGGTGTACGAGGCGGCGAAGGTCGACGGCGCGAAAGCGTGGCAGGCCTTCCGGATGATCACGCTGCCGCTCGTGAAACCGGCGTTGCTCGTCGCCGTGCTGTTCCGGTTGCTCGACACGCTGCGAATCTTCGACCTGCCGTACGGTCTGGTCGGCCCGCACAAGGACTCCGTCGAGACGCTGTCGATGCTGGCCTACGACGAAGCGTTCAACACCAGATACGGGCCTGCGGCGGCCTATGCGACGATCCTGTTCCTCTACGTGGCGCTGGCGGCGTACGCGTTCGTCAAGATCCTCGGCGCGGACGTGATCGGTGAGGCACGGGCGAAGAAACCCCCCGGCGGCGGTGGCCGCAGAGCGAGGAGACGTCAGAGCGAACCAGCACCGGGTACGCCGGTCGCGGTCGGCACACAGACCGGAGGTGCATGATGGCTACGGCAGGTCTTACCTCCGCTCAGATCCGGGCGGCCGAGGTCGGTCCACTACGCAGGTGGGCGCCGCTGATCGGCGTCGCGCTGATCGTCGTCTACTGCCTGGCGCCGTTCTTCTGGATGGTCGTGTCGGCGTTCCGGCGTCCGAGTGACCAGTTCGACAACTCGCCGCTCCCGTCGCCGTGGTCGCTGCAGAACTACAAGGATGTGTTCAAGGAGGGCACCGGCTTCACGCGCGGCCTGTTGAACAGCCTGATCGTGGCCGGCACGGTGACCATCCTGACGCTGCTCATCGGCTTGGTCGCGGCGTATACCTTGGCCCGGCTCGACTTCCGGGGCAAGTACGTCGTGCTGGCGGTCATCATCACCACGTCGATGTTCCCGGGGATCTCCCTGGTCGTGCCGTTGCTGAAGCTGTTCATCAGCATCGACTGGATCAACACCTACCAGGCGATGATCGTGCCCAGCCTGTCGTTCGCACTGCCGCTGGCGGTGTGGATCCTGACCGCGTTCTTCCGGCAGATGCCGAGAGAGCTCGAGCAGGCGGCGATGGTTGACGGCTGTACGCCTGCACAGGCCTTCCGCAAGGTGATCCTCCCGATCGCGGCACCAGGTGTGTTCACGACGGCGATCATCACCTTCATCGCGGCCTGGAACGAGTTCCTGATCGCGCTGAGCATGGTGCAGATCAAGGAGCGGCAGACCGCGAACGTCATCATCTCAGGGTTCACGGGCGCGGCCGGGCGCGACCAGCCGTTCGGCAGCCAGATGGCCGCCGGTGTCGTCGTGACGATCCCGCTCGTGATCGCGGTACTGCTCTTCCAGCGCCGGATCGTCGCCGGCCTGACGGCTGGTGGCGTGAAGTGAGCTACGACCGCGACTGGGCCGACCGGGACCGGCGCGACCGCGAGGAGCGGGACCGCCGGGACCGGGAGGACCGCGATCGTGAGGATCGTGAGCGCCGCGACCGCGAGGATCGCGACCGCCGCGACCGGGAACGCGACTGGCGTCGCTGACCCGCCCGGAGTGGCTGAGGTGCTGGCGCTGGCAGGGCGCCAGCACCTCAGTCTTCGTGGACTGGTCGCGCCGTATCGTCAGGTACGGACGGCAGGAGGTGTGGCGGTGGAGCGTGGAGGCGGCCGAGACCGACGGGAATGGGACCGGGCCGACCGGAGCCGCCGTGACGAGTCCGGCGGCGACGCGAAGCCACGGCTGACGACCGGCGGCCTGACCGGCAGTGACCCGATCGACCGTGAGCGGCTGCTGGCCGACGAGGACCAGCGCGCCCAGCTCCGGATGGAGGAGGACCGGCGCCGCCGGCTCCAGCTGTACGAGGAGGACCGCCGCCGGGAGAACCGGCTGGAGCGGGATCGCCGGGACCGGGTCGAGGACGACCTCGATGACCGGAACGAGCTGCTGCAGGACGAGCGTGACCGGGCCGCCGAACTCGATCGCCGCGAGCGGGTCCGTGCCGAGATGGACCGGCGCGACCGCCTCCAGGACGAGCTGAACCGCCGCGACCGCACCCCCTAGGCAACCGCACAGCGTCCGAGGGACCTTGCGTGATAGCGCAAGGTCCCTCGGACGCAATCGTCAGGCGCGGAGCCAGGCGGTGGTGTCGACCGGGAGCTTGCCGTCCTCGAGCGGCTCGCTGTACAGCAGCACGTCGGCGTGCTCGGGCAGGTCGATCGGCTGGTCGCCGATATTGACCACGCAGCGGAAGCCCGGATGCCGGGTGAACGACAGCACGCCCTTCGGCGCGTCCTCGTCCCACTCCAGCCGCCCCTCGCCCAGCGCCTGGTGCTCGCGGCGTAGCTTCAGCGCTGCCTTGTACAGCGACAGGTGGCTGCCCGGGTCGCCCGCCTGTGCCTGCGCGGTCAGCCCGGCCCAGTCGGACGGCTGCGGCAGCCACGGCTGACCCTCGCCGGGACCGAACTGGTACGGCGGCTCCGTGCCGCCCCACGGAATCGGGACCCGGCAGCCGTCCCGGCCGCGTACCGTGTGGCCGGAACGTTCCCAGGTCGGGTCGTCCAGCGACTCGACCGGCAGGTCCTCCACCTCGGGCAGGCCGAGCTCGTCGCCCTGGTAGATGTATGCGCCACCCGGCAGCGCCAGCTCCAGCAGCGCCGCGGCCCGGGCCCGGCGCAGTCCGAGGTCCAGGTCGACCGGCACGGTGCCGGCGGCCGCCTGGCTCTGGGCCTGGTCCCGGCCGTACCGGGTGCGGTGCCGGATCGTGTCGTGGTTGCTCAGCACCCAGGTGGCCGGCGCGCCGACCGCCCACAGGTGCTCGGTGGTGTGGTCGATCACCTCGCGCAGCTCCTCGGCGTCCCACGGGCAGCGCAGCGCGTCGAAGTTGAACGCGGAGTGCAGCTCGTTCGGCCGCACGTACTGCGCGAGCCGGTCCGCCGGGGACAGCCAGGCCTCCGCGACGAAGACCCGCGGGCCCTCCGGCGTATCGGCGTAGGTGTCCGCGACCATCCGCCAGCGCTGGTGGATGTCGTGCACACCGGGCTGGTCGTACGTCGGGTGGCCGACGTACTTGTCCCGGGTGACCACGCCGTCCGGGCCGGGCACGACGTCGGGCAGCGAGGCGTCCTTCGCCATCGAGTCCGCGACGTCGATCCGGAACCCGTCCACCCCGCGGTCGAACCAGAACCGCAGGATCGCGTCGAACTCCTCGATCACCTCGCGGTTGTCCCAGTTGAAGTCCGGCTGGGAGATGTCGAACAGGTGCAGGTACCACTGGCCGTCCTCTTGGACGTCACCGATCTGCTGCCAGGCGCCGCCACCGAACGCGGCGGGCCAGTTCGTCGGCGGCTCGGAGCCGTCCGGCCCCTTGCCGTCACGGAACCAGAACCGGTCCCGCTCCGGCGAGCCCTTGCCGGCGGCCAGTGCCTCCTTGAACCACGGGTGCTCCCAGGAGCTGTGGTTCGGCACCAGGTCGATCAGCACCCGCAACCCGAGCTCGTGCGCCTCCCGCACGAGCGCGTCCGCGTCCTCCAGGGTGCCGAAGTCGGGGTTGATGCCGCGGTAGTCGGACACGTCGTACCCGCCGTCGAGCAGCGGCGACGGGTACCACGGGCTGATCCAGAGGGCGTCCACGCCGAGATCGGCGAGGTACGGCAGCCTCGCGCGGATGCCGTTCACGTCCCCGATCCCGTCACCGTCGGAGTCCGCGAAGGACCGCGGATACACCTGGTACACGACGGCGCTGCGCCACCACTCGTCAGCTGGTCTGGTCTGGGTCTCACTCATACGGGACAGCCTGTCACGCGCCAGGGAACACGGTTGCCTGCCGTCTCAGGGACTGTGCAGTGCCCGTGGAATCCCGGTGGAGTCCCGGTGGAATCACTGTGGGATGGCACACCCCGGCTGTCGCGATACGCCCGCCGATGGCTAGTCTCGCCACGACGGGACGCGTCGACCCGCGGTGCCCATTCCAGAGCCCGTACGACGCCACGCCCGAAACCGACTGGTTGAGAGAGGGCATCGGACTCGTGGATCTGATGGAGTACCAGGCGAAGTCAGTCTTCGCCAAGCACGGCGTGCGGACGACGGTCGGGGAGGTCGTCACGACCCCCGAGGAGGCCCGGGCGGCAGCCGAGAGGATCGGCGGCAAGGTCGTCGTCAAGGCCCAGGTGAAGACCGGCGGCCGTGGCAAGGCGGGCGGCGTGAAGCTGGCGGACAACCCGGACGACGCGGAGGCGAAGGCCCGCGAGATCCTCGGCCTGGACATCAAGGGCCACATCGTCAAGACGCTGAACATCGTGCCGGCGGCCAGCATCGCCGACGAGTACTACTTCTCCTTCCTGGTGGACCGCGCTAACCGCAGCTACCTCTCGATCGCCAGCGCCGCGGGTGGTGTGGAGATCGAGGAGGTCGCGCACACCAACCCCGAGGCCGTGGCCAAGGTGTCGATCGACCCGGCGACCGGCGTCGACGAGGCAAAGGCGCGCGAGATCGCCGAGGCGGCCAAGTTCCCGCCCGACGTGGTCGACGCGGCGGTGGAGCAGATCGTCAAGCTGTACGAGGTGTTCATCGCGGAGGACGCCTCGCTGGTCGAGGTGAACCCGCTGGTGAAGCTGTCCGACGGTGCCGTCGAGGCGCTGGACGGCAAGGTGACGCTGGACGGGAACGCCGACTTCCGGCATCCGGACCACGCGGAGTTCGCCGACCCGAGCGCGGACGACCCGCTGGAGGCGAAGGCCAAGGAGAAGGACCTCAACTACGTCAAGCTTGACGGCTCGGTCGGAATCATCGGCAACGGTGCCGGCCTGGTGATGTCGACCCTGGACGTCGTGGCCTACGCCGGTGAGGAGTTCGGCGGCCAGAGGCCGGCCAACTTCCTCGACATCGGCGGTGGCGCGAACGCCGACGTGATGGCGGCCGGGCTCGAGGTGATCATCTCCGACGCCCAGGTGGAGAGCGTGTTCGTGAACGTGTTCGGCGGCATCACCGCGTGCGACGCCGTTGCCAACGGCATCGTCCAGGCCTTCGAGCTGCTGGCCTCGCGCGACGAACACGTGGACAAGCCGCTCGTCGTACGGCTGGACGGCAACAACGCCGAGGAGGGCCGACGGATCCTCAGCGAGGCTGCGGCTGCCGGAACGCTACCCGGACTGGAGCAGGTGGACACCATGGACGGCGCCGCGAAGCGTGCGGCTGAGCTCGCCGCGGCCGGCGCGAAGTAAGGGGCTTGCAGAGATGTCGATCTTCCTCAACAAGGACAGCAAGGTCAGCGTCCAGGGCATGACCGGGGCCGAGGGCACCCGGCACACCAAGCGGATGCTTGCCTCGGGCACCAACATCGTCGGCGGCGTGACGCCGGGCAAGGGCGGCCAGACGGTGACTTTTTCAGCCTTCGACGGCCCTGATACCACTGTCCCGGTGTACGGCGCGGTCGCCGAGGCGGTCGAGGCCACCGGGGCGAACGTCACGGTGGTCTTCGTGCCGCCGAAGTTCGCCAAGGGTGCGGTGTTCGAGGCCGTGGACGCCGGCGTGCCGCTGGTCGTGGTGATCACCGAGGGCATCCCGGTGCACGACACGGCCGCGTTCTTCGCGCACGCGCAGGCGGGCACGTCCCGCGTGATCGGGCCGAACTGCCCCGGCATCATCACGCCGGGCGAGTCGAACGCCGGCATCATCCCGGCCGACATCGCCGGCCCGGGCCGGATCGGCCTGGTCAGCAAGTCCGGCACGCTGACGTACCAGATGATGTACGAGCTGCGGGACTTCGGCTTCTCGACCGCGATCGGGATCGGCGGTGACCCGATCATCGGTACCACGCACATCGACGCGCTGGAGGCGTTCCAGGCCGACCCGGACACCGACGCGATCGTGATGATCGGCGAGATCGGCGGCGACGCCGAGGAGCGGGCGGCCGCGTTCATCAAGGAGAACGTGACCAAGCCGGTGGTCGGGTACGTCGCGGGCTTCACCGCCCCGGAGGGCAAGACGATGGGTCACGCGGGTGCGATCGTGTCCGGCTCCTCCGGTACCGCCGCCGCCAAGCAGGAGGCCCTCGAGGCCGTCGGCGTCAAGGTAGGCAAGACCCCGTCCGAAACCGCCCGGCTGATGCGCGAGATCATGCAGTCCCTGTAGTACGGCGCGATTGGACGCAAGTGTCAGGCCCCGCTCGCTCACCTGTGCAGGTGAGTGGACGAGGCGCCTGAAACTTGCGTCCAATCGCGCCCAGACAGCGGCGAAGGCCGGCGGGCGGTGCGGACTACCTGAAGTAGAAGGAGCGTTGGCCGGCTCGGGCCAGGACGTCGGCGAAGGCGTCGTCGGAGATGTCGAGGCCCTTCATGACCGGGAAGACCACGTGTACGGCGCGCTTGCCGGCGCGGACCAGCCCGACCCGGTACGTGATGGACCCGGTGCCCAGGTCGTAGACCACCCGCCAGGTCTGGCCTTTGATGCCGCCGCGGTACTGCACGGTCTTGGTGCGCTTGACCTTCGCGTTGGACTGCGTGGTGGCGCACTTGTCGACCGCCGACGTGACCGTGCTGACGAACGCCTGTGCCGCGGTCGGCGAGGCGAACTCGGCGACCATCGTGTCGATGCCGAACTCGGCCGGGACCTTGGCGCCCGGTACGAGGTACGTGCGTGACTTGGCCTTCCGTGACTTCGCCTTGGTCAGGTTTATCTGCTCGCAGCCGCTGCCGGCGTTGACCGTTCCGTCCACCCCGAGCCAAGGCTGGCTCAGCGCGCCGACCACCGGCAGGTCGATCGGGGTCATGAAACCGGGTGGCTCGGTGTTCGCGGTGAGCAGGGACGGCTTGAGCTCCAGGGTGTGCGGGCAGGCGCTCTCGGTCTCGGTGCACATCAGCTTCAGTGCCGCACCGGCCGCGCCGACGGTGCCGGCGGTGCGCGGCTGGCTCGTGGCGACCGCGATGTACTCGAAGACCATGGTCGCGGCGCCGGTGCCGGCCACCGCGAGGGTCCGGTACCGCACCTGCTTGCCGCCGACGGGCTGGGCGAACACCGCGACGATCCCGCGATCCCCGAACCCGTCCGCGGTGTAGCTCGCGACCAGCCGCTGCTTCGGGGTCGCGCAGCCGCTCATCCAGCCCACGATCGTGTTGTAGGCGCGCTGCGCCCCGCCCGGGTCCGAGGACAGCTCGACGTACTGCACCGCGGTCTGGGTGGCGCCGTTCTTGAACTGACGTACCCAGGTCCGCACCCCGGCCGGGTCGGCGAACCGCTGGGACTGGCAGGTGAACGAGCGTTCCGGTCCCTTCGAGCCCTCGGCGGTGTTGGTGATCGTCCAGCTGCCGGGCGCGATCTGTTTGGCGCCGGCCGCGTCCAGCAGGAAGGTCTCGTCGGCCAGCACCTGCGGCTCGGTGTCGCGGTTGTCGTCCGACTTCGGCTGGGTCGTACCGTCATCGCCCGACTGCGCACCGTCGTCGCCCCGGGAACCGGCGACCGCGGCGTACGCGCCTCCGCCGATCAGCAGCGCGATCACGAGCCCGGCTCCGACCAGCTGATGCCGACGCTTCGCCTTCTTACGCTTGGCCTGTCGTGCAGCCGTGCGGCTGAGCCTCCGTGCGCCGTTCGCGCCGGCCGGGCCGGTAGGACCGGTCATGTGTTCCGTGTACCTCCTGAGCGATCTACCCGACGGTACAGAGCCGGACAAGTCACCGAGCACGCGGGATCGAAGTCTTCCACACCGGCGTGTCTCGGGGACGAGGATGTCAGCAGCGGCGACCATGGGTCCAGATGACTGACTTGCTGAGCCGTCAGCGCGCCTCCGCGAGAATATCCGGGGCCGCACCGAAACCGGTGATGCTGGCGGCGCTGGTCGGGGCGGGAGCCGCACTGCTGACCGGGCTGCTGACCTGCGCCGCGGTCGCGGTCACCGGGTGGCTCGCGGCGACCGCCGGCGGAGCGTCGAGCGCGGTCCGGGCCGGTGCGATCACCTGGCTGGCGGCGCACAAGGCGTCGGTCCAGCTCGGCGACGGGCACTTCTCGCTGCCGCCGCTCGGCCTCACGCTCTGCGTCGTCGTCTGTCTGTACCGGGCGGGCCGGTTCGCTGCCCGGGCCAGTGCCGCGGATCTCACCCGCGACCTGGTCAAGGCGAGCGTCGTGCTCGCGGCCGGGTACGGCGCCGGTGCCGCGCTGACCGCCGTACTCGCGTCCGGTGGCGACGCCCGCGTCCCGGTGCTGGCCGCGCTCGCCGCCGCGGGCTCGCTGGCGCTGCTGGCCGGCACGGCCGGGGTGCTGGTCGAGTCCGGCGCCGCCAAGGACATCGCCGACACGATGCCGAACTGGCTCCGCGACGCGGTCTCGGCCGCGATCGCCGCCACGGCCGCCGCGCTCGCGGCCGGAGCCGTCCTGGTCGCGGTGTCGCTGCTGGTGCACTTCTCCCGCGCGACCGCACTGCTGGAGTCGCTCGACGCCGGTGTGGTCGGCTCCGCGGTGCTGTTCGCGATCTGCGCGGTCCTGCTGCCGAACGCGGTGGTGATGGCGGTCGCGTTCCTCGCCGGGCCCGGGTTCCAGGTCGGCACCGGTACCGCGGTCGCGCCGTCCGGGGTCGAGCTCGGCAACCTGCCTGCGCTCCCGCTGCTGGCCGCGCTGCCGCGGGACGGCGCCACCCCGTCGTACCTGCTGGTGCTGACCGCACTGGTCCCGCTGCTCGCCGGGGCCGCCGGCGGGCTTGTGCTGGCCCGGCGGGCCCGCCGGACACGACGACGGGGTACGGCGGTCGGCTGGGAGGGACTGGTCGGGCGGGCCACGGTGGCCGGGCTGATCGCCGGGTCGGTGCTGCTGGTGCTGATGGTCTTCGCGGGTGGGGCCGCGGGTCCGGGCCGGATGGCCGACGTCGGCGTACCGGAGGCGGTGACGGCGGCGGGCACCCTGGCGCTCGCGGTCACGCTGGGCGCCGCGGTCGCCGCGGTCGGGCTGGCCAGGCTCAACCTCCGCCGCGGCCGCTGAGGAACCGCCAGATAGGGTTTCAGCCGTGTCCCGGACCCGTACCGCGCGTCTCGTCGTGCTCGTCTCCGGCGGCGGCTCGAACCTGCAGGCCCTGCTGGACGCCTGCACGGACCCGTCGTACGGCGCGCAGGTGGTCGCCGTCGGCGCCGACCGGGACGGCATCGAGGGCCTGACCCGGGCCGAGCGGGCAGGGGTCCCGACGTTCGTGCACCGGGTGAAGGACTACCCGGAACGGGCCGGCTGGGATGCCGCGCTGACCGCGTCGGTCGCGTCGTACGAACCGGACCTGGTGGTCTCCGCCGGCTTCCTCAAGCTGGTCGGCGAGGACTTCCTGGCCGCGTTCGGGGACCGCTACATCAACACGCACAACGCGCTGCTGCCCGGTTTCCCGGGCATCCACGGTCCGCGGGACGCGCTCGCGTACGGCGTGAAGGTCGCGGGCGCCACCCTGTTCTTCGTCGACGGCGGCGTCGACACCGGGCCGATCATCGCCCAGGTGGTCGTACCGGTCGCCGACGACGACACCGAAGCGACTCTGACCGAGCGGATCAAGTCCGTCGAGCGCCGCCAGCTCGTCGACGCGGTCGGTCGCCTGGTCCGCGAAGGCTGGACCATCACCGGAAGAAAGGTCACCATCCCGTGAGTTCGGACGCTCGTAAGCCGATCCGTCGTGCGCTGGTCAGCGTGTACGACAAGACCGGGCTCGAGGAGCTGGCCAAGGGCCTCGCGGCGGCGGGAGTGCGGATCGTGTCGACCGGGTCGACCGCGCAGCGGATCGCCGACGCAGGCGTCGCGGTGACCAAGGTCGAGGAGCTGACCGGGTTCCCGGAGGCGCTCGACGGCCGGGTCAAGACGCTGCACCCGATGGTGCACGCCGGGCTCCTCGGCGACACCCGGAACCCGTCGCACGTCGAGCAGCTGGCGGCGATGAAGGTGGAGCCGTTCGACCTGCTGGTCAGCAACCTGTACCCGTTCACCGACACGGTCGCGTCCGGCGCCACACCGGACGAGTGCATCGAGCAGATCGACATCGGCGGTCCGTCGATGGTGCGCGGCGCCGCCAAGAACCACGCCAACGTGGCCGTCATCGTCGACCCCGGCCGGTACGCCGAGGTGCTGGACGCGGTCGCGGCAGGCGGGTTCACGCTCGCCGAGCGGCAGCGGTTCGCCGCGGAGGCGTTCCAGCACACCGCGTCGTACGACGTGGCGGTGGCGAGCTGGCTCGGCAACGTGGTCGCGGACACCAGCGAGGGCACCGGGTTCCCGAACTGGACCGGCGCCACCTGGGAGCGGGCCGCGGTGCTGCGGTACGGCGAGAACCCGCACCAGCCGGCCGCGCTGTACAAACACTGGCGCGGCGGCTTGGCATCCGCGGAACAGCTGCACGGCAAGGAGATGTCGTACAACAACTACGTCGACGCGGACGCCGCCCGGCGGGCTGCCTTCGACTTCGACGAGCCGGCGGTGGCGATCATCAAGCACGCCAACCCGTGTGGCATTGCCGTCGGCAACGACATCGCCGACGCACATCGCAAGGCACATGCCTGCGACCCGGTGTCGGCGTACGGCGGCGTGATCGCGACGAACCGGCCGGTGTCGGTCGAGATGGCCGAGCAGGTTGCGGAGATCTTCACCGAGGTGGTCGTCGCCCCGGCGTACGACGACGGCGCGGTCGAGGTGCTGACCGCGAAGAAGAACATCCGGATCCTGGTCTGCCCGGCCGACCGGCACCCCGACCCGGTCGAGTTCCGCGGGATCAGCGGCGGGGTGCTGATGCAGCATGTGGACCGGTTCCAGGCCGAGGGCGACGACCCGGCGAACTGGACCCTGGCCGCCGGGAAGCCGGCGTCGGACGAGGTGCTGGCGGACCTGGCGTTCGCCTGGCGGGCCTGTCGTGCGGTGAAGTCGAACGCGATCCTGCTCGCGTCCTCCCGGGCCTCGGTCGGGGTCGGGATGGGGCAGGTCAACCGGGTCGACTCGTGCCGGCTCGCGGTGTCCCGCGCGGGCGACCGGGCGGCCGGATCGGTCGCCGCGTCGGACGCGTTCTTCCCGTTCGCAGACGGGCCGCAGGTGCTGATCGACGCAGGGGTGACGGCGGTCGTGCAGCCGGGCGGGTCGGTTCGCGACACCGAGGTGATCGCTGCCGCAGAGAAGGCCGGGCTGACCATGTACTTCACCGGGACCCGGCACTTCTACCACTGAGGTGACCCCTGAGGTGATCGGGTCCTACGGCGGCGACCCGGACGACTCGCGGCTGGAGGCGTAGTACGCCATGGATCACTGCTGAGGTAGACCGACCGGGCCGGGCTTGTGCTGGTCGGCCACGTACCCGTCGAGATCGGGTGCGTCCGGCTGCAGGATGTGCCGGACCCAGGCGGAGCGCTCGTGCTCCAGCGGTACCAGCTCCCAGACGCAGCCGATCCACTGCCCGGCCGACTCGACGAAGTGCGCCGGGTCGTCGTCCGGGCAGCCGAGCACGCGGACGCCGGCCACCACCGCGCGACACTCCAGCACGTCGGTCAGGGTCCAGCTGTACGCGAGCAGGTAGGCGCCCATCGCGCTGCGGTGCAGCACCGTGAACGAGGCCGGGACGGTGCCGGTGCGTTCCGGCAGCAGCTGTGGCAGCCGGGCATACGCGGCGTCGACGATCGCCGGGTCGATCGGGCTGTCCTCGATGTGGATCTCATACCGCTTTACCCGCCGGCCGCCGAGCTCGACCGGGTCGGCGGTGGTCATGAACCGTTCGGCGAAGGCCATGGACGCGACCCTATCTGCGAGGTCTGACCTCTGGACGTGGTCTAGACCACTGCTCTACCGTGGTCACGACCACCATCTGGCTCGGGGCCGCCCACTCGAGGTGAATCATGTCGAAACGATGGACCCATGCTCTCGTCGTGACCGCAGCCGTTGCGCTCGTCCTCGGCGCGGCCGTGCCTGCCGCCCAGGCCGGCGGCGGCGGGCATCGACACGACGACGAACGGATCGTCGGCTACTTCACCCAGTGGGGCATCTACGCCCGCGGCTTCTTCGTACGCGACCTGGTCGACAACGGCTCGGCGCGCAAGCTCACCCACCTGAACTACGCGTTCGGGTTCCTGGACGAGCAGGGCCGTTGCGTCAGTGCCGACCCGTGGGCCGACTACCAGCGGCCGTTCCCCGCCGAGGAGAGCGTCAGCGGCCAGGCGGACGCGCCAGGCCAGGCGCTGGCCGGGAACCTCAACCAGCTCAAGCAGCTGAAAGCGAAGTACCCCGACCTGCGGATCAGCATCTCGCTCGGCGGTTGGACCGGGTCCAAGTACTTCTCCGACGCCGCGCTCACGCCCGAGTCGCGGCGGGCGCACGTGCAGTCCTGCATCGACCTGTGGCTCAAGGGCAACCTGCCCGGCGCTCCCGCCGGCGCCGGCGCCGGGGTGTTCGACGGCATCGACCTGGACTGGGAGTGGCCCGGCAGCGAAGGTAACCCAGGCAACGTCATCCGGCCCGAGGACAAGCAGAACTTCACCCTGCTGCTGGCCGAGTACCGCCGCCAGCTCGGCCGGCACCACAACCTGACCGCGTTCCTGCCGGCCGCACCGGCCACGATCGACGCGGGATTCGAGGTACGCAAGATCTTCCGCTACCTGGACTTCGCCACCACCCAGGGGTACGACTACCACGGCCCGTGGGACCCGATCACCAACCAGCAGTCGGCGCTGCATGTTCCCGCCGGTGATCCATCGGAGGCCAAGTTCAGCAGTGAGATCGTGATCGACACGCTGCTCGCCCGTGGTGCGGACCGGGACCGTCTGGTGATGGGCGTGCCGTTCTTCAGCCACGGCTGGACCGGCGTACGCAACCAGAACAACGGGCTGTTCCAGCCCGCGGCCGGCGGTGCGCCCGGTACCTTCGAGGTCGGCTTCGAGGACTACAAG
>DASRHY010000357.1:0-4809 GCA_035650275.1 Kribbellaceae bacterium | reverse complement strand
GTGGCTTTGGAACTCGTCCCACTCGCCGGCTGTGGGCTGCCGGTACTCCTCGCTGGGCCGTTCGGCGCGGCGGCGGGTGATAAACGCGGAGTGGTGGCGCAGGACGTCGTCCTGGTAGACGGCGGCGTAGGTCTGGGTGGTGTTGAGGTCGAGATGACCCAGGAGCTTGGCCGCGATGTGGATGGGAAGACCGGCTGACACTGCGTCGGTGGCGAAGATCCGGCGGAAGTCGTGCGGGGTATACCGCAGCAGTTCCCCGTTTGGGCCGCGCAGCGCCAAACGGGTCAGGGCCAGTTCGAGCAGTCGTTTGACCAAGCCTGGTGAGATGACTCGGCGTTCGGTGCCGTACCAGCGCTGGAACAGATGCGGCAACGGTGCCCCGACGACGCACTCGTTGTGGTCGTACCGGGTGACCAGTGGAATGTGCTCCTGGCCTTGGCGCACGCGGTGCACGACACGGGCGAGCACGTGGGCCAGCTCCGGCGAGATCAACAATACCCGCTCGGTGTCCATCTTCGACGGCGCGATCTGCAGCAGCGGCACGACCTCGCCGGAGTCGGGCAGCCGGTAGGTGGTCAGCGAGAGATGAGTCAACTCCAGCATCTCCTCGATCCGCACACCGGTGTGCCGCAGCGTCTCCACCATGGCCCAGGTCCAGAACGCCTCGTCTTCGTCCTGGGTCAAATCGAGCCGTTGACCGTCGGAGAGCCGCACGACGCGAAGGCGCCCGGACCCGCACAGGCGCCCGACGCCGACGTCTTGCTTGGTCTGGATGCGTTCGAACTGTTCGTCGTTGACGGCGAAGGTTTCACCGGCAGGTGTCCGGCTGGCGGCGGCATACAGCTGCTCGATGTCGGCCAGTCTGGTCTCGACGCTGTGCACGAGCTGGGGCAGCAGCGGAGCCAGGGTCCGGGTTCGTTGATGGATTCTTGCCTGCCGGTGGCGTTTGTGTTTCATTGCTCCGCGCACATCTTCGGCGCGGACCGGGTTGGGCGCCACCCAGTCGGCCCAGTACGGGTCGTCCATGGCCCACTGCGTGATGTCGGCGTAGAACGATCGGACCAGGAACAGCATCGGATAATGATCAAGCCGTTTGGTGCCCTTGTCTTGTGCTCGCTTGCGCAACAGCGCGCGTTCTCGCCATGCCTGGGCCATCGCCGGTGTTAGGTGAAGCGTGTCGATGCCAGGGTGGTGTTGCTCGATGTCCTTCCAGAACACCCCGACGAGGTTGCCGACCAGTGCCATGAGGCTGCTGTAGTCGATCGAGGCGGCGCGCGTGGTCAGATAGCGGATGAGGACCTCGCGGACCGCGGGGGATTGCACCTCGTACCGGTCGACAAGCTGCGCAATGCTCAGCTGCCCTTGCTTGCGCGCGTCCCGCAGAGACATCGTGTCGGCGGGGAACACCCTCGTTTCGCGAAGCAGCTCCCAGGCGACGTTGAGGCAGTTGAGGTGTCGGTCGGGCAATATCTGGGCGCGGTAGGCCAGCAGGTCCTCCGGGCGCAGTTGGCGCGGATCGCGCCCGGTGTGCACGATGATCCGGCAGATGTGGTTGACGGCCTGGATTCGGTGATCTTCCCGTATGCCTTGCTCGTGGCCGATGGTGTTCGCCTCAGCGAAGAACCGCGGGTCGATCAGCTGCTGGAGGTACTCGTAGGTGCCGCGGAAGTGGCACGTGATCAGGAACGGGTAGCCGGGCCGCAGCAGGCGCAGGCACAACAGCATCTTGAGGCCATCGGCGGCGGCCAAGCGGGCGGCTTGCAGTGACCGGACCGCCGGAAACGTGGCCAGGATGAACGGGCCCGCGCTATCCAGCCACCCTCGCCCCTGCGACTCTGCGCCGCTGGCCATCCAGCGCTGCTGCCAGGTGCTACCGGGCCAGGTCTCGATCCACGCCAACACGCGGTCGACGCTGACCGCTCGATGGGTTCGCTTGTAGACGTGCCGCGGTCCAACCAGCAGCTCACCGGCCCGCGTGACGAGGTTCTGCCGGGACGACGTGGCATGTGGCCATGGGTGTTCGGCAATGGCAACCGCGTGCTCAGCTGCGGTGGACACCTCGACAGGTTCCGCCAACGGGCGCCTCAGGCCGATCTTCATCGCGGGGCTTCTCCTCGCCATCCGAACAGTTCGGCCATGTCAGCGCTGTCGTAGCCCAACACCGCCGCATCACGGGCTTCGGCCTCCCGCGGTCGCCGGTAGTGCTCGCGCGCGTGGGCGATCACCTGTTCCAGATGCGGGACCAAATACCGTTGGGTCGAGGCCAGGTGCACGTGACCGAGCAGGACTTGAAGACTGACCAGAGGAACCTTCGGGTCGCTGGCCATCCGGATCGCGAACGTGTGGCGCAGGTCGTGAAGCGACCAGTTCGTCTGCAGTTTCTCGTTCGCTCGGCGCAGCACTGCTCGCATCGCGTCGTAGTCCAGCCGGCGCAAGGGTCGACGCAGCGTCCACCACACTGGCGTATCCCCGTCGACCAGCTCCGCAGGGAGATCGCTTTGGTAGAGCGCCAGCCAAACGAACGCATCCGGCGATGCCGGTATCCATTGCACCGCCTGGCTACCCTTTCGGGTCACCCGGATCAGCTGCCCGCCGTAGTCCAGACACCCTCGGGTGAGCCCGAGCAGCTCGCTGGGCCGCGCACCACACGACACGTAGAACGCCAGGATCGCCCGATCCCGATGCGACGTCATGGCCTCGAACAGCTCATCGAACAGCCGGTCCGGCATCGCCCGCGGGCCCACCTTCGTTACGCGCTGGCGGTACGCCGCGCGGCGGTTGTGTCGCCGCGGCTGCAGCGGGCTGCGGCGTGCCGAGACCTCCTGGCTGGCATGGACCCGCTCCGGCACCGGATTCACCAACGGGCCGGCACCCATGGACAGATGGAATGCATAGAAAGCGCTCACCACGGCCAGGTTGTGGTTGATCGTCGCCGGGGCGAACCTGCGATCAAGGTAGCGCTTGCCCGTCTTCAGGTTCGTGCTGCCCGGCCTGGCCCGGGACATCGCAGGCCGGGCCGGCTCCGCCGCTCGCATCCAGAGCACGAAGTCGCGAACCTCGTTCGCGGTCACGCGGTCCCACCGCACGTCGACTGCCCACAAGAAGCGCAGCCAGCGCAGTAACGCCAATGCGTACGACCGAATGCTGCTCGCGCGGAAGTCGTTGGCCACCATGGCGCGCAGAAACTCGCTGGCCACAACCACCTGATCCCCGGCGGCGTCGACCAGCACCCACGGAACCAGGCCATCCGCCGCGTCCACAGCACCGGCGCGCACCACGACGAGGCGGGCCGGATCGGAACTTGGGACATCGATACCCACGAGGACGAATCCCAGCAAGCTCTACGACCAAGAGCAAGGAACCAGGGCCCGCCTTAGTTCGGTCAACATGCCGCAGCCGGGACGGCCGCTTCTCCATCGAACGGGCCGTCGACCGGTGTACGACGAGGACCACTCGAGCGCGGACCGCGAGGTGTGGTCATGTCGGACGGTCGCCGAGCTGTACGACTGGATGCGGCAGGCGGAGTTGTCCGTGGCGGAGTTCGACGAAGTCTGAGCAGCTCGTCAGGTTCGCGGCCCGTCGTGGAAGAACCACCATCGCGCAGCCCCGGGCGGGTTTCCGGCGCTCTCCACGGCCGCTTTCAGCTCAAGGGCAGTCGCATTGGCGGTTTCATGATCTCTTTGGGCAACCTCCATGTAGTTCCCGTCGCGGCCTTTGAGCATGTCGGACACGACCCACTTGGTGGCAGTCGCCGCATTGAGAACCTCTACCGCGAGGCGCTGAGCCAACGTGCGAACGCGGTGCGACGGATGCCCTGCGCCGAGACGTAGTAGTCGCCTACTTACGTCCTTGGTGCGTGCGTCGAGATCCTCCCAGCGCGCAGTCTCAGCGCCCTCTACGGGGTCGAGGTTGATCGTACGACGCATCGGATCAATGTCCGACAGCAGGGCTTGGACGTCAGCAACGACGTCCGCGTCTTCCCACTGCCGGGCGTGGCGCCGCTGCCGAGCGTCGGCGCGAAGCGCGGCGTAGGTCAGGGCGGCAGGAATGCCTGCGCCGATAAAGGCCCCGAAGGTCGGTCCCCAATCCCAAGCCATGAAACCTCGTTAGTGATCTGTCTTGCGAGGCGAACGACAGCCGTCGCCAGCGCGCGAACTATACCGGAGGCAAGAGATCCGAAACGCGCTTGAGCGCGTCAGTGATTCGCTCAAGGTCGTCCAGATCGAGCGCCACACGCCCGTCGATCCGCACCCGGCCTGTAGGACTGTGACCACCCGATCCGCCGCGCCAGCTCGACAGGGCTGATCCGTTGACGTGCGAGTTCGGCCCGCAGCTTGGCCGCCGCGTGCTCGCGAAGCTGCCCGCCGGGTGCGACGAGTTCGTGGCGGCAGTCGGCGCGGACGCAGACGGCGGTGTAGTCGGTGCGTCCACTGTGGTCGTGGGTGCCTCGAGGTAGAGCATGCTGCCGCAGGGTCGGCAGTTGCCGACGGGTGCGTGTTCGGCGCGGGTGCGGAGCCAGGCGGCGTGGTTGATGACGCCGTCGGTGACGTAGCGCTTCCACAGCGCGGCGCCGACCGGGCTGCCGTCCAGCGTCTGCGGCGTGTCCATGGTCATCCGACAGCCCTGGCTACCACGGCCTCAAAGGCCCGCAGCGCAGACGTAAACAACCGCACTGATCTGCCGCCGTCCGGGCGGTACGGAGAGTGCGGGCGCGCGCATCGCTTCGCTCGCGCTCATTCTTCTCGGTGCGGGGTTGATCTTTACGGATCTGCCGCCGTCCGGGCGGTACGGAGAGTGCGGGCGCGCGCA
>DASRHY010000356.1:0-3156 GCA_035650275.1 Kribbellaceae bacterium | reverse complement strand
CGTGCCACTCGTCGATGATCAGGCGGTTGTCGATGTAGAGCCGGACGCCGTCGTCGGTCAGCGTGGTGAACCGGTACCGGCCGGCGGCGAAGTAGCGGGTCGTGGTCCACCGCGCGGAGAAGCCGTCCTCGGGTACGCCGGTGCCCGGCGAGCCGAGGTGCCAGTCGAAGTCGATCCGCCGATCGGGACGGGTCAGCACGGGTGCGCCGGACAGCGTGGTGTTGGCGAAGTACTCGCCGGTGAACGGCGCGGACGGGGCGTACCTGGCGGTGTAGGTGGCCCCGGCGTCCGGGGTGGTGACCAGCCGGCGGATCAGCCCGCCGCCCGACCAGCCGGTGAAGTGGTATTCGGTACCATCCGCGCCGACCGCGGTCGGTGGCGCCGCCAGCTCCCGCTGGAACCCGACCACGCCTTCCACAGTGGACGGTGTGGCGGTAGGTACGCCGTCGAGCAGCAGGCCGAAACCGGCTGGTTCGGTGGCGAAGCGGAGCTGAGCCTTGCGCGGGTTGATGCGGACCGACTTCGTGCTCGACAGCCCGTTGGTGTCGGTCGCCGTGACCAGGACCTCGTACCAGGTGTCCGCCGACGCCTCACCGGTGGTCGGAATCGTGAACGAGCCGACCCGGCCGGTCAGCGGCCCGACGAACGGATGGAAGTGGGTACCGTGGTGCAGCCGCACCTCGGTGCGGATCGCGGCGTCGTTGAGGTCGAGACCGGCCGCGTCGACCGCGGAAGCGTTGTACGTGATGGTGTCCCCGGCCCGGTAGAGCGCACCGTCGACCGGGGCCGAGACGGTCAGCGTGGGCGGGATGCCGACCTGGATCACGATCGGCCGGGCGGACGTCGCGTGCTGGCCGTCCGACACGGTCAGCCGGACCGTGAAGACACCCCGGTCCCGGAACGTCTTGCGCGGGTTGGCCGCGGTGCTGACGGTACCGTCGCCGAAGTCCCACCGGAACGACAGCGGGTCACCGTCCGGGTCGCGGCTGCCCTCGCTGGAGAACTGTACGCGCAGCGGCGGTACGCCCTTGGTGACGTTCGCCGACGCCACCGCGACCGGTACGTGGGAGGTGGCGTTGTAGGTGACCCGGTACAGCTCGCCGGGGAAGTAGGTGACGTAGTAGAGCGAGCCGTCGCCGGCCACCTTCAGGTCCACGACGCTGCCCGCGGTGGCGTCGAAGTCCTCGACGCCGGTGACGTTGCCGGCCGCGTCGAGCTGGGCGGTCCTGAGGAAACCCTGCGCGTAGTCGCCGAAGAAGAGCCGTCCCTGGTAGGCCGCGGGGAACATCCCGCCGCGGTAGACCGGACCGCCGGTCACCGCCGCGCTCTGTCCATTGTGGGGGTACGCGTGGATCGGGTCGACGAAGCCGGTACAGCCGCTCGTGCAGACACCTTCCTTGAGCGGCCAGCCGTAGTTGCCGCCCTTGACGATTCGGTTGAGCTCCTCCCAGCTGAAGTCGCCGACGTCGCCGCCGTAGAGCCGACCGGTAGCGCTGTCGAACTGGAACCGCCACGGGTTGCGGAAGCCGTACGCCCAGATCGCGCCGAGCCTGCCGGGCTGGCCGACGAACGGATTGTCGGCCGGTATCGAGCCGTCGGCGTTAATGCGCAGGATCTTCCCGTGCGGGTTGCTCAGGTCCTGGGCGTTCGGGGGGTAGCCGTTGTCCCCGACGGCGAAATAGAGCTTGCCGTCTGGGCCGAACCCGATACTGCCACCGACGTGCAGCTGCTGCGACGGCGACTGGGTCTGGAAGATCTGGACCGGACCGCTGGTGGCCACGTCGGTGGACGCGTCGAACCGGACCAGATGGTTCAGCAGATCAAGACCGGTGTAGTAGAAGTACACGAAGTGGTTGGCGACGCCGAACTGCGGGTCGAACGCGATGCCGATCAGTCCCCGATCCCCGGTCGCCGTCGACGGAAGGTCGACGAACGGTTGCGCCAGCAGCTGACCGTCCTTGATGAGCTTGACCTTCCCGCCGCGTTCCAGAACGAAGATCCGGCCGTCCGGCGCGATGTCGAATCCGGACGGTCCGTCCAAACCGGACCCCACCACGAGTGAGGTCTGGAAGCTGGGCGGGGGCGCGGCCGACGCAGGTGCGGCAACCAGTGTGCCCGCGATCGTGACGCCAACCAGCGCGAATGTGCCCCAGGTCCTCACCATGGCCTTCCGGCCTACCCCGCCCGAGGCTGCTGAAACCTTTTTTCCGGCGCGACGGAAATCGATGAGTCAGCGCCGCCTCCACGGGGTACGCACCCGGTATGCCAGCCATTGCCAAGCCCGCCGATCAGGACCACGACCTCCTCGACGGCCGGTACCGCCTGCTCGAACGCCTCGACCGCGGCGGCATGGCGACCGTGTGGCGGGCGCACGACGTCCGGCTGTCGCGGACCGTCGCCATCAAGATGCTTCATCCAGGGCCGCGCGCCGACCAGCGGGCCCGAGCCCGGATGCAGGTCGAGGCCCAGGCCCTGGCCGGCCTGAGCCATCCGCACATCGCCACCGTGTATGACTACGGCACCACCGGCGATGACGGGTACCTGGTGATGGAACTCGTGGACGGCGTACCGCTGGGCCGGGTGCTCGCCGCGCGGGGATCGTTGCCGTGGCAGGCCGCGGTGACCACCGCCGCCCAGGTCGCCGCCGCACTCGCCGCGGCGCACGCGCGCGGGGCGGTACACCGGGATGTCAGTGCGGCCAACGTGATGGTCACAACCAGCGGTGTAAAGCTTATCGACTTCGGCCTGTGCGCGGTCGAGGGTGGCCACGAGCTGGAGCCGGACGGCAGCCTCTGCGGTACGCCCGCGTACATCGCGCCGGAGCGCCTGCAGGGCCGGCCGGTGAGCGCGGCCGCGGACGTCTACGCCCTCGGCGTCCTGCTCTACCGTGCGCTGGCCGGCCGGCTGCCCTGGCCAGCCAGCACGGCGGAGAAGCTCATGCGGGCCCAGCGGCAGTGGGAGCCGCAACCACTGGACGTTGAGGGACTGCCCGTGGAGATCGCCGAGATGTGCCTACGCTGCCTGGCCTGCGACCCGGCCGCCCGGCCGTCCGCCGCCGAGATCGTCGAGGCGCTGCGCGGACCAGCGGCCCTGGACACCGGCGATCTCGCCACGCTGGCCGGCGTCGAGGACGCGGAGCCGCGCACGCGTATCGTG
>DASRHY010000355.1:0-8058 GCA_035650275.1 Kribbellaceae bacterium | reverse complement strand
CGCGCCGGCGTCCCGGTCCGTGACCGCCTGCTCCTCCTGGACGTCGGGCTCGACCGCACCCTGCTGGTCCAACCCGATGTGGCAGTGCGCGTCGACCAGGCCCGGGACGATCCAGCCGCCCGCGGAGACCGTGGTGACCTCACCCGGCGGCCGGTCGACGACCACCCCGTCGTGGACGAACAGGTCGCGGACCTCACCGGACGGCAGCACCGTCCCCGCGATCCGCAGTGGCTGGCCTTGCGAGGACGGAGGCGTAGGCGTCATGCACAGACCGTAGCCCGCACAGCGGCGCGAGTGGGACGGTCAGCGGCGGGCGCCCAGCGCGCCGGTGCGGCGCGGACGGCGCGCCGTGGGCTGGACGGCGAGTGGTGCCGAGCCGGAGGCCGGCTGCTGCTGGTCGCCGGCCGGGGTCTCGTCACCGGTCGTCGCTGTGCTACCCGTCGTACCGCCCGTCGGCTCCGGGGACGGGTCCGGCGTCGCGTCGCCGCCACCAGGCGTCGGCGTCGTGCACGGGCCGGGTGTCGGAGTGGGCGTCGGGGTCTCCGTCGGCGTCACCGTCGGGCAGGGCGTCGGCGTGTCGGTCGGGGTCGGCGTCGGCGTTTCGGTCGGCGTCGGGGTCGGCGTCGTCGTCGGCGAAGTGCTCGGCGGCGGCGTCGACGGGGGTGTCGACGGGGGCGTACTCGGCGGCGTGGTGGGCGTCGTCGTACCAGGGCCCGGTGTCGTGGTTGTCTGGGTCGGTGCGGTCGTCGGCTGGACCGGCGAGCTCGTCGGCGTCCGGGTCGGCTGCAGCGTGGTGGCGGGTGCCTGCGGGGGCGACGGCGGACGGGTGATCGGGCGCTGCGACTGGATCGGCCTCGTGGCCGTGAGGTCGGACGTCTCGGTGTCGGGCAGGTGGGTCGGGTCGACGTCACGCTCGACGTTGCCCGTGTCGGTCGTCGCGGGCGGAATCACGCCGGTCCGGTCCGGGATCGTCACCGCGGACTGCGCGTAGGTACGCATCCAGCGGAGCACGATCGCGACGTACTCCATCGAGTGGTTGTAGCGCAGCACGGCCTCGACCAGTCCGCGCGGGTCGCGCAGGTTGGCGCCACCGGCGCACAGGTACTGCCCGGCCGCCGTAGCCGCGTCGTACACGTTGTGCGGGTCGCGGACGCCGTCGGCGTTCCCGTCGGTCTGGAACGCGGCCCAGGTGCCGGGGATGAACTGCATCGGCCCGACCGCGCGGTCCCAGACGGCGTCGCCGTCGAGCCGGCCGCCGTCGGTGTCGCGGATCGTCGCCATACCGGGTCCGCCGTTCAGGACCGGACCCAGGATCCTGCCCCGCGTCGTACCCTTCGCGTCCACCCGGCCGCCGGACGCGTGCGAGGACTCGACCTTGCCGATCCCGGCCAGCAGCGGCCAGGTCAAACCGCAGTTCGGGTGCGACAGCGACAACGCCTGCGCCCCCGCACGGTACGCCGGCAGCACGCTGCTCGGGATGCCCTCCACCGCGCCGCTGCTGCCGATCGGCACCACCGGGCGGCCGTCGATCGCGCCGGTGACGATGACCGGCACCCGGGACGGCTGCTCGGTGCCGAGCCGGCCGCTCACGCCCGGGTAGACCGGGACCTCGTCGCGCAGGTCGTCGAACGCCGAGGACTCGTCACCGTGGGACGGGGAGAGGTACTGGTACCGGGTAACCCCGTCGGCACTGGCGAAGAACACCGCACCAGCAACCACCGGTGCCGCGATCAGTCGCGCGACCCTCTTCTTCAGACGCCAGCTCTCGCGTGTCAAAACCGCGACCAGTCCTCACTCCGGGCGGAAGCCGACGGGGCGTCGCCGGCCATGGGGCCAGATCTTAGTCTTCCGATGACAACGGTGGCCACCCCAAGCGTGTACCGGATTCGGCCAGTTGTGTACGGAGCGTTACTTCTGCTTACCCAGCAGGTCCTTGAGCTCCGCGGGCAGCTCGAAGTCGTCGCCCGCGCCCGGACCGCCTCCGAACGCGGCGGGGAGCTGACCCGGCTCCGCCTGCTGCGGGGCGGACGCGGCCTGGTTCGCCCGCTTGGCGGGGTTGCCGGAGCCACGCTTGGTCTTGTTCTTCTTGGCCTGCTGCTTGGCCTTCCGGCCGCCGCCGGTACCCGGCATCCCCGGCATGCCCGGCATCCCCGGCATCCCCTTGCCGGACGCCATCGCGACCATCATCTTGCGCGCCTCGAAGAAGCGCTCGACCAGCCCGCTGACGGTGCTGACGTCGGTACCGGAACCCTTCGCGATCCGGGCCCGGCGGGAGCCGTTGAGGATGTTCGGGTCGTTGCGCTCGGCCGGGGTCATCGAGTGGATGACAGCCTCGATCCGGTCGACCTCGCGCTCGTCGAAGTTCTCCAGCTGGTCCTTGAACTGGCCGGCACCCGGCAGCATGCCGAAGATCTTGGTGATCGGACCCATCTTGCGGACCGACTGCACCTGGGCGAGGAAGTCGTCCAGGGTGAAGTCCTTGCCGCCCTTCTTCTGCAGCTTGGCGGCGGTCTTGGCGGCCTGGTCGGCGTCGAAGGTCTGCTCGGCCTTCTCGATCAGGCTGAGCATGTCGCCCATGCCGAGGATCCGGGACGCCATCCGGTCGGGGTGGAAGACGTCGAAGTCGGTGAGCTTCTCACCGTTCGAGGCGAACATCACCTGGCGGCCGGTGACCTGAGCGATCGACAGCGCGGCACCACCACGGGCGTCGCCGTCCAGCTTGGCCAGTACGACGCCGTCGAAGCCGACACCGTCGAGGAACGCCTGCGCGGTGGTCACCGCGTCCTGGCCGATCATCGCGTCGACGACGAACAAAATCTCGTCCGGCTCGACCGCGTCGCGGATGTCCGCGGCCTGCTTCATCAGCTCCTCGTCGATACCGAGCCGGCCGGCGGTATCGACGATCACCACGCTGTGCTGCTTGGCCCGGGCCTCGTCCATCGCCCGCCGGGCAACGTCGACCGGGTCGCCGACGCCGTTACCCGGCTCGGGCGCGAACACCGGTACGCCGGCCCGCTCACCGACCACCTGAAGCTGGGTCACCGCGTTCGGGCGCTGCAGGTCCGCCGCGACCAGCATCGGGGTCTGGTGCTTGGACTCCTTGAGCCACTTGCCGAGCTTGCCGGCCAGCGTGGTCTTACCGGAGCCCTGCAGACCGGCGAGCATGATCACGGTCGGCGGCCGCTTGGCGAACCGCAGCTCGCGGGTCTCGCCGCCGAGGACCTTGATCAGCTCCTCGTTGACGATCTTGATGACCTGCTGCGCCGGGTTCAGCCCGCCGCGCACCTCGGCGCCACCGGCCCGCTCCTTGACCGCCGCGATGAAGTCCTTCACCACCGGAAGCGCGACGTCGGCCTCGAGCAGCGCGATCCGGATCTCGCGCGCGGTCGCGTCGATGTCGGCGTCGGTCAGCTTGCCTTTGCCGCGCAGGTTCTTGAACGTGGCGGAGAGGCGATCGGAGAGCGTGTCGAACACGGGTGATCCGTTCGGGTCGGGGTACTGCGTGCAACCCCGCGAGTCTACCGGCCGCCGGCGCGTGTCTCCGCCGGAGCGGGGGTACGGCGCGACGGGTCGAGCTTGTCCGGCCCGTTCACGCCCGGGTCGTCGCGCGCCCGGACGTCCTGGCGTAGTGGCGGGCGGACTTCACGGCGCCGCCGCACATCGCCATGCTGCACCAGCGGCGACGGCCGTTCCGGCTCGTGTCGAGGAACACCCAGCCGCACGCCGGGCACTCCCCTACCCGGTCCAGCGGACCGTGCCGCAGCAGTTCCAGGGCCGAGTCGGCGACCGCCCACAGCACCCGGCGCGGGTCGCCGCCCCGTTTCCACTCCAGCCGGTACGGCGCCCTGTCGTCCGCGTGCTCCGGATCGGTGACGAGGGCTGCGTCGGCGAGACCTTCGGCGCAGGTGCCCGTGATCCGGGCCAGGTCCGCCGCGGAAGTGGCCCTGATCACGGGCCGCCCGGCGGCGACGGCGCTGAAGGTCCGGTACACCGCCTCGCGCAGCTCGACCGCCGCACTCACCGTGTCGTCGGCCGGGCGCCGGACGGGCCGGGGCAGGCCGGCGAGAACGGCCCAGCGGCGCAGGCCGTCCGGCTCGGCCAGCCAGTCGTGCCTCGGGTCCGCCCGCTGGTTGACCGAGTTGGCGAAGTCGAGGCACAGCGCGTTGCCGACCAGCTCGGTACTCATACCCGCCATCCTCTCACCGTTCATCAGCGCTTGACTGGTTGAACTGGACTCTGTCACGCTCAACCGATCAAGGCCAGTTGAACGGTTGAGCAAGGGAGCGCCAATGACCAGCGGCTCGCGACGGATCGCCGTACTGGATGCGCCGTCGAACCTCGGGCTCCGGCCGCCCGCGCCGCTGACCGTGCCCGGCTGCTACAAGCTGGCCGGGGCGCTGCGGGACCAGGGCCTGCTGCGCCGGCTGGGCGCCGAGGACGCCGGCTACGTCGTGCCACCGCGATACGAGCGGGGCGAGTGGAAGCCGGGTGACGGTGTGTTCAACGCGCCCGGCATCGCGTCGTACAGCGTGAAGCTCGCCGACCGTGTCGGCGCGTTGCTCGACGGCGGCGCGTTCCCGGTCGTGCTGGGCGGTGAGTGCAGCATCATGCTCGGCCATGCGCTCGCGCTGGCCCGGCGCGGCCGGTACGGAGTGGCGTACCTGGACGGGCACTCCGACTTCCGGCACCTGGGCAACTCCGACCACGTCGGCGCCGCCGGCGGCGAGGCACTCGCGCTGGTCACAGGCCGGGGCCAGCCGGACCTGACCGACCTGGAGGGCCGCGCGCCGTACATCCGGGACCAGGACGCGGCGGTGCTGGGGATCCGCGACGACGACTGGTCGGACGAGCTCCGGGCGGCGGGGATCGAGACCTGGGAGTCGAGCCGGATTCGCGCCGAGGGCGCCGGCGCCGCGGCGGACGCGGTCACGGCACACCTCCAGCGCGACGGCATCGAGGGATTCTGGGTGCACCTCGACGTCGACATCCTCGACCCGAGCGTGATGCCCGCGGTGGACAGTCCCGACCCCGGCGGCCTGGACGCCGACGAGTTCGTCACGCTGCTGGCGGGTCTGGTGCAGGCACGTGGCTGCGTCGGCATGCATGTCGGCATCTTCGACCCGGACCTCGACCCCGACGGCACGCTCGCGGCGCGCCTCGCCGACCTGCTGGTCGCGGCGATCGGCGCCAGCTCAGCAGCTGCGTGACCAGCGCGACCGTCTGACGGTCACTTCCACACGGCGGGGATGCCGTGCGGTGCGGCCGTGCCGAGCACCCGTCGCTCCCCCGACGGCCACACCTGCAGTACGACGAGGAACTCGCGCGGGCTGTCCGGGCTGCGGCGGCCCGGCTCGAGCGACAGGTGCGCGAACGGTGCCGCGGCGGTCGCCAGCGCCGCCAGTGCCGCGATCGCCTGCTCGGCCGCGGCCTTGCCCTCCGCGGACAGGTACTGCCACATGATCGAGTGCCAGGCCACTGTCACCGCACCCTCGGCGAGCACCAGCCCGCGCAGGAACGCCGCCGCGTCCTGCCGCCGTACCGGGGCCGGCACCTCGCGGGCGATCTCCAGCGCGCCGCGCAGCCGGGCCAGCCGGTCGGCCATGTCCGGCCAGACGTACGACATCAGCGTCAGCCCGCCGTCCGGCGTGGTCGGGTCCAGCGGCTCGATGTCGGCACCGGCCCGCTCCACGATCTGCAGCTCAGGCCACGGCGTGAGGGGTACGCCCAGCCAGGCCCGGTCCAGCCGCACCGGACTGTCCTCGGGCCCGAACGTCGCGCCGTCCGTTCCGCTGTAGTGGAAGTGGTCAGCCCGCAGGTTCAGCCCGGCACTGGCGCCGAACTCGAACAGCCGGACCGGCAGCCGGAGCGCGGCCGGCAGCTGCAGCAGCCCGCCCATCAGCGCGGCCGCCCGGCCCACCTCGTTGGTCTGCGGGTGCCGCTCCAGCCAGACCCGGATCTCCTCGCGGTGCGACTCCAGCACCTGCTGGAACGCGTCCCAGCCGAGCACCGGGTCCCACTCGCCGCCCACGCTCGGGTAGAAGGCGGCCAGCTCGGGCACGGCGCCGGACAGCACCAGCCGGTGCACGCTGCCCAGGAGCCGCAGCGCCAGCGCCGACGGGCCCGGGTCGTCCTCGTGGCCGCGCAGCACCGGCACCGACTGCCCGCCCAGCTCGTTGTCCTCGGCAACCAGCCGGAGCAGCTCGCCGTACATCGGCGAGCCCAGCTCGTCACAAGCCCGCGCCTGCTCCCGGATCAGCTCGGTCATCCGCACCCACCGACCATAGGCCGCGCCGATATCGGCGTCGCTCTTCGTAGCGAAGCACTCCCCTCCGTAGCTGCTTGGGCGTAACCTCTTCTGCATTGTCATGACTGTTACTGGGGGTGGGGATTGAGATGGCAGAGGAGACATGGCATGAAGCACGGCTGATCCCGACATCTGGGATCAACGGCGCCGAGGAACAGGAGCGCCGAGCCACCTCGGCGCTGCTGGCCGTGATGTCGGCGGTGCGCGAGTTCGGACGCGCACTGACCAAGCCACTCGGCGCGCCTGGTGGCGCTGTGGAGACCTACATCGAGGTGCCGTTCATGCTCGCTGAGAAGCGGCTGTACCCGGACGGACTGGTCAGAGTCAGCCGAGGAGGGAGGGTGTGGACCGCTCTCGTTGAGGTCAAGACGGGTGCCAACAGGCTCGAGTCCGAACAACTCGAGGCGTACCTAACCATCGCCCGTGAGCACGGCTACGACGCCGTACTCACCATTTCGAACGAGATACCGGCGGTACCGGGCCAACATCCAACGAAGGTCGACAAGCGCAAACTGACGAAGGTCGCCCTCCACCACCTTTCATGGACCGAGGTCCTTGCAGAGGCAACCATGCAGAAGGAATTCCGCGGAATCGCGGATCCGGACCAGGCGTGGATACTCGGCGAGCTGATTCGCTACCTCGAGCATCCGCGGTCGGGGGCGTTGGAGTTCGACGACATGGGCGAGACCTGGGTCGCCGTTCGAGAGGCGGTCGCCGCAGGAACCCTCAGGCAGAACGACAAGGGCGTGACCGAGGTGGCTGCGCGCTTCGACGCGCTGCTGAGGTTCGCGAGCCTGCGGCTGGGACGCCAGCTCGGAGCCGAGGCGGCGACGGTGATCTCGCGACGCGAGCTCGCAGAGCCAGCACTTCGAACGCAGGCGCTGGTCGCCGAGCTGTGCCAGCACGGTGCCCTCCGGGGCGCCATCCGCATTCCAGACACCGTGGGTCCTCTCACCGTCGTGGCCGATCTACGCGCCGGCCAGATCACTTGCGTGGTCGAAGTCGATGCGCCGCGCGATGGTCGTCCGACGACGCGGATCAACTGGCTGATTCGACAGTTGAAGGCCGCGCCGGACTCGGTCCGCATCGAGGTCGTCGCCGCGCACGCTCGCGGTGCGGGTGCCGCCGAGCTGCTGCGCGATGCGCGAGAGAACCCGGCGAAGCTGTTGGGGAATCCGGCGAAGGAGCCGCGGTTGTTCCGTGTTGCCCTGACAACACCGATGGGCACCAAGCGAGGTCGTGGCCGCGGGAGCTTCATCGACTCCGTCCTCCGAGCGATCGACGACTTCTACGCGAACGTGATGCAGAACCTGAAGTCGTGGACTGCGGCACCGCCGCGGTTGCGTCAGTCCGAAGCTGAGGGGGTCGCCACCGAGCAACAGCAGGCGCCGGCCCTGGTCTCCACAGCACTGTCGTCCCAGGACGGCTCAGTGCCAGCAGACGCACCTGCGGAGGTCCACATAGTCGCGCCGGATCCGGACGACATCGGCGCAGCCGACCAGGACCTGGTGTCCGACGACAGGCAAGTACTTGTTCACGGTTCCCAAGACGTGGCCGGACCTTAGGGGTCAGGTGCGGGTGATGCGCTCCCGGACGTTCTTGGCGACGGTGCCGGCGTGCTCGGCGTCGAGGACCGAGCCGTCGGGGTCGGTCAGGTAGAAGACGTCGACGCACTCGGCGCCGAGCGTGCTGACGTGGGCTGACCGGACGTCGGCACCGGCTGCGGCGATCGCCGCGCAGACGTCGTAGACCAG
>DASRHY010000354.1:0-10094 GCA_035650275.1 Kribbellaceae bacterium | reverse complement strand
ACGACGCGATGGCGGCCTGCAGAACGTAGGGCCCGCGCCCGCACAGGGCGAGCGCTCGGTCGAGCTCGGCGCGTCCAGCGGCGATCTGCTCGGTGTTCCAGCGTGACCGGTCCTGATCGCCGAGCAGCACGAGCTCGCCGTCGCTAAACCGTGCCGCGCGACGGGAGTCGTGCAGAAGCATCATCGCCAGCAGCCCGTGAACCTCGGGGTCGTCCGGAAGCAACTCGGCCAGCGCGCGTCCCAACCAAAGTGCCTCCGCCGCCAGCTCGTCGCGGCCGCCGTAGCCCTCGTTGAAGATCAGGTAAACGACGGCGAGAACAGCGTCGAGACGCTCGCGGAGCAGGTGGACCGGTGGCACCCGAAACGGAATCCCAGCTGCTTTGATCTTGCGCTTGGCCCGCACCAGCCGCTGCGCCATCGTGCGCTCCGGTACGAGGAAGGCACGGGCGATCTCGTCGGTGGTGAGCCCGCCCAGAGTGCGCAGGGTGAGCGCAACCTGCGCTTCGACCGCGAGCGCCGGGTGACAGCAGGTGAAAAGGAGTTCCAGGCGCTCGTCGGGAAACGTGCTGGTGTCCATCGGCACCACCTCGACACGATCGCCGGCGGCGAGCAGGCAGTACTTGGCGGCCAGGGCCTGGTCGCGGCGGATCCGGTCCGTCGCTCGATTCCGTGCCGTCGTCATCAGCCAGGCGCGCGGGTTGCTGGGGATGCCCTCGCGCGGCCATCGGTCCGCAGCGATCGCGAAGGCCTCCTGCGCGGCTTCCTCAGCGAGGTCGAAGTTGCCGAGGACGCCGATCAGGGTGGCCAGGACGCGGCCCCATTCCTCGCGGAAGACCTGCTCGAGCGTCGCTACCAATACACCTCCGATGGGCGGATCTCGACGGCCCCACCGTAACGCGCCGCTGGGACGCGGGAGGCCACCTCGATGGCCGCGTCGAGGTCGTCGGCCTCGAGAATGAACCAACTACCGACGGCCTCCTTCATCCCGACGAAGGGCCCGTCGGTTGTCAGGGTCTTGCCGCCATCGACCCGCACGGTGGTCGCGTTCTGGGGCAGTCCCATCGGCAGCCCGGGGGTGACGCCCGGCGTCTGGTTGATTCCTTGGTAGTCGGCGTAGACCTGCTTCTGCTCGTCCTCGGACAGCGCGGCCTGTCGCTCGAGCGCGGTGCCTTGGTAGATCAGCATGACGTACTGCATCGCTTCCTCCTCGTCCAGATGGTTACAGAATGAGACGAATGGCGAGCCGCGACATCGACAGGTCGACACCGGAATCTTGAGCGACCCACGCCGGAGGTCACGGACGCCCACAGGGACTTCGCCTGCCAGCCTCAGCAACCCCACCAACCACGCTGTTGGACAGCATTTCGCACCACGACCGGTGTGGTGAATCTGTGTATGGCCATGGGCGCCGCCGGGAGGCGAGACGTAGGGTCGGGTGGGTGCGACATGACTTGGTGATCATCGGGGCCGGTTCGGGGAACACGATCGTCGACGACTCGTTCGGGGACCTCGATGTGGCGATCGTCGAGCAGGATCTGTTCGGCGGCACGTGTCTCAACCGGGGCTGCATCCCGAGCAAGATGCTCGCGCACACCGCCGAGGTCGCCGGGACCGTCAGAACCGCCGGCCGGTACGACGTGGACGCCCGGCTGGACGGCGTACGGTGGCCCGACGTCGTGGATCGCGTCTTCGACCGGCTCGATCCGAGCGCCGCCGACGGCAAGAATGGTCGCGAGGACAGCGACTTCGTCACCGTCTACACCGGGACGGCGAGGTTCACCGGGGCGCGACGGCTCACGATCGATACCGAGGACGGCCCGACCGAGGTCGAGGCCGGCCAGGTCGTGCTCGCCACCGGCAGCCGGCCGGTGGTGCCGCCGGTCGTCGCCGACTCGGGCCTGCCGTACGAGACGTCGGACACGATCATGCGCATCGCCGAGCCGCCGCGGCGGCTGGCCGTGCTCGGCGGCGGGTATGTCGCTGTCGAACTGGCGCAGGTGTTCGCCGAGACCGGCGCCGAGGTGACGATCGTGGAGCAGGCCGACACCCTGCTCGGCCCGCAGGACGAGACCGTGTCTGTGCGGTTCACCGATCTGGCCCGCAAGCGGTTCGACCTGCGGCTGGGTGCGGAGCTGAAGATGCTCGGCGGTGAGCCGGGTGGTGCGTTGCGGCTGACACTCTACGACGGTGCGGTCATCGAAGCCGATACCCTGCTCGTCGCGGTTGGCCGGATCCCGAACGGCGACCGGCTCGGCCTTCCGGCCGCTGGGATCGACGTCCACGACGACGGCCGGATCGTGGTCGACCGGTACCAGCGCACCACGGCCGAGGGTGTGTTCGCGCTCGGCGACGCCTGTACGCCGAAGCCGCTCAAGCACGTGGCGAACCGCGAGGCCGCCGCGGTGAAGCACAACCTGCGGCACCCCGGTGAGTTGATCAGCGCCGAGCACGACGTCATCCCCGCGGCGGTGTTCGCGCAGCCGCAGATCGCTTCCGTCGGAGCCACCGAGCAGGAGTGTCGCGACCAGGGCAAAGACTACGTCGTCGGGTGTGCCGACTACTCCGCCACGGCGTACGGCTGGGCCATCGAGGACGAGACCAGCTTCTGCAAGGTGCTGGCGGATCGGCGTACCGGACTCATTCTCGGAGCGCACATCATGGGCCCGCAGGCGGCCACGCTGATCCAGCCGCTGGTGCTCGCGATGAGCACCGGCATCACCGCGCGGACCGTGGCGCTGACGCCGTACTGGATACACCCGGCCCCGACCGAGGTCGTCGAAAATGCCCTCCGCGCCCTTGACCTCGACCTCGGTTGAGCTCCTACCACCACGCGCCGGGACCGGTGTTCGGGCCCGCTGTCTACAGCGTCACAGACCGACCCATCGGCTGTCATGGCTGTCATCTGCGGCATGTTCTGACTCCCCTTCATTGACACCGCCATTGACAGAGACGTTGCTCGTGGCAACCAGAGCTGCGTGACCGGGTCCAGGCCGTCGTCCTCGCCCTACGCGTCCGGTCTGATCCCGCCCGGCACGCCGACGAACCCAGCCGACACCCACACCTGACGCGCCCTCGGGAAGCGCCCGGGTCGCACCGTGGCGGCTGCCTGACCGGCTGGGATAGCGTCGAGCGCATGCGTGCGATCGCGTACTCGGTGACCGGGGACCCTGAGGTCCTCACTCTCGTCGACAGGCCGGTGCCCGATCCCGGACCTGGGGAAGTGCGGGTCCGGATCCATCGCTCCGGCGTCAACCCGACCGATTGGAAGTCGCGTCGAGGTCAGCAGGCCGGCGTGGATGTCGACCCACCGCAGGTGCCGAACCAGGACGGCTCCGGGATAGTCGATGCCGTGGGTCAGGGTGTCGAAGCGACGCTGCTGGGTCGTCGGGTCTGGGTCTGGGAGGCGGCCCATCTGCGTCCCGCCGGGGGGACGGCGCAAGAGTTTGCCGTCGTTCCAGCTCGGCAGGTGGTGCTGCTTCCCGACGGGGCGTCGTTCGACCTGGGCGCCAGCCTCGGGGTGCCCTTCCTGACGGCGCACCGGTGCTTGACGGTGACCGAGGACGGTCCGACTCGTCTCGGGCCGGGCGCGATGGATGGTCGCACCATCTTGGTGGCCGGGGGAGCGGGTGCGGTCGGGAACGCCGCGATCCAACTGGCACGGTGGTCCGACGCGACCGTCATCACCACAGTGAGCAGCCCACACAAGGGCAACCTGGCCGCGCACGCCGGCGCGGACCACATCATCGACTACCGGCAGCAAGACGTCGTGGCCGAGGTACACGCCATCGCGCCGGACGGAGTGAACACAATCGTCGAGGTGTCCCCGGCAGTGAATGCGGTCATCGACGTCGAGGTACTCGCCCGGCACGGCTCCGTGGCCGTGTACGCCAACAACGGCGGCAACGCGATCGAACTTCCCGTACGGCCCTTGATGGTGCCCAACGTCCGCTGGCAGTTCGTCCTGGTCTACAACGCCCCGGAACAATGGCGCGCACACGCCCTGGACGACATCACTGCGGCGGTGCGGGACGGCGCCGTGCGGGTCGGCGACCAAGCCGGGCTCCCGTTGCACCACTACACGCTCGAGCAGGCCGCCGAGGCGCACGCCGCCGTCGAACAGGGCGCGGTCGGGAAGGTCCTCATCGACGTCCGGACGGAGTAGCGAAATCCGGAGAACCTCGGGGATGGCCAGGCCATCGGCACAAGACTCAAGCCATTGGCTACTGTCCGTACTAGCGCCTGGCAAAGCCTGGAGCCGACGAGGGGACTCGAACCCCTAACCACCTGTTTACAAGGTTGGCGGTTCCGCCCCAACTGCCGCTGTCTGCAGCGTCACAGGTGGCCGATCGGCTGTCAGCACTGTCAGATTCGGGCCTCACATCCCGCAACTGCCCCCACCGGATCCAGGAGATGCAAAACCAGAAATCCCCCACGCACGCGCCCCGTTCCGCAACACGTGACCACTGCCACCCTCGCGATCCAGACACGCCCGGTACAGAGCGAAGGTGATCTCGCCTTCGAGGCGCCCGACATCGAACCCGAGCATCTCGCGGCGCCGTCGGCGGCCTGGCCTTCTCGCCCACTTCACACAGTTTCCGGTCATGAACCGCGTGACCGAGGGGCGGCCCGGGTGAACGGCCCGGCGTCGCTTACAGGGCCGTGGCCGGAGGGGTGGGCAGGTCCTCGCGGCCGAGCGCGACCCGGACGGCGTACTCGGCATGGAGCCTGGTGGTTGGGAAGGCAGGGACCGGCGCATCGTCGGGATCGATGAGCAGCTCGATCTCGGTGCAGCCAAGGATCACCCCCTCCGCGCCGCGATCGACCAGCCGGTCGATCACCCCCAGGTACGCCTGGCGCGACTCCGGCCGCACCACACCCAGCACCAGTTCGTCGTAGATCACCCGGTGCACCAGCGCGCGGTCGTCGGCGTCGGGCACCACGACATCGAGAGCATGCCGGGCCAGCCGGTCGACGTAAAAGTCCTGCTCCATGGTGAACGCGGTGCCAAGCAGGCCGACCCGCCGTACGCCGGCAGCCTGGACCGCTGCCGCGGTGGTGTCCGCCAAATGCAGCAGCGGTATGTCGATCGCCGCAGCGAGCTCGTCAGCGACCCTGTGCATGGTGTTGGTGCACAGCACCACCAACTCGGCTCCGGCGCGCTGCAGGGCCTGCCCCGCCTCGACCAGGATGCCCGCGGCCCGCGCCCAATCGCCCGCGACCTGGAGGCGCTCGATCTCGGCGAAGTCGACCGAGTACAACACGCACCGCGCAGAGTGCAGCCCACCAGCCTGGTCCCGGACCGACTCGTTGACAATCCGGTAATACTCCGCCGACGACTCCCAACTCATCCCGCCGAGCAGCCCGATCACACGCATGGCGTCGATGATGCCCCCACCCACCGGGTGGACTCTGTCCGGGTCACACCGGCGGCAGTAATGACGATCGCTGATCCTCGGACTCGAACCCACAACCCGCGGATTAGATAGGCCGCAGCTACCCTCCGCATCCATCCCACCAGACTCCACCAGCCACACGAGCCGCCTTTATCACCACCACTTGCCACCATTTCGCGTCACGAACCGTGTCACGCGGCGGGACTCACCTGCACTGCTCGTTCCTCGGAGAGGCCGCCCGGAGCGCGCCTTGCCTCGACCGCCGAGCCCCACCGCCGAGGTGCACCCCCCGAAGCGGCTAGTTCTTGAGGGCGACGGGCCTGTCGCTGACCGGAGTGATCTCGCACAAGGTGACGCCGGCGCCCGGCTTGAGGAACGCCTGGAGGTGCGCGATGTCGTCGGTCTCCACAACCAAGTACGTGGTGTGCTGCGGGAATGCCAGCCAGAAGCCGTGGACCGTAACGTCGGGGTTGTCGCCGTCGAACAGCGAGCGTGAGCCGCCCGCTCCGAAGGGGCAGTCCGCAGGTGCATGCGATTGCTTGATATGGAACAGCATGGTGCTCCTCGGTCATCGTGCGTCCAAGCGGACGCCTCCCGTCGTCGCAGAGTCTAACGGCGGCCCCGCGAGGCAACCCGGGTCCTTTCAGGTTGACGCCCACCGAACCGGTACGCGATCCGTAGAGTCTCGCGTATGGAACTGACCTGTCCGCGCAAGGCCAGGGCGGGCGACAAGGTCGCCGTGTTGTCCCCCTCGTTCGCTGCACCCGCGGTCGCGCCCGCCGTCCACGAGCAAGCACTGCAGCGGCTGCACGACCTGACCGGGCTCGTCCCGGTCGAGTTCCCTACCACCCGCAAGCTCAGTGCCTCTACTCGGGAACGTGCCGAAGACCTGAACAGCGCGTTCGCCGATCCAGCAATCCGCGCCGTGCTCGCCACTGTCGGTGGCGACGACCAGATCACGGTGATTCCACATCTCGACGCCGCGAGCATCACCAGCGATCCGAAGCCGTTCCTGGGCTATAGCGACAACACCAATCTGCTGAACTGGCTTTGGACGAACGGGGTCGCCGGCTTCTACGGGGGATCAACACAGGTGCAGCTCGGGCCTGGCCCTCACGTTGACCCCATCCACGAGCAGTCGCTACGAGCTGCGCTCTTGACCGGGGAGCGTATTGAGCTCACCGACCCGGGCGAGTCTGAAGACATCGGACACGACTGGAATGACGCCCGGGCCCTGAGCGAGTTCGGTGAACGCGAGCCGACCGAGCCTTGGGCTTGGTCTGGACCTGCGCGGACGGTGAAGGGTCGGACGTGGGGCGGTTGCATCGAGGTCGTGCAGTGGATCCTCACCGCTGGTCGTTTTCCGGCCGACCCAGCCGTTCTCGAGGGCGGGGTGCTCCTGCTTGAGTCCTCGGAGAAACTCATACCAGCGCGAGAGTTCGGGTGGATCCTCCGATCGCTGGGTGAGCGCGGGATATTGGCTGCAATAGATGCGGTCGTGGTGGCACGGCCTCCCACATCGGACTTCAAGATCCGGCCATCAGCCGACGAGAGACGAGCCAAGCGCGATGAGCAGCGCAAGACAGCCGTGGATGTTGTTCACACGTACAACCCTGAGGCGGTCATGGTGGTGGGTCCACCGTTTGGGCACACACGGCCGCAGTGGATCGTTCCGTACGGCGGCTTCATGACGATCGATGGGAAGACCCAGCGGCTCGTGGCGGACTACACCTGACTGCATCGAGTTTCCTCTGACCGAGGTGCACTGACGTGCCGCAATCCGGTCGTTCGTGGTCGTGAGACTCGAGCCCACGACCCAGGGAGTATGAGAGCCCTGGCATCCACCACTACAGTTCACTCCACGCTGCGGGAGTCAGTCTCCCCCGGCAACTCCAGCACCGCCCTACAACCCTGTTGGCCGCTGTTTCGCGTCATGACTCGCGTCACGCCAACTCTGGTCGCTCGGCGGGATCGCCGGCCGAAGTCTCCGGCTCGTTCGCGAGGGCGGGCGCCCGGCGTGGTCCTCTCCGGACGCCCTGCCTCTCGACCTGATCAGCTGTCCTGCTCGGTGACGTGTGGCTTGTCTTCGGTCGTCGTCGAGTTCCGGGTGGCTTGGTGTCGTCAGCCAGAGCGAGGCACCTCCGCACGCGGCATTGCCCGGGCCTACGGACTGCGCCGGCCGAGGGCCACGCCCACGCCGGCCACCCAGACCAGAAGCAATGGCAACGACACGGCCGCCGCCTGCGCGAGGGTGTCGTTGAGCAGCAGGTAGCCGACGCCGGAGGCGGTCAGCGCCGCGGTAAGCATTGCGCCGTTGTAGCCGAGCCAGCGCGGAAGCAGACCGCGGCGCCCGAGGCCAACAGCGGCGAGCGCCATCACCGCGAGCGCGAGCATCTTGGCGCCGTCCATGCGGTTGATCAGGTCGAAGAGCGCACCGGCACGGCCGGCGTCGCCGCCGGCGCCCGCGGCACCGGCCAGCAGCAGCCCGAGGACGCATTGGAGCATCGACACGAGCGCCGCGCCGATACCAGCGATCACGGCGACGTGGCCGAGCGGGCCAACGGCAGGTTCGCGGGCGGCCCGTCCCAGCGCGATCACGACGACGGCGAGGGCGATCGCGGCCAGGCCCTCGACGAACAGGTCTTGCGTGACCGCCGCGCCTCGGTGTTCGGTGTAGGCGGTGACCACCGTCCGGTCGGAGGCGTCCAGAGCAAGGTTCGTCGGCCACAGCGCGAGGCCTATAGCCCAGGCGGCCACGTAGGCGATACCCGCTGAAGCCGGCACGGTGATCAGCGCGCGACTGCGCGGCCGGGGCGGCGTGCGTGGCGCGGTGGCGGCCTGTGTGGTCATGGAGTGGCTCCTCGCTATTGCTGGGGGGTGTGCTCGGTGGGTCATGCTCGTTCAAGGGTTCGCTTCAGTACGTCGAGGCTGGCGGCTACCGCGGCCTTGATCCGGTGCGTGGCAATGGATGCCAGCAGGCTCAGCGGACGCGGCGGCTGGAGGTCGACGGTGTTGATGACGGTGGTGGCGCTTCCGACTGGGCGCGGTGTGTAGCTGATCCGCGCGGGGTAGGAGTTGAGTGAACCGCGGATGGTGAGCCTGCGGCCAGGGTTGAACTCGATCACCTCCAGGCGTTCCTCGCGGTAGGCGGGGATCGTCCGGATCTGCAGGTATCGCGAGCCGACATCGATGGGACCGGTGGTGACCTTGCGGGTCTCGCGGATCGCGTAGTTCCACTGCGGCAGGTTCTCGAGGTGCGGTCCTGGCCGGTGTCGAACAGCAGCAGGCTCCGGGCGTGTTCGATGACGTAGACGTTGATCGGCCGGGGCCGCAGCCATCGGCGCGAGGTGAGCAGCCACCAGTAGAGCGGCTTCCTCGTGCCGAGGGCATGCTCGGGGTGGATCTCGACACTGCCGGTGCTGATGACCGACACTGCCCTGACCGGGCCTGCTGTTCCGCGGTGCGCCTGCGACCTGGCCGCCGCGATGGACATGCGGTCTCCTCGACTGCCGATAGGTCCGATCGATTCGGCTCCATTCAGGAGATGAGTCTTCGCCCGCGTTCGCGGCGTGTCTGTGACTTTCGTAGCGGGCTCGAGTAACCGAAGTCACGCGGCGGTCGGATTCCAGCACTGGTCGTGCAGTCCGACCGGATCGAGGATCTTGACGCTGTCCGGCGACGTCGCGACCAGGCGCGCGAGCCGGAGATCGCGCAGAACTCGGGCCACCACCTCGCGCACGGAACCGACGGCATCGGCAAGTTCCTGCTGGGATACGTGCGCGACGAGGTCACCTTGCGGACGCTGCTGGGCAGAGGCCAGATCCAGCAGATGAGCAGCGAGCCGCTGCCGCACTGAGCCGAAGGCATTGATCGCGGTCTGCCGCAGGCTCTCGTAGAGCAGGCGGCTCAGCTCCTCGGCCAACGCCCAGGCGACCCGGCTGTCGGCGCGCGCCGCGGCCGTCAACACCGCAGGGTCGATCCGAAACAGGGTCGAGTCCGCCAGCGTCTGGCAACCAGCGTCAGCCGGTCCCCCGACCAGGAGGGCGATCCCGAGCACCTCGCGGCTGCGCACGTACCGCACCGTCACCTGTCGCCCCTCGGGCGAACTCATGTAGACGCGCAGCAATCCACGAACGACCAGCAGCGTCCGCGGAGACGAACGCTCCCGATAGATCGTGCTGCCCGCCGGGTAATCGGTGCGATCTCCCGCCGCCAGCAACTGCCCGACCAACTCAGACGGCAGCTTCCCGAGGAAGCTGCCCGCCATGGCAGCCACCACGTCTGCATCGGCCATCAGCCAAGCATCCGGCACGCAGCCGGCCACGGGAACACCGAAGGCAGCGAGGACACGAAGACGGCGAGCGTTCCACAGTGCCGACCGGGGTCGCGGTGTTCCCCATGGACGTGTCGATCCGGTGCACGATCGAACGCGAACACACCGTCGTGCACTGGTCCGAATTCGACCGCGGCGGCCACGTCGCCGCCATGGAGGCTCCGACCTGCTCGTCGGCGACGTCCGGCAATTCTTCAGCAAGCTGCGCTGAACCCGTTCCATCAGCACGGGCAGCGTCCAGGCACGGGCCCTCGCCGGTCTCCAGCTGCAGCCGGTCGGCTTGTCCGGCCACCTCGTTCGTGGCTCCGGCGATCTCGATCTCGCGGCCGCCGCGATGCAACAGCATCACACTCACCGCGTCCGCGCCG
>DASRHY010000353.1:0-32929 GCA_035650275.1 Kribbellaceae bacterium | reverse complement strand
AGGACGAGCGACTCACTCGCGCCGGGCTGCGGCGAGTACCCGAACACGAGACGCGAGACCCCCTCGGACGTGGGGCTGCCGATCAAGACGAGATTGTCGTCCAGACTGGCGGGGACAATCGACTGAACCTCCAGCACGCCGGCGTATTCGGCGGACAGGTAGTCATCCCCTGCGGCCGCCAGCAATGCTCGGCGATTGTCCGGATGGATGGTCGGCTGACCGGCATACAAGGGATGCACGTTGTCGCTGCGGTAGACCACCGAATCGATCTGGTGAAAGCCCAGAAGCCGCTTCGCCGAACGAACGTCTTGTCGCGCCTGGCGAATGTGCTGGATGAGTCCTCGGGCCCGAGAGAACTCCTGGGCTACCTCGCGGGCGGTCCTGACCTTCGCAGCGGCAACCGCGGAGCCGCCGACCGCACCGGCGATCACCGCGATGATCGCTTGTAGATCGATCACCGTGGCTCCTTGCGAAAGCGTGACCTGACGCTAGGGATACTGCGCTGGATGCACGACTGGCGCCATCGGCACTGTAGTTCCGCGAGTGTGGCGGCATGCCATCGTCGGACTTCGAGCCAAACACGGGCAGCTCCTGCCGCTCGATGAGTGGAGAAGACCGCGATCTGTCGGCCGACGGGTACGGCGTGCGCGAGATTGCCAGGTATTTGGGGCGCTCGATGTCGAGGATCTCCCGAAGCTGCGGGCGTTACGCCGCCGCCTGGGACGACACGCTTATCTATCACGCATTGACCGCGTATCATTGGGCGGATCTCCAGGTTCGGCGCTGACGCGCAGGCAAGGTTGCTTGCGCGGGCCGCTCGCAGGGCCGCCATTCGTCGGCGCCGAAGTTCTGGTAGGCGTTCGCCTCGCTAACCCTGACAATCGCGCAGGCAAGGTCAACGGCCTCTGATGTCGTGCGGCAAACCAGATGGAGGATGCCGCCGACCCGGAGGTTCACGAAGAACTGTCGCTCGCCCTGTCGTTCTATTTTCTCGATGTGGGCGGCTGGAACCGCGGCGTTGGCCGCACCTGGGACGATAATCCCTTCCTTGTCGACAAAACAGACCCCGCCAACGCACTGGTGCTGCCGACCCTCCAGCACATGATCCAGCCGGGTGCAGAACTGGTGCTGAAATCCAGCCGGTACACGAATCCAACATCGGGACCATGCGAGGCAATTGCCTGATTCCTGAGGAGCCGCTCGGCCTCGTCCAGTGAGGCCCCAACCGACCCCGGCCGAAACTCGCCAGCCGACCACGCTTCCCACCGCCTCTCGGCCGCGTCGTACACCAGCGCCCATTCCCGTGCGGCCGCGATCTCGCCGGCCGCACGGAACAACTCAAGGGAACCGCGTCCAAGGTAGTAGTGCACCAAGATGGTTGTCATACCTCGCTCCAGGTGAACATTCCGGGGGCTGCAAGTCCGACCTCTAGATGGTCTCGAATAGCTTTGCCGTCCCACTTCGTCCGTTGGTGTTTCGTGACCTCGGCCGGACGCTTAACACCCTGAGCTCAGACCCGAGCCGCCCAGGTCTAGGCAGCCAGGGCGGTCAAGATCACGTGCACGCTCATCGGCAGATCAGCAAGTCGATCAAGGCTCCCTGCACACCGGGCCGTAACGTACGGTAATCGGCCCTCCCCGCAGATGTCCACGCGCGGCCGGCGTAAGACTGCGTTCGGTCAGCACAATACGTCTTGCGCGGATCACAAGGACCCCGACAGTGTCGGCGAGTTCCGCTTCGAGCCTGTCGAACGCGTCGCTTGTAGCTGAGTCAATGTCACGTACTTGTCGTCGAGCCGCCCGGGCTCGTCGGCGAGCTTGATTGCGCCGTCTGAACCGCCGACGATGCAGAACGGCCAGTCGTGCTTACCGTTCGGGCATGTGCCGGCTGCCCACGATTCCACGGTGTCGGCTGCCGCCATCCCGTTCCCATGTTTGACGGGACCCGCCGAGGATCGAGACCTGCGCGGTGTCCGCCGAGCAGCGTCCCGACCAGCGCCTTCGTATCCAGTCCTTTAGGGGCGCCCCTGCCTCGCTTCAAGTGGATCGAACCTGCGCCGCTCATCGTTCGCGCTGCCACCGGCGACGGAGTCACCGTCAGTACCTTCTGTGCCGGACGGCGGGTGCGGCTCGCTGGATGAAAATCGGCGCCGAACCCATCCCAGGACACCGTCGCCGTCGCCGACCAGCTACGCCGCGACCTGAACCGCCCCCACCGCGCCGCCTGACCACGGGACACCCCGAGGGCGCAGGCCACCCCCGCGGCCTGCTCCTCCGCCGAGGGCTCGGGCCTCTTCCTCGCAGTCACGTCGCTTAGTGTCGCGGTCATCACGGCACCTTCCTCGCCGAGCCCACAGCTCGGCGGGTCAGGCCGGAAACACCGTTAGATCCACATCCCCGCCGCCGTCGACCGCGGTCAGGTGGGCGCGGATCTGCTCGGCCTGCGGCATACCGAGTTCGGCGTAGAGGGTCAGGGCCCGCTGGTAGTGCCGGCGGGCATCGGTGTGATTGCCGAGGATGCGGTGGGCGTGGCCGAGGCCCGCGTTCGCGCGGGCCTGCTGGTCGAGAGCGCCGATGTCGGTGGCGATCGCGTGCGCGTCGGTGTGGTGGTTGAGCGCGTCGGTAGCGTGCCCGGCCGTGTGCGCGGCTTCGCCGAGGCCGTTGAGTGCCCAGGCCTCTCCATCCCGGTCACCAATCTCCTGGAACAGGCACAGGGCTTGGTGGTGGTACTCGGCGGCTCTGGTGGGCTGGCCGAGGTGGGTGTGCAGGGTGCCCAGGCTGTCGAGCGTCCCGGCTTGACCAACCCGGTCGCCGTACCGCCGGAACTGGGTCAGGGCCTGCTCGAAGTGCTCGGTGGCCAGTTCGTAGCGGCTCAGCTTCACCTCGACGTCGCCCAGGCAGTTCAGGGCGGTGGCTTCGCCGCCGCCGTCGCCCGCCTGCCGGCACAGGGCGAGGACCTGCTCGTAGTGGCCGACGGCCTTGTGGTGACGGCCGAGCCGCCCCTGCAGGACGCCGAGGTTGTACAGGGCACGGGCTTCACCGGTCCGGTCGCCGGACTGCCGGTGCTGGGTCAAAGCCCGCTTATGGTAGCGAGCGGCTGACCGATAGTGGCCCAGTCGCTGCTCGACAACACCGAGGTTGCCGCTGGCGCGGGCCTGGCCGGCCCGGTCCCCGGTCTGCCGGAGCAGGGTCAACGCCTGCCGGAGGTGCTCGCCGGCCGGTTCGAACCGGCTCAGCTGCATGAGGGCCGTAGCGAGGTTGGTCAGCGCTTGGGCCTGCCCGGTCAGGTGACCGCTGTGCTGCGCGGCAGGCAGGGCGTGTCCGTGGATGGTCAGGGCTTCGGTGCTGTACCCGCCGTCTAGGTAGCGGAACAGTGTGGTGGACAGCCGCGTGGTGTGGGCGGGCCAGCCGTGGGTGGCGGTGTACGCGGCGACGGCGACCAGGGTGGGGCGTTCGACGTCCAGCCACGTGAGGGCGCTGTCCGGGTCGGTCAGGGGCGGCGTGGGCGAGGCGGACGGGGCGATCCGTGGTCGGCGGTGCGCCTCGGCCGGGTACAGCGTGTCCATGGCAGCGGCGACGGTGGCCAGATAGTGATCGAACAGCCGGGTCAATGCCGCGTGCCGTTCGGGTGGCGGGTCGTCGTCGCCGGCCTGGCTGGCCGCGTAGGCCTGCACGAGGTCGTGCAGGGTGTACCGGCCGGGGCCGGTCTGCTGAAGGAGGTAGTCGTCGCGCAGACGCCGCAGCGCAGTGCGGGCGGTGGGCAGGTCGGTGCCGGTAAGCGCCGTGGCGGCATAGGCGTCGAAGTCCTGACCGGGGTGCAGCGCGGCCAGCCGGAGCATCCGTTGCTGCTCGGCCGGTAGATGCTGGTAAGACACGTGAAAAGCGAGCTCCACGCCGGCCTCGAGGCGCCGGCCGTCGTGGCGTTCGTCGAGCCGCTCGGCGTGGTCGGTGAGAGTCCAGCCCGGCTTGCCGCGGATGCGCCCGGCGACCAGTCCGAGGGCCAGGGGGAGGTACCCGCAGCGCTGGGCGATGCGGGCGGGCGCGTCGGGGTCCTGGCCGATGGGCACTCCGGGGACGGATTGGGCGAGGAACGCCAACGCCTCGTCGGCGGTGAACACGTCGAGTGCCAGGTGTACGGCTGAGGGCAGGTCGGTGAGGCCGCGTCGGCTGGTCACCAGCGTGATGCAGCCCGGGGTCTGCGGGAGCAGCGGATGAACCTGGTCCTCGCTGGCGGCGTTGTCCAGGAGCACCAGGGTGTGGCTGCCGGACAGGCGCTGGCGGTAGGCGGCGGCCCTTCCGGGCAGGTCGTGCGGGATCGTGCTGCCGGGTACCCCGAGCATGCGTAGGAAGCCGTCCAGGACGGCGGCTGGGTCGGCCGGTGGCTGGGCGGGATCTGGATGGAATCCCCGCAGGTTGACGAACAACACCTGCTCGAACGGGTTCTCCCGGACGAGGAGATGCGCGGCGTGGACGGCGAGTTGGGTCTTGCCGACCCCCGGCATACCTTCGATCGCCGAGACCATCACCGCGTTGCCGTCCTGCCGGCGCAATGCCTGGCGTAGCCGGTCCAGTTCGGTGGTACGGCCGGTGAACTCGGCCAGGTCTTGGGGGAGGGTGTTCTGGACACGGACGTGCGATGCCGCCTGGATCTCGCCGCCGATCATCTGCAGCGCTTGCCGCCATTGCGTCACGTACCCGACGTCGGGGTGCAGCGCCTGTACCACCGCCACGACCAGGTCGGTGTTCAGGCGCCGCCGACCCCGCCGGAAGCAGTCCACCACGGTGGTCTTGCGCGCCAGTTCACCGGCTGGCCGGCCCGCCGCGGTCCATGCCGCGTTGACGCGGCCGGTGACGCACTCGTAGGACGGGTCACCGGCCCAGACCTTCAACAACCGCAGCTGCTCGACCAGCTCGGTGAGCGTGCCGGCCCGCCCGGGGTCGGGTGGCACCGTGAACGTTTCGACTGGCGTACCGACCGGTTCCCCCGCGGGCGGCATGAGTTCTCCCCAACCGGGTCTACGTCTTGGACGCGTCACAGTCTAGCGTTCAGCCTCGACGCAGGCGGCATCGAGAAACACTTTGAGCTATTTACACGGATTGCTTTATTGGCTGTATGTCGCACTGTTTGGCGTTCGGATTCGGTCGGGATTCAGGACCGGCGGAGCTACCCGGGGCACCATCGACGTCACCGCCGTTCGGGCGCAGGGGTGTCGGCGCCTCGTCTTGTCAAGGCGGTACCCGAATGGGCTCGAAAGGAGGTTGGGTGTCAGCGGTGCAGATTGTCAGACGCGCCGGCATGGCCGCGGTCGGCGTGTTGACCGCCGTCACGGTGGGGGCGGTCGTTTCCGCGCCGCCGGCCGCGGCGGCGCCAAGGACGCCACCATTCGGGCCGTTTATCGACCCCCACGCGAGGCGAACCGTGGTCTGGTCCAGATCATCGAGAGCGGCATCATCGAGGGCGGCACGGACGAGGACGTTGACCGCACTGGTACCCAGCGTGGCCCTGGCCGCTGACATCGGCGCCGTCGCCAGGGTATGGCCGGATTTCGTCAGCGCGGCACCGGTCGCGGCAGGCGCGGACCGGCGTCCACACCGCCGGTCCCGGAACCCGACAGCCCGTCAGTGTCCGAGAACTCGACCGCGACAGTCGTGGAGGGCCAGTGAAATCCAAACGAGTACGGCGGGGGCCGTATTCGCCACCATGGTCGCCGTGGTTAGCGGGGTCGTCACGACTCGACGGCGGCCAGTTCAGCACCGATTTGCCACCACCGACGGCCGGCGAAAAGGGCACTGGTGTGGCCGCCAAATTGGGCGATCGCGCCGCTGGGGGTGGCAAGACTCGTGTCCAGAAATCGATCAGCTACGCGCGGCTAGTAGGCCTGTTTGACTCGCATCGATCTGCAGGGTCTCAAAGTCGGACTCGGAGGTTCTACCGTGAAGTTACGCAGAGTTGTTACCCTGATGTTTTCCATAGCAATCCTTCCTCTTGCGTACCCCGCTGAGCCGGCGGCGGCAACATTCCCGTGCACGAACGCCGCTTATCGCGCGGGGACGAGAGCACTAAACATCACGGTCGCGACTGGCGTCTCGGCCACGATCAAAACGCCGGAAACCTACGACGTGTACAACTATGACTCCACCAAGCCAACGGCCGCCGACATTTACATGTTCAACCAAGCCGGCGGCGGCGGCTTCGTGCAGGTCGGGTGGTACCTAGGAAGCGCCAGCGGTCTGCCGAATGCCACCCAACCGAGACTCTTCTGGGGTGAGAACACGCCGACTGGAGAGACGTTGCACGCCGGTACTTGGTTGAGCTGGGGAACGTACTACAAGTTCGGGATCACGAATCCTCTCGATGGAACGAACAGATTCAATATTTGGCTCCAGGAACAAATAATTGGTCGATCGGTTTATGCCCATTCTTTGAATGCGCCGGCCTTTAACGGTGAAGTCAACTACAAATGCACCAGGATGCACGGCCTCGCATCTCGTTATCAGTCGCCGCTGAGATCCCTTCAGTACCGGTACGGATCTTGGAATTACTTCTCGGGGACCAGGTATGTCAGTCATGCTGATTTCTTTTCCATCCAAGGCGGCGATATCGCAACGAACTATGTGTATGGTGGAGGATGATTGTTCCTTCGGGATCCACCTGAATCCATTGCGTCATGGTGAATCCCGGGTGTCGAGCACGGGTCCCCATCACCTGCACGTCGTTGGCTGAAGCTTCCTCCATTACTACCGAGTCGACCTGGATTTTCGTCGCCGAGGTCGGCGGTGGGCTCCACGCCGCCATCCAGCCGTGCCGCAGGCATAGTTCGTGAGGCCTCTCAATTGTGCGTCGGACGGTAGGTGGCTGCCGGACTGGAATTCGATGATCGTGGTCCCGACAACGGCGTTCGACGAGAAGGATTTCTCGAACTACTGATCGGCGTCAACGAATGCCAGGGATTACCGTCACTTCCGCAATGTCCAAGACCTCTCCGAGTCCGAGATCGCTCAGACCCGGGTTGCCGTCCCGGAACCGTCAAACCATGCCGCACCGCCCAAACAGATGCTATGCGCTCGAATGGAAGGTGAATCATCATGACGTCGGCCGATGACACGGCAAAGGCCGCCATGCGAGCCTACGCCGACGATCTCCAGCCACCGCCGGTGGCGGATATCATCGCCCGTGCCGAGCACACCCGAGACGCCCCGCCCAGCGGTGCCAGGCCGCGCTCCCGCGCACTTTTCATCTTTGCCGCGGCCTCGGTCGCCGCCGCCATCACCGTGGTCGCCATCGCCGCCGACCGGCTACCCGATCGAGGCGCAACCGCCGCAACCCAATCCACCACGGCCACCGGAATGGACAGCATGGCGCCGGCATGCCCGCCTGGCCTGCCCGTGCTCGAGGGCCCGCCTCTCGCCGTCGATGGAACGGCATCGAAGCCAATCGCGGTCAAGGCTGGTCAACAATTGACCCTGACAGCCCGGACTACCACGTCGGATCCCGATCGTCCGCTGCTCAGTTTCACCATCTATCTCATGCCGCCCGGCACCGACATGAACGAGCCTGCCAGAGCGGTGTCCCGGTCCCCAGATTTGCGGCTGACGCCGCACCAACAACGCCTCTCCGCAGTGCTGCAGATCCCCACCGGGTTGGCACCGGGGACCTATGACATCGTCGGATACGCGACTTTTCCCAGCCCCTCGCTGTGCGGAGTCGCGAACCCAGCCGATTCGAAACAGGTCGGAACCATCTGGGGAGTCCTGGGATCGGTAGTCATCAACTAAGCCTGGATCCGTGGACCAACTCGGCCGGTGATGTGCAGTCCGGCATGGAGATCCATTGAGAGTCCCTTCTGAGCTGCGATGATCGGGTTTGCCTAGAACACGATCAATACATCTCGGAAAGGCACTCTCGGTGCAAGGAGCTCACGCCTGGCGCGGGAACGGCGCTGTGTTCGACGAGCAGAATCTCGTGTCATCCAGATTCCAATCGTCAAACGACGCACGGACCGCGCCAGCACTCTAGAGCAGTCTCACCTCGAAGATGCCCTCTCGAACCGGTCAGATGAAGCCTCAGCAACTTCGATCTTTCCAGTTCAGAGGGCATCGTCACGCCCGACGCACACCGCCACGTCAACTAATCACCGGTGGATCCGGGCTCGAGGGTGTCGGCGCCGGTGCGGTGGACCATCATTTTGGCGAATGTGGTGATGTGGCCGCCGAGCCGCCGCGCAATCATCCCAGCCTGCACGGCAACCAGCTCGGCAAGCTCCTCATAGGACGGACGCGGCGGCTCCGGCGGCACGCCAGCATCATGACAGTCGATCAGCCACAGTAGACACTGACACGCCGGTCACCCAAGCTGAACACGTACGACACGAGAAGACCTGATCTACTCTTCGCCCGTGCGGATGTGGACTTCGGTGGCGCGCTGGTTCGCCACGTCGCGCTCGGCCGCCGTGAACAGAACGTGTTTCGCGGGGAGGCCGACGGTGACCAGGAAGTCGCGGGCGGACTCGTCCCGGACGCGACCGGCGTACTCGGCCGGGTAGTGGTGGACCCTCATCGGCGTACCTCCTCCGTGGGGCGGCCGGTATGCCGGGTGCCCGGCAGATCGCTGCGGATCGTTCAGTGAGCGAAGTCGAGCAGCCACGCCCGCGCCGACTCGATGTGATCGCGGGTCAGCCCGCGCGCCGGGTCGACGGTCACCACCAGGTGCCGCCCGATCCCCGCCGTTGCCGCGAGCATCGCCGGTATCTCCGGATCATCTTCGAACCACACGAACGGGGTCGAGCCGATCCAGGCGGCGACGTGTTGCGCCTTCCACCGCGCGGGCGATGAGCGGCGGCGGAACCGGAACCGGGTGGGGATCGGGACGAACCTGAGCGCGGGCAGGCCGACACGTGGTGCCACCCACGTGTTGGCCCGGTTGCGCCAATAGGTTGCCCACACCAGCTCGGCTCCCACTGCTTCGGCGAGACCGGTCAGCATCCCACCATGGTGAGGATTCAAGGACAGGCGATGTGGTAACCACAGGGGAAAGACCCAGTGCCTCTGAAACTGCCCGAGACCGGGCACGCCCGGGTTGAGCACCCCGTCGACATCGACCAGGATCAGCGGCCATCTTGGTGATCCCTGCCCCACAAATGAAGATCGTAACGCATGGCGCGAATGAGGCGTACCAGGCGAAGCTGCTCGCGGCGCGGCACGTTGTCGGGCAACTCCTCGAAGCGTTCCGGCAGCACTGCCAGCATTGATTTCACCCGCGTGCCGTCGCGCATGCACAGCAGCTCGCGGCATTGCCACCACTGAATCTGGTCGCCGTCGGGCCAGTAGTAGGGCGCTGGATCCGGCACCAGATAGTGAACGGCGTCGGCGTCAAGCTGCTCCCGCAGCCATGGCCCGCCGGATCCCAGCCCCAGCCGCAGCCGGCCGGCCTCCTCATGCAGCGCGAGAATCTCCTCGGTCGTCAGTGCCTTGAGCACCCGGGAGGAGGCCGGCAGCGGCTTGCCGCCGAAGGGTGGCCGCACCGGCCACCGGCCAGTAATGATGCCAATCCGTTGCCAAACGGAAAGGCTTGGCGGATCGGGTGTTGTCGGGGGCGGGGCCGGTGGCGGCGTCCACCGGCACCCAGCGTGTGCGATCGTCTCAAGGATCCACGCCCGGCCCTCCTCGCCCGCCGTTTCCCACAGCCACGACATCCCCGCGCGGCCACGGTCGCGTCGGTGCGCGATGCCGGGCAGGTTGTGCGCGAGGTCGGCGAGGAAGTGGATGCGCGGCCGTGTGCCTTCGTCTTGGGCGAGGGCGCGGATCTCCAGCAAGGCGTACCGCGCCAGAAGCGCGGCCGCCTCCCTGTCGTCTATCCTGCGTGGTTCCGTGGCGCTAACCGCGGCCCCCTCTAAAGCGGTGAATGTAGATTGGCGTGTCCCACGTGATCCCTCCGTCGTTCGGGTCCCCGGCCCGGTTCATCAGCGCCACCCTCCTATGGTTGCCCTCGAAGATGACACCTCGGTTGTGCGGGTTGACCGTCATGTACATCAAGGACTGCGGCCTGAACACCGAAGCTAGCAGCTCCTCGTCGCCGCGCCCGCGTGCCGATTCGGCCTTGTCGGCGAACTGCCGGTTTCCCGGCTTGAGGTCGACCAGGTCGCGGACGGTGGCGTTGGGCTTGGGCTGGGTGCCGGTGAGCTTGTGGAAGGTCGCCTTAGCCTTGGAGGTCAGCCAGCCGCTGGCCATGCCGAGCTTGTTGGGCTTGTTGCGCATCCCGCCGCCCAAGCAGTTGTGCACCAGCACCGGTGCATCGTCGGCGGCCACGTAGTAGGTGTGGATGCCGTCGATGGTCAGGTTGTGCACCCGCTTGACCTCGGTCCACGCCCGCGTGGCGACGACCGTGAACCGTTCACCGTCGGAACCACGCAGCTCATCGCCGGCCTTGAGCTTGCCGGCGTCGAGCCACTGACCCTCGTCGTCGACCCAGAACGGGTGATTCGAGGTCGCGACGAGCTGGCCGGTGGCATCGCCCCTCGCGCCGTCCGTGTCGACAGTGATCTCGACGAGCTGCTTGGTGCCATCACCGACGATCAGATCTGTGACCACGCGAGCCTCGGTTGCGCCGGACTCAGGATCGGTCGCCGTCACCTCGTCGCCGACCTCGACGTCCTCGATGGCCTGGACCGTGCCATCAGCCATCAGCACGCCGGTGCCGGGAACGAAACTGTTCTTGCACGCGGCCGCCGGTGGCGGCGCGGCTGGCGCGGGCACCGGTTCCGTCTTGGTCGGCGCCGGCGTCTTGCCTGGAACCCCTTCGTCCACGGGCTTCGTGCCCGCACCGGCAAGGTCATCTGCGGGCTTGGCGCCGGCGCCGGCTACTTCGTCACCCAGTTTGGTGCCGTTCTGGACAGCGTCGTCGACCAGCTTCGAACCGGACTGTGCCGCGTCGATGCCCTTGTACGCGTACCGACCGGCCTTCACAGCCGTCGCGCCCCAGCCGACGAACGGGATCGCGCCCGCCGCCGACAGCGCCGCGTCGACGTAGTTGCCTTCGGCCGCGTACCAGGCCGCGTTGGCCAGGTCCGCCACCTCGCCGACGACCGGCACCATGCCGACGACGTCGAGCGCGATGTGCCCGAGGCTGCTCCAGGAGAAGTGCCCGTCGTACTCGACCCTGGTGAGTGGGTTGCCGCCGGCGAAGGCGTACCTGTTCATCGTGAACGGGTCGGTGGTCAGGCTCATATCCGACAGCGCTCCGGCGTACATGTCCCGCGTCAGGAACCGGTTGAGGCCCGGGTCGTAGTCGCGTGCGCCCATGTCGTAATCGCCGGTGGCCGGATCGAGCCGCTTGGCGTTGAACCGGTAGGTGTTGTACGGCTCCTTGTCCGGGTTGGCCGGATCCGGCTTGTCGACACCGGTCATCAGCTTGGTGTCAGGCGTGCCGAACGCCTGGTAGCCGTAGGTGGCCCGGGCGTTGCCGCTCTCGTTCGTCAGCACCTCGACGTCACCGCGCGCGGTGTAGCCGTAGACCGAGAACTCCTTCGTCCCGCCCGAGTTGTGCTTGACCATGCCGAGCCGCTCGCCCTGGCCGCCGTAGTGGTAGCTCCGGGTGAGCTGACCGCCTTGCTCCTCGGCCACCACTTCCTCGCCCAGGCCCAGGTAGGCCATGTCCGTGGTCTTGGCGTCCGGGGTCCCGGCCTTCTCCGTGCGGCTCAGGGTCCGGTCCATCGGGTCGTACGTGTACCGCGTGGTCTTGGCAGCCTCGCCCGCCCCCGTGGTCTGCTCGATCGTCCGGTCGAACCCGTCGTACTTGTATCTGTCGATTACCTGGCCGGCGTTCGTGACGAAATCCAGCCGGCCAAGCGGGTCGTAGTTGTACTTCGTGGTGGTTCCGCCAGCCGCGGTGGCGGACTGCAGGCGGTTGCGGTCGTAGACGTAGGTCGTCGTCAGGCTGCCGATGGTCTGCTCGACCGTGTTACCGGCGCCGTCCAGGATGTAGGACTGGATCTCCTCGCCGCCGCCGTTGACCGCCGAGCGAGTGACCTTGCGGATGCGATCCCGCGGGTCATGCTCATAGGTGACCGTGCGGTCCAGATATGCCGACAGGTTGTCGGCGTTCTGCGTCTTGGCCACGTCTTTGATCGGGTTGCTGTTCGCGTCGTAGTCGATCGTGTGCTCGTTGACGACTACTCCCGAGCGCTTCTCCACCTGGTGCTTGATCAGGCCGTCGAGGTAGTACTCGGACAGGACGGTGTTGCCGTTGGCCGCGGTCTCGGTCGCCACCTTGCCCTTCGGCGTGTAGGTGAAGTTGGTGATCTTCGCACTCACGCCCGGTTCGGTGACGGTCACCTTCGACACCGCGTCGCGCGGGTCGTACTCGAGCGCCGTGACCTGCCGGTCATGGGTTCGCGTGACCGCGTTGCCATTGGGGTCGTACTGGAACGAGGTGGTGTGCTGGTCCAATCCGGACTTGGACTCCACCACGGACCCGAGCCGGCCCAGGCCGTCGTAGGCCATCGTCCACTTGTCGATCTTGGCGCCGGGGCTGCTGTCGGTCAGCGTGATGTTGTTGCCGTCCGGGTCGTACTTATAGGTGAAGGTCTTCGCCTCGTTGTCGACCTCGCCCGCGTGGTCCCGTACGAGCTTGACCGCGTCCGCGGCAACCGCTCCGCCCGCCGACGATCGCAGCGCGACCGTCTGGCCCAGGCCTTCGTGGAAGGCGTACTTGCCGATGTTGACCCACTGCCCGCCGTTCGCCGTCTGGTTGACCGTGCGAGTGGTGGTGCCGGTGTCGTGCTTGACATCGTAGGTGGCGTTGGTCGCAGCTCCGGACACCGACGGGTACTTGACGAAGACGTCGTAGTTGCCGCCCGCCGGAACGGTCAGGTTCCAGGTGAACGTGTCCGAGCCGCCGGCCGAGTGGATCCGGTAGTCGTAACCCTGGAACCCGGTCACCGCGGACGACGCCGTCCAGGTGCCGGTCGACGACACATGCTGGTTGTCGGAGTTGTCGACCAACGCGACGTGCAGCCCGGCCGGCACGCCGGTGTCGGTGCGGGACTTCTGCTTCCCGTCGGGATAGAAGTCCCAACCGAGCGTGCGGCTCACCGAACCGCCGGCGCTGGAGAGCACGGCCTCGATCTGCTCACCGACGTCGTTGTAGCGGTAGGTGGTGACGATGTCCCACGGATCGGTGCTGGTGTGGACCGAGTCGTCGCCGTAGTAGGTAGTGATGGTGTCGTTGCGGACCGTCTGCCCGTCCGACGGCGGCGACGACACCTTGATGGCGTTGCCGACCGCGTCGTAGGTGTAGATCGTCTTGTCCGCGGTCTTGAGACGCACGTCGTCCTTGTCGAACGCGTACTGCACCTCGAGCGGCCGGTTGAGCTTGTCGTAGACAGTGACCTGCGCGAAGTCCTGCGCGTCGTCGGTCGTGTCGACGCCCCGCGGTGTGATCGTCTTCGTCGGGTTGCCGACCTGGTCGAACTCATACTTGGTGGTCCGGTATGTGATCGTGCCGTTGACGTTATTGTGCGGCACCTTGGACTGCACGACCATCGCCCGCGGGTCGAGCGTCAGTTCGGTGCTGACGCCCTCCTGGTCGGTGGTGCGTACGGCGATGCCGTCCTTGTCCAGGGTCGTGGTCGCCGAGTGGCCGGCGGCGTCGATCTCCTTGATCATCGCGTGGTTCTGGTCGTGTTCGTAGCGTGCCGTGTAGTCGTTGGGATCGGCGGAGGCGGTCTTCTTGGCGTCTACGATCTTCACGAGGTTGCCGACGTTGTCGTACTCGTAGGTCGCCACATTTCCGGCCGCGTCGCGCGATGAGATCTTCTGGTAGACCTCGTCGTACACGTCCGTGACCGTGAAGTCCCCGGCGGTGGGCGTGAGATTGCCCTTCGGGCTGGTGGTCGTGCGGAGGTTGCCGACCTTGTCGTAGGTGTAGGACATCCGCCGTTCCGGATCGCCTGTCTCGTCGCGCGGCAGGATGGAGTGAATATTGCGATCGCCCGCATCGAAGGCGAAGGTTGTCACCGCGTTGTTGGGTTCGGTGCTGACGGTCACGTTGTCGTTCGCGTCGTATACCGGTGCAGGGAGAGTGATCTGCCGTCCCGGTCCCGGCTGCGTGCCGTCGAGTGAGCGGGAGAACACGTCGTACGCCTGCGTCGTGACTCGATCGAGGGCGTCGGTCACCTTGGTGACGTTGCCCCGGGCGTCGTACTCGAAGTCCGTGGTGTTGTTCAACGCGTCGGTGATCGCGGTGGGATAGCCGTTGGCGTCGAACCCGGAGTGCGAGGTGACGTTGCCGTTCGCGTCTTTCGCGGTGAGCAGTTGCCCCCACGTGTCGTAGGTGTAGGTGGTTGTGTAGTCACCGGGGGTGGGTGTGGCGTTGCCGTTCGGATCGGTGACCGACGTGAGGTTGCCCTCGATGTCGTAGCCGAACGTCCACAGCCTGCTCTCCGACGACTGCTTGGCGATCAAGTCGGCAAACCGCCCGTTGAGCCCGGTCTGGTACGCCAGCGTGATGCCGGACCAGCCGTTCTTCACCGCCTCGGCGTTCTTGATGTTCGTCGGGTAGCCGGTCTTGGGGTCGTACGCCCAGGTCGAGACCGCGCCGTTCGCCTCTTCGAGGCGCGTCACGTTGTGGTCGGCATCCCACAGGAGCTTCGACGTCTCGTTCTTGGCGTTGACGACCTGCGTCGGGCGGCCGAAGCCGTCGATGACGTAGTTGGTCGCATGATTCTCCGCGTCGGTGACGGTCGCGTGGATGACCGAGCCCTGCGGGCCGTCCGGGTCGACATAGCCGAACGTCATGGTGTTGGTCAGCCGGTCGGTGTAGGACTTGGTGTTCCACTTGAACTTCGGGTCATCCTCCGGGTTGGAGAAGTAGGCCAGGTTCGTGGAGTTGCCCCGCGGGTCGGTGACCTTGACCAGCTTGACGTTCTTGTTGCCCTGGGTCATGTCGTATTGGAACTTGAACTCCTTGGGCTGGCTGGCGCCGACGCCGTCGATCAGTTCGCCGAGCAGACCCTTGTCGGTGTAGGTGAAGTTCAAGACCCGGCCGGAGATGTCGGTGATGGTCCGCACGTGGTCGATGATCTTCGGGTTGGTCAGGTTGGCCAGGCCGGTCGTCTTCGTCCAGGTGGTGTCGTTGATCAGGTCGTAGGTGTCGCCCTTGGCCCAGTAGGTGATGGTCAGCGTCTGTCGGCCGGTCGGGTCGGTGATGTATTTGAGGAACTTGGTCGGCTTGTTCTGCGACCGCCGCTCTTCATAGACGAAGTCCATCCGGTTGCCGTTGTTGTCCTCGATCGACGATAGGTAGCCGTCGCAGTCGTAGAAGAACTCGGTCCGGTCCGGCCGGACCAGGCTCCAGGCCCGGTCGTGTTCGGTCTGCGGGGTGCAGGAGACGAACTGGCGCAGGAACAGGTGTACACCGAACGGCGACTTCCACTCGTTGGCGGCCGGGTCCCAGCTGAACTTGTGCGCGGTGCCGTCGCCGTCGGTGAACGTGACCGTCGTCGGGTTCGGGTTCGGGTGGAAGTCGAGCGGCGTGCCCAGGCGCATCATCGACGACGCCTGCAGCGACCAGCCGTAGCCGCCGACCGTGTCGGAGGTGTCCTGCGAGTTGTAGGACATTTTGACGAACGTCGCCAACCCCCTCGACGGGTTGGTGAGCGGGCTGTACTGCCAGACCGTGTTGCCGGCGTAGAGGTTGTTCATCAGGCCGCCACCTGCGCCGGTGTGGATGCCGTCGTAGGAGTAGAACTTCTCCAGACCGATCTGGTTCGACGTCGGCTCCTCGACCGTCACCCGCTGGTCGAGTGGCGCGATGCCGTTGGTCGCCGACAGCCACTGCCCGGTCGTCTTGTTGCGCAGCTCCCACTTGAGGACGTAGTCGGTGCGCTTGTTGAGCGTGGTTGTCTGGACCGGCGTGTTGACGTTCGCGACCACGTCGATGGTGCTGCCGGCGACGATGGTCTTGGGCAGCGGGGTGATCACCTGGTTGGCGGTGGTGGTGATGTCGGTGCCGTCGGGCAGCGCCCACTTGTAGGACAGGTCCCAGTTCGCCTGGGTCAGGTCCGCCCCCGTCGGGTTGGAGACCGCCACGGTCACCGGGTAGGTGGTGCCCTGCTTCATCAGCTCCGGCGTGGCCGGCGCGTAGTAGGTCGACTCGGGGGTCGCCTCCAGGTAGGTGACCTGCAGCGTCGGCCGCAGCAGCGGCTCGGCGCTCTCGCTCGACAGCAGCATCGCCCGCTGGTTGGACGCTACCTCGTCGCGCAGCTTCACCAGGAAGCCGTGGTTCGACGACGGGGTAGCCAGCCACGCCTTGACCGACGGGGTCACGGTCCACGACTGCCACTCGGGGTCGTTGGTGACGCCGGTGCGGGTGGACTCGGCGGAGGCAGCGAAGTCGCCGCCGGGAGTGGTCCAGTTGGTCGTGGCGTTCGCCTTGGTCCAGGTGGCGGAGGTCTCGTCGAACGCCCGGGTCAGCCGGTGCACGTCGTAGAGGCCGTCGGTGGTGGTGCCGGGGTAGACGTAGGTGTTCCACATCTGCAGCTCGGCGTCGATCACCTGGGCCCCGGTCGGGATGCCGGCCAGGTTGGCGAACTTGACCACGCCCCGGGTGTCGCCATAGAACGTGGAGTTGTTGCCCGCCGACACGTACGGGTCGCCGTCGTAGACGTTGACGTTGGTGGTCGGCAGCGCCGCGGACAGGGTCGTGTCCGGCACCTGGTTCGCGCTGGTCTCCCGGAACACCTTGGTGACCCGGCCGGCCTTGGGCAGCAGGACCCCCTGGGTGGGACCGGCGACGATCTGGCCGTCGGCGGTCTTCACCGCGATCATGTAGTAGTAGAAGTGCCGCTTGAGCGGGTCGTTCTCCTCCGTCGGCGTCGGAGTCGCCGTGGTGTCCTGATAGGCCAGCGACGTCTTGCCCACCGGGGCGACCAGCGTCGCCGCCGACGGGGTGTAGGTCTGGTAGATGCTGCGGTGGACCTGGTACTCGACGATGTCGTCGGCGGTGGAGCCGGACGGGTCGACATACGTCGGCCAGTTCAGCGCCGCTCCAGTCGCTGCAATGCTCGTCGGCGGCGCAACTGCCACTCCCGGGCGGCCGAAGGTCACCACAAGCTTGGGCAGGTTGTAGTCGCGCCGGGCGTTGTCGTAGGCGTACTCGGACGCCTCGTAGACCGGCCCGCCGCGGCCCTTGTCGGCCTCGTCGACGGCCTTGATCATGAAGCCGTGGTTGGTGGTGGGGCTGTTGACCCACTCCTGCACCACGTTGCGGACCGGGAAGCTGTTCCACACGCTGGAGATCGCGCGCTTCTTGGTGGTGGTGCCCCACTTGGTGAACCGCACCGCGTCGGCGATGACGGACTTGCCGACCACGTCGGTCAGCACGACCTTGCCGGTGGTGCCGGCGGCGAACGGGTGTACGCCGAGGGTCTTCCAGATGCCGTCCGGGCTCCCGGTCTGGTCCACCGTGTACGCCTTCGACCCGCCGTTGTAGAACACCGTGTACGGCGTAGCGGTCGACCGGTCAGCCTCGGCGGTGAAGTGCACCTCGACCTGGTAGTCGCCGGCCTCTGTGAGGGTCGGCGTCCAGGTGTGCGTGTTGCCGGCGACGGTGTCGCCGTTGAACCGGTAGTCCGCGCCGATCGCCTTCGGGGTGAGCGCGGTGTTGGTCGAGTAGGGCCAGGTGCCCGAGAACGACGTCCCGGTCGACCCGTCGTCCAGGGTGACCACGTTGCCGGCCGGCTGCGGGGCCATGTTGGCGTTCATGTTCGCCCACGTCGCCGTCGACTCCGACCAGGCGGTGGTCACCTTGCGCGCCTCCAGGGCGACGTCGTAGGACCAGTCCCAGTGCGTCTGCGAGTAGTACATCTGCAGCTGCGCGTCGGAGATCACGCTGCCGGTCGGGATCCAAGTCAACGGGAACTTCACCAGGCTGCGCCAGGTGTGGGTGGACTCCGTGCCGACCTTGAGCTGGTAGGTGTCGTTGTAGTTCTTCGTCGTGTTGCCGGAGTAGATCTCCACGTCCTGGCCGTCGGTCGGGACCGGCTGGATCTTCACCGTGGGGTCGATCGTCACCGGGTAGACCCGGGCCGGGTCGGCCAGCCACGCCGCGTCGGCGGTCAGGGTGATCTCCGCGGTGTTGCCGCGCTGGGTCACCGTCTGGCCGACCTTGCGCGACATCACCTTGCCGACGTCGAAGCCCGCGTCGTCCTTGCTGTCGAACATGTACGGCGCGGGCATCACGAAGTACTCGCGCCCGTCGGCGCCGCCGCGGCCGACGAACGCGATCGAGCCGTCGCCGCGCTGGACCGCAGTCAGCCCGCCGGTCTTGAGGGTGAACGTGACGCTGAACCCCCCGGCCGGCGCCTTGGCCAGCACGAGGTTCTCCTGCAGCGTCGTCGAGGTGACCTCGTAGACGAGGTCGGCGCCGCCGGCGGCGGCCGGATAGGTCACCGTCGACCCGTCCACCTTCGGACTCACCTTCGCCGCCGGCCCGGCCAGGCCCAGCTCGAGGTGCCTGCCGTTGGCCTCGAACCGCACCAGCCGGTCCGTCGCATCACCGAACCGCGACGTGAACGCGTTGGTGGTGTTGGACAGCGCGAACCCGCCGGCGGTGTCCGGCTTGACGCCCAGGTCGATCGGCTTCCAGGCACCGCGCGAGTCGCGGTAGTGCACCGGCGTCTGGGAGATCTCCGCCTGCACCCGCCCGTCGGACAGCTCGTAGTACTTGGCGCTCTCCGTCCGCTTGCCGGTCAGCTCCTTGACCCGCTTGGCTTCCGGCCACGCCTTGCCCTTCGCGTTCGGGTCGTCGCGCGGGATGCCGTCCACCCCGAGGTTGACCGACTTGGGTGGCTCCTCGGCCAGGTCTGCCGTGCTGCCGGTGAACCAGCCGCGGATGGTGTCCCAGATGCCGGGGTCTTCGCTGATCCCGGAAGAGTGTGAAGACGCGGCCGGTGCGGCGAACGCCGGCACCCCCGTGCCCATGATCATGACAGCTGTCATCAGGCCGGCGAACAGCCAGCCACCCCGTCGTCGCAAGGCCGAATCCTCCCCCTAGGACCAGGTGCTCAACACCCGAATCGGCCCACCGCCCACGGAACGCACAACATAGTGAACGGCCCCCGTGCCGGTGGAGTCTTCTGTTGTCGCGCGGATGCCCCAGCGATCCATGTTGATCACTGTGCAACTTGCGCAGCCGAAGACTTCCTCACCCCGCGAAGCCGTGTCAAGACCGCCCGAACCGGCCGCCGGCGCCGCTCGGTGATCACCGCCGACGGCATCGAGCTGCCCAAACATGCACGGGCGTCGCTGTGTCCACAGTCGACCCGACACCCGGGGCCCGTTATCAAGCTGTGACCGATGTCACGGCTACCGCGACACTGTGACAGCGACTATCTGTCACGGCCCCTGTCACGGGCCCGTACCTGATGTCCGGTCTGGACATCAGCCATACCTTCGTGCAGCTCGCCAACGACCGGGCCCGCGAACTCGGGCTGGCGGTGGACTTCCGGCAGGAAGACGTCGCCGATATGCCGTTCGACGCGGGGTCCTTCGACCTGATCGTGTGCCAGGCCGCGTTCAAGAACTTCGCCCGGCCGGTCCGCGCTCGACAAGATGTACCGCGTCCTGCGCTACGGCGGTACCGCGGTGATCCAGGACATGAGCCGCGAGGCCACCCGCGACGACATCGACCGGGAGGTTCACCGTATGCGCCTCGGCGTGCTCGTACTCGTGGAGGACGCCGCCGAGCCGATCACGGCGGTGCACCCGAAGACGTGTGATCTTGGCCGGATCGGTGATCGGCTCGGGCAGTGGGCGCAGCGGCCGGGCGTTGGTCAGCCCTCGATGGGGTCGATGGCCATTGTGGAACTGTTCGTACTCGCGCAGCGCTCGTAGGAGATGCGCCTGGTTGTAGATGAGCATGCGGTCGAGCAGCTCGTGGCGACAGGCCTGGATCCAACGCTCGATCAGGGAGTTCATTCTCGGCATGCGGACGCCACTGAGCACGACCGTGATACCAACGTCGGCGAGGATCGCGTCGAACGGGCCCGGGTACCTGCCTTCCGATCCCGGATCAGATACTTCACCCGGCAGCCCGCGTCCTCGACGTCCATCACTAGGTTCCGTACCGTTTGGGTGACCCAGGCGGCGGTCGGGTGCGTGGTGGCGCCGAGGATGCGCACCCGACGGGTGGCGTGCTCGATGACGGCCAGCACGTACAACCGGGCCCCGATCAAGGTCACCGTTTCGAAGAAATCGGCCGCGAGGATGGCCTCGGCCCGACCACGCAGGAACGTCGTCCAACCGTCGGTTGTGCGATCGGGCGTCGGGTCAATCCCAGCCTCCTTGAGCATCTCCCACACCGTGGATGCGGCGACCCTGACGCCGAGAGTGAGCAGCTCACCGTGGATGCGCGATACCCCCACGAGCTGTTCTCGCGGGCCAGCCGCAGCACCAGGGCCCGAATCGAGCGGACGGTGGACGGCCGCCCGGGGTGCTTGCGCCGGGAGATCGCCGCGTGTCGGCGGGCGATCAGGTCGCGGTGCCAGCGCAACACGGTTTCGGGGCGCACGAGCAGCCGGATGCGGCGCAGTACCTCGCGGGGAAGACGGTGCAGCAGCGCGGCGAGCAATGCCCGGTCGGCCGGCGTGAACCGCGGCCGCTGGCCGTGCAGCTGCCGTTCGAGTACGGCGAGTTGATGCCTGAGGGCCAAGATTTCGGCGTCTTTGGCCCGGTCGCTCAGCGGCAGCAGCCGCAGCATCGCCAGGCGTTGGTGACGCCGAGATACGCCAGTCGAAGCAGCACGGCGCGATCCTCGCCTAGTGACCACAGACGATCTGTCGCGGCCAGACGAGGTCAACCGCGACGGGATCCTGTCACGTGGCCGAAAGCGGGCGTGACCAGGGCGGATGAGGTTTCCGGCACTCGCAGCGCCACCAGCGGCCTTGTCCAGTGTCGGGCGATCAGCTGCCGGTGCCAGCGGAGCAGAGTCGCCGGGGTGACGAACCGCCCAGCGAGGGCGGGGCAGCAGCCGCGACAAGGCGGCCAACACCACCCGGTCGGCCGGCTCGAGATCGGGGCGGGGTACTTGCCGGCGTAGCACCGCCACCTGATGGCGGGGGACGAGGAGTTCGACATCTTTGGCTCCGTCGTCGCGAGCGAGCTGAGTCAACATCTGCAGCACCTGGCGCAGCAGCAGGTATACCAACGAACTGGTCATGGCCATGAGCCTGGTGGCCACGCCGGTGTCTAGGCTCGCACAGAACCGCACTTCAGACCGCCGAACGGAGTATTCGAGCCCCACAGGCGAGTCCAGCCGCTTGGCACACCTCCAAGCCAAGAGCCTGAGCCACGTCGAGCATGTCTGGGCCGGCGTCGACAAACCCCGGCGGCGTCCGAACAAATGCCCATCCAGTCCCGGCACCCCATTGCTGGTTCAGACAGGCTACACTACGGCGCCATGGTCAGACCGGGCGATTTCGCGCAGTTCCCCTTGATAAGGCTAGTGGAACATCCCGGCGAGTGGAGCATCATTTTCGACCTCAGCGGGGCCCGTCGGCTGGGCATCGACACGTTTGCGCTGAGGAGTCTGGAGGGCAACGGTTACGATTGGTCTGCGGCCGCGCAAGCTCGTATGACAGACGACCTACCCCAAGCGCTAATGGAGTTAGACTTTGACGCGGAGGCCGGTATGGTGAGTATAGTTTCCTCCGATCTCCACGCTCTGTTCGCGGCGGCAACCGCCCTTCACTTGCTTCAGCACGACACCGTTGCCTTGTCTGAGGCGCTCGACAGGGCCGCGGAGCTCGACTTGCTGGAGTAAGTCGTCCTCATCGACAGTGTCGAGTAGTGCATGTTCAGCAAAGTGGCTCACAGAGGCGAGGCCAGCGGGTCTAAGCGATGCATCGAGTGCAGGAATCGTCGCGTACGAAGATGCTGCGGGTAAGTGTATCGACAGAACGCAGCGCGGTCGGTGTCGCTGCCCGTCTAAGGAGTGGCACGCGATGGTCCTCGGCCCATGGCGAGCTAAGTGCGTGTGTGCGCTCTTCGAACGCGTAGCGCGGGCTAGGCTTCATAGAGCAAAGAAGGCAATTGGTCGTGTGACACTGCGCCGCTACCGTTGACGGCCAGATTCCCGAGGACGATGCCTCCTTTCCGCGGCGCTGTCGAAGGTCGCAGATCCCAAACGGAATAATCATGGTCGGGCATATGCTAGTCGGCGCGCGGGATTCCTAGCGCATCGCTTATTTCCGTGTCGATGAGGTTGAGACTGGCCAAGGCAAATACTCCACATGGATCTACTCGTCCTGGCAACGGCTGTCCGTGTTCGTCGACATACTTTGAGCGCATTACATCCCAGAAGCAATGCTGCTCGATTAGGTCTGTTTCTTTCAACGCGTGGTTGGCGACGGTCTCGAAGTATCCTTTGTTCCATAGAGCACGATGCGTGAAGACCGGTGGGATGAGCAGGCGCGCCGGCGAGAGTGCCGTCGGATCCGCCGCCACTTCTTCAGCGCGGTCTTCGTATATGTAGACGAGAATGGATCCTGGCGTCGGTCCGTCCGAGTCGGCGAGAATCACACGCCCGAACAAATATGACTTGTCGGGGAGTTGCATTTTGAAGACATCGCCGACCTTCGGGGTATGCCGGGACCGTCGGCCCGACTGGAGGTTCGTATTAGACATTACGCTTTCCCTCAGTATCCGTTTCTCTTAAGCCATGCCTCGCCCCATCGTACCGCGTCCCTGTGATAGGCGCCTCTCCTCGGCGATATACCGTTCATCACGTTTTCGTAAACGCCGCGGTTGCGTTCGATGAGCGCCTGTTCGACTGCTCGTGCTTCACCGCGGGTCATCCCCTTCCCGATGACTCGCAGACCGTCGAAGCCTCGGTCGTTGAGCGCATGCTCGTATTCGCGTCGCCCTACGTTGTTGGTAATTCCTACGTAGACTGGCTGTCCTCCGCGTATAGCGAGATAAACGTAGTAGTCGGTCTTTGCGTTTGCTCCGACGCGTAGGCCCGCTGGAAGCAGCAGTTTTTCGACAAGCTTGCCGCCACCTCCTTCTTGCAAGATCGCTCTGGTGCCCGTGTCACTGCACCAGTCTGGGTGGGCGCCGCAGATGTAGTTGTGCGCGTGCGCTTCCCAGTCGGGTTCGGCGCGGCCTTGGCACAGAAATGTGTACCATGGACAAAGGTCGTCTTCTGCCTCTTGCAGCGCGGCTTCTAGTTCTTCGGCGGATGGAGCAATGACCAGGTCGTTGGATAGCGCTACTCCGCGTGCCAGAATTTCTTTGGGATCTGGGCCTTGGGGTTGAGGGCATTCGCCCATCACCTTGCATTCTACCTTGCCTTGCTGCTCTGCCGTCTTTTTCTGTTCGCGTCGATCTTTCTGGAACTGTTGGTCGTCGGTGCTTCCGCATTCTTCGAGGCACACATTGGGCGTGAGGCCAGTGGGGTCACTGGTGGTTGTCGGGTTATTTGTCGCGTAGGTGTACCCGTTCATCTGTTGTGGATCGTTATTGTCGATGACCGGGTCGAGGCTGATGAATCGGCCGGTGGTGGGATCGTATTCACGGGCGCCGAGGTGGGTCATGCCGGTTGGATCGGTGGGGCCGCCCACGAAGCCTCTATCGCCGGGCCAGTCGCTGGGTGCGGTGCCGCGGGGTGCGCCGAAGGGAAGCGTGCGGCGTTGTTGGACGGTGAGGGTGCCGGGGTTGATGGCGTGCGTGCCGGTGCCGTGCTGATCCGCGGTGAGCCAGGTCAGTCCCCCAGCCGTGGTGCGTACGGCAATGATCTGCCCGGCGTGCGTGTAGTAGCGGGTGGAGGTGGTCTGGCCGGTGGCGTGGCGCAGCTCGGTGCCGCCGGGCAGGTAGAGCGTTTCCCGCACGATGCGCACCGCACCATCACGGAACTCTCGGTCGAACCTACGTCGCGCCCTGATCGCCGTGACCGGCAAGGGCCGCAAGACCCGCCACGTCCCCCTCACCGCCAACACGACGGCGCTCCTGGACGCCTACCTCGCCGAACACCGCCTCGACAGGCCCGGCCACGACGACCACCCGGTGTTCTTCAACCAGCACGGCAGCAAACTCAGCCGCGGTGGGATCGCCTGGATCACTCGCAAGTATCAGACCACGACAGCCGAGCCGACACTCGCCAACGCCGATATCACGCCGCACACCCTGCGCCACAGCAAGGCCATGCACCTCTACGAGGCCGGCATCCCGCTGGCCTACATCCGCGACATCCTCGGGCACGTCGACCTGTCCACCACCGAAATCGACGCACGCGCCTCGATCGAAGCCAAACGCCGAGCCCTCGAAGCCGCCTACACCGACATCGTCACCGACGACCTACCCGAGTGGAACCAAGACCCCGGACTGCTCAACTGGCTCGCCAAACTGTGAGCCACCACGACCGAGAAGGTTATGCGCAGCGCTCGGCCCTCAGCTACGCCCTCACCAGCCCCGACAGGCCGACGCTGCGCATAACCCAGCACTGTTCATTAGGGTCGTTATGTTCAGCTGAACATAAACCGCCCTGCGGGCTGCCGCGATCCCGGGCGACCAGCGCGCCGTCCTGCTTCTGCAACGGCGCTTGCAGCCACCGCCGCACGTAGCGCAGAACCCAGCGCTGGTCGGGGTCGAGGTGGTGCGCCACCGGCTTGACCACCAGATCGTGGTCAAGGTTGTCGAAGAACCCCTTGATGTCAAGATCGATCACCCAGTCGGTTCCCCAGCAGCGCTCCCGGCACGCCGCCACCGCGTCCAACGCCGACCGGCCCGGCCGGTACCCGTATGAGTCAGGGTGGGCGGGATACCGAGCTGCCGGCCGGGCAGGATCCGCGATACGGCCACAGCGGCTGGGGCGGGCCGACGGAAGGCGAGCGGAAGCGAACCGCTGTTGACGTGTTTCCGCAGGTCGTGTGTCACGAACACCGAAGGGAGCCCGACAGTGGTGGCTGCCGGACTAGCACTAGCGGCGCGTGTCAGCGGCCGCACCCGTCCTCGCCGATGCCCTGCTCGGCGAGGTAGCGCAGCATCTTGGCCAGCGGTACGGGACCGACCCAGCCGAGGACACTGGTTCGTCCAGAATCTGCGCCGCGGCCACTACCAGCTCACCGCCAGCCTGCCCGCGAAGCTTCGCCTGGCCGACGCCTTCGACGAACTCAGCCAAGCCATCTGAAAGCCGGCCGAACGTCGGTGCCGCGGCACGTCTCCCATCCAAGAACGCAACACCGCCTCGAGCGTAATGACCGTGTGCCAGGCGCTGATGCCGTCCCGGGAGAACCGGATCTCGACGGGAATCAGAGCTGGCGAGTAGTGCTCGGTGAACCCAGGTAGCCGCGGAGCACCACCTGGCCGGGTCGAAGATCACGGGTTGATGGCTGCGGCCGGTCGGTCGTCCACATGAGACGAAGCTCCCTGTGGATGGCTAGTCGACCAAGACACGCCATCCACTTCGGGAGCTTCGAGACCTATCCGGGCACGATTTCGCTGTCGACCGCGCACCTGGCTACCTGGCCACCTACTGCGCGCTCACCGCGTCGCGATCGACTCCCGCTGGCGCAAACTGCCGCCCCCATCGAACACAGACGCGCCCGAGGCCAACCCTGCCGACTCGGCCGCGGTGCTTAGCAAGTAGCCAGTGGGCTGCTCGCGCCGGTGTTCCAGTGCAACGGACCGCTCCTGTTCGGCGAACCCATTCACCCCAAGGACGTTCCGGTCAGCGGCGACCGGCCTTAGCGTGGTACTCGTCGACGATGACTTGTGGGATGCGGCCGCGGTCGGCGATGTCCTTCTTCGCCTTCCTCGCCCATTCCCGGATCGCCTTGTTCTGCTCCCGGTCGCTGGCCGATCCCCGCCCCTGGGCGATCCGACCACCGGGCACCACTCCGCCGCGGCCCACCCGGCGGCCGGCGGCGACAAACCCGGCCAGCGAATCCCGCAGCTTCTTGGCGTTCTTGCTGTTCAGGTCGATCTCATAGGAACGGCCGTCCAGCGCGAACCGCACCGTCTCCGCCGCGTCGCCTCCATCCAAGTCGTCTTCCAGGACTACCAATTCTCGGCGTGCCATGACATTTCCCTCCGGCAACTGATCAACGACGACTACGATAGCCCGAACGAGGCACAAATTGTCAAAACAAGTGCCAATCCGACCCGGGATCAGCGCCTATACCGCGACAGAGCGCGCCAGGTCGCCGTACGGCCCGCGAAGACTTCGCGCCGCTGGCGGCGTCGCCTGGCAGTCACGAGGATCCCGCCGGCCCGGGCGCGCACGCAGTCCAAGTCGGGCCAGTCCGCCGCAGTGCTGGCCCGAGTTTGTGCCGGTGCAAAGATCCGGCGCACCGATGTCGCCGACACCCGGACCCCGAGCTTGCGGCACGCCCCACGATCGTCAGGTAAACCCCCATCGCGGGTTCTCCCGCGCCATCCGCCACCATCAGGTCACGCCGGGCCACCAACTCGCGATGCCAGCGCAACAGCGCCGCGGGCGTAACCATAAAGATCGACCACCGCTCCCGCGGCAACCACCTCGCCAACACCGCCAACACCATCCGGTCGCTGCGCGCGTAACGCGACCGCACGACCTGCCACCGCAGCACCGTCAGCTGGCGGCGCAGCACGGCAATCTCCACGTCCTTTCCAGCTCACAGCGCTGACGCTGAAAGTGGCACCCCTCAGGGCCACCACGACACCAGCCTGCCGACACGCATCCCCGCAGGCCAGAACCATCACCCTGAAGTGGCACCCCTCAGGCCCTCGAAGGCGACGTCGAAGGCGCTCACCGGGGGCCGGACAACATCTACTGCAGGGCGGTCGGTGTTGGCCTACGGGTTCGGTGACCACCAGGTATCCAACGTGGACAGTGAGCGAGTGATGGCGTACAGGGTGGCGCCGTTGTCGATGCGGGCCAGCAGGTCGGCGTCGGAGGCGATGCGGTGGGCGAGGGCGTCGAGGTTCATGTCGCGGTCGAGGTGTAGCGCGCGACGCCAGTCGTCGACGGAGCCGGATCGGGTCGCCGCCACAGCCAGGATCTCCGATCTGACGTCCGCGGCTCGCGACGCGAGGTCAGTGCTGATTGTGGCCGCTTCCGCCACCTTGCGTACCGCGCGGCGGCGCCAGCCCCCGTCGCGGATCGTCGCGGCGTGGTCGAGGAGCCGGTCCACCGTCGGGCTGTCGATATTGTGTTCGGCGGCTTCGGCCAGTGCGGACAGGATGCCCGGCAACGCGTTGGCGTCGTGGAAGCCGTCCCCGGCGAGGATCGCCAGGACGTCGGCTATCAGCGCGGTGGATCGCGACCGGTCGCCCAGCCGGGCGAGTGCCAGCGCCGCTTGGGCCAGCAGCCGCGCCCGGCGAACGGGCCGCTTGTCCGGGACGGCGGCGACAAGATCGTTGACCAGTCGGGTCGCCCGATCCCGTTCACCGTGGTCTAGAGCGCGTCGAGCCATGGACTCGAGCGCCTCGGACCGCACGCCGTCGTCCGTGATCCCGGCCAGCACCGCGTCGGCGTCCTCGGTCAGGCCGGCGGCGTCGAGCGCGACAGCGGCCCGGCCGAATGTCTCGCCGTCGGTGTCCTGCTCGGTTTGTTGGAGCCAGTCGGCCAAGGCGACGACGTTCCGTGCGTTCAGCACGGCCATCTCGATCTCACCCGCTTGGACCAACGTCGGCACGAGGTCCGCGATCATCGCGCCGGCGCTGCGTGGACTCCTTTGCATGAGCGCGTCGATGAAGCGGCCCGCCTCATCGACGCGGCCGGCGATGGTCAGCGCCGCGGCGGCGGGTCCGGCCAGGACGGCGAACGCTTCGGCCGGCGGCCAACCGATGGCGGCGATGTCCACGAGCCGCGTGATCGCGGCGTCGAGCAGTTCGACGTGTCCGGTGCGGGCTAGGTGCGGCAGGATCGGGCCGTTGGCGTCGACCACCAACGCCCACTCCATGCCCTCTGCCACCGCGTCCGTCAGGTCTTGGCCCGACAGCTCGACGAAGTAACGCTGACGGTTGTGGGCGTCGTTCTTATCGCCGGACGTCGCGAGGGTCTCACCCTTCGCGATTGCCTCCTGACAGAGCAGCGCCGCCTCGGCACGATGAGCGCCGGCGCTCAAGGCCTCGGCGCCGCTAACCTCGGAGTTCATAGCCTCGAGGCTCAGAGAGTCGGCGTTCAGAGCCTCGGAGTTCAGGGCGTCGGCAACGCCGACCCGCCAGGCGATCGCGGGGTACACGTCGGACGGGCGCTGCACCTCGGCGATCAGCGCGGCCAGCAGATCGCGCGCGGCGACCACGCGGCCGGCCTCGGCCAGGCTGAAGGCCACCTCGACATCGATCGCCCATGGCTCGACGAAATGGCGGTGCAGGCGACGGCCGGCCGCCCGCACCTCGGCGACGCGGTGGTCGGTGTCCACGCACGCCCGGGCGACCCCGACAAGGGCGTATTGAGCGCCTGTGTTGTCGGCGACGGTCAGCGCCGCGTCGAGGGTCGCGTCGACACCCGCTGTGTCGCCGATGCTCGCGAAGGCCTCGGCGAACCGGGCGATGACCTCGGTCGTTGCTCCGTAACCATCGTCAGGCAGCCCGTTCGCGGCCTGGAACGCCCGCCACAGCAGCGCGCGGGCGCCGATCGCGGCGAGCAGCGGAGCGGACCTAACGAGCAGACCCTGGGGCGAAACCTCATCGAGGACGGCGTCCAAGGCCGCCTGCCCGTAGTGAGCCGCGGTCGCGTTGTCGGCGGTCGAGGCCAGCAGAGCGAACCAGCCGTCGATCCGGGCTCGCCGGGTCGGTAGGCCCGACACCACGTCGGTCAGCGCCGCCGCGCCACTCCGGTTCAACGCCTCGATCGCGTCGCGCGCCGCCGCGGTACCGCTGATCTCCAAGGCCCGTGAGGCCAGCGCGGCGCCCTCCGTGCGCCGGCCCTGCCGGACCATCTCCTCGGCCGCCGCGGCCAGGCATTCGGCCCGGGCGTCGGGAGCCGGCGCGCGCTCCGCGAGCTCGACGGCCGCCGCGTCGCGGCCGACCAGGACGAGCGCCCGGCAGGTCGACGCGATCGCCCCGGAGTCGACCAGCGGCAGTCTCCCGGCCCATTCGACGCAGGCCTCCGCGCTCCCGGTAGTGGCGTAGGCGTGGACCAGGACCGCTGTCACGGTGGCGACATCGGCCGGCTCGCTCAGCCGCTCGACTAGGGCGGCGGTGCGCCCGATTCCGACAGCGTCCCGAGCCCGGCCGAACCCGACGGCGATCCGGGCCAGCTGCGGCACCTCCACCGTCGGCAATTGCTCCAGTAGGGTCAGGGCCGAGTTGAGCGCCAGCCGTCCCGAGTCGTTGTCGCCGGCCCTGATTAGCTCCGCGCCGGCCGCCAGATAGGCGTTCGCCCGACCGGTACCGTCCGGGACCAGCTCGGCCAGCCCGAGCGCCTGGACCGCGGCGCCGGTACGCGCGACGGCGGCCACGAAGTCGAGCGGGACGGCTTGAGCGGCGGCGGCCAGGGTCGCGCCGAGCCATCGGGCGCGCAGCTCGCCGACGAGCGCGGTCGGGTCGGTGTTTCGCGCGGCGACGTCGTCTGCGAGCCGCACGTCGGCGGCGAACGACGCGTGTGAGCCGTACCGGCGCAGCTTCTCGTCCATCAACGGGCGGCACAACAGGCCGTCGAGCTCGGCCGGATGCCGCTCGAGGTGCTGCGCCAGGTACGTCAGGCCGTATTCGTCGACGCCGGGCCAGTCGACGTCGCTCCAGAGCCGGCGGCCGGCGCGGTAGAACCGAGCGATGCGCCGGTGCGCACCGGCGACGTCGACGCGCGTGGCCAGGTACTCCCGGAAGGTCTCGTGGTAGAGATCGACGAGGCCGTCTCGCTGTCGGAGAAACTGTCGCAGCCGGGTCAGCGGCGACCCAAGCGACCCTCGGCCCAGAAACCGCTCGAGCTGGGCCACCGTAAGCGGAGCGTACGCGGCGGTCAGGAGCCCCAGAACGGGTTCGTAGAGGCCCTCCCAGGCCGGTAGCAGCGCCGGGACAGCGACGAGGTCGGTCGACGGAAGCTCGACGGACTCGCCCCGCACGCTGGCGATGACCAGCTCGAGGAAGAACCGGTACAGGTCGGTGAGGTCCGTAGGAAGCCGGTCCAGGTCGACGTCGTCGGTATCGCCGATCGCCCGGTACAGGGCGCTCAGGTATTGGAAGTTGCCGGCCGCCTTCACCAGCGACCGGCTCACGAGCTCCTCGACGCTCATCCCGCGGTTCGCCAGCGCCCGCTGGACGCCTGGTTCCCGCGCGTAGCGCCGGGCGAAGTCCCCGGCGTCGGCCTCGACCGCTGTGGCGTCGGACTCGATGGCGCTCTCCCGCAGCCACTCGCGCTGCCGCTCGCGGAACAGGGCGAGCAGACCGTCGTCTGGCCGCGACGAGAGGACGAGGCGGACGTTCGGCGGCAGCTCCGGCAGATTGGTGAGCCAGTCGAGCACGGTCTCGCCGCCGGTCCGGTAGCGCAGCTCGTCGAGACCGTCGATGAGGACGACGATCCGGGCCTGGGGTTGCCGCGTCAGCAAGACTGCCGCGGGATCAAGCAGCGCGAGGTACTGCAGGTTCTCCGGCGCCAGAAGACGCTCCTCGAGCACGGCGTGGCGGATCCGGACTCCGACGGTCTCACCCGCCGACGCGGTGAGCTCTTGGTCGACGCGCAGCGAAGTCTGATAGAACGGCGACACGAGGAGGTCCCCGAGCTCGATCCCGACCAGCTGGCCGGATTTCTCGAGCCGTTCGACGCGCTGCCGGACGACGATCTCCAGACGGTCCGGCCGAAACAGCTCCGGTCGGGATGAGGCCAACTGATGGCCGAGCGCGAGCAGCAGTGATCGCGCGTCACCGGTGGCGAAGGGAACGCGACTGTCCCGGCGCACGAAGTAGCGCAGCGAGAGCGGTTGCCGGTTGGCCAGCCACGCCATCCCGGCGGTCTTTCCGGCGCCCGGCGCCCCAGTCAGCAGCAGAAACCGGCAGCCCGCATCGGCGAGCGCCTCGTCGAGCCGGTCGGCGAACCAGCGGCGTTCAACGAAATGCCGGTCATCATGGACATATCGCGCGACGAGAGCCGCCGAGAAGAGGTCCGTCACCTCAGCCGGTCGGCCTTGAAACCGGTCACGGTGCTCTCAGCCGCGACTTGACCAACCCGCTGATCGACGGTGACGTCGGCGCCGCCGTCGACCTCACCCACGTCGACACCCGTGACGGCACCCTCGACCAGCTCGACGACCTGCGTGACGTCGATCCGGCTGCCGGTGGGCGCGCGGTCCTCGCCCCGGAACGTCAGCCGCTGACCGTAGGCCGCCTCCAGGAGTTGCCGGAGCCGTTGAACGTCGCGACCGAGCTCGGCATCGGTCACGTCGATGCCGGCGATGCCATGCGCGTAGGGCGATAGAGCGCCCACCAGCCGGACGAGTTCCCGCTGCTCGCGCTCGACGACGCCAGGGTCCACGGCGGTCGTGGTCGGTGCCGCATCCAGGACGTCGTTGGCCACGATCGGCACGTCGACCGGCTCCGCGTTCTTATGTCGGCGCTCGCGCCATCCTTTGAGCACCTCGGCCGCCTGGCCATACAGGAACTTGATGCCTTCAGTGGCCGCCACGCCACCGAGAACCACGAGCGTCAGCGGATCAGCCACCGTCGACCTCCTTGTGCGGATTCCCACAGAGTAAGCGCTCGGCGCTTTCGTGGGCGGCACCACCGTCCATCTCCCGCGCGGCATGTCCTGTGCCCAACCACTTGCTTACCGCGGCCAACCGCCGGGCTAGTGCAGGCAGAGCCGCATCACCTCGCGCACCAGCCGCGCTGCCACGATCCAGCTTCCGAGATCGGCCCCTGGAAGGAGCCACATCGGAAGCGAGCCGGTGGTTATGGGTACCAGCGTTGCGCGCAGCGCTGGTCCGATTGCGGCGCGAGTCCGGCGCCCCTGACTGTTGATCACGCGGCCGAATGCCGGCGCTGATAGTTTGGTCGGCAGTTTTCGGGGGTGAACGAGAGATTCGACCTTCACTCGCCGGCGGACGTAAGAGCCGCGCTGCGCGGCACGGGGCCAAACCGCGACAGGCGTGCTCGAGAGGATTTAGATCTCGTACTCCAGCCGCCCGGTAAGCGGGTGCTGGCCGTAGCGCACACACAACTCGGCGAGCACGTCCTCGTGGCTGATCGCGAGGTTCATCACGGTGTCGTTGCCGCCGTAGTAGATCAGCAGGCTGCCGTCGTCGCGGCGCACCATCGCACAGGTGAAGACCACGTTCGGCACGTGGACGTAGTCAGTCTGCGCGACCCGGCAGTCCGCGCACGACGGAAACAGCACGGGAATGCTCGACACCCGTACCCGCCGGGGGTCGTCCAGGTCGTGCAGCGCGATCCCAAGGACGTACGGGTTGCCATCCATCGTGGTGCGGACGCCGTGGAAGAGGTTGAGCCAGCCGCGGTCGGTGCGGACCGGCGGCGCCCCAGGGCCGATCTTGTCCGAGTACGCGCTGGGACCACCCGAGCTCTGGATCACCGGTACGTCGTCGATGTGCCACGGCCCGGTACGGAAGTCGTCGGCGAACCCCAGGCGGATCTGCCGGTAGCAGCCGCCGGTGTCGCCGGGCAACGCGTCGTTGGGCCGGAACAGCCCCGCATAACGCCCGCGGATCCGTTCGCCGAACAGCACGACGTTGCGCATGTCGTGCTCCAGCACCGGTCCCCAGCGGGTGAACGTGGCGAAGTCTTCAGTGGTCGCAAGCGACACCCGCACCCGGTTGTGCACCTGCGCGTCATAGGCGCTATAGGTGACGGCAAACGTGGAGGGCCATTCAAAACTCATGTTGCGGTCCGGTAGATCTCTAGCATGGCTACGGTGCGTAACACGTCGGGGAAGTCGGTCATGATCCGGTGGTAGCCGGATTTGAGGATCTTCCAGTTCTTCAGGTGGGCGATGCCGCGTT
>DASRHY010000352.1:0-5046 GCA_035650275.1 Kribbellaceae bacterium | reverse complement strand
GCTCGTCCAGCAGCACTACGCCACCTTCGCCGAGCGGTACGCCGCCTTCCCGGTGAACGTGGCGCCGTTGTCGCGGTTCCAGACCGACAAGGAGGCCAAGGCCACGATCGACGGTCTCGCCGACGGGTCGGTCGACGTGGTGATCGGAACGCACCGGCTGTTCAGCGGCGAGGTCGCGTTCAAGGACCTCGGGCTGGTCGTGGTCGACGAGGAGCAGCGGTTCGGCGTCGAGCACAAGGAGCAGCTGAAGAAGCTGCGCACCGCGGTCGACGTACTGACCATGTCCGCGACCCCGATCCCGCGCACGCTGGAGATGTCGATCACCGGTATCCGGGAGATGTCCACGATCGCCACCCCTCCGGAGGAGCGGCACCCGGTGCTGACCTTCGTCGGCGGGTACGACGAGGGCCAGGTGACCGCCGCGATCCGGCGCGAGCTGCTGCGCGAGGGCCAGGTCTTCTTCGTGCACAACCGGGTGAACACGATCGAGAAGGCCGCCGCGCGTCTGCGGCAGCTGGTGCCGGAGGCAAGGATCGCGGTCGCGCACGGGCAGATGGCGGAGCACAGCCTGGAGCAGGTGATCCTGGACTTCTGGGAGAAGCGCGCCGACGTGATCGTGTGCACCACGATCGTCGAGTCCGGAATCGACATCTCGAACGCGAACACGCTGATCGTGGAGCGCTCCGACCTGCTCGGGCTGTCCCAGCTGCATCAGCTGCGCGGCCGGGTCGGGCGCGGCCGGGAGCGCGCGTACGCATACTTCTTCTTCCCGCCGGAGAAGCCGCTCACCGAGACCGCGCACGATCGGCTCGCGACGATCGCGCAGCACGCCGACCTCGGCGCCGGCATGCAGGTCGCGATGAAGGACCTGGAGATCCGCGGCGCCGGCAACCTGCTCGGCGGCGAGCAGTCCGGGCACATCGCCGACGTCGGCTTCGACCTGTACGTCCGCCTGGTCGGCGAGGCCGTCGCGGAGTATCGCGGCGAGAGCGCGATCGAGGAGCCGGACGTCAAGATCGAGCTGCCGATCGACGCGCACCTGCCGCACGACTACGTGCCCAGCCAGCGGCTCCGGCTGGAGATGTACCAGCGGCTGGCCGCGGTGCGCACCGAGGACGCACTGTCCGAGCTGGCCGAGGAGCTGCAGGACCGGTACGGCGACATCCCCGCGCCGGTGGCGAACCTGGTCGAGGTGGCTCGGTTCCGCAACCGGGCCCGCGCGGCCGGCCTGACCGACGTCACACTGCAGGCAAGCATGATCCGGTTCGGGCCGGTCGATCTGCCCGACTCGCGCCGGCTGCGGCTGAACAGGCTGTACCCGAAGAGCGTGGTGAAGCAGCAACTGCGTACGATCCTGGTGCCGAGACCGACCACCCGGCCGGTCGCCGGTCAGCCGCTCCGCGACCTGGAGCTGCTGCAGTGGTGCACCGCACTGATCGACGACGTGATCGCCGAGCCGGCGGTCGTGGTATGAGACCGAAGGGGAAGTAGCCGTGCCTGGAACGAAGTCCCGCCTGGTCGCCGCGCTGGCAGTCGGCGTCGTACTGCTGACCGGGTGTGCCGACGGGACCCACCCAGGGTCCGCGGCCGCGGTCGGCGACGTGAAGATCTCGACGAGCCAGCTCGACGACGTGGTGAAGTCGGTGTCCGCGGCGCAGGGCGAGGCGATCGCCCCGTCGGCGGCACTGCAGCTGATGATCAGCTCGGAGCTGGCCGGCCAGGTGGCGGACCAGCGGTCGGTGTCGGTGTCCGACGCCGAGGTGGCGTCCGCGATGAACCAGGTCGTGCAGGACCCGCAGCTGCTCGCCAAGTTCCAGAGCGACCCGGTCGCGGACGAGTTCCTGCGTGACTTCGCCCGCGGGCAGATCGGGCTGATCAAGCTCGGCGGCGCCAGCGGCATCTCGGACCCGGGAGCCCAGCAGGCGGCGCAGAAGGGCAGCCAGCTGGTGGCCGAGGAGGGCGCCAAGATCGGCGTCGACGTGAACCCGCGCTACGGCACCTGGTCGGGCGACAGGATCGAGGCGGTCTCCGGCTCGCTGTCGACGCCGTTCGCGCCGCAGACCGCGGCCACCCCTCAGCAAGGCGAGCAGCCACCGCGGTGACCGCCGGCCGGGTCGTCGTACTGCTGACCAGCCCGCGGGTCGCACCCGGTCTGCTGAGCTGGTCCGGCTGGCAGACCCTGCGCGACGCCGACCGGGTCGGCTGCGCCAGCCCGGACGAGGCACCGGCCGTCGCGCTCAAGACCGCCGGTATCGAGCTCACCGTCGTCGACGATGCCTGGCCCTGGTTGCGGACCGCCGCCGAGAGCGGTTCCCAGGTGGTCTGGTTCGCGGCCGACGACGGTGACCCGGCGCTGCTGCTGCAGGTGTCCGACGTGCTGGTCCGCGAGCCCGACCTGCCGTTCGAGGTGGAGATCCAGAACGCGTCGTACGACGTGCCGGGTGCGCGGCTGATCGACCTGGTCCGGGTGATGGACCGGCTGCGCGCCAAGTGTCCGTGGGACAAGGAGCAGACGCACCGCACGCTGGCGACGTACCTGCTCGAGGAGGCGTACGAGACGCTGGAGGCGATCGAGACCGGTGATCGCGAGCACCTGCGCGAGGAGCTCGGCGACCTGCTGCTGCAGGTGATGTTCCACTCCCGGATCGCCGAGGAGGACGACGCCGAGCCGTGGTCGGTGGACGATGTGGCCGGCGACATCGTCGACAAGCTGGTCCGCCGCCACCCGCACGTCTTCGGTGACGTGGACGCATCCGACGCCGCCGCGGTGGAGGCGAACTGGGAATCCATCAAGGCCGCCGAGAAACAGCGCACCTCCGTCCTCGAAGGCATCCCGCAGTCCTTACCGTCGCTGGCTCTCGCCGACAAGGTCCTCAGCCGCTCCGCCCGCCTCGACACCCGTTCATCGGGCCCTTCTGACCCGGCGCGTCGCGCATCGTCGGGCCCTTCTGACCAGATCGGCGCCGAGCTGCTGGACCTGGTACGCCGTGCCCGGGCCGAGGGCGTGGACGCCGAGCAGGCGCTCCGCGACGCCGTACGGGACCTGGCCGAGCAGATCCGGGCCGCCGAGTCGGAGTGACCGTGCTGGACCTGGGCTGGACCGCTGGGACCTGCAGGGCCCTCGCACCCGCCCGCTGGACGGTGGGATGAACTCGCGGACCTGGCTCGTCGAGCCCGGAGGTCAGCCGTCCGACCCTGCGACGCGTCGTGATGCGGATCGACTTCGGTTAGAGCCGGTCCAGCAGGACGGCGGCGATGAAGCCGGCCGTGGCGAGCAGGCCGATCATCGGGCCGCCCTCCTCGGCCGCTTCCGGCAGCATCGTGGACGACAGCATGGTCAGCACCGCGCCGGCCGCGAACGCCATCACGAACGCCGTGCCCCCCGCCGAGGCATCGCCGAGCGCTGCGTAACCGACCGCGGCGGCGATACCGGACGCGACCGCGATCGCCGTCCAGACCAGGAGCACGAACCGGACGCTATGCCCCTGCCGCCGCATCGCCACCGACGACGACAGCCCCTCGGGCAGGTTCGACAGCGCCACCGCGACGACGAACGCCGTACTCGGGGCACCACCGTGCAGCAGCGTCACCCCGATCGCCGCCGACTCCGGTACGCCGTCCAGCAGCGCGCCGATCGCCAGCACCGAGCCGGACGCACCCGCGACCGCAGCGGCGGACCGCTTCCGCTGCGCAGCACCGGCCCGCGACACGGCGACGTCGCCGGCGAAGAACGCCAGGCTGCCCAGCGCCATCCCGACCACCATGTGCTTGAGCGTCGTCGCCTGAGCCGCCTCGTCGACCAGCTCGTACGCGACCGACGCGATCAGCACGCCGGCGCCCACTGCCATCACCCCGGCCGTCACCCGCTGAGGAAGCCTGGCGAAGCACCCGACCAGCGCGCCGACAACCAGCGTCGACCCGCCGACCAACCCCCATAGCAACGCAGTCAGCACGCTCCGGATTCTCGCCGATCCGCCGTACCGGCCCGTGCCGACCCGCCGACCCGTGCCCGGACGCGGTCCACTGATGCGGCTGGTCTGGCCGTTAGGCTCGGTGTCGACTTCGAACCGTCATTCACGAACCACTGGGAGAGCATGTGGCCACCATCGAGGCCGTCGGCGCGCGCGAGATCCTGGACTCTCGCGGCAACCCCACCGTCGAGGTCGAGGTGCTCCTCGACGACGACACCGTCGCCCGCGCCGCCGTACCGTCCGGAGCGTCCACCGGGCAGTTCGAGGCCGTGGAACTGCGCGACGGCGACGAGCGGTACGGCGGCAAGGGCGTGCAGAAGGCCGTCACGGCCGTGCTGGACGAGATCGACAAGGCGATCGTCGGGTACGAGGTGCACGAGCAGCGGCTGATCGACACCGCGTTGCTGGACCTGGACGGGACCCCGAACAAGGCCAAGCTGGGCGCGAACGCGATCCTCGGCGTCAGCCTGGCGGTCGCGAAGGCCGCCGCGCTGAGCACCGGGCTGGACCTGTTCCGGTACGTCGGCGGCCCGAACGCGCACCTGCTCCCGGTGCCGATGATGAACATCCTCAACGGCGGCGCGCACGCGGACAGCAACGTCGACGTGCAGGAGTTCATGATCGCCCCGATCGGCGCACCGACGTACGCCGAAGCGGTGATGCAGGGCGCGGGTGTCTACCACGCGCTGAAGGCGGTGCTGAAGGAGCGCGGCCTGTCCACCGGTCTCGGCGACGAGGGCGGTTTCGCGCCGAACCTGGCCAGCAACCGCGAGGCGCTCGACCTGATCGTGATCGCGATCGAGAAGGCCGGTCTGCAGCTCGGCAAGGACATCGCGCTGGCGATGGACGTGGCCGCGAGCGAGTTCCACACCGACGGTGTGTACGCGTTCGAGGGTGGCAAGAAGTCGGCCGACGAGATGATCGCCTACTACGCCGACCTGGTCGCGTCGTACCCGATCGTCTCGATCGAGGACCCGCTGAACGAGGAGGACTGGGACGGCTGGAAGGCCATCACCGCCGAGCTCGGCAGCAAGACCCAGCTGGTCGGCGACGACCTGTTCGTCACCAACGTCGA
>DASRHY010000351.1:0-2969 GCA_035650275.1 Kribbellaceae bacterium | reverse complement strand
TTCTACATCGCGACCGGCGCCGCGCTGGTGACCTTCGTCGTGTGGTGGTCGCTGGGCGACCTGGACCAGGCGGTGGTCCGCACCGTCACCGTGTTGGTGATCGCCTGCCCGCACGCCCTCGGTCTGGCGATCCCGCTGGTGATCGCAATCTCCACAGCGGTCGCGGCCAGGGCCGGCATCCTGGTCAAGGACCGGCTGGCGCTGGAGCGGATGCGGACCGTGGACGCGGTGCTGTTCGACAAGACCGGCACCCTGACCAAGGGCGCGCACACCGTCACCGGCGTCGCCGCGGCCGGGTTCACCGAGGACGAGGTGCTGCGGCTGGCCGGCGGGGTCGAGGCTGACAGCGAGCACCCGCTCGCGCGCGCCATCGTCAAGGCTGCCGAACAGCGCGGCGGCACGGCCAAGGCCAGCGACTTCCAGTCGCTCACCGGCCGCGGCGTCCAGGCCATCATCGACGGAACCGGGTACGCCGTGGGCGGCCCGGCCTTGCTGCGCGAGCTGAACGTCACCGTGCCCACCCAGCTACAGGCACCGGCCGAGGCATGGTCCGCCCGCGGCGCCGCGGTGCTGTACCTGGTGCGGCTCGATGAGCGTGCACCGGTCGCGATCGGGGCGATCGCCTTGGAAGACGAGGTCCGCCCGGAGGCCCGGGATGCCGTCGAGCAGCTGCGGGCCCTCGGCGTAGGCAAGATCGTCATGATCACCGGCGACGCCGAGCCCGTCGCCCGAGCCGTGGCCGCGGATCTCGGGTTCCGCCACGGCGTGGACGAGGTGTTCGCCGAGGTGCTTCCGGCCGACAAGGACAAGGCCGTCAGCCAACTGCAGGCCCGCGGACTGACCGTCGCGATGGTCGGCGACGGCGTGAACGACGCCCCGGCACTGGCCCGGGCCGATGTCGGTATCGCCATCGGCGCCGGCACCGACGTGGCGATCGAGTCCGCCGGCGTCGTGCTCGCCTCATCGGATCCGCGCGGCGTGTCCGCCGTGATCCGGCTGTCCAAGGCGTCGTACCGCAAGATGATCCAGAACCTTGCCTGGGCCGCCGGCTACAACATCATCGCCATCCCGCTGGCCGCCGGCGTGTTCGCCTGGGCCGGGATCACCCTCAGCCCCGCCATCGGCGCGGTGCTCATGTCGGCCTCGACCATCGTGGTCGCCCTCAACGCCCAACTGCTCCGCCGCGTCCAGCTCAGCCCCGAACCAGACCAACGTGTCGCCCAGACGACGTCAGTGGGCTGACCTGGACGCCATCGGCTGGTAGCCCGACCGGCAGCACGCGATGGCCCCGCTCCGCTTGACAGGGTGAAGGAGGCGGCCCCCACCGGTAACGAGGAGGTCCGAGCTGCCGAGGTGATCGCGGCCTGCTGCCTGGCGACGGACCTGGGGATGGGCTTTCCGTTTGAGCACGGGCTGCACGCCACTCCGATGGCGCAACGGCTGGCCGGTCTACTCGGCGTCGACGCCGAGACGATGTCGCAGACGTAGTACTGCTGTCGCCTCACATACACGGGGTGCACCACGGATGCCGATATCTCCATCGCGATCTTTCGAGGAAACAGGAACCGAGGTCGTCGTACTGGCGCTGCATCGTGATCGTCCGAATCACTGGCGAGGGCGATCGCCTCGTCGTCGCGACTCTCCTGCGGACCGAGCAGGACGCCGGACGGGCGTGACGGTGAGACCTGTTCGGACTGGTGGCTCGACTACACAATGCGCCTCATCTCCGGCATCTGGCGGATCGACAAGCCAAGCTGCCCGGGGCCAGGCCCACGGCAGGTTGACTACGGCGCTGAGACCGGTGAGGAACTGCGGCGGCGTTAGCTCGGAGTCGGCGACCTTCAGTACGACGACCACCGAAGCCGTTGCCGGTAGCAGCGACCACAGCCGTGCAACCGGCGTACCCGCGATCGTGCTCACGACTCCTGCAAGCAGGCGCGCGGGGCGCCGTGTTCCCCAGCTGTCAACGAGTCCAGAGGACTGCGTGGTGGTCGAGACCGCCGGGATTGGTGGCGCTGCTGCCGACGATCTGGCCTCGGTTGTTGATGTCCTGGGCGCCGGTGGTGCTGCCGGCGAGACGCGGCAGTGCGGTCATCCGCCCTCGCTGCCACAAGAAGGCGTCGAAGTCGGTGTATCCGACCACCTGACCGCGGTTGTTGATGCCGGTCGCCTGGACGAAGGTGGCGCCGGGAAGCCTCCCGAGGTCGACGATCGTGCCGCGCGACCACAGGAAGGACCCGCTGCCGAAGAAGAACCCAGCGATCTGGCCGCGGTCGTTGATCGCCGACGCCTGCCCGAAGCGGGTCGTCAGGCTGGTGACGGATCTGCGCTGCCACCGGGCCGGCACACTGTTCATTCCGTCGACAGAGCTGTCACCGACGGCCACGCCGTGGTTGTTGATGTCGTTGGCACGCGCGAACCCGCCCTTGAGTAGGCCGAGATCGGTCATCCTCCCGCCGCGCCAGGAGAAGGCGTGCAGTGCTCCGGTCGCCGTCTCGCTGAAGCCGACGACCTGGCCGACGTCGTTGATCGCGGTCGCGTGGCTGAAGTGTCCGCCGAGCGTGCCCAGGTCGAGCTTGCGGCCATGCCTCCACAGCACGGCATGGGTAGACCCGTCGCGCCGCTCGCTGGAGCCGACGACCTCGCGGCGGTTGTTGACGTCCGAAGCGCTGCTGTTGCGACCTCCGAGCGTTCCGAGGTCCACCATCGTGCCGCGGCGCCACAGGAACGCATGCCGCGCCGGACCCGGCCGGACGTCGCTGTCGCCGACGACGTCGCCGCGGTCGTTGATCGCCGTCGCCTGGCTGCAACACCCTCCGGCGAGCGTGCCGAGGTCGACTGGCGTCAATCGTTTCGACGCCTCCGCCGGACCGGCTGTCCCGACCGCCAGCGTCGCGATCGCGACGGCCAGCAGGCCCACTCGATGAAATCTTGGATGCGTCATCTCGACCTTCCCCCTCCGATGACCC
>DASRHY010000350.1:0-5671 GCA_035650275.1 Kribbellaceae bacterium | reverse complement strand
CCACGTGCACCACGACCTGACCCAGGAAGAGCTGGCCCAGCTGGTCGGCGCCTCCCGCGAGACCGTGAACAAGGCCCTGGCGGACTTCGCCTCCCGCGGCTGGGTCCGCCTGGAGCCCCGCTCCGTCGTCCTCCTCGACGTAGAACGCCTCCAACGCCGAGCCCGCTGACCCCACACCCGCTCCACCGCCCGGCAGCCGCTGCCCACTGCCGCCCCCAGCAGCCGCTGCGACGCGCCAGCGCCCCGCCCCGCAATTGGCGTGGTTAACCCGTCGAAGTGCGGGTTATCCCCGGCAATAGCCGGGGCACACCCTACATTCGCGTGGTTAGCCACGTGAATTGCGCCGGGTGGGATGGAGTCGGCACGCAGCCGGATGACGCCGGTCTGGGGCTGGTACTTGTCCACACGGAGCGCGGAGAGTTGGGATATCCACAATTGCGAAGATCGCCCGGCCGAGCCGGCGGGATCAGCGACATGTTCGGACTTGTGAACCTCAAACTCAGAGCGATCGCGGAGCAGCATGGCGGCGTGTTCTCGTACGAGGAGGCCGTCGGCTGCGGCTACTCGCTGAACCAGGTGCGCGACCGGGTGCGGGCAGGACGGTGGCGGCGGCTGTGTCGCGGGCAGTACACCGCCGTCAGGCCGGACCCCGACGCTCCGGCGTGGCGGCAGGCCGTGACCGACCATCGGCTGGCGATGCGCGCCGCGGTGCGCTCGCTGAACAGCCCCGTCGTGCTCAGCCATCAGTCCGCGGTCGTTGCTTACGAGCTGCCAACCTGGGGCTTGGATCTGTCCAGAGTTCACGTCACCCGCTGCGACCGGGCGAGCGGCCGGATCATCGCGAACGTCGTCCAGCACCGCGCGATTCTTCCGGCCGGCGCGATCTGGCACCGGGACGGCCTCGACCTCGTTGCCCCCGCCCGGGCGATCGTCGAGATCGCGTGCACGGCGGGCTTCGAAGCGGGCCTGGTCGTCGCCGACGCAGCGCTGCGGGAGCGGGTCGTACGCAAGGACGTGCTCGAGTTCGCCGTGTGCGATGCCGAGAACTGGCCGGGCAGCCCTGCGGCCAAGCAGCTGCTCGAGTTCTGTGACCCGCGATCCGGGTCGGTTGGCGAGACCAGGCTGCGCCTCCTGATGGAGCGCCAGGGGCTGCCGAAGCCGGAACTCCAGGCTCCGATGCTCCACGGCGGCGAGCCGTTCGCCTTCGTGGACTTCTTCTTCGGCTGGCCGTACAACACGGTTGTCGAGTTCGACGGCCTGCAGAAGTACGGCGGGAACACGGCGCAGGTCGTGATCCAGGAGAAGTGGCGGGAGGACGCCATTCGTGAGCTCGGACATCAGTTCGTCCGGGTTATCTGGGAAGACCTCGCGTATCCGGCACGCACCGCAGCACGGCTTCGTGCCGCCTTCGCCCGTGCCGCCGCCGCCCGAAAAGCAAGCTGACTCCAGCCACGCCCGACCCGCCACGCGAATATTCGCGTGGTTAACCACACGAAGTGCGGGTTCGCCCCGGCAATAGCAGGGGATAACCCGCCGTTGGACGGGTTAACCACGCGAATTGCAGGTGGTGGCTGTCGCCGCGCCGTCACAGGGCCGGGCCAGGCATGGGGTGGCCAGCCGGGGCAGAGGTTCGTACCGCGTCAGGGGGTGGCTAGGTAGTCGAGTTGGGCGCGGACGGAGAGTTCGGCGGCGGGCCAGAGGATCGGGTCGACGTCGGCGTAGACGCGTTCGACCACCTCGCGGGGGGTGGTGGCTCCGGCGGCGACGGCGTCGCGGACCTGGTCCAGGCGCTCGGCGCGGTGCCGCAGGTAGTACGAGAGGACGGCGAGCGCATCGGCGATCACCGGGCCGTGGCCGGGTAGGACGGTGTCGACGCCTACGTCGGCCGCGAGTGCGTGCAGGCGGCGCAGCGAGCCGAGGTACGCACCGAGTGAGCCGTCCGGGTGCGCGACCACCGACGTACCGCGGCCGAGCACGGTGTCGCCGGTGAGCAGCGACGACTCGTCCGGCAGCCAGAACGAGAGCGAGTCGGAGGTGTGCCCGGGCGTGCCGAGGATGTCGACCCGCAGGTCGCCGGCCGAGACCACGTCGCCGTCGGCGAGTCCTTCGGAGCCGAGCCGGTGCGCGGGATCCAGCGCGCGTACGCCACACCCGGCGCGGGAGGCGAACCACGCCGCGCCCTCGGAGTGGTCCGCGTGTCCGTGGGTGAGCAGGACCCCGGCGACCGGCCCGTCGGCCGTCTCGAGCACGCGCTCCAGGTGACCGACGTCCAGCGGGCCGGGGTCGACGACCAGCGCCGGACCGCCGGGGGTGCGCAGGATCCAGGTGTTGGTGCCGTCGAGCGTCATCGGGCTCGGGTTGGGCGCCAGCACCCGAACAGCGCGTGGTGTCACGGTCTCGACGGTCACTGTCCCTCCAGGTAGGCCAGGTCGCCCTCGATCCGCAGCCGCGGCAGGATCGGCGTCACCACCCTGTCCCGGGCGGCGGCGAGCACGTCCGCGACCGTCCGGAGTCCAGCGACCTCGGCGCAGCACAGGTACGTCGGCGGCAGCATCGCCATCTCGCCGGCGTCGACGAGCCGGGTCGCTTCGGCCGGGTCCATCCACGCGACGTGGTCCGACTCGCCGGACACGTCCCGGGTGCGCTGGCCCTCCGGCAGGGCGGCGACGAAGAACCGGGTGTCGTACCGCCGAGGCTCGAACTCGGGCGTGATCCAGTGCGCCCACACGCCGAGCAGGTCGGCCCGCAGCACCAGCCCGCGCCGGTGCAGGAAGTCGGCGAACGACAGCGACCGGCCTTCCAACGCGACCCGGTCGTCCTCCCAGTCCGGTCCGGTGGTGTCCGCGACCACCGAGTCCGCGGACGGCCCGGCCAGCAGCACGCCGGACTCCTCGAACGTCTCCCGCACGGCGGCCGCCACGAAGGCGACGGCCAGGTCCGCCGTACAGCCGAGCCGCGACCCGAACGAGGCGGGCGTCGGCCCGGTCCAGGCGTCCGCCACGGACGCGTCGGACGGGTCGACCCTGCCGCCCGGGAACACCGACATCCCGGCCGCGAATGCCATCGACGCGGCCCGGCGCAGCAGGTACACATGCGGTGACGGGTTCGCGTCGCGCAGCAGGATCACCGTCGACGCCGGCTGCGGCATGGCCGGTGCGGAGCCGCCGCGGGCATACGCCAGCGCCGCCTCGGCCATCCGTCCGGTCAGCGGCCGCGAGCGCAGATCACCGGTCACGCGACCTCGACGACGATCTCCACCTCGACCGGGGCGTCCAGCGGCAGCACCGGTACGCCGACCGCGCTGCGGGCATGCTGCCCGTTGTCGCCGAACACCTGGCCGAGCAGCTCGGAGGCGCCGTTCGCGATCTGCGGCTGCCCGGTGAACTCCGGTGTCGACGCGACGAACGCGACCACCTTGACGACCCGCTTCACCTCGGTCAGGTCGACCACGGACGCGATCGCCGCGAGCGCGTTCAGCGCACACTGCCGCGCGCACTCGACGCCGACCTCGGAGATCACGTCGCCGCCGAGCTTGCCGGTGGCGATCAGCTGCCCGTCCCGCATCGGCACCTGGCCGGAGGTGTACACGAAGTTTTCGGACCGCACGGCCGGCACGTACGCCGCGACCGGCTTGACGACCTCCGGCAGGTCCAGGCCGAGCTCCTTGAGCCGTTCGATCGGGCTCGCCATCAGTCCTCTTTCTCGCGCTTCAGGTAGGCGACCAGCGACTCCGGCGTCGGACCGGGTACCACGCAGACCAGCTCCCAGCCGTCCGCCCCGACGTTGTCGAGAATCTCCTTGGTCGCATGAACCAGCAACGGCACGGTGAAGTACTCCCACTTCTTCATAGGGGCGAGGGTAGTGGGCTCAGGTGACCACCCCACCCACGGACTCATCATTCGCCGGTCCGGACGCATGCCGATGCGTTCTCGCCTGCGCAGGGCCACGCGGCCATCCGTGGTCACGAGGGCCCGACGAGCGACGACACGCCTGGTCACAAAGGCCCGATGAACGGCGGTGGGTGGGCGGCGAAACGGCTTCGGGTCTGGTGACGAGGTGCGGCCACCTACGCTGGTACGTGTGACGAGGTTGCATGTGGTGACGGGGAAGGGGGGCACCGGAAAGACCACGGTCGCCGCCGCGCTGGCGCTGGCGCTGGCCGACGACGGCACGAACGTGCTGCTCGTCGAGGTGGAGGGCCGGCAGGGTCTGGCGCAGCTGTTCGACGTACCGCCGCTGCCGTACCAGGAGCGCAAGATCGCGGTCGCGCCCGCGGGCGGTGACGTCTACGCGCTCGCCGTCGACGCGGAGGCGGCGCTGCTGGAGTACCTCGACATGTACTACCACCTGGGCAGAGCGGGGAAGGCGCTCGACCGGTTCGGCGTGGTCGACTTCGTCACCACGATCGCGCCCGGGCTGCGCGACGTACTGCTCACCGGCAAGGTGTACGAGGCCACCCGGCGCAGGGTCCGGGGCGAGTTCGTGTACGACGCGGTGGTGCTCGACGCGCCTCCGACGGGACGGATCGGCAGGTTCCTGAATGTGAACCAAGAGGTGGCCGGACTGGCCAAGGTCGGGCCGGTACGGACCCAGGCCGACTCGATCATGAAGCTCCTGCGGTCCCGGCAGACCGCGGTGCACCTGGTCACGCTGCTGGAGGAGATGCCGGTGCAGGAGACCCTCGACGCGGTCGAGCAGCTGCAGGCGCTGGACCTGACCATCGGCTCGGTGGTCGTGAACATGGTCCGGCGCAGCCCGCTGGACGACGACGACCTGGCACTCGCCGCGAAGGAGAAGCTGCCGATCGCGGAGATCGCGAAGGGGCTCGCCGCGGCCGGGATCGGCGACGGTAGGACGACTGCCGGGACGCTCGCGACCGAGGCCCGGGACCACGCGATCCGGGTCGGCCTGGAACGCGAGAACAGGCAGCGGATCGACGCGCTCGGCAAGCCGGTGCACGAGCTCGGCCTGGTCCCGGACGGTATCGACGTCGGCGCGGTGTTCGACCTGTCCGAGGAGCTCGCCGAGGCTAGGAGCGACCGATGAGCCCGGCGCTGGACGTCGACGCCCTGATCGCGGATCCGCAGACCCGGATCGTGGTCACCTGCGGTGCCGGCGGGGTCGGCAAGACGACCACGGCGGCCGCGATCGCGCTGCGCGCGGCGGAACAGGGCCGGCAGGTCGTCGTACTGACGATCGACCCGGCCCGGCGGCTGGCGCAGGCGCTCGGGCTGACCGAGCTGGACAACACCCCGCGCGAGGTCGCCGAGGTCGAGGCGACGAATGGCGGCCGGCTGGACGCGATGATGCTCGACATGAAGCGCACCTTCGACGACGTGGTGCTCACCCAGGCCTCGCCGGAGAAGGCGCAGCAGATCCTGCAGAACCCGTTCTACATCGCCCTGTCGTCGTCGTTCGCGGGGACGCAGGAGTACATGGCGATGGAGAAGCTGGGCCAGCTGCACGCGCAGGCCGTGAAGGATGGCAGCTGGGACCTGATCGTGGTCGACACCCCGCCGTCGCGGTCCGCGCTGGACTTCCTGGACGCGCCGGAACGGCTCGCATCGCTGCTGGAGGGCCGGTTCCTCAAGCTGCTGCTGGCCCCGGCCAGGGGTCCGCTGCGGCTGATGTCGGCCGGGTTCAACGTGGTCACGAACGCGATGACCAAGGT
>DASRHY010000349.1:0-7962 GCA_035650275.1 Kribbellaceae bacterium | reverse complement strand
AGCCTACGGCACCGTCGCCGGTCCGGTCCGGATGGATGTGACGGTCCCTGGATGAACCAAGGACCGAGCGGCCCGCTCGGGGAGTAGTCGTCCGGGCCGGTCGTCTCGGGAGTCACCGCAGCCACAGTCGGTGCCGCCCATGCGTCGAGGAAGACAGCGCGAGCGAAGCGAAGCGCGCGCCGCTGTCCGTCACGAGCGACCAGCGGCTCCGCACGGCCGGGCGCGGCGCGGCTAGATGAGTGCACGTGATCTTGCATTGTGTGCTACCGACCGATCTCATGCCTCTGATTCCGATCCGAGTGTCGGCTGAACGTTACGATTGCCGTCCCCAGATCCGCACAGCCGGCGGTGCGTGCAGGCGTGCGGCGAGTTGGTGGGCTTGCCCGGAGCCGATGTTGGTGTAGATGGTGAGGGCCTCGGCCCATGCGGCCTGGGCGACTGAGTCCTGTCCGGCGGTGTTGGCGATCTCGCCGTAGACCTGGAGTGCTTCGGCCAGGTAGCGGGGTATGCCGATGTCGCGGCAGAAGGTGATGGCTTCGGTGAGGCATGCAACGGCTTGCTGGAGGTTGTGCTGGGTGTGGTGAAGTTCCCCGAGGGTGATCAGTGCCCGTGCCCGGATGAGGCGGTGTCCGATGGAATGGGCGGTGGACAATGCATGTTGGAGCAGGGTTGCGGCTTGTTGGGTCCGGCCCTGCTGGAGCCGTACCTGGCCGAGGCCGTGGAGGGCGAGGGCTTGAATGGTGAGCTGGCCGAGTCGGGGTAGGGCCTCGACTGCTTCGGTGAACGCCTGCTCGGCATGGTCGAGTTGTTCCAGGCTGAGGTAGAGGTCGCCGAGCGAGATGCGGGACTGAAGGTAGACGAGGTTCGACCCGGCGGTGAGGGCGGTGGCGACTGCTTGTTCTAGGTAGGGCCGCGCGTGCTCAGGGGCGGCGCGGTCGAGGTGGACGCTACCGATGAAGCGGAGCGTTAGGGCTTCGAGGGCGCGCTCGCCGGCCTGGCGCATGGTGACTAGGACCTGGTGGTAGCGGTGTAAGGCGTGGTCGTAGTGGCCTTGGAGCCGGTCGATGGCACCGAGCTTCATCAGGGAGAAGGCGTAGGCGTAGTCGTCACCGATCTCCTTGAACAGACTCAGCGCCTGTGCCAGTCGCGACCTCGCCTGCTCGAACTGTTGCCGTTCGAGATCGAGAACGGCGAGTTGGTCAAGCATCGTGGCCTGACCGCGTCTGTTGCCTGACTCGCAGGTGGCGGCCAGGGCTGTGTGGAGGGCGTCGCGAGAGTCGTCGAAGTGGCTCCGGGCGAACATCAGAATGTCGGCGTGACATGCCAGATCCCAGCACAGTTCGTCGAGACCGGCCTCGGCCGCTTGACGGACGGCGGCTATGACACTCAGCCGTTCGCTGTCGTACCAGGCGAGTGGGTCGGCGAGTAGCCGCTCGACGAGTTCCGAATCGAGGGGCCAGACGGCTGCGCTGCCGTGGAGAAAGATGCCTGGGCTGCCTTGGATCTGACTGCCGCCGCGGCGGACCAGATCGAGCCAGGCGCCGAGGGCTCGTCGCAGCGCTTCAGTGCGGTCGGCTGAGGTTTCCTCATGGTGAGCGCGTTCGCGGGCGTAGAGGCGGATCAGATCATGCAGGCGGTAGCGCAGTTGCCCTGTCGGATCGCGGCCGGCGACGTCGAGTAGTTGTGCGTCGACGAGTCGTTCGATGGCCTCTTCGCCCTCAATCGCGCGCACTTCGAGCAGGGGGGCGGCGACCCACGCGGCCACGTCGGGGGCGTGGAGCAGGCCCAGCAGCCGCAGCAGCCGCCGGGCCTGGGGGTCAACGCCCTGGTAGGACAGGGCGAGGCTGGCCCGCACCTCCAGATGATGATGGGTCAATTCGTCGAGGCGGTGACGTTCGTCAGCGAGGCGGTTGACTAGCTGGGTCAGGCTCCAGTGGCGCCGGGCGGCGAGCCGGGCGCCTACTACTCGCACCGCCAGCGGCAGCCGACCACACAGCGCGACCAGCTCGCCCGCGGCCCGGGGTTCAGCCGCGACCCGGTGCGGGCCGGCGATCGCGGCCAGAAGTTTCGTGGCCGGTTCCGGATCGAGCACCTCCAAGTCGAGGATGCGGGCCCCGGCCAGCGCAGTCAGCCGGCCGCGGCTGGTGATCAGCGCCGCGCACGATGGGCCGCCGGGCAGCAGCGGTTCGACCTGGGCCTCGTCGGTGGCGTTGTCCAGGACCACCAGCACCCGCCGGTCGGCCAGCCGAGCCCGGTAAAGCTCCTGCCGCTCGGACAGCCCGTCGGGGATCAACGCGCCGTCAACGCCCAACGCACGCAGGAACCGGGCCAGCACCTCGGCCGGGGAGGCCCGCTGCGCCTGAGCCCCGCCCAAGTCGACGAACAGCTGCCCGTGAGGGAACGCGCCGCGCAGTTGGTGTGCGGCGCGTACGGCCAAAGCAGTCTTGCCCACCCCGGCCCGCCCTGCGATCAGCGCCACCACCAGTGTGGCCGGCCGGTCAGCCGGTCCGGCCCGAGCCAGCAGTGTGTCAAGCACCTGGCGGACCTCGTCGGTGCGCCCCGTGAAATCTGCAATGTCCGGCGGCAACAGGCACGGTTCGGCGGTTACGGCCACCCGGGGCGGGACAGTCGACGCAGTCGCTCCTAGACCGACCTCGGCGGTGCTCGGCACCTGCTGGCGCAGCACCCGAAGGTAAGCGGCGTGCAGTTGCGGTCCGGGATCTACGCCCAGTTCGTCGGCCAGTCGGGCGCGTACCCTCTGGTAGACCGCCAGCGCGGCGGCCTGCCTGCCGGCCGCAGCCAGCGCTTCGACCAGCATCGCCTGGCTGGCCTCGTCCAACGGATCCGTGTCCGCGAGATCCTCCAGCACCTCAACGGCTCTGCCGGGCGCACCGGCCGCCAGCGCTGCCGTGGCGCAGGCCCGCATCGCCTCGATCCGTTCCCGCTCCAGCCGGGCAACCACCGCCTCGTCGCGGCACTGGACCGGCACATCGGCCAGCGGGCGACCACGCCACATCCCCAGCGCCCGCTCCAGTGTCGCGAGCCGCTGCACCGCCCCGTCCGCCCCCGCCATCATCAGGTCCCGGAACACCGCCAAATCGGTGCCCTGCGCACCGGCATCCAATCGGTAGCCCCTCTGTACCCGGGCCACCGACACCGTCCCGTTGGTCTGCTCGCGCAGCCAACCCCGCAGCCGGTGCACGGCGACCGCCACCACCCCTGACCCCGGCCGCGGTGTGCGCGCCCCCCAGACCAACTCGTAAAGCGAATCATCGGCCACCGGACCGTTGGTGACCGCCAGCCCGGCTAGCACCGCCCGTGCCACCTCGGACGGGGCAGCCGCCCACCGGCCGGCCACCTGCAAGCCCACCGGGCCAAGCACCAGAACCCTGGCGTCGGCGGCCGGCACAGCGGATGACTGCCGCATCACCCAAGTTTGCCCCATAACTTCCACCCCGCGGCAGGCACAACTACCGATCCACGGTAGCCGTGAGAACGGCGATAACAGCGGTCGTAACCGCGGCGCAAACAACCGGTAAGACCCGCCAAGGTACCAACGAACACATGACCGGTCTTCCCTCACCCAATGTTGACCACGACCGCGACAGGGAAGACATCTCGACCTTGCAAGCCGCCCGCGCTATGCCGCGGTGGTCGCCCGCCAAGCGAAGCGAAGCGAAGCGAAGCGACCGAGTAGCGCACGGCAGGACGAAGATGTCCAACATCATGAACAAACCGCGGTGCCGGAACCCATCCCGAGCGCTGCGGCATCAAGTGCGGCCGGATCCGACCACCCTGGTTTGTTTCTCGTAGCCAGACTCGCCCGACAGCCCGTCCCGTTCACCGCCCCAAGAGCGCCGGCAGGCCGGGTCCACGGTACCGGCACTAGAACCGGGTCGATTGGCGCGAAGCCAACCATTGGCGTAACCGCCCGATCTCACTCGGGCGGGTCACAGTCGGAAGCCGCAACCCCTGCTCGCTGATCGCTCTTGCCCGTCGAGAAAGGAAGCACCTCATGCGAATCTCAAACATCACCCGGCCGGTCTGGTCCATCGCGCTGACCGCCGCCGTCGCCGTCGTACTGGCCGCAGCCCTGGCCACGCCGGCCGACACCACCACCACCGACGCATTGAACCGGTGCAACGCAGGGTTCCCATCCGACAGCTCCATGTCATTTCCAAAGGACGGCCAGGACTCACGCTGGACACCAGTAGAGACGAGCACCCTGCGCTCGGGCAACGTCGTACGGATCGCGCTTCACCGTGTCTACTTTGGTGGTCGAGCACCCACGCGAGTACACGTCTGTATCCACCAGGTGAGCGAGCTCGTCGCGGGATGCGGCTGCGTCGGTACCGGGTCCCCGCAACCCATGACCATCCGCCCCTGCCCGACGGGCTTTCAGTCGCACCGCGGCCAATGCCCTACGCCGGCGGTCGCAAATCTGACGATGCCGGCCGGCCCCGCGGTCGCGGCGGCCGCCCCGGCCGTGGCCGCAGCTCCCGGCGTCGCGGTGGACCATTCTCAGACGTGGCCCGGGCGGAGCATGTTGGTGACGCTGAGCGGGTTCGACGACTGTGCCGCCGCGGGCGCTTCTGGCTATCTTCGCTGGGACGACACTACGGTGGCTGGCCCGTTCTCCATGCAGAACCAGCCCGTCCAGTTCACGATCGAGATCCCAAACAACGCGGCCTCGGGCAGCCACCTCCTATCGGCGACCTGCCCGGGCGAACTGATTACGCACGGATACGGCGCGTCGACGTCGATCGAAGTGGTACCCCGGCCACGGTCGAAGTTCGTCGTGTTGCCCGGCTCATTTAGTCCCGGTTCACGGGTAGATGTGGAGGGGGCCGAACTTCCGGCCGAATGTGCGAACGGACGCTTCACCGTGCGGCTGGGCGAGCGTGACCTACCGGTCGACATCTCAGCGCGCAGCCTCGAGCCGTACGGCTCCACCGGCATGGATGTCACTGCGTTCCAGGGAACATTCGTCGCGCCTGCGGATCTCCAGAGTGGTCGCCGAACCGCGACATTGATCTGCCCCGACGTGGGGAAGGTGAAAGCGACGGCTGTGACGGTTCGGACCGCTCCCATCCGGCCCGCACCATCGGGCCGAACGCCACCCGACCCGGACATGTCCACGCCGGAGCAGACGTCCGCCGACCTGGGGTGGGAACCCGGCCCACGATGGGAGCCCCCGCCGGGCAACGAAGGCTCGTTCATCGGTCCTCTCGTCGGCGGCGTGACGATTCCCCTGTTCGCCGGCCTGGTATTGCTGCTCTATCTGCGCAGCAGGAACAAGCGAGCCAGACTCCAGCCGGCTGCGACCGGCTTTCGGCCGATGGTCGGGCCGACCATTACGCCGACGGTGAGGCCGGTGCCGCCGGTTTCGCCGCTGAAGGCGCGCCCGGCTCAGGGCCGCGGTCCTCACCCCGCTCGGGTCAGCGTCGTGCCTCGCGTCGGCACTGTTGACGGCCCCGTCGTCCGCCCGAGCGCCGTCCCGTCCGGACACACGATCTCAGTCAGAGCCCACCGCGACCCTGGTACCCACACCACAGAAGGAGTGTCCCCGTGATCTCGCTTACGACCGGTGCCGGACCATACACCGTCGGCAGCCTGCTTATCGGTAACGGCGGCGCGGCCGTGCCTGCATTGACGCATCGACTCGCCACGACCGAGCCGGTGCGGGCGCTGGCCGCGGCGGCACGCCTGTGGCCGAACGGGCTCCACGCCGTCGCGGCCGACGTCGCGAAAGCCGCGATGTGCCTGTTCGACACCGACCTGAGCGGCACGCTGATCGCCGGCTGGCGCACGCACGACGCGCTGATATCCACCGCGCGGTCCACCGCAGCCTCGCCCGGCACCGTGCACCGCGTGAGCCTGGACCACCATGAAGTCAGCGCCACATATAGGCCGTACGTCGAGCTCCTCGTCGATGGTCGGCCAGTGGGCTCGGTCCACTTCGAGCTGCGGCTCGCGCTCGCCGTCGATGGATGGCTGGGCGTCGTGAGCGCCGGTCGCCTGGTGGCGGTGGAGTTCGCTCGGTGCGGCTACACGGCGGCACTGACCTGCGAGGGCGCACCGCTCGTCAGCGTGCAGGGTGAGCTGGACTCCGCCTTCACAGTCAAGATCGGCGACGGCACGCGGCTGATCGACCCACCGTCGGTGAAGTCACCAGGCAGGCGACCGGGGTAGCACCGGAGCCAGGGCCAACCCGGGTCGGTCCGGGCGACCGACACTTTCTCCCACCGTCGCTTGCAGATCAGGCTGAAGGAAGAGGCACAAATGCTGAACAACATTCAAGCCCTCCAGACCAACCTCGAACCCCCAGAAAAGGATCTTGTAATGACCAAGCTTCGGCAAATGATCGCATCGGTCGCCACCACAGCGGCAGCACTCACCGGCACTTCGACGGCCGCCGGCAGATCACCGCGTCGCAGGCGCGGACGCCAGGCCGCCTCCATCGCCCTGGCGTCCGCCCTCACTGCCGGTGCGGTGACCGCAACACCGCTCAGCGCCCACGCCGACACCATCGGCGCGCTTAATAGGTGCCGCTCCGGCGCCGTTGGAGACGCTCGGTTTACCGGCGCGATCAGGGACATCGCGAGCGGGACCCTTTTGGGCTGGACCACCGCGAACGGGAACGCCGTCGGGCTACTGCTAAACGGCGCCGTCATCCGGGTCCGGGCAAGCGGCGGCATCAAGACCGACGGCTGGCCCTGGACGCCCTACTTCCCACCAAACGGTGTCATCGATCGGGCACCCTCGGACTGGCCGGCGCCGACCCTCAACAAGATGAGCCTGGTTGGCAGGATGAACTGGGGACCCACGAACACAGAGACCAAGGGGTACCGCTTCCTCGGCACGGACTCCGGCTGCTTCCTCGTGGCCGCGGACCCGAGCAGGCCAGAAATCCTTATCGCTTCGATCAACGACAATTTCTCGGCGGACAACAGCGGAACTTGGAACATCACCCTGGACCAGTTCTATCCCGAGCGGTGGTGACACCTCCGCGGCGGAAAACCCGACCGCAAGGGCGCGCCGGGTCGCCTGTGCCGCCACCGCACGACAATACGCGCCGCCCCGCCGCCCTTCTGTCCGCGTTACCGCGCCAGCGGATAGCGAGCTTCCAATCGATCACGACAGTTCTCGACGGGTTTGATCCACTGGATCCATCCGCTCATCGGCATGTGCGTGAGTCGATCAAAGGCCGCTGCCGACCGACTCGCAACCCACCGTAATCGCTTGCTCTTGGCAGATGTACACACGCTCGGCCAGCGCAAGGCTGCGTTCGATCAACACAGCACATCCATGGGCACGACATCACCCGGCCCTCACAGCGTCGGCGAGTTCCCGGGGAGCGGGATGAAAGCGTCGGCTTGCAGCTGGGTCAGTAGGAAGTCCTCGGCTCAAGCGCGTCGGGCCACCCAGCTCGGCGAGCTTGACTGGGCCGTCTGCGCCGCAGACGATGCAGAACGGCCAGTCGCGTCTACCGTTCGGGTATGTGCCAGCTGCCCACGATTTCCACGGTGTCGGCTGCCGGCATCCCGTTCCCATGTTTGACGGGACCCGCCGGGGATTCGAACCTGCGCCCCGATGAACGGCGCAGAACAGATCTAGCAGGGCCGGACGGCGTGATTCTGCTGTATTCACCGGAAGATCGCAGTCTTTGTCGTTACTTGCGTTCCCTCGGGGATCGAACCGGCCGCGATGCGTGGGCGACGACCTCAGATCAACGTCGTTGCCACCCCGGTCGGCACGACGTTGCGCGCGGTGCCTGCCATCAATCGTCGCCTAACGACCAAAACCGTCACGATGGCCGCCTGGCGATGGTCAGGGCAGGCCGGGCTGCGCGGGCGGCAGCGTTGAACGATCCTGCCAGCGTGCTCAGCGGCCCGAAGGTGCACAAGTGCGGATGTTAAGGGCTTGTAGACCTCGGGATTGACCACGCGAGCTATCCAACGT
>DASRHY010000348.1:0-31831 GCA_035650275.1 Kribbellaceae bacterium | reverse complement strand
TGCGCCACACCACCGGCGGCATCGCGGTCGCCGACTTCCGGGTCCTGGTCAACCACCGCATCAAGAACGGCGATGAGTGGATCGACGGCGAACCCACCGGCCACAACGTCAAGGTCTACGGCCGCCAGGCCGACGCCGTCGCCGAGCACCTGCACAAGGGCAGCCGCGTCATCGTCATCGGCCGCACCGAGACCGACGCCTGGCCCGACCGCGAGACCGGCGAGAAGCGCACCACCACCCGCGTGATCGTCGACAACAACGGCACCATCGGCCTCGCCCTGCCCAACCCCACCAAGAACCCGCGACCCGACAACGAACAGGACCTGCGCGACCGACTCACCACCGCCGCAGGAACCGACCTGTAGCGACCGACCAGCACCACAGCGAAGGCCGGAGGCATGGTGCCTCCGGCCTTCGCCTCGCAAGCGAATCGTCAGCCAGCGTCCGCCCGGCGCATGTCGATCGGCGGGCCGGCCGTGCCCTTCCACGCCCACTCCAGAGTGTTCACGACCGCCGCAAGCCACTCCGGATCGATCCACTTCGATGACTGCGCAGCCAAGCGCTCAGCCGCGAGCACCTCGTACTCGATCAGTTCCTCGTGAGCTGCCGCCGTACGCTTGGACACCGGTGCCCGGGCCGGCCGCATGCCACCCACGATGGACGGCACGATCGCGGTCGCCAGCCACTCACAAGTTAGAGCAACTCCGGTGGTGTACCAGTCGTCCTGGCCGGTGCGGGCCTTCTCGTCGTAGAGGCGCTCGACCTCGGCCCAGACTGCGGCGAACTCGTCCCGCGGCACCCTCAGATTGCCAGGCGGGATCCGCTCCACATCGCGGGCTGTGACCTGCACGCTGTCCACCGTCGCACGAACCTCCGACAAGTCGCTACGCGTAACCGCGATGGAACGCCCCGTCGCTAACCTGACGATCATGGCACAGAGTTGGACAGCGGCCGAGCTGGCTGCCGTGATCGAGCAACCGGTGCTGGTTGATGACCCGATGCTGACCGTCGCCCAGGCCGCGGCGCTGCTGGGCATCACTCAAGGCGCGGTCGACCGCCTGGTCCGGCCCGGGCTGTTGCGGCGGCGGCGAAGGCCGGGCAGCTCGCGCACGTGTTGGAGGGGGCGCGACAGGACCGCGAGGACGCCGCCCAGCGCGCGCAGGCGGTGGCGGACCTGGCAGCGACCGGAATTCGGGTGATCGACGCCCCGGCGTGGAGCGGCCCAACCAAGCGGCTCGGCTGGGCGGTGCGCGACGCGGAAGGCAGAGACCTGATGGCCGAGCAGCACACGGCCTGCCCGGGACATGTGGCCTGGGTGGAGCAGGACTGGGTCAATGTCGCCGCCGACGGCCAGGTCTACGACGACGACCTGGACGCGATGGACGAGGTCCAGTGCCCGGGACCGAGACCGTGCGGCGGTGGATCCCGGTGGTTGGCTGCGAGGACTCCGCCACGCACCATCCCCGCCCGGGCATCATGGCAGCCAGCTGCGCCAGGATGGCTGACACGGGGGAGTCCGGGGCCGAGGCTGGCGCGCGGGCTGAGGCCGCGAGTGCGCATCGGCGGCGGGTGATCGCGGGCAACAGGGCGTGGGACGCGGCGGTGAATGTGCGGCGGGCCTGGTTGCGGGAGTTCTTCCAGCGCATGACCCCACCCGCCGGTGCCGCCGCCTTCTTCGCCCACGCCGTGCTGACCGGGGATCAGGGACCCCGGCTGAACCGGCGAGGCTGCTCGCCTCCCACGGCGCAGCCGGCTAAACGCGGTAGGCGAGCCGGGTGGTCAGCGCAGGTGGGTCAGCTTGACCCTGGCGGCGGTGAGGCTGGCCGCGGCGTTGTCGAAGTGCGCCCGCGCGGCGTCGACGTCGGCGAGGGCATCGGCCAGCAGGCGGTCCGGTGTGAGGTCCGGGTCAGGGGCGCCTTTGTCGCTCCAGGTCACGGCGTCGACGCGATCGATCCGGAGCGACCCCATCAGCAGGGCGGTTGCCGTCATCAGCATCCGCAGTTCGTGGAGCACCTCGATCCATGCTTCGGGTCCGCTCTGGTGGTCCGGGCGGCGTTGCAGTTCTACGGCGTCGCGTACCGCGCTGTACGCCTGCTGCAGCGCGGCGGCGACACCGTCCGATCTCGTGCTCGCGTCACTCACCGGCCGCTCCCGTCGCTATGTCGCGTAGCAAGATCAGCAGGCCAGGTCCAACACCCGCCAGGCGACCCCTCATCCGAATGCGAATCGTGACCTCGGCGCCGGCCACCACGGGGCAGCCAGACCGGTGCGGAGCTAACTGTGAGCTAGCTCACTTGCTGGCGCAGTCGGTGCTTCGCGCTTCGTTCGACCAACAACGGGACGAAATCGCGGATCGGACTGTCCTCGAATTCCGGTTGCGCCTCGTCGACCGCTCGCGCTACCTCGGCGGTGGCGACCTGGGGGAACCGCTTGGACAGCCGGTCAACGATCTCGCCGATCGCTCGGGCTTCATCTGACCTGTCCATGGCTCCACGCTGCCAAGAAAGCACACCGGACGACAAGGCCGCCGAACAACCGGCGAACCCTTCGGCGTTACCCGGTCACGCGCCGTGATGTCGCCGACCCGGTGTCACTGATGGCTTGCCAGGACGGCCCTGTCACCGATGACGCCCAGGCGGTCGTGGGAACGGCCGGCGAGCGACCGTCGCTGGCGTCTTCACACTGGTCGACATACGCGATGCCGCCACCTCGGTGACGCCGACCGCCAAGGCACTCCCGATCGAGTCGATCGGCACGCAACTCCAGATGCTCGCTGTAGCGACCGACCCCGGCGTACTCGACCCCCCCGTCCACCAGTTCGTGGTCGATGCCCACGTCGACCGCTCGACCGACGATGACCCTCGCTGGGCACTGCTCGACCAGACCGCAAACCACATGGATCGCGGTGACCGGGCGTGGCCGTAAGGCCCTCGGCGCGCACGTTCACGCGCTCCGAAAGTTGATCAGCGGCGTCGAGTAGCCCTGCCGATTGTCGAGCGGTGCGGGCGACGAGTCGAGCTGTCAGGAGTGCGTGCCGCAGAAGGTCACGCGGTGAGAACTGGGCTGCACCAGTCCACGCCGAGTCCTCCCAGTCCACACGAGCGGCGCGGCGCGTGCCGGCGGTGGCTGTTTGACTGCCGCGATGGTCGTCCCCGGCTTGCGCTGGGGGCGACCATTGCGGTCGTGTTTCTTGTTGGACGGTGTTCTGCTGGTTAGGGGATGGTGATCTCGATGGTGCGGTCGTTGTCGCTGTCGGGGTGTTGGATGTTGACCCAGGCACGGCGCTTGTTGGTTGGGTCGAAGTACAGGCCGGTGAACTCCGAGCCGAGGGTGCCGTTGGAGGCCCAGCGTGCGATGCCTTCGTCGGCGTCGTTGAGGTCGCCGTCGTGGTTGCGGTCGCGGGCGAACCAGATGTCGTCGTCGACTCCTCCGTTGCGGTCCTCGACGATGTAGACGTTGCCGTCGTGGTCGATTGCCAGGTTGTCCGGGCTGGTCAGGGCACTGCCGACGGGGGTGTTGGTGGCCAGGTCGGTGGCGGCGCGGTCGGCGAAGACCGTGATGGTGCTGGTGTCGAGGGCTAGCCGGTAGACCTCGTTGGTTGTGGTCGTTGTCACGTAGAGGTACTGGGCACCGTGCACGGTCTGGATCTGCATGTCTTCTGGTCGCTGGTAGTCGGTGCCCTTGAACGCCGGCAGGTCGGTGGTGTTGCGAGCGTCGACCGATGTCACCCCGTTGGGGTCGGTGATGGTGATCGCGCCGGGCAGCGCCGCGCCCTTGGTGTCGGTGATGGGCACCCATGTGTAGCTGCCGGTGGCGTTGGGCGTGTTGCCGGTGCCGACGCGCAAGACGAAGGTCTGGCCGGCCGCGAAGTAGTCGGCGCGGCCCGACTTGATCTGTCCCCAGCTCGCCGCGGGCGTGTACTTGTACAGGCTGCCGCCGTTGAGTTCGTCGATGAAGTACATGTTGCCGGCCTGGTCGAACTGGATGCCCTCGTGTGACGTGCGTGGGATCACGTTGCGGTGCCCCATTTCGGCGCCATCGTTGCTCGTCGCGGTGAGCGGCTCGGTGATAGCGGGCGCCGTGGTCGGGTTCTTCAGCTCGAACAGGCGCCCGTAGATGCTGGTGGTGCACCCCGCAGGAGCTGTGCACCAAGACTCCTCGGCGGTGATGTGCGTTCCCCACGGGGTCCAGTAGGAGGCGTCGAACGCCACGTGACCGCCCGGCTGCGGGCTGTTCCAGATCGTTTCGGTCCGGCCGGTGGCCACGTCGTGGCGCTGCACGCCGGACTGGCCGGTCTCGAACACGGTAAACAGGAACTGGCCCTTATGGGCACCGGTCTCGTTGACGGTGATCATGTCCCAGCTGCCGCTGTTGGGTGCACCGGCCGGCAACTGCGTCATGCGATCGGCCACCGACCGCTGCCGGAAGGCCGCATTGCTCAACGTCATCGGCCTCGCCTCGTCGGCCGTGGGCCCTGCCGAGGCGGCGAGCGGAGTGAAGTCGGAGAATCGGACGCCGTCGGCATGGGCGACATCTGCTCCAACGATCGACGCCGACGCCAGCAAACAACCAACGATGAGCGGCTTCGCTCGGCCGCGTGTCAACCTTTGCATGACCACATGCCTCCACTTCGGAACCACGGAACCAACGGGTGCTCGGGCAGCTCGCCCTACGGTCCGGCCAACTTCTAGCCGCAAGGTGCGGATACGGAACACGACATCGCAGCCGACGAGACATCCCATCCCTAACCAGCGCGGGAGAACGGCACGCGGCCACAGGCGCAACGTCACATGACGTATGGCCAACGACCGGCCGATTCGCCTCAAAGGCGCTGACACGACGCCACCGGCTACACCGCCCCCGCCACTCGGCACGGCAACCCCTCCGGCTCCACGCCGAGCAGCTGCTGGTGCCCGCGGGCGTCGCGCCGTCACCGCCGGGCTCGACCACGACGCCGTCTGGGGGGTCAAGACCGGACCCCCGGGTGGGGTCGTCGTCGACCAGCACCTGCGCACCGACAACCCGAGGATCTGGGCCGCCGGCGACGTCACCGGATACCCGCAAGTCGGGATCCTGCAACCGATCCGCGCCGTCCGCGACGGTGACCTGGCCCGCCAGACAGGTCCGGCCGGTCTGCGTCGCGCACGTGTGTACGACATCTTTTCGTGCTGGCGATGCAGCACCGCGATGGGTCGGCTACCGCCAGGCTCGCGATTGTGGCCGTGTGGTCGCCGCGTAGGTGCCCGCAGCGCACGCGGTTAGCAGTGCTGCGGCCGTCCACAGCGGCGTGGCGAGCCCGATCCAGCGCAGTAGGACACCGCCGGTGAGGGCGCCGGCGAGCATTGCCAGGACCGAGAACAGTCGCCGGGTGCGCACCGATCGGGGTGTGGTGTCGGCGACCAGGCCAGTGACGGTCAAGGTGAGGACCGTGGTGGTCAGGTCGGGCACGGCCAGGCGCCGTACGACGGCGTTCTGCCCGCCCATGGCCAGCGCGAGCAACCCGGTCAGCATGAGTCGCACGGCGGATCCGTGCGTGCCGGCGGCGCTGGCGATGACGGATGCGGCCAGCACGAGGCCGGCCTGAATCGACGTGGCGGTAGCCAGCAGGTGACCGCGGTGGAGTTCGCGCTGTGCCGCCCACCGACCGCCCGCCATCGCGCCGACGGCGAAGGCCAGCACTGCAAGAAGGCTCGCCGTAATGGAGATCTCGCCGACACCGGCCAGCCCGAATCCGAGGAACACGACGTTGCCCGTCATGTTCGCGACGAACACGTGCCCGAGGCTGAGGTAGCTGAAGGCGTCCACGAGACCGGTCACGACGGTCAGGCAGACCAGGAACGCCGGTAGCGGCCCGTGCTCACGGTCAGCGTGTGGACCGGCGGGGCTGTGCAGGGTCATGGCGATCCGGTGTGTCGTTTGTCAGAGATTGCGGTGATGACGTTGTCGATGACGTGTTCGGCGAATCGCTCGGTGAGCGGGGCGTGGCCGTGGAGCAGGCGGTGGTAGATGGGCCCGTACAGCAGGTCGAGGGTGACGTCGAGGTTGGTGTTCGCGGCGATCTCGCCGCGGTCACGAGCCTCGACGAGGAGTTCGCGGGTCGCGTCACGGCGGGGCTTGACGAAGTGTTGCCGGTACAGTTCGGCGAACTCGGGGTTTGTCTGCGCCTCGGCGACGAGTCCGGCGACGACCCGGGCGTAGGGCCTGCGGTTCAGCTGGCGAAGCCAGGGGCGGAACCGGGTGAGCAGGTCGTCGCGCAGGCTGCCGGTGTGGCGCTGGTCGGCGGGGGCCGTGTACGCCCATTCGGTGGCGAGGGCGTCGAGCGCGAGCCGTTCCTTGGACGGCCACCAGCGGTAGATGGTGGCCTTGCTGACGCCCGCGCGGCGGGCCACGTCGTCCATGCTCATCGCGTGAAGGCCTTGATCGAGCAGGAGTTCCATCGCGGCCGCGAGGATCGCCTTGTGCGCCTGCTGGCTGCGCGGCCGGCCGCGGGGGCGGCGGGTGTCCTCGGTGCTTGTCATGCTGTCGCCGATCCGAGTGTTCGACTGCGTGGCGCCGCGACCATGTCGGCGAGCAGGCGGAACAGGACCGCGATGTCGCGGTGCGCGTACCCGGCTGCGCGAGCGCTGCTGAGCATCCGGTCGGCGACCGTGGTCGAGGGCATCGGTAGGCCGTGCTCGCGTCCGGTGTCGAGTGCGAGCCCGAGGTCCTTTTGCATCATCGCCACGTCGAACCAGGCGTTGTCGGGTAGATCGCGGATCAGTGCCGCGCGGGCCTGCAGCATCGGGGAGCCGATGGCGCTGTGCGTCATCACCTGGAGGGCGACGGTTCGGTCGAGCCCGCCCTGTTCGGCGAGCAGCACGCCTTCACTGAAGGCGAGCATCTGCACGGCGAGGCTGATGTTGATGGCCAGCTTGAGCAGCAGGGCGTGGCCGACATCGCCGACGAAGGTGACCGTGCTGCCGAGTTGGCGCAGGATCGGCTCGACGCGCTCGAAGGTGTCGACCTGGCCGCCCACGATGATGGCCAGATTGCCTTCCTCCGCGGCCGGCACGCTGCCGGACACGGGCGCGGACAGCATGGACGCGCGGCGCGTCGCAACCCGCTCGGCGAGCGTGCGGCTGGCCGTCGGGCTGACGGTGCTCATGTCGACGTAGACGGTGCCGGGAGCCAGGCCGGCAACGATGCCGTCCGGACCCTGTGTCACCGCCTCCAGGGCAGCGTCGTTGGTGACCATGCTGAGCACGACGTCGGAGTCCTGTGCCGTCGTCCGGGGGTTCTCGCACCAGACCAGTCCCTGCGCGACCAGTGCGTCAGCCTTCGACCTGGTCCGGTTGGTTCCGTGCACGACATGGCCCTGGGCGAGGAGGCGGCCGGCGATCCGGCCGCCCATCGCGCCGAGACCCACAACGCCGATCGTGGTCATCGCCCGTGTCCCGGTCGGTCGGCGCCCTCGATCTCCGCTACGTCCGCGTCATTCAGCTCGAGGCGGCCGGCGTCGAGGACCACGTCGACCTGGAGGGGCCGCCGGAAGCCGATGATCGCGCCGTGCACCGCCGGATGGCGCAGCGTCCAGGCCGCCGCGACCGCACCCGCAGTGGTGTCGTGCCGGGCGGCGACGGTCTGGAGCCTCTCGACCAGCACGAGGTGTCGCGTCAGCTCCGGTTCCCGGAACCGCGGGTCGCGTTTGCGCCAGTCGTCCTCCGACAGATTCGCGATCCGCTCCCGGGTCATCGCGCCGGTCAGCAGCCCGGAACCCATCGGCGAGTACACGATGACACCAATGCCTGCCTTGCGGGCCAAGGGCAAGATCTCGGCCTCGACCTCTCGCGCGATCAGCGAGTACTGCGGCTGCAGCGTCTCGACCGGCGCGATCGCATGAATCCGCCGCAACTGATCCACGTCGAAGTTCGAGACACCGATGTGGCGCACGAGTCCCTGCTCCCTCAGCTCGGCCACCGCCGACCAGCCTTCCTCGAGGTCCTCGTCGGGGACCGGCCAGTGGATCTGGTACAGGTCGATCGCGTCGACACCGAGCCGTCGAAGGCTCGCTTCAGCCTCACGAAGGATCGAGTCCCGCCGCAGGCTGTGCAGCACCCGGCCGCCCGCGCCAGGTACAAGCGACGCCTTGGTGAACACGTACGGACGCTCGTCGAGGCCGGCCAGGGCGCGGCCCACCACCTCCTCGGAGTGTCCGAAACCGTAGGCGGCGGCTGTGTCGATCCAGTTCACCCCAAGCTCGAGCGCCCGGTGGATCGTCTCGATCGACTCCTGGTCCTCCTGTGGCCCCCAGCCGAACTCCCAGTTACCGCCTCTGATCGCCCACGCGCCAAAGCCGACCCGGGTGATCTCCAGACCCGTGTCCCCGAGCTGAGTGGTCTTGAGCTGTGCCAATTGCATTGCATCTCCTACCCGAATAACCAAACCGAACCCGGAAACCCACGGCACTGCCCGCCCGGCCACCGAACCTGGCACGCACCGGACGGGAGCCGCGCTGGTTCCAACTTATAGAAACTATACGACTGGTTTCGTTAATAGGTCAACAGCATGCCTCGCTGTCGCTCGGCGCGTGGTCGGCCGGCAGCTGCGGCCTTGATCCGCGGGTATTGGGCTCGAGTCCCATCCGCCCACGCACAAGAACCCGCCGTACGCGCCGATCGCGGACGCGATCCGATGCAGGCCGCAGGTCGGACCGGGATCAGGTCGGCGGCTGCTATCGCCGCCACCGCCTGGTCAGCGGGAGCAGTGCGGCCACGGCAATCATTGTCAGGCTCACCGCTGCTGCGTACTTGTTGACCAGCAGAACGAGGTCGACGGCCTGCTGGCCGAGCCCGTAGCCGAGTCCGGCTACGAGAGCTGTCATCGCCAAGGTGCCGAGGAGGTCGAGGAGGAGGAAGGTGGTCAGGCGCATCCTGGCCCAGCCGGCCATGGCGTGCACGAGGGCGGTGGGGATGCCCGGGAGGACCGCGATCACGACGGCGCCCCGGACGATCCAGGGGTTCAGCTCCGCGGCCCGGAGCGCGAAGCGCTCGGCGCGCCCGCTGGTGGTGAACATTCGCATGATGCCGCGGCCCCACTGCCGTCCGGTCCACCAGGTCAGCCAGTCCAGCTTCATCATGCCGGCCGCCCCGGCGAGCACGACCAGCCACAGCGGGGCCTCGCCGATGCGGGCGAACGCTGCGGCGGCGCCGATCGCTGTCAGGTCACCGGTGAGGAACTCCAGCAGCATCGGGTGCGAGGCGAGCAGGAACGGCTTGAGCGGCCGCAGCACCAGCCCGAGGGCGACCACCGCAAGGATCGCGCCCATCAGCGCCATGTCGACGCCGGTGGCGCGTCCCTGCCAGGGCACGAACCCGCGCCACGCTGCGGACGCGCGCGGCTCGCCTTCGGGTGGGGCCGGCTCGAGCACCGGGGGCTGTGTGACGCTCATGCTTCGAGGTTGCGGGACCGACCGATCAGGCGACAGGTGCGGATGTCACAAGTCGACCGTGCGGCTCTCCCGGGAGAATGTGAGCCGATGAGCCCGGACCGTCCCCGCCGATCCGCGATCAGCCCCCGGCTGGTCGTGCTCGGCGCGCTGCTGGTCAGCTACGCATGGGCGCTGGTGTTCCCGCTGCGTCTCAGTCGGCCGCCGTCGGCACTGCCCGCGACGGCGTACGCCGTCGGGCTGGCGCTCTTCGGCGCCGCGCTGGCCCTGGTGCTGCGCGCTGCCGTCAGCCCCGAGCAGTCCCCGCGCTCACGCGTCAAGCTTGTCGGGCTCCTGGCCGTGGTGACCCTCGGGTTGTGGCCGCCGGCGTTCGCCTGGGCCGAGCCCGGGCAGGAGCCCTGGGCGTGGGTGGCGGGTTTCGCGATCGGTGCGAGCGCGCTCGCCAACCTCCGGGCAGGTGTGGGCGTCGCCGTCGGGCTGGCCGTGGCGGCGGCGGTCGGCGCCGAGGCCTTCGACGAATCCGTGGTCGCGAACCTGGCGATCACGCTCGGCTGCGCTGCGGTCGTGTGGCTCTTGGGTCTGGTGCTCGTGTGGCTGCTCGGCCTGGTGTGGGCCGCCGAGGCGGGACGAGATGCCGAGGCCGAGCTCGTGCTCGCCCAAGAGCGATTGCGCGTCAGTCGCGAGCTGCACGACGTGCTCGGGCACCGGCTCGGGATCATCGCCCTGAAGGCCGAACTGGCCGCCGATCTCGCTGCGGCCGACCCGGCCCGGTCGGCGGCGGAGAGCGACGAAATCCGCGCGATCGCGGCCGCCACGCTCGCCGAGGCCCGGCGGGCGGTGCACGGCGAGACGGTCGCCGACCTAGAGACGCAGGTCGCCTCCGCGGAGCTGGTGCTCGGCTCCGCCGGGATCGAGACCGCTGTCGATGTCGACTTCGGGCAGGTGCCGGCGTCCGTGTCCCGCCTGCTGGCGGCCGTGGTCCGCGAGGCGGTGACCAACATCCTGCGGCACAGTGACGCACGCACGGTCTCGATCGTGTTCGACGCGACCGGGCGATGCCCCACACTGGTGATCGTGAACGACGGCACAGGAAACCCGTTCGGCGGCGCCGCAGCCGGCGCACCCTCGTCCGGGACCGGGCTCGCGTCCCTGGCGGCGCGCTGCGCGACCGCCGGCGCCCGGCTGGTGGCCGGCACCAGCGACGACGGCAGGTTCGAGGTGAGGGTGGAGCTGGCGCCGAGCGGCACCGGGGCGCAGTGACCAGTACGCCGATCCGGGTGCTCCTCGCCGAGGACGAGGAGCTGATCCGGGAGGCGCTGACCGGGCTGCTGGAGCGCGAGTCCGACATCGAAGTCGTGGCGACCGCGGCGGACGGCCGTCAGGCCATCGACCGCGCCCTGGCACACCGTCCCGACGTCGCGGTCGTTGACCTGCAGATGCCCGTCCTCAACGGCATCGACGTCATCGTCGAGCTGGGCCGGCAGCTCCCCGCGTGCGCCGGGGTGATCCTCACCGGCCACGGCCGGCCGCACGTGCTGCGCCAGGCGCTGACGTCCGGGGCACGTGGGTTCTTGGCCAAGGGCGCGCCGGGCGCAGCTCTGGCTGATGTCGTACGCCGGGTCCACGAGGGTCATCGCTACGTCGACCCGATCCTCGCCGCCGACGCACTCACCGAGCCCCCGTCCCCGCTGACCGCACGCGAGACCGAAGTGTTGACGGTGGCGGGTGAGCACCGGCCGATCCGCGAGGTTGCGCGCACGCTGTTCCTGTCACCGGGCACGGTCCGCAACTACCTCGCGGCGATCACCCACAAGCTGGAGGCAGGGTCGCGAGCCGAGGCGTATCGGAACGCCCGGGACAACGGCTGGATCTGACCGCTGGTCCTCACGACCCTCCACTCGAGACAGCGTCCGAACCGCGTCGCTGGTCCCACTGCGGTACCCGACCAAGGATGGCGCCGAAACCGCCGTCGAGTTCGCGATCGACCCTGCAAAGTTCCACGACGCAGTCGCCGCTGACCTGCCACCCGAGCAAACAGCGATCATGGCCGCGACCCAACGACCGATCGCGGAGTCCGCATTCACCGAGTCGTCCGGCCCACCAGCGTGGAAGTCCTCACCATCCTGGGCCGTGGTCGCATCCCGAGACAAAGCGGCCGGCACCGACGTGATCCGCTCCACCGCCGAGCAAGCGGGAGCCACCACCATCGAAACCGAAGGCTCAAACGTCATCATGGTCTCGCGACCCGACGCAGTCGCCGACGTGATCCTCACCGCCGCTACCGCAGTCCGCGACTCGGCCACCATGCCGGCCAGTTGACTCGTCAGGCCAGCACTGGAACGCGTCACGGGTATGGCGCCACCCAGCCACCGAGGTCCGCAGATCGATTCGCTGAGAGTCGTTGCTACAAGCAACGACTCTGTCAATGACAGCTGTTCCCCGGACGGGTCACCGGATTCACCGACCTGTCGGTCCGTGACGGCGTGGCCCGGGTGCGACTGCTCGGCGGATGCCCGGCCCGCGACGCCGACATCCGCCGGCAGGTCCGGCTGACATTGCTGCAGTTCCCGACCGTGGACCGCGTCCTCATCCGCTGCTGACCGCCGACGCATGGGCGCAGCTCGATATGCGCTCTGGCCGGGTCGTCCACGGCGCCGCGATACCGACAGCCGGATCGGCAGCTGGACCGGCAGGGAACCGGGGACAAGCGGGCCGCGCAATGCGTGCCCCGGGATCGTAGGGCTAGCCTGCGCTGGGCAACCACCTGGACATCGCGTGGGAGCGGCGGTCTCGTTGAGATGCGGAGCAGCGACCGAACACATTCAACAGTAGGCGTCAGGCGGAGCCGGGCGGGCGCAGCGGTTGGCCGTGCCACTGGCGGAAGATCAGGTTCGTGTGTACGAGTGCGACCTCGGGTCGAGCCGTCAGCTCGTTGAGCACGAACCGCTGGAGATCGCCTGCGTCCCTGACGGCGACGTGGATGATGTAATCGTCCGGCCCGGTCAGGTGATACAGCATCCGCAGCTCGGGTTGGGAAAGCACATGCTCGACGAACTCGTCGACGAGCGGCTGACGGTGAGGCTGCACCCGTACCGCTAGCAGCGCCTCCAGTGGCCTACCCAGGGCCGCGACGTTGAGCCGCAGTGTGTACCGCTCAATCACGCCGGTCGAGCGCAGCCGGGCGACTCGGCCAAGGCAGGTTGACGGTGCGATGCCGACCGCCCCGGCAAGGTCCCGGTTGGTCATCCGCGCATCGTTCTGCAAGTGCCGAAGAATCTTGAGATCGGTCGAATCTAGCTCCAGTCGTCCCGCCATATGTCGAATATAGTTCTGCATCCGTTCCAGGTCTTCGATGGGTATTCGAGAATTGCCGTATGACCTCCCGAAGCTTCGACACGCGTGCCGTCCACAGCGGCCGGGAGGATCTCCCAGCCCTGGGGGTGCACGCGGTGCCGCTGGATCTGTCGACGACCTACCCCACCCACGACAGCCTGGTGGAGCGCTCCCGCCTCGACGCGTTCGCTGCCGGCGAGGTACCGCCCGGATCGCCGATCTACGCCAGGTTGGGCAATCCCACGGTCGCCCGGTTCGAGACCGCCGTGGCCGACCTGGAGGGATCCGTGGCTGCGGTCGCCTTCAGCAGTGGCATGGCGGCATTGTCGGCGTGCCTACTCGCCACCGCGGCCGCCGGCTCTGCGCATGTCGTGGCGATCCGGCCGCTGTACGGCACCAGCGATCACCTCCTGTCCTCTGGCCTGCTCGGCACCACGGTCACGTGGGCGACCGAACATGAACTGGCGACCGCGATCCGGCACGACACAGGACTGGTCATCGTCGAGACACCCGCCAACCCGACATTGTCCGAACGCGACATCCGACGACTCGTCACCGACGCCGGGGATGTGCCGGTGCTCGTCGACAACACCTTTGCCACCCCGGTCACGCAGCGGCCCGTCGAGTACGGCGCCCGCCTCGTCCTGCACAGCGCCACCAAGTTCCTCGGCGGCCACGGCGACGCGATGGGCGGCGTGGTCGCCTGCGACGAGCAGTTCGCGAGGGCTCTGCGTCAGATAAGGATCGTGACCGGCGCGGTGCTGCACCCCTTCGCGGGCTATCTCCTGCTGCGCGGCCTGGCCACCCTCCCCGTCCGGGTCCGCCGCGCCTCGGCCACCGCTGCCGAACTGGCCGACAGGCTCGCCGGGCACCCGGCCGTCAGCCGGGTCTTGTACCCCGGGCGCCCCGAGGGACGCCGCGTGTCACAGATGGACGGCGGAGGTTGCCTAATCACCTTTGAGGCCAGCGGCAACCCGCACGCCGTCATCGCCAGCCTGCGCCTGATCACGCCCGCGGTAAGCCTGGGCGGAGTCGACACCCTCATCCAGCATCCCGCCTCGCTGACCCATCGGATCGTAGGCACCGACGACCGGCTCCGCGGCGGGATCACCGACGGACTCCTGCGGCTCTCGATCGGGCTGGAAGACCTCAACGACCTCTGGCACGACCTCGACCGAAGCCTGTCCGAATCGACGCAGAAAGCTGACTGAATCACATGACAACCGCGAACAATGGACTCATCCAAGCCCTGCACGTGCCAGCACCGTCGAACGAGCATGTCGACAAACTCATGCTCTTCGGTCAGTTCGTCGGCTCCTGGACCGTGCACTGGTCGGGCACCGGCGCCGATGGAAACCCGTTGCAGGTCGACGGCGAGTTGCACTTCGGCTGGGTCTTGGGCGGGCGCGCCATACAGGACACCTGGATCGTGCCCGGGCGCGATCAGCCCGGCGATTCGCGGATGCGCGCCTTCCACGGCACCACGATCCGCTTCTACGACACGGCACTGGAAGCCTGGCGATCCACCTGGATCGAACCGACCAATGCCAGCGTCCGCCGATTCATCGGGCGGCACACCGACGGTCAAATCGTCCTACTCAGCAACGAGGAGGATCCATGGCTGCGCTGGCGTTTCACCCAGATCACCGCAGCGAGCGCGCTGTGGCTGGGCGAAATCTCTCACGACCACGGCGCCACATGGGAGCTGGAGGAGCAGATGCACCTCACCCGCCAGGGCCCGCCGTGAGCCGGCGCCTCCATGTGGGCGTGAACGATGTCGCTGCCGTCCGTGGACCTCGAACACCGCCCACCCGAGCATGTGGCCGCCAGCGTAGCGCTGCGCGGCAATCCACTCGACGATCGACATGAGCGACATAGTTTGGGTACGCACGTCACCACCCGGGTCCCGGTGTGAAGCTCGCTCTCCCGTGATCTACATCGTCCGTGGCAACCGCGGAACAACCTTCTCGCCGAGGGCGTCTCGATCTTCGTGGAACTTGAGTAGCCAACCACCGGCACGTAGTGGCCACCCCGTCACGTACCAGTCACCGGTGCCACGGCTCTCCAGTTCGTCCGACAGTCGCTCCGCCTCAGCCCAGAACGCAACAAGGTCACCGCGCGGCACCCTTAGATTGCCGCGCGGGATTCGGTCCACATCGGGAGCAGTGACCTGCACCGTTCCAGCGCCGCACCCGCCCGCGACACGAATGGCCCCGCGGCGCCAGTTCTCAAGCGACCGGACAGGTCGCGTGCCGTCACTCCTGCGGGTCGCCACGGTCGGCTGCCAGCAGGTCGATTGCTTGCTGTGCCTCGGTCAGGAGGTCGGCCAGCAGTTCGGCAACGTTGGCGGCCAGGTTCAGCGCATCATGAGCATGACTCGCCACAGCGAATGGATCGCCGACATCGGTACCGCCGGCCACACGTCGCAAGCACTCTCCTGCTACCGGTCGTTGTGAGGCTGGCCTCAGACCACACCAACCGGTAGGTCGAGGCGCTGGTCTGGCGCGGCCTCGCGCGCGGGTTGCGCGACACGTACCCGGACCAGGCCGCGTCTCACGAGGCCCGAGCGCGCGAGCTCTTCGCCGCGGTGCGCGCGCCCGAGTCCCACGAGCCGGACTCCTCGATGAACGTCCGCAGGGCTTCGGCGATCTCGTCCGGCGAATCCTCCTGAATGTAGTGCAGGCCCTTGACGGTCACCTCGCGCTGGTTCGGGAACGTCCGGGCGAAGTCGGCCGCGCGGCCGATGAGCAGCGAGCCGGGGTCGGCGGCAACGAACAGCTTCGGGATCGGTGTGTAGGCAAGCCAACGGCCATAGGCTTCCACGATTTCCACGACGTCGGCAGGTTCGCCGTCGATCGGCAACTCGCGCGGATAGACCAGGGTCGGAAGGCGCGATTCGGGCGTAGGGAATGGCGCGCGGTACGCGTCCATCTCCTCGTCGGTCAGGGTGCGCAGGATTCGGTTTGGTAGCACCCTCTCGACGAAGAAGTTGTCCCGCAGCACGAGCTGCTCGCCCTGGTCCGACCGCAGGGCGCGGAACGCCTCGTCGCGGCCGGGTGGGAAGTCTTCCCACCGCCGGGGCTGGACGATCGCCTCCATGTAGGCGATCGCCTTGACCCGCTCGGGATGGCGGGAGGCCCAGTAGAAGCCGAGGGCCGAACCCCAGTCGTGCAGGACCAGCGTGACGTTTGTCGTCAGGCCGAGGGCCTCGAACCAGGCGTCGAGGTAGCGTGCGTGGTCGGTGAAGCGGTAGGCCGGCACGGACCCGGAGCGTCCCATACCGACGAGGTCGGGGGCCAGGCAGCGGCCCAGATCGGACACCTGGGGGATGATGTTGCGCCACAGGTATGACGACGTCGGGTTGCCGTGCAGAAACACGATCGGGTCGCCCCGGCCAGACTCGACGTAGTGCATTTCGGTGTCCAACACACGGGTGAACGGCACTACCTCTCCTTTGGTACCAGCACGGTTGTGAACACGACGTCCGTGAAGCGTCCGAGTGGTTCGGGGCTGCGTTCGACCTTCATGCGCAGGATCGCGCCCTGCCACGAGGCGAGAAGAAAGTCTGCGAGATCCAACGCGCTGACGGTCAAGGTGATGTGTCCGTCCGCGGCGGCCTCGTCCAGGCAACGCGCGAACGGCACCCGCCACTCGGTGAAGATTTCGGTGAGCCGGGCCCGGATGGCGTCGCTGTGCTCGGTCGACTCAAGGCTCAGGTTGCCGATCAGGCAGCCGTGCTGCCAGCCTCGCGCCTCGAGGCGCTCGGTGATGGCGTCGAAGTACCGCCGTAGGCGGAGGAGGGGATCTCCTTCGGCCTCGATGGTGTCGGCGACGAGGGTGCGCAGATCCCCGAAGTATCGGGCGAGGATCTCCAGCCCGAACGCCTCCTTCGAGGCGAAGTGGTTGGTGAACGACCCCTGTGGGACACCGGCCGCACCGGTGATCTCTCGTACCCCGGCGGCGGTGAACCCGCGGCTCCGCACCACGTCGAGGCCCTCGCGCAGGATCTCTTCACGGTTGGATGGTCTTGCCACGGAGGCCAATATGTACGACCGTATTAGATTGGTCAAGTCAGGCCACTCGGCGCTGCGGCACGGCGCGCCCGGGCGAACCCCGAGCACGGCGCCCCGAGTCGGCGCCGGAGAGGGCCGATCCGCGTCGAGCGCAACGCTCAGCGTGCCGCACCCGTCCGCGGTCGCGTCTGCTGGTCAACCAAAGGGAACCGGCGCGGGTCGCCTTCGCGGTGGCGGGCCGGCGAGTTGCTCGCGCCTGGCCTACCGGCGGCGGTAGTCCGAGCTGCGCTCGTTGCGGTAGGTCTCGCCGGTGTTGATCATCGCGGAGGTGCCCAAGCCTTCCCAGACACGGGCGATATCGCGCCGGCCTCGATCCGCTGGCCGCAGTACGGGCGCATGCCCGGAGCCGGTTGTAAACGATCTCTCCACTGGACGATGCCGACCCGTGGGCCGGCCGGCGCCGCCCGCGGGGGGTCTTGGTCCCCGAGCGTGTTGCGTGTCTTCGCCCGCGACGGCTGTGCCGCCAGGCACACGCGCGGTGCACAGCGTCTGGCCGAAAGGTGCTTGTTCCGCCATATTCCGGTGCGTATACTCGCATGCGAGCAAGGGGGTGCCGCGGTGGCCAGACGGCGAAAGGTGGCCAACCTGATGGCCCTTGCGGTGCTGGCGACCGTCATGACCAAGCCGATGCACCCCTACGAGATCGCTTCGGTCCTGCGCGCCCGCGGCAAGGATCAGGACATACCGATCAAGTGGGGGTCGCTGTATCGGGTCGTGCAAAACCTCAACAGGCACGGTCTTGTCCGGGCGACGCAGCGCGAACGGCGGGGCGGGCGGCCGGAGCGAACCGTCTACGAGATCACCGATGAGGGGCGGGCCGAGGTGGTGGACTGGGTCCGCGAACTGATTGCCGAGCCGGAGCTCGGTGCGCCCGGGTTCAAGGCGGGGCTGTCGTTCCTCGGTGTGTTGCCTCCCGAAGTGGCTGCGGACCTGCTCGGGCAACGGATCGACGCGTTGCAGGCGCAGCTGACGGCCGCCCGGGCACGGCTTGCCGCCGACGCCGCCGAGGTACCCCGGCTGTTTCTTGTCGAGTCGGAGTTCGACCTGGCCGTCCGGGAGGCGGAGCTGGCCTGGGCACGCGGCCTGCTGGAGGAGATCTCCCAAGGGTCGATGCCAGGGATGGCGGAGTGGCGCGAGTTCCACCGCACGGGCCAGGTGCCTAGCGAGCTCGTCGAACTGGCGGAGAGGGGGACGGACCCAACCTGATCGTGGGCACCCGGCGCGGTGCTGCAACACCGCGCCGGGTGCACTACCTCGAACCGAACCGCAAGCGGACTCCGGCTGCAAGGTGGCAACCGTCAGGATAGTCCGGCTTCGCCTCCGGTCCGGTTCGCACCCACGCAACCGAACCGGAGGTCTTCATGTTCGATGACATATCTGCCCTGCGGGGTGTTAGGTCGTGACGGCGAATGGCACTGCCCGTCTCCACCACTTGCGGTGGTTGATCCCGGTCTTGTTTATCATCGGGTGGGCCGCGTTCCTCGGAGCTGGCGGAACCTACGCCGGGATGTTGGGCCAGGTCGTCAAGAACGACAACGCCGCGTTCTTGCCGGCCGACGCCGAAGCGACCCAGGTAGCGCAGATCGAACCCGGCTTCTTCGGCGCCGAACAAATACCGGCCGTGGTCGTGTATGCCCGCGACTCTGGTATCACCGACGCCGACCGGTCGGCCATCACCGGCGACATTGAGTTCATCCGGTCGGTGGAAGGCGTCGCCGGCCAGGTGGCCGGACCGATCGCAGCGACCGACGGTCGTGCGCTCCAGATCGTCGTACCGCTGTCAACCACGGGTGACGCCACCGTGCTCCCGAACGCGGTGATGGACATCCGCGGGCGAGCGCAGAGCCACCCCGGTCTCACCGCCCATGTCACCGGACCGGGCGGCATGGCCGGCGACCTCGGCGGCATCTTCGAAGACGCGGACGTGCGGCTGCTGACCATCGCACTCATCGCCGTGTTCCTCATCCTCGTGCTGGTCTATCGCAGCATCATTCTGCCTATCGTGGTGCTGCTGACCGCTCAGCTGGCGCAGACGCTGGCGTCGGTCGCGGTCTACCTCCTCGCCCGCGCAGACGTCATCAACCTCAACGGGCAGAGCCAGGGCGCGCTGATCCTGATCTGCATCGGCTGTGCCACCGACTACGCATTGCTGATCGTGGGCCGGTACCGAGAGGAGCTGCGCGACCGCGAGTCGAGGTACGAGGCGATCCTGGTGTCGGTGCGCCGGTCGGCGCCAACGATCATCGCCTCGGGCATCACCGTGATCGTCGCGATGATGTGCCTGCTGCTGTCCGAACTGAGCTCCAACCGCGGTTACGGGCCGGTCCTCGCGCTGGGCATCTGCGCCTCGCTGATCGCGACCTTCACCTTCCTGCCGGCGGTGCTCGCGCTGCTCGGCCGGGTCGCCTTCTGGCCGGTGCGCCCGACCCACGGGTCCGAGCACAAGCTCAACCACGGTCTGTGGGGCCGGGCCGCACGCGTCATCTCCCACCGCCCGCGCGTAGTCTGGGTCGGCACCGCGGCGGTCCTCGTCACTCTCGCCGCGTTCCTGCCGAGCTTCAAGGCGTCCGGCTCACCGCTGAGCGAGGCGTTCCTCAGCCACCCCAGGCCGGACTCGGTGATCGGCCTCGACGCGCTGGGCGACCATTACCCGGGCGGTGCCGGTGCGCCGGCCCTCATCGTCGGACCGGCCAGCTCGCAGGCCGAACTGATCCGCGCCGCCCAGGGCGTGGCCGGGGTGGAGCAGGTGACACCGTACAGCGACGCGCCCGGGCCGCACGCGGCGCCGAAGGTGATCGACGGGCAGATCCTGCTCCAGGCCACCTTGTCCGATCCGTCGGACAGCTCCCAAGCGCAGGAAACAGTGACCAGACTGCGGGACGCGGTGCACGCGGCCGATGCCGACGCGCGTGTCGGTGGGACCACCGCCATCAACATCGACACCATCGCCGCGGGCAGGGCCGACCTCAAAACGGTCATCCCGCTCGTGCTCGTGGCGGTCATGCTGCTACTCACGCTGCTGCTGCGCGCGGTGGTGGTCCCACTGTTGCTCGTCGGTACCGCGGTCCTCAGCGTCGCCGCCACCATCGGGGTCGCGGCGATCGCCTTCAACTCGATCTTCGACTTCCCCGCCCCCGACGCGTCGTTGCCGTTGTTCTGTGTCGCATTCCTCATCGCCATCGGCGTGGACTACAACATCTTCCTGATGGCTCGAGTCCGGGAGGAAAGCGCCCGCCTGCGCGACACCCGCGCGGGCATCGTCCGGGGATTGACCACCACCGGCGGTGTCATCACCTCTGCCGGCCTGGTCCTCGGGGTGACATTCTCGTTGTTCGCCGTGCTGCCGTTCGTTCCCCTGGTACAGATCGCCTTCATCATCGTCGCGGGCATTCTCATCGACACCTTCGTCGTCCGTGCGCTGCTGGTGCCCGCCCTGTGCTACGACATCGGGCCCGCCATCTGGTGGCCCTCGAAGTTGAGCCGGCAGCAGGATGGCACCCCGAGCGGGACGCCGGTGCATGCACTGGCCGGATCCAGACCACCTACAGCGGCACCCCAGAACTCATGAAGCAACTCATCGAACAGCGAAGGTCGCCCCGCCAGTCGCCACAATCGATCGTATTTCGCCCACCGCGCACTTCCAGGGCGCCGTCGAGTGCGTGTCCGATGTCGCTGCCACCCGGGCTGTCGGGGCCGGTCGAGCTGGAGCTGGAACGGGCCGAGGAGCAGCAGCCCGGCAAGCGGGCGATGTACTCGGACGGCCCTGCTCGACCACCGGGCACAAGCCCACCCAAGCCAGCCTGTCCGGGCTACGGGTCAGCCGTCATCGCCTCACCCTCGGACCCTGGCTCGACGAGCTCCGAGTGCGAGCTGGGTCGTGCCGGCCTCTGCAACATCACTCACAACGGAATCGTTCGTGGGAATTGGATGTCTTGCGATCGTATGGGTGGAAACAGGTGGAGTAGTCCCCATCCGGACTCCACCGGGCCTGCTGAGCGGATACGGTCCGGCGCGGACAGTCGCGCTGGGGCGACGATGAATCTGCGATACGCACACTTCGGTGGCCACGGCCGGCTGATCGAGGTCGCATGACCGCGCCCAAGCAAGACAGCGTTGCCGAATGGACCGCCGAGCTGGATCACGGTGGGCGAGTCCACTTCCGGCCGCTTCGCAGGAAAGCCGCCCCCGGACTCGCGTTCTGGGCAGTCGTCACGGCATTGGCCGTTCGCACGACCGTCGGTGCTGTACGCGAAGGGGGTCCCTGGGGATTCTCGGAGTACGTGTCCGGGTTCGTGGCGGTCGGCGGTCTTGCCTTGCTGGCACGGGATCTGTGGAGGTTCATCACCCGTCGGCCGGTGATCACCGTCGATCGGCAAGGCGTCAGCCGAGGACGGAAGCGCCTGACCTGGCCGCAGATCAAGCAGGTCGATCACGCCGACGGCGATATCGTCATCAGACCCGACCACGAGCCGGACGCAGCCGAGATCACAGTGCCGGAGAGCTACGTGGACCACCCGGCCGCCCTCGCGGACTGGCTACGCCGGAACCTCAACCCGCACCCCTGAACAACGCCCGGAGCGCGCGGGACCATGAGCTGACGGCATGTCGGCCGCGCTGGCCGTGGCTATGGCCGCCGCCGGTGGTGCACACGGAGCTGATCTGATCAGGGGATCGAGACCTCGATTGTGCGGTCGTTGTCGCTGTCGGGGTGTTGGATGTTCACCCACGCCCGGCGCTTGTTCGTTGCGTCGAAGTAGAGTCCGGTGAACTCCGAGCCGGGCGCGCCGTTCGACGCCCACCGCCCGATTCCTTCGCCGGTGTCGTTGAGGCTTGATCAACCTCCACCAGGCCTGACCAAACACACCGCCCGAGATGGTCCGGGCCGGCAGATGTCGGCCACCGGCGGGTCGGCGCCGGGAGCGGTTCGAGGCGGCGGCGGAACTCGTCTTCGATCCGCCCGGTCAGTGCGGGTGCGTCGGGCAGCCCGAAGCCGCCCGCGAGCTCTTCGGGGGTCAGGCTGCGAGGCAGCTCGAGCAGCGCCAGCGGGTTCCCGTGGGTCTCGGCGACGATGCGGTCCCGGACCCGTTCGTCCAGCGGACCGGTGACCACCGACTCCAGCAGGGCTCGTGCCTCGTCGTCGGCCAGCCCGCCGACCGCGAGCTCGGTGAGGCCGGCCAGTGGATGTGCGTCGAGCGGCTCCCGGATAGCGAAGACCAGCGCGATCGAGTCCGCCACCAGCCGGCGCGCCACGAACGCCAGCGTCTGCAGAGAGGCGTCGTCGAGCCACTGGGCGTCGTCGACGACGCACACCATCGGCTGCGTCGCAGATGCCTCGGAGAGCAGGGTCAGCACGGCGAGCCCGACGTGGAACCGATCCGGGACACCACCCGCGCGAAGGCCGAACGCCGTTCCGATCGCCTCGAGCTGCGGCGTCGGGAGCCGGTCGAGATGCTCGAGGTAGGGCCTGCACAGCTGATGCAGCCCGGCGAAGGCGAGTTCCATCTCCGACTCGACGCCGGCCGCCCGGGCGATCCGGCACTCCTTGGCGCTGCTCACCAAAATCGCCGCGGCCGGCCTATGACCGTCAGAGCTTTCAGGGGCGGCCCGCCGGGCTTGTGACTCAGCCGCTGCTGAGGCCCGAGTGCCTCGTCTTGGTGCCTATGCTCGGGCTTCGGGGTGGCAGATCATCGTCTGCCGGTCGGGAGTCGGACCAGGCAGGCGGAACCTTTTCCTCACGGCCCGGAACCTTCCTAATAGCGCATCTCAGCTCAGGCCGACGTAGACCGATTCCCCGAGAAAGGCACTGGCGTTGCGGCGGGCGAACTCGGCGAACGTGGTCGGGGTGATACCCAGTGCGGTGTGGGTCTCGGGGTGCACGACGGCCTCGGCCCCCTTCAGGCGCTCTGCTGCCTGCGCGTCGAGCGCGTCGACGAAGAAGGGTGGTACGCCGGCTGCCAGCAAGGCCCGCTTCCTGTCCTCCCGGCTGATCCGCATGTAGCGAACCTCCGTGTCGGTCGCGGTCGAGATCTGTTCCGCGATCTGGTCCATGCTCAGGGCCTCCGGGCCTGAGATGGCATAGGTCTGTCCTTCGTGTCCTGGTGTGGTCAGCAGCACGAACGCGGCCTTCGCGATGTCGCCGACGTCCACGGGAGTGAGCTTCGCGTCTTCGAGCGGGAGGAAGAGTGCGCTCTGGCCCAGGATGGTGGGCACCTCCCGCAGGTACTCGGTCATGAACTGGCTCGGCCGCAGATGGGTCCAGGCGAGCCCGGACTTCTTCAGGTGGCGCTCGACGTCGGCGTGCATGCTGCCGAACACGAAGGGCGTACCGACATCTGCCGCGCTCAGGCCGGAGAACTTGACGACGTGCCGCACTCCCGCCTTCTGGGCGGCATCGATGAAGCCGGTCTGCCGGTCCAGCATCCGTTCGTCGGGCGAGGAGATCAGCAGCAGCCGATCGGTGCCGAAGAATGCCTCATCCAGGGTCTCCGGCCGCGCCATGTCGCCTTCCACGACCTCGACCGTGGGGAACGCCTCGTAGGCACGCGCCTTGGCCCGGTTCCGGACGAGCGCCTTGACGGGGTGCCCATTGCGGATGAACTCGCGAATCACGGCGGATCCAGCCACCCCGGTCGCGCCGGTGACAAGAATCCTTCCATTGCTCATGTCTGACATTGGAATCTCCCTACTTTTCTGGAATGGCGTTGAAGAGCGAAATCGAGCGCCGCACGGTGGTGCCGGTGTCAGGGGATTGCTGGGACTCGCGAGGGTCTCGCGGGGGGTTCAGCTCGTGAGCATCGGCGCCAGACCGAACGTGGGCACCAAACTCGGATCGTTGCATGCGGTGATGCGGCTGATCCGGCTGCCGGGATGTGGTCCATGGGTCACGCCACCCCGAACGTCAGGTCATACAGGGGATCATCGCCGGACAGGTCTGACCAGCGGGCCCGGCCGTCGATCGTGTGGGGATGCAACGGCGCCCAGCCGGTGTCGCGAACCCGAGTGAACTCCCGGATCTCGTGCGACATGTTCCGTTCGAAGATGCGGACCAGCCGGAACACCAGTTCCGCGGCGTCGGCCACGTCGCCGACGGTGAGCAGAAACCGAGCCCGGGCACCGGGCGAATCCACCTGCATGGTGAAGTCCGGGAAGTTTTCGCGCTCCGAGAGGCGAGCCTCAGTCAGATAGACGGTGACCCGCACCGTGTCTTCGAAACCGTGGGTCCAATCCTCCGCGCAGACCACCCAACCGGGGTGGTAGGTGAGACCCTCGTTGATCAAGGTCAGTGCCGTGTCCACTCGCATTTGCCAACCCTTCGGTGTCGTGGTGGACGTGCGGTCGGCGAGACCATCGCCGCTCCGACGCCCTGGGCGGCCCGCGCCGCGACGAGCTGCCATTCCGAGCCGGCGAGGCCGGTTGCGGGCGAGGCGACGGTGAACACGGCGACGCGGGTGAGGAACAGGGGGCGTCGGCCGAACAGGTCACCGGCACGGCCGAAGACGATCAGCAGGCTGCAGAGGTGGGCCCCGTGAGCCTCGTGGACCTCGTGAGCGGTCATGCTGCATCGCCTCCGAACAGGTTGAGTTGGTCGGTCGTCGCCGGGTGTCGGCGGTCTTCTGCGCCGCGCGCCGGGCCAGGTCGAAGCACCCGGCGCACCACGCCATCAGCGGCGCGGTCGCCGCCGCGGCGGTTGGGGTCAGCGGATCGATCGGCGCCACCGTCAGCTGTTGTCCGCGTCTGCGCTCGCTCGTGCACCGGTCGCCGGACTTGCGATGCGGCCGGCCGCAGTCGCCGGGCGCGCTCACACCGCCAGCCCGCCGCCGTCATGACCTCGGTCCGCGTCGCGGCCCCGGCCAACGGCGGCCGGAACGCATCCACCGCCGCCCCAACCGTACTGACCGCGCTAGCCGCGCCGACCAGTCCGCCCGCCATTACGCCGCACCCTCCACGTCGCGAGCCCCACCGCCCGACCCGGGCGGGTGCGCCAGAAGGCCAGCCAGACGCGGGCGCAGCTCGATCACCGCAGCCAGCGGCGCCGTCGTCGCAGCGGCCAATGGGACAGCGGGCGCGACTGGCGCGGGCTTGGGGTGCTCCAGCCGCATGTGCACCTCAGCGGCCCGGTAGGCCTGCGCCCACGTCGCCGCCGACCCGGTGTAGGACCACACCTGCGGCGTGCAAAGGCATTTCCACTGCCACCGCCCACGCACCCGCGCCACCCGGCACGGCCGATCCACCCGCAGCCTCATCGCGCACCCCGCGAACCATCCGACCCCCGACCTGGGTCCCGGTCCGATCCCTGGCCCGACCGCTCTTCGATCTCGGCCTGCACGGTTCGGACGTCCTGCAGCGCGCACGCCGACACCGGGTCGATGAGGTGGGTATCGACGGCGTTGCGGAGCAACGCGATGCCGTAGGCGAGGTCGTGCTGCCAGAACGGCGTGTCCCACTCGGTGAGGGGGTCGCCGCCCCAGACGTCGTTGACGAGGATGTCCAAGCGACCGCCGCCGTCGCCGATGCGGCCGATCAGGGCTCGCACCTGATCGGTGTCGGCGTGGTCGACGCGTACCGGGATGCCTGTCCCGCCGGCTTCGTCGACGAGGCGAGCCGTCTCCTCGATTGTCTCGCGCCGCGCCATGGGGGAGCGTTCAACGGAGGTGGTGCGACCGGTCAGGTACACGGTGGCGCCCGCCGCGCCGAGCTCAACGGCAACGCCGCGGCCCGCCCCGCGGGTGCCGCCGGCGACGACGGCAACGCGCCCGCTGAGGTTCTTCGGGATGTTGGTCATGCCGAACAACTTACTTTCTTCTCATTCATAAAGTCAACTGCTATGGTGAGTCCATGCGAACCGGCAGGCCTAGGACTGTCAGCGACGAGGCGATCTTCGACGCCGTCAGGGCGGTCGTGACCGAGGTCGGCCCGTCGGGGTTGACGCTCGCGGCGATGGCCGACCGGGTCGGGCTCTCGGCCCCCGCGCTGACCCAGCGGTTCGGGTCGAGCGGAGCCTGCTGCTGGCCTACGCGGAAGCGGCCGCCACCGGGATCGACGACCCGTTCAACCGAGCCCGGAGCAACTCGCCGACGGCGCTCTCGGCGCTGCGAGCGGCACTGCTCGAGTTGACGGCAGGCATCGACTCACGAGACGCGATCGCCAACCATCTGGCGATGCTCCACCTCGACCTCACCGACCCCGACCTCGGCGCACACGCCGCGAAACAGAGCCGGCTCCTGCGACGAGCCATCACACAGCTCCTGAAAGAGGCGATCAGCGACGGCGAGATCAGCCCCACCTATGCCGCCGAGCTCGCCGACACCGTGTACACCGTCTACAACGGCGCCCTCGTCACCTGGGCCATCGACGGCACCGGGAGCCTCACCCGGTGGCTATCGAAGCGGCTCGACCGCGTCCTCGCCTACCACCAACCGGCGTGACGTTCGCTGCCCGAGGCGAGGCGCCCGGTAGCGTCGACAGGGCCGCCTCTTCGGTCACGGGTGGCGGTCCGCTCGAAGATCAACTCGAAGTCCTTGCCCCACGTTGCGCCTTGATCCACCGACGCACACCGCTATGGGAGCGGCGGAAGCAACGGCCGCCGGCGTCAGCCGGCGCCCGTGACCAGTCGTATGCGCTGCCGCAACCGGCGTACGTGGCCGTCGCGCGCGGCAAAGCAGGGCGCCAAGTGTCGCCGCGGCACTCGATCGCGACGCCGCCAAAGTGTGGCAATCACCTTGTCACCTGGCGACCCGGGCCATCTCGAAAAGTAAGCTAACGATCGCTTACGTACTGCGAGGGGAACTCGCCCGGCGCATGAAGCTCACCGGCGGATGGCACGCCCGCCGGCAGCCGAGGCGGGCGATACCCGCGCCGCGGTGCTGAACGCCGCACTGCTGCTGTTCGCACGTCATGGCTTCGGAGGCACCTCGGTTCGGGCGATCGCGCGCGTGGTCAGGGTCAGCGAGGCGGCGCTCTACCGCCACTTCCCGAGCAAGCAGGCGATATTCGACGAGGTGCTCCAGCGGGCCGATGGCGGTCTGCTGGCGAGCCAGTTGTCCGGGATGGACGCCGCGTTGGCCGACCGTGACCCGCCAACGTTTTTGCGGGCGACCGCCGAGGTGCTGCTGCGTGGCTGGGACCAGCCGCCGGCCCGGCAAATAGCCAGCGTTGTCGCGCGGGCGCTCGGCGAGACACATGCCGACATCATCACCGCGACCGGGCGGGTCCGAAGCCAACTGGGCCAACTGTTCGCCCACTGGATCGATCAGGGGCACATCGATCCGGCAAAGGGCACACCAGATCAGCTGGCGTGGGAGCTGTTCGCGCCGAGCGCATACGTGCGGCTGCTGTACCTGCACGCCGAAGCGAACGCGGCTATCCGTCTCGCCGGTCGCGACCTTGTGCACCGCCATCTGGAGTTCTTCATCGTCACCGTATTCAACGGCACGCACGATAAGGAGATTCGGTGAAGATCCTGGTGTTCGGCGCATCCGGGCTGACCGGCCAACAGATCGTAGACAGCGCCGTGCGGCACGGCCACGCCGTCACGGCCTTCGTGCGCAACCCGTCGGCGTTTCGCAACGACCGCGGCGTCCACGTCTTTACCTGGCGATGTGACCGACCACCACGCCGTCGGCCAGGCAATGTCCGACCAAGAGGCGGTGCCATGCGCCCTGGGCGCCGCGACCCCGCTGCACCGCGATCCGGCCGTCGTCACGGGCGTACGGAACATCACCGCGACGATGCTGGAGGCGGACGTACGCCGGCTGGTGTACCTGTCGTTTCTCGGCGTACCCGCAGGGCGCCACCAGCTCAGCGCACTTGGTCGCTACGTGATGGCGCCCATCGTGTTGCGGAATGTCGCCGCCGACCATGCGAAGAAAGAGGAGATCATCCGGCGCACCGGGGCTCGACTGGACGATCGTCCGCCCGCCGCGGCTGACCAACGGCCCGAAGACCGGCGTCTACCAGCACGGCGAAACCATCCACGCCACCCAGGTCGTGCCCCGGATCTCGCGCGCCGACGTCGCGGACTTCGTGCTCACCCAACTCACCGACCCCACCTACCTGCACCGCGCCCCCGCGGTGATGCCGGGCTTGCCAGGTTAGTCGGCGAGTGCGGCATCTGAGGAGGTGGAAGTACGCCGCGACGCGCGATTCGTCGATGGTGGCCAGACCCTCACGTCCGGCCCGGTCTCGACCGGGATCGACCTCGCGCTCCACTTCGTCGCCCGACTCGACTCGGTCGACGTCGCTCGACAGGTCGCTGAGTACCCCGGCTACACGCCGGACCCGGTTTGTCTAGCGCCTGGTGGCGTCAGGCCGGTGGTTCAGGCGGGCGCGCCGAAGCGCTGCGCAGATGGCTAGCGAGGACGCGGTCGAGGCGGGTCGAGAGCCACCGCGAGAGACTGCCCTTGCCGTCGATTGCCCATCCTACGAGCGCGCCGTTGTACACGGTGTAGATGGAGTCGGCTAGCTCCGCGGGGTCAGCCGCGAGCATCTCGCCGGCATCGATCGCTTCTTCGATCAGTCGTGCGATGGATCGTCGCAGCAGCCTGCTCTGCCTCGCCGCGTGGGCGCCCAGCTCTGGGTCGGTCAGGTCGAGGTAGAGGAAGGCGAGGTGGTTGGCGAAGGTCTCGCGCGAGTCGACGCCGGAATTGAATTCGATGAGTGCGGCTCGCAGCGCCGTGACCGGCGACGGCGAAGTCCTCCTGACCCGCTCGAAGAGGTCATCGATGCCGCCGGCGGCTGCTTGTGCGTGGGCGACGAGGAGGTTGCGCTTCGAGCCGAACCGCTGGGTCAGCGCAGGCGCCGAAAGCCCGACCTTCTCCGCGACTGCGGCGAGGGTCAGGCCAGACGGGCCGACCTCGCCTACCACGGCGCTCACCGCCTCGTAGATCGCTTCGTCGCTGACGGTCCGGGGTCGGCCTGTACGCACCGGTCCAGTATAGCAGCTTGACTTTATGAACGTGTAGTAAGTAAGTTATTCGGTATGACAACCACCTCGAAGGACCTCAACGACCGCATCGCCGTCGTCGCCGGAGGAACCCGCGGCGCCGGACGGGGGATCGCCGTGGAGCTCGGCGCCGCGGGAGCCACCGTGTACGTGACGGGAAGGACTACGGCGGCCGAACGCTCACCGCTGGGCCGGCCCGAGACGATCGAGGACACGGCACGACTCGTCGACGAAGCCGGCGGCACTGGCATCCCGGTTCGCATCGATCACACCGAACCCGAGGAGGTCCGGACGCTGATCGAGCGCATCGCCTACGGCCACGGCCGACTCGACATCCTCGTCAACGACGTGTGGGGCGGCGATCCGCTCACCGAGTGGGACACCCCGTTCTGGCAGCACGACCTCATCAACGGCATCGCGCTGCTGCGCAACGCCGTGGAGACGCACATCATCACCAGCTGGCACGCCGCGCCCCTGCTCGCCAAGACACCGGGCTCACTCGTCATCGAGGTCACCGACGGCGTCTCGGACCGCTACCGAGGCTCGCTCTTCTACGACCTCGCCAAGGCAGCGGTGATCCGACTGGCCGTCGCCCAGGCCGCTGACCTTCGCCCTCACGGCGTCACCGTCGTGGCATTGACCCCGGGCTTCCTGCGCTCCGAAGCCGTCCTCGAGCACTTCGGCGTCGACGAGGCCGGCTGGCGCAACGGCATCGCCAGGGATCCGAACTTCGCATTCTCCGAAACGCCGCGCTACATCGGACGTGCAATCGCCTCCCTCGCCGCCGACGCAGACAAGCTGCAGCGCAGCGGCACCGCCACGTCGACCTGGGAGCTCGCCAAGGCATACGGGTTCGTCGACATCGACGGGACGCAACCGGACTGGGGCCAGCGTGCCCGCGAGCTGGGCTTGTCGGCATGACCGGCACGCTCTCCCCCCGCTCGACGGCGCGTCGGCCCGCTCACGCTCACCGTGCAGGTGAAGCGGCTCACCCGGCCGATTGCTCACCTCGACGACTCGGCCGCCGCGTCCACGCGAACAGGAAGAGCGACATGACCGAGGGACGCATCGTCTACCGGCGACCACCACAACTACAGCCGAACTGGAGTACGAGCCATGACCATCTCTTTTGCTGACAAGACCGTTCTGGTCACCGGCGCCAACCGCGGCATCGGGCACGCCCTCGTCGAGGAGGCCCTGCGGCGGGGCGCGCAGCGCGTGTACGCCACGACTCGCCAGCCGTTGTCCCACCCTGACCCGCGAGTCACGCCGCTGACACTGGACGTGACCAACCCCGCACAGATCAAGGCCGCCGCCACACAGGTCGACGAGCTCGACGTGCTGATCAACAACGCCGGCGTCGCCGGCTACGACGACCTGAGTGACCGCGCCGCCCTCGAGCAGCACCTCGCGGTCAACCTGTTCGGCACCTACGACGTGACACAGGCCTTCCTGCCGGTGCTACTGCGCTCGCAGGGAGCGATCGTCAACAACGTGTCGGTGATGGCCTTCGCACCGCTCCCGCTCACACCGTCCTACGCGATCTCGAAGGCCGCCGCGTTCAACATGTCGCAGTCGCTGCGCGCGCTGCTGGCGGCCCGCGGCGTGACCGTCCACGCCGTACTCACCGGACCGACCGACACCGACATGACCCGCGGCTTCGAAATCCCCAAAGCCAGCCCCCAGTCCGTCGCCCGAGCCGTCCTCGACGCCGTCGAGAACGGCGAGGAGGACATCTTCCCCGACGCCCTGTCCCAGACCGTCGCCAACGAGTGGCACAACGGCGCCGCCAAGGCCATGGAGCGCCAGAACGCGGTCTTCGTACCGCCACAGCCCGCCGTCGCATAACCAACCACACGACGAAATCCGACCATCATGACCAGTACGAATTTCACCACCGCGTTCTCGGTGGACCAGACTCCGGAGGCAGCCTTCGCCGCCATCACCAACGTCCGCGGATGGTGGTCAGGACAAATCGACGGCGACACCGACAAGCTCGGTGCGGAGTTCACCTACCGCTACCAAGACATCCACTACTCCAAACAACAGATCATCGAGCTCGCGCCCAACAAAAGGGTCGTCTGGCGCGTCCAGGACGCCTATCTCGACTTCACCGAAGACCCATCCGAGTGGAACGGAACCGAGATCACCTTCGAGCTCGCTCGCAAGGGCGATCAGACCGAGGTCCGCTTCACCCACCTGGGCCTGGTCCCCGAGTTCGAGTGCTACGACTCCTGCTCAACCGCATGGGCCTTCTACATCAACAACAGCCTCCACCGCCTCATCAGCACAGGCCAAGGTCAACCCAACCCAACCGAATGACCCGAGCCGGGTGCGGCGCCAACCCCGCGCCCGCACCCGGCCACCCGACCTCCTCGCCGGCGCGCTCTGCTCCGACGTACAGGTGAAGGCCGCCGGGGCACCAATGAATCCGCCAGTTGGGTGCGGTCTTACCGGGCAACCGACAGAACAGGACGGAACACCGAAATGTCAGATAACACCGAGCCCCCGAGGGCCAGGACCGTCACCTGCCAGTCAACACACCCCGTAGGCCAGTTACCGAAGGATGGAGGAACGACATGAACAGCATGAATGGCACCAGGGTCGTCGCAGGCCCGGCCTCGGGCCAGTCCAGCCACACCCACCGACTCCGCAGGCTCGCCGGCACCGGCTTCATTGCCACGCTCGCAGCGATGGTGGCCACCACCCTCGCCGCTGCGCTTGCCCAGGCCGTTGGTGTCGACTTCGAGGTCCCCGATGGTGGCGAGACGATCCCGTTGTCGGGGTTCGCCGTGGTGACCGGCTTCTTCTCGGTCGTGGGCATCGTCATTGCCGCCGCTCTTCTTCGCTGGAGCGCTCGGCCCGCCGAGCGATTCGTGTGGACGGCAGCGTCGCTGACCGCGATCTCGTTGGTCCCGCCGCTCCTCTCCGGGGCAAACACCGCCACCGTCGCCGCACTCCTCGCGCTGCACCTCATCTCTGCGACGGTGATGATTCCCGCTCTGGCGCGGAGCCTCCGCACAACCAGCGCTACGCCGGGCTCGCCGTGGACGCGGCCTT
>DASRHY010000347.1:0-4495 GCA_035650275.1 Kribbellaceae bacterium | reverse complement strand
GCGCCGCCCCAGTTGACGACCGTCGCGAGGCGCTGGACTGCCGCGGGTACGACGTGCACGAGCCGCGCGTCGCTGGTTGAGCACCATCGGGGGATCTACGACTGTCCCGCGCTCGATGGTGAGGATCCGGGTGCTGGATTTGACGAGTACCTGGCGCTCTCGGGGCGTGCTCTCACGTGGGTCGCTGTCGAAGACGGCGCTGCGATCGGCGTCCCCGGGGGCAGCTGTGGGTCTGATCAGGAGCTATTGGCGCGCTCGGAGGGACACGAACCCCCAACCTTCTGATCCGTAGCGAGGCGAGCACCGTCGCTGTGAGTCCACCACCGTGTGGCATGCCTGACCTGGGCTCCGGTCAGGCCGGCCGACGTGTGGACGACACTGGTCCGGTTGCTGTCCCGACTGCGGTCGTGCGCGCTGGTGCTGGTGTTTCAGATCCATGTCCGCGGGCTGATCAGGCGGTGTGGCGGGCCATGCCCGACCGGCCGGCGGCCCGGCCCGCTCTTCGGAACGCAAGGATCCGCCTTGCCGTCTGGTCCGCGGGAGCCGGCCGGCAGCTGTTGAGCGACCCTGTGATGGGGTGAACGCCCGATGTGGCCTGCCGCTGTGTCCGCGAGGGTGGGCTTAAGGGCACGCGACGGAAGAAGGACCGGCGATGGCGACCACGTTGGTGAACGGTGTCGAGCTGTACTACGAGACGACGGGCACGGGCGACTGCCTGGTGCTGACGCACGGGTCGTGGACCGACGGGACCGGTTGGGACCGCGTTGCGGCTGGGCTGGCCGAGCGATACCGGGTCGTGGTGTGGGACCGGCGCGGTCACTCCCGTAGCCAGCCGGGCGATGGGCCTGGCAGCCGCGCCGAGGATGCCGCCGACCTCGCCGGGTTGATCGAGCACGTGAGTGGCGAGCCCGTGCATGTCGCCGGCAACTCCTACGGTTCGACTGTCACCTTGACGCTCCTCACCGAGCGGCCGGATCTGGTCGTCACTGCCGCGGTGCACGAGCCACCCCTGTGGGGCCTTCTTGAAGGGACGCGTGATCAGGCTCTCGTCGCCGAACTGTCGAGGGCCGATGCCGATCTCGCGATCGTGCGGAAGCTCATCTCATCAGGGGACTACCGCGACGCTGCCGAGCACTTCGTGGAGCATGTTGCGCTGGGACCGGGCACCTGGCACCAGCTCCCCGCGCCGTTCCGGGCGGTTCTGGAGGCCAACGCTCCCACCTATCTCGATGAACTGGCCGACGACACAGCCCTGTCGATCGACAATGCCGGGCTCGCCGCAACCACGGCGCCCCTGCTGCTGACGCACGGCACGGAGAGCCCCAAGCTGTTTCCTGCCGTGATCACTGAGCTCCTGAAGCTGGTACCAGCGGCGCGAGTCGACGTCCTGGAGGGAGCCGGCCACATTCCCCACACCACCCATCCCGAGGAGTGGATCGCTCACCTGACGGCATTCCACGACCAGCAGATCGCCGACCGTCAGTAACGGTCGGCGGCGGAACCGCAGATCTCCGGTCGAGGAGCTCAACCAGGTCCGGTGAGAGCCCGAAGCCCGAGGTGCAAGGTCTGAAAGAGTGGTGCGGTGGGCGAAAGGGTTGCAGGGGGGCGCTTGGCCGAGCTGACCATCGCGTTGTCGCTGGCGACAGATCTCGGTACTGGCCAACCGCTCGAGCATGGCTTGCGGACCTGCTGGCTGTCGTTGAAAGCGGCCGAGGCCCTGGGACTGGCCGACCCGGGCCGCTCGTGCGTGTATCACGTGGCGCTGTTGCGGTTCCTGGGCTGTACCTCCGACGCGTCGGAGGTGGCCGTGTTCACCGGCGGCGACGACGTGGCGTTCAACGCCACGTTCGCACCGATGCTGAACGCCCAGCCCGGGGAGAGCGTGTGGTTTCTGGTTCGCCACCTCGCCGCTGACCGGCCGTTGCGCCGCCGGATCGGGCGGGTCGCGCGGGCGCTGGGGGATCCGGGAGGGGGGCGGCGAAGCCTGTCTGCCCACTGCGAAGCGGCTTCCCGGCTGGCCAGTCGTCTGGGCATGCCGGCGTCGGTGTGCGACTCGCTGGCTCACGCCTACGAACGCTGGGATGGTAAGGGTTTCCCGGACGGCTTGGCGGGCGATGAGGTTCCGATGGCCATCCGGGTCGTGTCCGCGGCCCGCGACGCCGAGCTGTGGGCCAGGCAGGCGGGCTGGGCGACCGCGGCCGAGGTGCTGGCCCGTCGGCGAGGCTGCGCCTATGACCCTGCCGTGGTCGATGCGCTGTCCGGCCACGGACAAGCATGGCTTGCCGGCATCGGTGACGACCCTCGTGCGGCGATCCTCGACGCCGAACCGGCGCCCGTGCTAACCGTTGACGACAGCCGCATCGACGGCGCCCTGCGTGCGGTGGCCGACTTCGCCGACCTGAAGTCGCCGTTCTTCCTGGGCCACTCGACCGGAGTCGCAGTCATCGCCGGGGAGGCGGCGACCGCCGCCGGACTATCCGACGAGGACGCTGCGACGCTGCGACGGGCCGGGCTCGTGCACGACGTCGGCAAGGTCGGCGTCGCATCCGGCATCTGGGACCACCCGGGGCCGCTGAGCGCCGACCAATGGGAGCGCGTGCGGCTCCACACCTACCTAGGGGAGCGGGTGTTGTCCCGTTGCCGACTGCTCGAGCCGTACACGGCCATTGCCGCTCGCCACCACGAGCGAGTCGACGGTTCCGGCTACCATCGCGGCCTCGCCGGCGACCAGCTCGGCGTCGGCGCGCGGATCTTGGCAGCTGCGGACGTGTACCACGCGCTGATCGAGCCACGTCCTCACCGACCGGCGCTGACGCCGGCGGCTGCTGCGACACGACTCCTCGACGAGGTCGACGGCAGACGGCTCGGGCGTGCCGAGGTCGACGCGGTGCTCGCCGTCGCCGGCCAGGCCAGCCGTCCGCCTCACATCGACCGGCCTGCCGGCCTCACCGAACGGGAGGTCGACGTCCTACGTCTGATCGCCCGGGGCCAGGCCAACAAGCAGGTGGCGGCCACGTTGGGGATCGCGCCCAAGACCGTGGGCCGCCACATCGAGCACATCTACGCCAAGGCAAGGGTCACCACGCGCGCCGGCGCGACATTGTTCGCCATGGAGCACGGCCTGCTCGAACTCTGACCACAGCGTGGGATGGGGTGAACACCCGATGCGCCACCCCGTGAGTGACGGGACACTCGTCAACGTCCCAGAGTTGTCAGCGGAGGTGCACGCGATGAGCGACACGAGCACGACCAGAGCAACCACTGCACGCCTCGATGTCCAGTCGCCCGACGGGACGCCGCTCGCGGTCTGGGTCGACGGCGACGGGCCCGCCCTCGTCCTGGTCCACGGCTGCCCGAGCGAGCACACGACCTTCGATCCCCTCGTGGCAGAACTACGCCCCAACGTCACTAGCTATGCCATGGATCGCCGAGGCTCCGGCGCCAGCGGCGACATGGCGCCATACGCCATCGAGCGCGAGTTCGAAGACGTCGCCGCCGTCATCGAGGCCGTCGCGGCCCGCACCGGCGGCCCGGTGGCCCTGTGGGGCCACAGCTACGGATGCAACCCGGCCATGGGCGGCGCCGCCCTCAGCGCCAACGTCCATCACCTCGTCCTCTACGAGCCCAGCTTCGGCTTGACCTACCGGCCCGGCGCGATCGACGCCATCGAACAGGCGGTCGCAGCCGGAGACGCCGAGCGCGCCATCCGCGCCGCATTCGTCGACACCGGCGTCATGACGGATGAGGACTTCGAGGCCTTCAAGGCGGGTCCCCGGTGGCCGAACGTCGTCGCTTCTGCTCCCACCCTTCCCCGCGAATGCCGAGTCGAGAACGACTGGGTGTACAGGCCAGGACACCTCGACGCGATCAGCGCGCCCACCCTCCTACTGACCGGCTCCGACACGGACCCAGAGCTCGCCTCCTGCACCCAGCAGGCCGCGGCCGCCATTCCCAACGCCCAGATCCGGACCCTTGACGGGCATGGCCACTTCGCCTACAAGACCGACCCGGCCATGGTCGCCGCCATCGTTCGCGACTTCATCACCACGTGAGCGCCGGCAGCATTCACCGACGGCATCACCACCAAGCCCGAGCCACACCGGAGACGACCAAGTCGACGGCTCGGTGCGCGCACGCACGCGCAAGCGTCCCGAACGTGCGCGCATATCGACCTGAGACGTGCCACCGAGGTGCCGGTGGAGGCGACTGCTACGCCATCGCCCGTTCCGACACGAGTCAGGATGGTGGTCGACCGGCCTATCGCTCTGGCCGATGCCGTTGCTGTCAAATGCTGTCAAACCCGCGCGGCCGCGAGAACAAGGCGACTCGACACCCGCTCTGACCAGGAGTTATAGGCGCGCTCGGAGGGACTCGAACCCCCAACCTTCTGATCCGTAGTCAGATGCTCTCTCCAATTGAGCTACGAGCGCGGGTGGTGGAGATGCGAGCGTATCCGGCGTTGCCGGTGGACGCACAACGGCTTATGTTGAGTGAG
>DASRHY010000346.1:0-62226 GCA_035650275.1 Kribbellaceae bacterium | reverse complement strand
TGCCCTACGCCGCCCGCGCCGCGGGTCTGGTCGGCTCGGTGATCGACTCGAGCACCTCGCTGCTGCACAAGCAGAAGCACGACATCGTGAGGTTCGCGATGGGCAGTCCGGCGGCCGAGGCGGTGCCGTCGGCCGTCCTGGCGAGGATCGGGGCCACGGACCTGGGTGAGCATGCCGCGGACGCATTCGACTACGCGGCGACCGAGGGCGACCCGCCGCTGCGCGCGGCGCTGGTGGAGGTGCTGCGCGGTACGCCGGACGAGACGACCGCGGACCGGCTGACGATCACCGCCGGCGGGATGCAGGGGCTGGACCTGTTCTGCAAGATCTTCGTCGACCCGGGCGACCTCGTCGTGGTCGAGTCGCCGACGTACACCAACGGCAGCGCGACCGCGCTCTCGTACGGCGCCGAGCTGCTCGAGGTGCCGGTCGACGCCGACGGGATGGACGTGGACGCGCTGGAGTCGCTGGTGTCGGCGGCCGGGCGCGCACCGAAGGCGATCTACGCGATCCCGACGTTCCAGAACCCGTCCGGCGCGACGCTCTCGGTGCCGCGCAGGCACCGGCTGCTCGAGCTGGCCCGGTCCTGGGGCTCGATGGTGATCGACGACGACCCGTACGGCTTGCTGCGGTTCGCCGGGGACCCGCTGCCGACGCTGCGACAGCTGGGCGGCGGGGACCCGCTGGTGTTCTCGGTGCGGACGTTCTCCAAGATCGTCGCGCCGGGCCTGCGGGTCGGCTGGGTGGACACCGCGCCCGAGCTGCAGCAGCTGCTGATCAACGCCAAGCAGGCGATGGACACCTGCACGAACCTGCCTGGCCAGCGGCTGCTCACCGGCTTCCTGTCCGGCGGCCACCTGGCCGACCACCTGGTCACGCAGCGGGCCGAGTACCGGCGCCGCAAGGAGGCGATGCGCGACGCGCTGCGCGAGCACTTCGGCGACATCGCCCGCTGGACCGACCCGGACGGCGGATTCTTCCTCTGGGTCACGCTGACCAACGGCGTCAACACGCACGAGCTGTTCGAGGTCGCGCTGGCCGAGGGCGTCGCGTTCATCCCCGGTACGGCGTTCTCGCCGTCCGGGCGGTTCACCGACGCACTCCGGCTGTGCTTCGCCTCGACCACGCCGGAGCGCACCCGCGAGGGCATCGCCCGGCTGCGCCGCGCCGTCGACAGGATGTCATGATCACGCCCGCGGAGCAGTCCGTCCTCGACCTGATCGACGCCTCCGACCTGATCGCGGTGACCAGGTCGCTGGTCCGCGCGCCCGGCGAGAACCCGCCCGGCGAGGAGGCCGCGACGGTCGCCGCGCTGGCAGCGGCCTGTGCCGAGCGCGGCCTGCCGGTGGTCGCGACCACCGTCGAGCCGGGCCGCTCCAACCTCTCCGCGACGGTTGCCGGTGGCAACGGTCCCGGCCTGCTGCTGCTCGGCCACACCGACGTGGTCCCGGTCGGCGACGGCTGGACCGTCGACCCGTTCGGCGGCCTCGTCCGGGACGGCCGGATCCACGGCCGCGGCGCCACCGACATGAAGGGTGGGCTGGCCGCCTGCGTGGTGGCGATGGCCGCGCTGCGTTCGGCCGAGGTGTCCTTGAGCGGGCCGGTGGAGCTGGCGGCGCTGGTCGACGAGGAGGACACCGGTCTGGGCATCCGCCGGTTCGTCGGCGACCATGCCGGATCCAGCACCGGCCACGCGTCGTACCTGGGCTGTGTGGTGGCCGAGCCCACCGACCTGCAGACGATCATCGGCGCCCGCGGTGACTCGTACGTCGAGGTCACCGTCACCGGCCAGGCCGCGCACGCCGGCAACCCCGCCGACGGGACCAACGCCATCTACGGCGCCGCCGCGATCGTCGTCGAGCTGGAACGGATGCACCGCGAGCTGGCCGCCGCCCCGCACCCGCTGGTCGGTCCGGCGACATGGAGCGTCGGCCGGATCGACGGCGGCACCGGCGCCTCGATCGTCCCGGACCGCTGCGTGATCGCCGCCGACCGCCGTACGCTGCCCGGCGAGTCCGAGGCCGCGATGCTGGCCGACCTCGAACGCCGCATCGACGAGCTGGGACTGACCGACCGCAGCCTGGGCGTCGAGCTCCACATGCCGATGGGTATGCCCGGCTTCGAGACCGCCGTCGACGACGTGCTGGTGAAGGCCGCCGACACCGCTCTTGCCGATGCCGGCGGTCCCGGTCTCCCGCTCGGTGCCTGGACCGCCGCCTGCGACGGCGGATTCGTCGCCCGCGACCTCGGCGTACCCGTCCTCGTCCTCGGCCCCGGCTCGGTCACCGGCCAGGCGCACCGCGCCGACGAGTCGGTCCCGGTCGACGAGCTGATCATCGCCGCCCGCACCTACGCCCTCACCGCCCTGCGCCTCTTGACCTGACCACGTCCCGTACCGAATTGCCGTGTGGTGATCGCGACGCGTTTCCGCGGAAACGCTCGGTTGGGATTAGCTGGGCGGGGGCGAGTCGGGGAGGGCTCGGGCGAGGAGCTCGGCGAGGTGGACCGGGTGGCGGGAGGTGCCGTGGGTGATCTGGATGCGGCAGCTGAAGCCGTCGGCGACGATATTGGTCGACTCGGGCGCTTCGCGCACGGCGGGGAGCAGGACGCGTTCACCGACGGCCTTTGAGACGTCGTAGTGGTCGCGCTCAAAGCCGAAGTTGCCGGCCAGGCCACAGCATCCCGAGTCCGGGACCGCGGCGCGGATCCCCGCCGCGGCCATCAAGGCGGCGTCGGCCTCGAACCCGATCACAGCGTGCTGGTGGCAGTGCGTCTGGACCAGCGCCTCGCCGCCGACCTGCGGCGGCTCCCAATCGGGCGCGAACCGCGCGAGCGTCTCGGCCAGCGTGTACGTCGACGATGCGAGCCGGGCGGCTGCCGCACCGAGCAGGTCGGGCGCGTCGTGCCGGAACACCGCGGTACAGCTCGGCTCCAGCCCGACCACCGGGAGGCCCTCGGCCAGGTACGGCTCAAGCCTGGACAGCGAACGGCGCAGCACCCGACGGGCCGTGCCGAGCTGGCCGGTCGAGATCCAGGTCAGCCCGCAGCACACCGGCTTGGAGGGCAGCACCACCTCGCACCCGGCCGCCTCCAGCACCGATACCGCGGCCCGGCCGATCTGCGGCGCCAGCCGGTTCATGAACGTGTCCGGCCACAGCAGCACCCTGCCGCGCGACCCGTCAGCGCCAGCCGGACGACGCGCGAACCAGGACGCGAACGTCTCCCCCGCGAACCGCGGGATCTCTCGCTCCGCCGCGACTCCCCCGAGCCACTTCAGCGCACCCTGCGCGCGGGACGCGGTCAGCCGGTTCACCAGCTCCGGCGCCACCCCGGCGAACCGCGCCCAGACGGGCAGCCAGCCCATCGACCAGTGCGACACCGGCCGGGCCCACGGACGGCGGGCGTAGTGGTGGTGGGTGAACTCGGACTTGTACGTCGCCATGTCCACGTTGACCGGGCAGTCGGACAGACAGCCCTTGCAGGACAGGCACAGGTCGAGCGCGTCGCGGACCTCGGTCGACCGCCACCCGTCGGTGACCAGGTCGCCGGACAGCATCTCCCAGAGCAGGTGCGCCCGGCCGCGGGTCGAGTGCAGCTCGTCGCGGGTGACCTGGTAGCTCGGGCACATCACACCGCCGGAGTGCTGCCGGCACTTGCCGATCCCGACGCAGCGCCGCTGCGCCTGCGCGAAGCTGCCGCCGTCGTCGGCGTACCCGAACATCGTCGCCGGCTGAACCACCGGCAGCCGCTGCCGCAGCCCGGCGTCGAGCGGCGGCGGGTCGACGATCACGCCGGGGTTCATCACCCCGGCCGGGTCCCAGATCCGCTTCACCGCGGCGAACAACGGCACCGTGTCCGCGCCGTACATCCGGGCCAGCAGCTCCCCACGCACCCGGCCGTCGCCGTGCTCGCCCGAGACCGAGCCGCCGAGGTCGACGACCAGGTCGGTGGCCTGCTCGACGAAGGTCCGGTACGACGCGACGCCACGCTCGCTGAGCAGGTCGAAGTCGATCCGCATGTGCATACAGCCCTCGCCGAAGTGCCCGTACGACGCGCCTGAGTAGCCGTGCCGGGCCATCAGCTCGTCCAGGCCGCGCAGGTAGTCCGCAAGCCGCTCCGGCGGCACCGCGGCGTCCTCCCAGCCGCCCCAGGCCTCGGCACCGTCGGCCCGCCGGGTCGCCAGCCCGGCCGCGTCGCGGCGGCAGCGCCACAGCACCGCCTGCGCGCCGGCGTCGGTGACCAGCGAGGCGGTCGCGCCGGTGTCGCGCAGGTCGTCGACCAGCGCCTGCGCGGACCGGGCCGCGGCGACCGCGTCGGGCCCGCCGACCTCGACCAGCAGCCAGGTCCGGCCCGCGGGCAGCCCGGCCTGTACGGCGGCGTCGCGGACCTCCGCGGGCAGCCGTTCGACCAGCTCGTCGTTGATCGACTCGATCGTCAGCGGCCGGTGCGCCAGCAGGGCCGGTACCGAGTCCGCGGCGGCCGGCCCGTCGGCGTACCCGAGCACGCACAGGACCTTTGCCCCGGGCAACGGTGTCAGCGCGACCGTGGCTCGCAGGGTGGCGGCGAAGCCGCCCTCGCTGCCGCACAGCAGCCGGGCCACGTCGTAGCCGTGCTCGGGCAGCAGCCGCTGCAGGGCGTACCCGGAGATCTGCCGGCCGAACAACCCGAACCGGCGCCGGACCAGCAGCTCGTGCTCGGCCACGAACGCCTGCAGCCCGCGATGGATCTCGCCCTCCCGCCCGGGCCGGGCCGCCAGCTCGGACCGCCGCGCCGCCACGTCCTCGTCCGGACCGGGTACGTCGAGCGTCAGCGCGGTCGCGTCGGCGGTCAGCACCTCCAGCCGGCACAGGTTGTCGGCTGTGGTACCCCAGGCCACCGAGTGCGCGCCGCAGGCGTTGTTCGCGATCATGCCGCCGAGCGTGGCCCGGCTGGCCGACGACGGGTCAGCGCCGAAGGTCAGGCCGTGCTTGGCGGCGGCCGCGAGCAGCTCGGTCAGCACCAGGCCGGGCTCGACCACCGCGGTCCGCGCCACCGGGTCCAGGTCGACGATCCGGTTCACGTGCCGGGACGCGTCGATCACGACGCCGCCGATCGCGTTGCCGGCCATCGACGTACCGCCGCCGCGCATCGTCACCGGGGCGCCGGCGGCTGCCGTCAGCTCGACGGCGGCGGCGAGATCGTCCACATCGGCCGGTACGACGACCAGGTCGGGCACCGAGCGGTAGTTCGAGCCGTCCGCGGCGTACAGCGCCCGGCTGCGGCGGTCGTCGCCCACGGTGCCGCGCAGGACAGTCCGCAGCTCGGCGGCGAGCCGGCCCACGTCGTACCCGCTCATCTCGGAACAGCCCCAACGGCCTAACATTGTCGACAATCTACCTATCCCAGGGGATCCGGGACAGCAGGGAGGACGAATGACCACGGTCGGCATGCTCTACCCCGGCGAGCAGGTCGCCGGGATACAGCGCGAGCTCGGTGACCACCCGGACGCCGAGGCGGTGCTGATCCCCGACACCGCGATGCACACACAGTCCATCCTGGACGATCTGGAGCAGGCAGTCGGCAAGCCGGTGCTGACCGCGAACCAGGTCACGGTCTGGAATGGCCTCGACCTGGCCGGCGTCGGCCGCCGGATCGACGGCCTCGGCACGCTGTTCGCTGAGCCCGTGACCGCGGGGGGCCGGTCATGACCGCCCCGGCCGGGCCGCGCTTCATCGAGCCGCTGGCGCAGGAGTCGACGCCGAGCATCATTGCGGACAAGCTGCGCAAGGCGATCGGGCACGGCGAGCTCAAGCCTGGCATGCAGCTCGGCGAGGCCGACCTGGCCCGCAGGCTCGGTGTCAGCCGTGGCCCGCTGCGCGAAGGGATGCAGCGGCTGACCCAGGAAGGGCTCCTGGTCGCGATCCGCAACCGCGGGCTGTTCGTGGTCGACATGACGTCGGACGACGTCCGCGACATGTACCTGGCCCGGGAGGCGATCGAACGGGCGGCCGCGCAGAAAATCCTGCGCGGCGACCACGCGGCGGCCGGTGCCGCACTGCTGGACATCGTCGGGCAGATGGCCGCGGCGGCCGGCGACCCGACCGGGGTCGGCGAAGCCGACATCGCTTTCCACGAGCGGCTGGTCGAGCTCGCGGCCAGTCCGCGGCTGCGCCGGATGCACCAGACCTTCATCACCGAGACCCGGATGTGCATCCACGCGCTCGAGCAGACCTACGCCTCGTCCGACATCCGGGTCGGCGAGCACCGGGCGCTGGCCGACGCGATCGGCGCTGGCGACGCGGCCCTGGTCGGCCGGCTGCTCAGTGAGCACATGGAGGACGCGATCGAGCGGCTGACCCGCCGCTGACCCATTGTGTGTTCACGAATCGCCAAGGATCCGGCCCAGAACCTGGCGATTCGCGAACACACTCGAGCAGTACCCGTTGCCCTCGGCAACCTCTCCCCCGGGTTGTCATGCCTCCTGATCACGCTTGGCGAACGACGCCAGCCCGGCGACGATCACCTGCACACCGAAGTCGAACCGCTCGTCCGGGCCGCCCGCGGTGAGCGCACCGGCGAGCGCGACGATGTGCGGGAACCGGTCGTTCGGCAGGCCCGCGAACCACTTCCCCAGGTTCGTCGTGAACTCCTCGATGTCGGCCCGCGTCCAGCTCGACGAGCCCTGCACGGACTCCTCGAACGCCACCGAGCAGACGTACAGCGGGATCAGGTCGACGGCGTACGCCGCCACGTCGTCCGGCAGGCCGCCGGCCCGCAGGATCGCCAGCATCCGCTCGGTGCTGACCAGCGACTCCTCGCCGAGCGGGATCTGCCCGATCGCCGCCCGGGCCACTCCCGGATAGGACCGCAGCACCCGGAGCAGGTCGCGCATCACCTGCGCCAGCTGCTCCTTCCAGCGCTCCGGGTCCGGGTCCGGGATCTCGAGACCCTGCGCGACCCGGTTGATCATCAGCTGGTCCAGCTCCTGCTTGTTCGCCACGTGCGCGTACAGCGAGGCGGCGCCGGTGCCGAGCGCCTGCGCGATCCGCCGCATCGACAGCGCGTCGTACCCCTCGGCGACCAGCAGCTCGAGCGCGGCGTCGACGATCCGCTCCTGGGTGAGCGGGGTCCGGGCCGGCTTGCGGGCCCTGGCCGGCTCCCACGGCGGCGAGTTCAGACTCATGCCGAACACTGTACTTGACGCGAACACCATTCGTCTGTAGAACAGTGTTCGTATTCGTCGAACACCGTTCCAGGAGCCCACATGACCACCACAGAACTCGCGCCCGACACCCGGGCCACCACCGCGCCGTACCGCTGGCGCTGGATCGTCCTCGGCCTCGTCCTGGTCGCCGAGATCATGGACCTGGTCGACGCGACGATCGTGAACATCGCCGCCCCGTCGATCCACGCCGACCTCGGCGGCTCCACCACCGGCATGCAGTGGATGCTGGCCGGCTACACGCTGGCGTTCGCCGTCGGGCTGGTCACCTTCGGACGGCTCGGCGACCTGCTCGGCCGGCGCCGGCTGTTCGTGGTCGGCGCCGCCGGCTTCGCGCTCGCGTCCGCGCTGTGCGGCCTGGCGACCTCGCCCGAGCTTCTCATCGGCAGCCGGTTCGCGCAGGGGCTGCTCGGCGCGGTGATGATCCCGCAGGGCCTGGCCATCATCAAGGCCGTCTTCCCGGCCGACGAGATCGGCAAGGCCTTCGCGATGTTCGGCCCGATCATGGGTCTGTCCGCGGTCGGCGGGCCGATTCTGGCCGGCGTGCTGATCGACGCGAACTGGTTCGGCGCCGGCTGGCGGATGATCTTCTGGATCAACGTGCCGATCGCGATCGTCGCGGTCGTCGGCGCGCTGAAGTTCATGCCGGAGCTGCGCACCGAGGGCGCCGGGCGGCTGGACCTGACCGGCGTACTGCTGCTGACCGCCGCCTCGGCGATGCTGATCTACCCGCTGGTGCAGGGCCGGGAGTACGGCTGGCCGGCCTGGTGCTTCGCGCTGATGGCGGCCTCGCTGCCGGTGTTCGCGCTGTTCGGCCGTAGTGAGCGCCGGTCGCGGTATCCGGTGATCGAGCCGTCGCTGCTCCGCAGCCGTTCCTTCGTCGCCGGGCTCGCGGTGATCACGTCGTTCTTCCTGGCGATGTCGGGCTTCATGCTGGTGTTCAACCTGTTCACCCAGCTCGGCCTGCACTACACGCCGCTGCGGGCCGGCCTGACCCTGGTGCCGTTCTCGCTCGGGATCGCGGTCGGGGCCGGGCTGTCCGGTGGCCTGCTGGCACCCCGGCTGGGCCGGACCGCGCTCCAGCTCGGTGTCGTGGTGATCACCGCCGGGATGGCCGGGATGTGGCTCACGCTGCGGCTGGCCGGCGACGGCGCCACCGCCTGGGACTTCGCGCCCGCGACACTGGTCGCCGGGCTGGGTGCGGGGATGGTGTTCGCGCCGCTTTTCGACATCATCTTGGCCGGTGTGGACGACAGGGCGGCCGGCTCGGCCTCCGGCGTACTGACCGCGATGCAGCAGTTCGGCGGGGCGGTCGGCGTCGCGGTGATCGGCACGCTGTTCTTCGAACTGCTGCCCGGCCACGCCTTCCTCGGCTCGATGACGACCGCGACGCTGGCCGCCGGTGGGCTGTTCGCGCTCAGCCTGGCGGTCACGTTCCTGCTGCCGAAACGCGCCGGGGAGGGTGGCGGACTGCACTGAGTGAACAGGCGCCGTCACCGTACGGAGTGGCGCGCCCGAGGCCTCCCCCAGACCGATTCCTCGCCGTAGCCTGGTCACGTGGCGTGACGGAAGCCCATGATTTTTGGCTCCGGACGGGGCAGGGGGACGTGTATGGCGGTGGTCGGAGGCCGTACGGCGGCGGACCGCGTGCTGATCCTGCTCGGCATTCTCGGGTCCGCGGCGATCGCGGTCGCGGCGGTCGTCTACTACGAACCCGGTTCGCAACCACCCGGAGCGACAGGCCCGCCGGCGACCCAGTCGACGCAGGCCACCAGCCGGCCCACCCAGCAGCCGACCCGGCAGCCGACGAGGCAGCCGACGAGGAGACCCTCGACGCAGCCCCCGCTGCCGTCCAGCGTTCCCACGGTTCCCGGAGCACCGGCCCGACCGGCGATCCGGCTGGACACCAAGCCGCGACCCGACGGCACCTTCGACGTGATCGAGACGGTGGTCTTCCGGCAGCCGCAGAACTGGCTGGTGCTGGTACCGGCACTGCCGCGCACCGGCGGGGACGCGCTCGAGGCGGCGAGACCGCGCGCCGAGCAGCTCCGCGTCACCAGCGAGGGCCGGCCGCTGGACGTCGGCATCGCCGAGATCGACCGGGAGCTCGACGTCCCCCTCCCGGAGACGGTGGCACAGGTCGAGCTGCGCTACCGGCTGACCGGCGCGACCGTCCGCAGCACGCCGTCGGCCGACCGCCGGGCGCTGGCGCTGCTGGCGCCGCTGAGCGTGGCCACCGACGAGACGCTGCGCACCACCGTCGTGGTCCGCGGCGCGACGGTGCTCAACCTGACCTGCCCGCTACTGCCGACCGCGCAGCAGCTCTGCGCCTCGCCGACCGGCCCGCAAGCCGGAGTGGTGAGCGACGTTCCCGCCGCCGACGCGGTTGTGGTCGCCCAGTTCAACCTCCCGCCGGCGAGCTCCTGATGGCAAGAGCCCCGTCCCCGGTCGGACCGGGGACGGGGCTCTCGTTGTATGTCGTGGGCTCAGTTGAACGAGTCTCCGCAGGCGCAGGACCCGGTCGCGTTCGGGTTGTCGATCGTGAAGCCCTGCTTCTCGATCGTGTCGACGAAGTCGATCGTCGCGCCCTTCAGGTACGGAGCGCTCATCCGGTCGGTGACGACGTTCACGCCGCCGAAGTCCTTCACGACATCGCCGTCGAGCTGACGCTCGTCGAAGAACAGCTGGTACCGCAGGCCGGAGCAGCCACCCGGCTGCACGGCGACGCGCAGCGCCAGGTCGTCGCGGCCCTCCTGGTCGAGCAGCGCCTTCACCTTGGATGCCGCGCCCTCGGTGAGGAGCACGCCGTCGGTGGTGGTGGTCGCCTGCTCGGTCTGCAGATCCGTCATACCTGACTCCCAGTCATCACGTGGCATATGTCATTCCGGATCAACGCCGGTCGCTCCGGAACCATTCCCATGGTCGCACACGGGATCCCGTGGACAAACCACGGCACACTCAGCGGACCCAGCTACGAGCCACCCGTTCCGCCACCGTCGCCAGCGAGCCCTGCGGGTCCGCGAACGCCTGCTCCTCCCCCACGGAGTCCACCAGCGCGTACGCCGACTCGATCCCCATCGTGCGCATCTCCCGGGCGCCGATCTGCACCTTTCCGGCCAGTACGACGCAGGGCCGCATCGCGTCGTTCGCGACCTTGGCCACTCCGGCCACCACCTTGCCGGCCCGGGACTGGAAGTCGAACGCGCCCTCCCCGGTCAGCACCAGGTCCACCTTGCCGGCGGCGTGCCGCAGCCCGGTCAGCTCCGCGACCAGGTCGATCCCGGAGACCCGCTCGGCGCCGAGCAGCAACAACGCGTACCCGAGACCGCCCGCCGCGCCGGCTCCCTTCGCGTCCGCGGCCTTACGGTCCGCGGCGTCGGCGAGCCGGGTCAGCCAGCCGTCCACGACCGGCTTCCGCTCGTCCCCGATCCCCTTCTGGGAGCCGAACACGCTGGTCGCGCCGCGCAGCCCGAGCAGCGGGTTCTCCACGTCGGTCGCGGCGACCAGGGTGACACCGGCGAGCCGCTCGCGCGCCGGGGCGAGGTCGACGCGTGTCAGCTCGGCCAGGGCGGTCGGGCCCGCCTCGAGCGCGCCGGCGGGCTCAGCGGTCGCGCCGAGGGCTGCGAGCAGGCCGGCACCGCCGTCGTTGGTGCCCGAGCCGCCGAGCCCGATGATGACCCGGCGGGCGCCGGCGTCCACCGCGGCCGCGACCAGCTCGCCGACGCCGTACGTCGTGGCGTCCTCGGGGCGGCGGCCGTCCGGCTCGACCAGGTGCAGCCCGCACGCTTGCGCGGACTCGACGTACGCCGTCTCGCCGGCCAGCAGCACGGTCGCCGGCACCGGTTCGCCGAGCGGCCCGCGCACGGTGACCGACAGCAGGGTGCCGTCGACCACGGTGCCGAGAACGTCGAGGAAACCGGGCCCGCCGTCCGCCATCGGCGCGATGTACACCTCGGCGTCCGGGTCGCGGCGCCGCCAGCCCGCCTCGATCGCCGTGGCGGCCTCGACTGCGGTCAGGGTGCCGGCGAACTTGTCCGGGGCGATCAGCACACGCATGCCGGTCATCCTCGTCTATCCGCCGAGCCTGCGTCGGCCGGTGTCCGGGATGCGTTCTCTGGCGACATCTCGCCGTGGCTGGTAAGCGCCATCCGGGACCGCCCGGTAGGCAGTGTCCGGAACCTAGGCTGCCGCTGATCCTGGCCGTCTCGAGTGAGGAAGCCGATGCGCCCTCGTACCGCCCACAGCCGCCGGTTACTCGCCGCAGCAGCCACCGCCCTCGCCGTCGTCCTGGCCGCCCAGCCCGGGGCGCAGGCCGGGCTCGCCATGCCACCCCGCAGGCTGCCCTCCGCGCCGGCACCGGCCGCCGGGTCCGGCGAGGTGCACCGGGTCACCCTGGTCACCGGCGACATCGCCGAGCTGGAGGTCCGGCCGGACGGCACCGAGCGGGCCCGTCCCGCGGCCGGCAGCGGGTCCGGGTACCACGCGTTCGTCAGCGACGGTGATGCGTACCTGGTCCCGGCGCGGGCGCAGCCGCTGCTCGGCCGAAACCGCCTCGACCTCGCGCTGTTCAACGTCAGCGAACTGGTCGAGCAGGGGTACGACGACGCGCACGCCGACCACATCCCGCTCATCCTCGGCTACGGCACCGGCCACCGGCTGAGCGCAACGCGTACGCCGGTCGGTGCCACCCGGTCCGCCGTGCTCGGCAGCGTCAACGCCGTCGCGGTCGAGGCCGGCAAGAAGGACGCGACCCGGTTCTGGGACGAGGTGGCCGGTACGGCCGGCGCCCGGCTGACCGGCCGCGTCGACAAGATCTGGCTCGACACCGCGGTGCACAGCACCCTGGACGAGAGCGCCGCCCAGATCGGCGCGCCGGCGGCGTGGTCGCGTGGGCTGACCGGCAAGGGCACGCGGATCGCGGTACTGGACACCGGTATCGACGACACCCACCCGGACTTCGCCGGCCGGATCGCCGCCACCCGCGACTTCACCGGCACCGGAACGGTCCACGACGGCGCCGGTCACGGCACGCACGTGGCCTCGATCGCCGCCGGCACCGGTGCCGCGTCGTCCGGCAGCTACCGCGGCATCGCCTCGGACGCCGCGCTGATGGTCGGCAAGGTGCTCGACGACAACGGCCAGGGCAGCTCCTCAGACATCATCGCCGGGATGGAGTGGGCGGCCGCCAACGGCGCGGACGTGGTGAACCTGAGCCTGGGCGGGCCGGTGACCCGCGGCGACGACCCGATGAGCCAAGCAGTGGACCGGCTCACCGCGCAGTACGACGCGTTGTTCGTCATTGCCGCAGGCAACTACAGTCCGTGGGTGCCCGGGATGGAGTTCGTCACCGCACCCGGCGCGGCCGGTTCAGCCCTCACCGTCGGCGCGACGCAGGGCGCCGATGCGGTGTACGGCGGCTCCCGGCGCGGCCGGATGGACAGTGCCGCGATCAAGCCGGAGATCGTTGCCCCCGGCTACAACATCACCGCCGCCGGGTCGTCGTACGCGGGGCTGCCGCAGTACGTCGGCGCGACCGGCACCTCGATGGCGACGCCGCACATCGCCGGCGCCGCGGCGGTGCTCAAGCAGCAGCACCCGGACTGGGACGCCGAGCAGCTGCGGGATGCGCTGACCTCGACCGCGACACCGCTGGAGTACCACGACGTGCACCAGCGCGGCTCCGGGCGCACCGACCTGGACCGGGCGACGGCGCAGCAGGTGTACGTCGACGCCGGGACGCTGCATCTGGGCTACTTCGCCCGGCCGTTCCAGCCCGGCGAGCTGACGGCCACCAGGACGCTGACGTACCGCAACACCTCGGCGGCCGCGGTCACCCTCGACCTGGCCACGACCCTGGAAGGCCGGCGGGAAGGGCCGGCTGCCGGCGTCCTGAAGGTCGAGCCCGCGAGCCTGACTGTGCCGGCCGGGGGCACGGCCCAGGCCGAGGTGAGCCTTGACGCGACCGATGTACCGGCCGACGCCTACAGCGGGCGGGTCACGGCCCGCGCCGGTGACGTCGAGCTGGGTACTGCCGTCGCGTTCTACAAGCAGGACGACACGGTCGACGTGACGATCCGGGCAATCGACCGGGACGGCGCGCCGGGCTCGGCCACGGTCCGGATCTCGCCGTACAAGGAACGCGACGGCCGCTACTACCCGGACTACATCTACCTCGACGCCCAGCAGCCCGAGTACACCGTCCGGCTGCCCGAGGGCGACTACAACCTGTGGTCCCTGGTGACCACCTGGGACGCCTCCGGCCGGTACGCCGAGGAGCAGAGCATCGTCGGCGACCCGAAGCTCGAGGTACGCGCGCCGAACCCCACGGTCACCATCGACGCCCGCAAGGCGGTACCGATCACGCTGGAGACACCGCGTACGTCGCAACCACGGTCGCTCGCGCTCGGCTGGTGGCGTGGCGACGACGACAGCGCGTTCTTCACGGAGGACACCTGGGGCTGGTCGTTCATCGACGGCTCACCGGAGAAGGTGTCGGTCACGCCGACCGAGCGGGTAGACGACGCACCGTTCGTGTTCAGCGCGTCGTGGGACAGCGGCGTCGACCCGCTCGTCGCCACCTGGCGCGGTCAGCGGCTCGACGCCGAGCAGGTCGGCGGACCGGTCTTCGACGGCCGGCACGTGCTGCCGGTCACCGACATCGGCGAGGCGGACCCGGCCGGACTGCCCGGCCGTAGCCTCGACGGCCGGATCGCGCTGATCCGGGAGTCCGCGACGGCCAGCTACTCCGACCAGGTCCAGGCGGCGGCCGACGCCGGCGCGGAGCTGGCCATCCTGTACTCGGCGCAGCCCGGGGTGTTCTGGCCGCGGACCGCCGACGGCCCGATCCCGGTCCTCACACTGCCCCGGCAGCAGGGCGAGATGCTGCGCTCCGCGACCTCGAAGCAGAGCGAGCTGGTGCACCTGCTGGCGACCCCGCGCACGCCGTACGCGTACGACGTGAGCGCCACCGAGTCCGGCCAGGTGCCGGCGCAGCTCGGCTACCGGCCGCGGCAGCAGGACCTGGCCGAGGTGACCACGAACATCTACACCACCGGGACCGAGGAACGCGGCTGGCGGTTGCACCAGACCGCGCTCGACTCCTGCGGGTGCGGGCCGTCGGTCGTCGACGACTTCGTGCCGTCGACCGGGTACACCCGCACCGAGTACGTGACCGCCCGACCCGACCTGAAGACCGCCTCGGCGTGGCAGTTCGTGTTCGGCCTGCCCGCCGACGTCCTCTACAACAGGGCCACCACCGGCTACCGCCCGGGCCAGGAGGTGACCGAGAACTGGCTCAAGGCACCGCTGTCGCCCGGTCTCGCGCAGAGCGAGATCAAGGTCGGCGGCGCGTCGCACACGGTCAAGCGTTCCGGTAGCTGGCTGTCGTACGGGCTCGCCGGGTTCACCGACTCCGACGGGCACTGGCTGCCGAACTTCAGCGTGATGTCGGAGTCGAGCCGGCTGTACCGCGACGGTCAGCAGGTGTTCGCCACCAACGGCCTGATGGGCGGCCTGAACGTGCCGGACGACCCGGCGACGTACCGGCTGGAGGCCGATGTCAGCCACGACGGCCGCTGGCTCGGGCTGTCGACCAGCAGCCGTACCGCGTGGACGTTCCGCTCCGGCACCACCGAGAACGCGACGATGCTGCCGCTGATCGACGTGGACTACGCCGGTGTGGTCGACGCGTACTCCGGCCGCGACGCACTGGACCTGGCCAACACCGCGCCCGGCGACCGGCTGGTCCGGCTGGCGCTGAACACCGCGCACCAGGACGGGTCGCAGGCCGCGCCGGTCCAGCAGGTCCGGGTCCGGGTGTCGTACGACGACGGCGCGACCTGGTCGGACACGTCGGTCAAGGCGCTGGGCGGTGAGCGGTTCGGCGCGACCTACCGGCACCCGCAGGCGTCGGCGAGCACCGGGTACGTGTCGCTGCAGGTCGACGCCACCGATGCCGACGGCAACAAGCTGGAGCAGACGCTGACCCGTGCTTACCGGCTGCGTTAGTCGATCAAGCCGAGTCGTGCCGCTTGGAGCCCGCACTGGAACCTGGTGCGGGCTCCCAGGTCCTCCATCAGCTCACCGGTCCGGCGGCTGAGCGTGCGGGTGCTGATCCCGAGCTGACGGGCGATCGACTCGTCCTTCAGGCCGGCCGCGAGCAGCGCCAGCAGATCGGCGTCGTGCGGGATCGCGGCCGGCATGGCGAGCTGCTGCTCCGACCCGTCGGCCGGCACCGGGATCGCTGACTCCCAGAGCAGCTCGAACAGCGAGGTCAGCGCGTCCAGCAGCGTGGACGCGTACACGACCAGCGCGCTGTCCGACGGCTCGTCACGGCTCAGCGGCAGCAGTGCGGCCGAGCGGTCGCAGATCGCCAGCTTCATCGGTACCGCGGTGTGGATCCGGGCCTCCTCGCCGGCCGCGACCGCGTCCCGCAGCCCGCCCAGGTACCCGGGCAGGTCCAGCGCTTCCGGCGCGTAGATCCCACGGCACCGCACGCCGCGGGCGAGCAGGTCGTACTCGTTGCTGTTCGGCTCGGTCAGATCCTGCGCGTACGGCGGCCGGTCCAGTACCAGCAGCTCGTCCTTCGTCAGCTGCTGCAGCTGGGAGAACCGGTGTGCCACCGCCTCCCGCCCGACCACGATCTCGACGTGCTCGTCGGGACCGGTCATCCGCTCGTCCGGCAGCTCGTCCAGCAGACTGCGCGCCTCGGCCTGCACCCTGGTCAGCTCCTGCTGCTTGCGTGCGACCAGTACGCCGACCGCGACGTCCGGCCGGGTCGCGACCAGCCGGGGTCGCTGTCCGGTGAGCCGGGTGACCAGCCCCAGGTCCGCGAGCCGGTTCAGCGACAGCTCCACCGAGGGCGCACTGCGACCTGTGGCGCGGCCGAGCTCCTCGGGACTGGTGCCGGGCTGCCGCAGTAGGCAGCGATAGATCCGTTCGTCGTCCGCCGAGACCCCGAAGACGTTCAGCACGACCCGACCACCTCACGCGCAGACACCGACGCCCTCCCAGTCCTCGCACCATGAGCGACTGTGAGCGAACCTACCCTGTCGAATCCACTGCGTTTTGGCGCGGGTTAGCGCCTTCGGTGCCAGAATCCACGAACAGCCCGGCTCAGCTGCGGAACAGGCGGCGCAGGACGAGGGCTATGGCCGCTCCGATCAGGTAGGGGGCGATCCGCTTGGCCATGGTCGGCAGCAGGACGCTTCCCAGGTCGAGCGACACCTCTGCCTCGTCAGCGTCCGAACCAACCTGCTGCCCGCTCGAGCGTCCTTCCCCAGCCGGGGCCGATCCGCCGGCCGCGGACCCGCCTGCCGAGGACCCGGTAGCCGGTTCGGCGCCGGCACCGTCCTCGGTCGACTCGGCCGCCGGGGTCGAACCGCCGAACAGGACGTCGGCCGGCTGTGCAGGCGATGCTTCGGGAGTGAGCTTGGTCGTGATGCAGGACACGAACTGTTCGAGCAGCTTGTCCGAGACCTCCTGCATCAGCCCACGCCCGAACTGTGCCGGCTTGCCCGTGATGGTCAGGTCGGTGTCGACCTCGACCGCGGTGGCGGCGTCGCCGGTGCCGGTCATCCGGGCGGTGACCAGGACGGTCGCGGTGCCATTGCCGCGCTTGTCCTTGCCTTTGCCCTCGACGACGACCCGGCGGGCCGCTTCGTCGCGTTCGACGAAGCGGCCGGTGCCGTTGTACTGCAGCGAGATCGGCCCGAGCTTGATCTTGCACGTTCCGGCGAACCCGTCGTCGTCCAGCGACGTGAGCGCCGCCCCGGGGAAGCAGGGCACGACCTGCTCGAGGTCGTTGAACACTGCCCAGGCCTGCTCGGCCGAGGCCGGAACGGTGAAGCGGTGTTCGAGCTTCATCACACTCCCGCGGCGGCGAGCACCGCTCGCCGGGTCAGCACGGTGGCGAGATGCCGCCGGTACTCGGCATCGCCCTGCAGGTCGGACGGCGGTGAGGTGCCCTCCGCGGCGGACGCGGCCGCCGTACGGACTGACTCGTCGCTCGCGGACTGGCCGACCAGTGCCTGCTCGACGGCTGTCGCGCGAACCGGTGTCGAGCCCATATTGGTGAGCGCGACGCCGGCCTCCGCGATGGTGCCGTTCTCCAGCCGTACCGCGGCGGCCACCCCGACGATGGGCCACTGCTGCGCGGTCTGGGTGAACTTCTCGTAATGCGCGCCCCAGCCGGTGTGCTTCGGCACCCGAATCTCCACCAGCAGCTCGTCCTCGCCGACCGCGGTGGTGAACAGGTCGGTGAAGAACTCGCCGGCCGGCACCGTTCGGCGGCCTGACTGCCCGGCGACCACCATCTCAGCGCCGAGCGCCACCGCGGCGGCCGGCAGGTCAGCGGCCGGGTCGGCGTGTGCGAGCGAGCCGCCGAACGTGCCCCGGTGGCGGATCTGCGGGTCGCCGACCTTCTCCGTGGCGAGCGCCAGGAGCTTCGCGTGCTCGGCCACCAGTGGGTCGGACTGGACCACGCTGTGCGGCGTCATCGCACCGATCACGATCGCGTCGCCGTCCTCGCGGATGCCGCGTAGCTCGTCGAGCTTGCCGAGGTCGACGAGCAGCTCCGGTGCCGCCAGCCGCATCCGCAGCACCGGCATCAGGCTCTGCCCGCCGGCCAGCACCTTCGCGTCGCCGGACCCGGCCAGCGCGGCCAGCGCCTCGTCGACGGTGGCCGGAGCGACGTACTCGAATCCCGCCGGGATCATGACTGACCACCTTCCTGCTGGGACGACTGGGCCGAGCTGATCGCCTTCCAGACGCGGTGTGGCGAGCACGGCATCTGCACGTCGTTCACGCCGAGGTGCCGGACCGCGTCGACGATCGCGTTCACCACCGCCGGGGTGGAGGCGATCGTGCCGGCCTCGCCGACACCCTTGACGCCCAGGTCGTTCCCGGTCGCCGGGGTCTCGGTCCGGTCGGTGACGATCGCGGGCAGGTCGGCCGCGGACGGCAGCAGGTACTCGGCGAACGAGCCGCTCACCAGCGTGCCGGACTCGTCGTACACGGCCTCCTCGTACAGCGCCTGCGCGATGCCCTGCGCTATGCCGCCGTGCACCTGGCCCTCGACGATCAGCGGGTTGATCACCTTCCCGACGTCGTCGACGGATACGTAGCTGCGCAACCGCACCATCCCGGTCTCGGTGTCCACCTCGGCGGCGCACAGGTGCGTGCCGTGCGGGAACGAGAAGTTGTCCGGGTCCAGCGTGGCTTCCGCATCCAGCGACCGCTCGGCCTCGTCGACCATCTTGTGGCCCTGGAAGACCGCGAAGGCGAGATCGCCCAGCGCCATCCCGGCATCGGTACCGCGCACCCCGAACCGACCGCTGGTGAACTCGACGTCGTCGGCGCTTGCCTCGAGCAACCGTGCCGCGATCGGCTTGGCCTTCTCGATCACCTTGTCGGCAGCGGCCAGCACCGCCATCGCGCCGACGGTCAGCGACCGCGACCCGTACGTGTCCAGGCCGCGGGCGGCGATCTGGGTGTCACCGTGTAGCACCTCGACGTCGTCGAACGGCACGCCGAGCCGGTCTGCGACGATCTGGCTCCAGGCCGTCTCGTGGCCCTGCCCGTGCGGGCTGGTCCCGGCGATCACCTCGACCTTGCCGGTCGGCAGCATCCGGATCGACGCATGCTCCCAGCCACCGCCGACGTACCCCATGTCGCCGAGCCAGCGCGACGGCGCCAGCCCGCACATCTCGGTGTACGTCGAGATGCCGATGCCAAGCTGAACCGGATCGTTCGACTCCCGCCGCTTGAGCTGCTCGGCGCGCAGGTCGTCGTATCCGAAGATCTCCTTGGCCTTGGCGGTGGCGGCCTCGTAGTTCGCCGAGTCATAGGTCAGCCCGGCCACGGTGGTGAACGGGAACGAGTCGTGCGGGATCCAGTTCTTCCGCCGGATGTCCAGCGGGTCGACGCCGACCTCGGCGGCCAGCTCGTCCATCAGCCGCTCGATCGCGTACGTCGCCTCCGGCCGGCCGGCGCCGCGGTACGCGTCGGTCCAGGCCATGTTGGTGAACACGTTGGTGTCGGTGAAGCGGTACGAGCCGAACTTGTAGATCCCGTTGAACATGAACGCGCCGAGGATCGGGATCGCCGACGTGACCAGCCCGAGGTACGCCCCCATATTGGTGATCAAGTCGACCTTGAGACCGGTCACGGTGCCGTCGGACTCCGCGGCGAGTGTGAGCTTCTGCCACTGGTCCCGGCCGTGGTGCGCCGCCATCATCGACTCAGACCGGGTCTCGGTGTACTTGCACGGCTTGCCGGTGTGCCGCGCGGCGATGACGGTCAGCACCTCCTCCGGCGTGAACTGCAGCTTGCCGCCGAAGCCGCCGCCGACGTCCGGCGCGATCACCCGGACCTTGTGCTCCGGAACGCCCAGCACCAGCGAGATGAAGATCTTCACGAAGTGCGGCACCTGGGTCGCCGACCACACGGTCAGCTGCTCGCCGGTCGGGTCGGCGACCACGGACCGCGGTTCCATGGAAGCCGGGATCAGCCGCTGCTGGCGGTACTCGCGCTCGATCACGATGCCGCTCTCCCGAGCGGTCGCGATCGCCGCGTCCACGTCACCGCCGGTGCCGGACTCGGCCGAGTCGAACACGAACTTGGCCGACACGTTGGTCTCGAGGTCGGGATGTGCCAGCACCGCGTCCGTGGCCGCCGCCCTCAGGTCGAGGGCCGCGGGCAGCTCCTCGTAGTCGACGTCGACCAGCTCGGCTGCGTCCCGGGCCTCGCCGGGCGTGCGCGCGACCACGATCGCGACGATCTCGCCGGCGAACGCGACCCGGTCGACCGCCACCGACGGGTGGCTCGGCGCCTTCTGCTCCGGGGTCACCGCCCAGGCGTTCGGCAACCCGCCCTGCTCCTCGGCCAGGTCGGCCCCGGTCAGCACCTTGACGACGCCCGACGCGGCCTTGGCCGCCTCGGTGTCGACCCCGGTGATCCGGGCATGGGCGAACGGGCTGCGAACCATTGCCAGGTGCAACATCCCGGGCAGCACGATGTTGTCGGTCCAGCGGGTCCGGCCGGTGATCAGCCGGGCGTCCTCCTTGCGCTTGCGCGGCGAACCGACCTCGGCGGCCGGACGCTCCTCGGTCGCGGTCATGAGTTGTCACCTCCGGCCGCGGCCGCTTGCACAGCGCGGACGATGTTCTGGTAGCCGGTGCAACGGCAGAGGTTGCCCTCGAGGCCGAGCCGGATCTCGTCCTCGGACGGGTCAGGGTTGTCGGCCAGCACGTCCAGGGCCTGCATGATCATGCCCGGGGTGCAGAAACCGCACTGCAGGGCGTGGTTCTCGTGGAACGCCTGCTGCATCGGGTGCAGCGTGCCGTTGCGGGCGAGGCCTTCGATCGTGGTGACCTCGTGCCCGTCCGCCTGCACCGCGAGCACCGCGCACGACTTCACGCTGCGACCGTCCAGGTGGACCGTGCAGGCACCGCAGTTGCTGGTGTCGCAACCGACCACGGTGCCGGTCTTGCCCAGGTTCTCGCGCAGGTAGTGGACGAGCAGCGTGCGCGGCTCGACGTCATCGCTGTAGTTCGTGCCGTCGACCGTCACGGCAATCCGGGTCATCCCGCCTCCCCAGGTAGTTGATTTCTGGACCTAGGCTGATCCTCCGCTGCTGTGACGCGGGCCACAAGGGGTACATCCGGCCATAGGCTGGCATCAGCGACCACGACCGGGTAACGCGGGCCGGCGGCAGTCTCGGCGACCTGCTCGGCCAGGTGCTCGGTGGCGCGGCCGATCAAGTCAGGGCGACCCGCGCGGTCGCGTGGCGTGCTAGGTCCAGCACCAGCTGTGGTCGCGCCCAGGTGACCCGGCCGACCTCACTGCGGCGGTCGGTGGTGAATCGGTCCGGCCTGCTCCGACAGGCGGTCACCGGCCCCGCCCCAGTGCAACGCGATGATCTCGGCCGCGATACTGACCGCGGTCTCCTCCGGCGTACGCGCCCCGAGGTCGAGCCCGATCGGGCTGGACAGCCGGGTCAGCTCGGTCTCGGTCAGGCCCGCCTCACGCAGCCGCTTCAACCTGTCGTCGTGGGTCCGACGCGAGCCCATCGCGCCGATGTACGCCAGCCGCGGCAGCCGCAACGCGACCTCCAGCAGCGGCACGTCGAACTTCGGGTCGTGGGTCAGGACGCAGATCACCGTGCGCTGGTCGACGCGGCCCGCCTCGGCCTCCGCGGTGAGATACCGGTGCGGCCAGTCGACCACCACCTCGTCCGCGGACGGGAACCGTGACGCGGTCGCGAACACGCCGCGCGCATCGCACACCGTCACCCGGTAGCCGAGGAACGAGCCCATCCGCGCGACCGCGGCGGCGAAGTCGATCGCGCCGAACACCAGCATCCGCGGCACCGGCGCATGCGAGCTCACGAACACCCGCAACCCCTCGCCGCGCCGCTGGCCCTCCGGCCCGTACTCGAGCGTCTCGGTGCGCCCGGAGGCGAGCAGCCCGCGGACGTCGTCGGTGACCGCGTCGTCGGCCCGGTCCGAACCGAGCGTGCCGGCCCGCGGCACCGCCGCGTCCTCCGGCCGCACCACCAGCCGGCGCCCGACCCGGGACTCGTCCGGATGCGCGACCACCGTTGCGACCGCGACCGGCCGTCCCGCGGCGATGTCGTCGGCGACCTCGCCCAGCTCCGGGTACGACGCCGGGTCGACCCGTTCCACGAAGATGTCGATGATGCCGCCGCAGGTCAGCCCGACCGCGAACGCGGACTCGTCGCTGACGCCGTACCGCTGCAGCACCGGTACGCCGGAGACCAGCACCTGCTCGCCCAGCTCGTACACCGCGCCCTCGACGCAACCGCCGGACACACTGCCGACCGCTTCGCCGTCCGGCCCGACCAGCATCGCCGCGCCCGGCGGCCGCGGCGCGGACTCGAACGTCGCCACCACCGTGCCGACCGCGACCTGGTCCCCCGACTGCCACCAGCCCACCAGCCGGTCCATGACGTCGTTTCCGTCACGCATCCGCCACCACCTCCAGTACCGCCGCGAACGCGGCCAAGCTGTGCCCGGCCACCAGCCGGTCGACGTACGGCAACGCGGCCACGATGCCGGACTGCACCGGCTCGTACCCCGGCTTGCCACGATGTGGGTTGAGCCAGATCACCCGGTGCGCGAGCCGGGCCAGCCGGTGCATCTGCTCGCCGAGCAGCGCGGCGTCGCCGCGTTCCCAGCCGTCGCTGCAGACCAGCAAGACCGCCCGCCGGGCCATCCCGCGCTGGCCCCAGCGGTCGCCGAACGCCTTCAGCACCTCGCCGAGCCGGGTCCCGCCGGACCAGTCCGGCACCACGTCGCCGGCGGCGCGCAGCGCGATCTCGGGGTCGCGGTGCCGCAGCGCGGTGGTGACCCGGGTCAGCCGCGTGCCGACGGTGAACACCTCCACCCGGCGAGGCGCGGACCGGACCAGCGTGTGAGCGAGCCGCAGCAGGCTGTCGGCGTACGGCGCCATCGACCCGGACACGTCCACGAGTACGACGACCTGGCGGGCCTTGGTGCCACGCCGGCGCCGCCGGACCCGGCCCGGTTCGCCGACCTGGCGGAGCTGTTCGCGCAGGGTCCGGCGCGGGTCGATCTCCCCGGTGTGCGACGGGCGGCGCCGGGCGCTGCGCCGTACCGGTGGGCGAGGTTTGAGGGTGCCGAACAACCGGGCCACCTCGGCCCGCTCGGCTCCGGTCAGGTCGGCGACGTCGCGGTGCCGCAGTACATCGGTGTCGCTGGCGGCGACCCTAAGCGCGTCGACCCGCTCGTCCCCGCCGGTGTCGGCGTCGAGATCGAGGCCTGCCTCCACCCGGCGCAACGCGGCCGGGCGGTCCCGCCGGCGGCCCTTGCCGGACGGCAGGCTGCCGGAGAACCAGGCGGTGAACACCTCGTCGTAGCGGGCGGTGTCGTCGGGTCCGGCGCACAGTGTGCCGCGGCCCGCCCAGTACACGTCGGCGGTCACCGCGGGGTCGAGCGCGGCCACCGCCTGCAGGAAGGTGTGCACCCGGTCCGCGGTCACCGTCGCGCCGGCCTTGCGGAGCGCCTCGGCGAACCCGACCAGCATCGCGTCGGGCGCGGGGTCGAGCACCGCGGTCACTTCAGACCGCCAGGATCCGGTCGAGCGACTCGCGGACCCTGTCTGCGTCCTCGCGGTACTTCAGCACCGCGCCCAGCGTGGCGGCCGCGGTCGCGACGTCGAGGTCGACCTTGCCGAGCGCGTCGACCGCCCGGGCCCAGTCCAGCGTCTCGGCGACCCCCGGCGGCTTCAGCAGGTCGGTGTCGCGCATCCGCTGCACCGAGCGCGTGACCTGCTCGGCCAGCCGCTGCGACACCTGCGGCAGTCGGGCGCGGACGATCGCGACCTCGCGGTCCAGCCCCGGGTGGTCGATCCAGTGGTAGAGGCAGCGGCGCTTCAGCGCGTCGTGCACCTCGCGGGTCCGGTTCGAGGTGAGCACGACGACCGGCGGCACCGCGGCGGACACGGTACCGAGCTCGGGCACCGTCACCTGGTTCGTGGACAGCACCTCGAGCAGGAACGCCTCGAACTCGTCGTCGGCCCGGTCGATCTCGTCCACAAGGAGGACGGCCGGGCTCTCCCGCAGCGCGCGCAGCACCGGGCGGGCGAGCAGGAACCGCTCGTCGAACAGCGACTTCTCGACCTCCTCGCGGTCGTCGTCGCCGGCGCCACCGGTCGCCTCGATGGTGCGCAGGTGCAGGATCTGGCGCGGGAAGTCCCAGTCGTACAGCGCCTGGCTGGCGTCGATGCCCTCGTAGCACTGCAACCGCACCAGCGGCAGGTCCAGCGCTTCGGCGAGCGCCTCGGCGAGCGCGGTCTTGCCGGTTCCGGGCTCGCCCTCGAGCAGCAGCGGTCGACCCATCGTGAGCGCGAGGTAGCCGATCGTGGCCAGCCCGTCGTCGGTCAGGTAGCCGGTCCCGCGCAGCCGTTCGGACAGCTCCGCGGCCGACCTGACATGGTTCATATCTCAAGCATCGCGCCTTTTCCGCTCAACGCGAAACGCGCGTGCCTGGCGCAGCGATGATGCGCGATCAGGGTCGGTGGGACCGAATCATCGCAGCCTGTCCCAGACCGGACGCATGCGCTCCACCGCAACGCCCGGACCCGACCACGTGACCGACCTCAGGTCCAGCACCAGGATGTCCGCGCCTCGCGGCCACCACAGCAACCATCGATCGCAACCACCGTCGTGGCAGTCCAGCCCGACGAGCGTGCTGTCGTTGGGTAGGTCCCAACTGTCCTCCGGCTCCGGAGCCCATCGGCCGGAGGAGTCCCACGCCGCGCCGTTGCGCTCTGGCGACATGAGCCACGAGCGGACCAGCGCCTGCGCCTGGCTCGTGTACTCGAAGGCTGAGATCACGACCTGGCCGCCGCCGTCGAGCTTCACCGAGATCCCGGAGCTGCGGTACCCCTGCATCTCGCCCTCGGGCGAACGGCGGAGAACCTTGACCGTCCCGAGCGCGGCCATCTCCTGCTGCGTCTGGTCGCTCGTCAGCGCCCGGGACGCGCCGTGGGACCCCGACGGTACGAACCACACCACCAGGAGACCGAGCAACACCACACCAATCACCACCGCGATCCGGCGCAGGGCCCGGCGTCGCCGGGACCCGCCCTCGCCGGTGGCCGTCATGCGAGGCCCTGATGGATGGTCATCCGCCAACTCAATCACGGCATCTCCCGCAGCTGGTATGCCGCGATGTCCTCCCATTGCGGGAACGCAGCTCGGATCGCCTGGTCGAGCTGACCGGAGGTCAGCCCCTCTTCGCCATACTCGTCATAGAGGTCGATGCCGATCTGTACTGATATGTCGTCACCCGGGTCCTTGCTGCCGACGACCGGTATCTGGGAGGCCTGGGCACCCAGCAGCGTCTCGGCGTCGAAGCCCGATGCCCGGCCGACGTACCCGTAATGGATGTTCGACCACACGTCGTAGTAGAGCTCCTTGTTCGTACCCGGAACCTGGGTGAAGTGGTCCTTGCCACCCTCGCCCATGCCGTACTCCTCCTCGATCTCCGGCTTGTGGTCCCACTCGCAGATCTTCTGGCAGACCTTGGCGGTCCAGGCCGACAGCGCCGAGATGCTGAGGCTGCCGATGTCCGGCTGGAAGATGCGCTCCCACCAGGCCGGCTCGTCGCTCAAGTAGTAGTTGATCGTGTCGTTCATAGCCTTGATCGAAGCGACCTCGTCGGAGTCGATGTTCGTGTTGATCTCGTTGGTGAACTTGGCGAGCAACGACGCGTAGTCGCCGTCGTCCTGGTTGTCGACGCCCGAGTCGTCGGGATCGGGCGTCGGTGTCGGGGACCCGCCGCCTCCGCCGTCGGGAATCAGCATGTGTCCGTCGTACTCGACGAAGCTGACCGGGTTGCCGCCCGCCAACGAGTAGCGGTTTCCGCTCAGCGGGTCGAGGGTCAGGCCGAGATCACCGAGCGCGGAGGTGTACATGTCCTCCTGCAGGAACCGACCCGTGTCGATGCCGTACCGTCGGGCGCCGAGGTCCATGCTGGCCGCGGACTTCGTCGCCGTCGCGGACCCGGAGTCGAGCCGCTTCGCCGTGTACCGGTACGGGTTCAGCGGAGCCTTGTCGTTCAGGTCGCCGGTCGACAAGCTGTCGCTGACGTTGTCCTCGGTGTCCTGCCCGCCGTAGGCGTCGTAGCCGTACGACGCCCTGACCGCACCGGCGTCGCTGATCAGCTGGCTGACCGAACCGTGAACGTCGTTGGAGTACGTGTACGTGTCGGTCACCGTCGGTGTCGCGTTCTTCGTGTCGGTCATCGCGATCCGGTGCCCGAATGCGTCGTACGAGAAGGTCTTCGTCTTCGGGTCGAGGCCACCGGTCTGCTTCTCCTCGGTGACGTTGCTGGTCAGCCCTTCGAACGTGAAGTCGGTGCTTCGGTCGTCGCTGGTCCCGTCGTGACTCTCGGCCTCCTTCGTGACCCGGTCCAATGCGTCGTAGGTGTACTCCGCGGAGTCCGTCACGACGCCGGCACCGTACTGCCGTTGCGTCACCAGCCGGTCGAGTCCGTCGTAGGTGTAGTCGGTGACCAGCGACGCGGTGCCGTTCGGGCAGCTCGCCTGGGCACCGAGCGTCACGCAGTCGACGTTGCCGTAGTCGTCGTACCGGTAGTCCAGCGAGCCGGTCTTGCCGACCTCCTCGATCTTCCTCAGCTGGTTGGACTCGTAGTACTTCTTGAGGGTCTTGCCGTTGTTGACCTCGGTCGTGACGTTGCCGGCCCGGATCGTGGTGTCGGTCAGCAGCATCGCCGACTCGTCCAGCGCGTACGTCGCGACGTCACCCTCCTGCTTCTGGTGCCGGACCACCTTGCCGCGGGCGTCGTAGTCGTACTCCTGAAGACAGCTGGCCGTACCGACGCACTTGGTGGCGGTGCTGCCCGTGGCCCGCTCGAGGACGAAGCGGTCCGTGACCCGGTTGCCGTTCTCATACCGATCGCCCTCGAAGTAGCCGACGTCGTGGGACTCGGTGATCCGGCTGCTTCCGTCGTCCTTGTACGCGTGGGTCCGCAGCTTCGACAGCTTGCCGTTGTCGAAGTGCTCCCAGGTGGTCCGCTGCCGCTGCTTCCACGTCGAGACGTCGGCCGCACAGCCCGCCTTCCCGCGGAATATGTCGCGCTGCTTCTCGGCGCCGGTGGACCAGTAGGTGTTCAGGATCCGCTGGTCGCCCACGCAGGCGGCGTCGACGCCGAGATCCCGCTGCTCGACGAGCCAGTCGGCGTCGTCGTAGGTCAGCTCGTGTCGCCGCGGCGCCTTGGTCTGGGCCCCGGTGCTCGCCGACTCCTCGCCGTTCTCCAGCCGGACGGTGACGTTGCCGTTGCTGTCGTAGGTGTAGTCGGAGAACCTCCACGTCGCGGCACCCACGTCGCGGTGCTTGACCTTGTCCGGCTGGTCGAAGCCGGTCCAGGTGGCGACCGTCTCGATCGCTGCGTCGGCCGCTGCGGTCACGCCGGAGGCGTCCAGGCCGCGGGTGAGGTTGTTGTGCGCGTCGTAGCTGTAGGTGTTGACGTTGCCGTCCCGGTCGGTCCGGGTCCTCAAGCCGCCGTCCAGGTAGTAGTCCCACCGCATCTCACGCTCGAGGTCCGGCGTGCCGGGCTGCGCAGTCCGCTCCGGTGTCCGCAGCTGCTGCCATCCCTGCGCGAAGTAGTCGAAGACCTCCAGCGGCTGCGTCGGCTTCTTCGTCGACCGGATCCAGCCGGCGTCGAAGTAGGTCATCGACGTACGCGCCGTATCCCTGACGTCGGCGGCGTTGACGCTGGTGACCGGCAGCGAGCTCCACAGCACGTTGCCGTTCGCGTCGTAGGCGTGGTGCATGTACTGCTTCTCCTCCATCGCACTCGCGACCGGAAGCGTCGTCTTCACCAGCCGGTCGATCGGGTCGTACTCGTACGTGGTCACATAGCTGTCGAACGGCGCCGACCCACCGGCGAAGTCGAATGCTCGTGGCGAGATCGACTTCACCTTGTTACCGTTCGCGTCGTACTCGATCTGCGAGCTCAGCTTGCGCCCCGTCGACGAGTCGAACAGCTGCTCCGCCCGCTGCGGAAGGTCACGGACGTCGTAGAAGGTCTCCGTCCGCTCGACTCGGGTCGCGTCGATGTCCCGCTCCCGCACGGTCACGTTGCCGTGCAGGTCGTACGTCGTCCGGCTCTCGTTTCCGAGCGGGTCCGTCTGAGCGACAACCTTGTGTGCGTCGTCGTAGGCGTACCGCGTGGTGAAGGCCTGGGTCGCGGTCGCGGGGCAGGTGAGCGAGGTCAGGCCCGCGCGCGGAGACGTCACCGATCTCAGGTCGCCGGCCAGGTCGTAGCACGCGAAGGTACGCCGGAGATCCGTTGCGCTCACTCCGGTCTGCGTCTCGGAGACGACCTGGTCCAGCACGTCGTACGTGCTCTTCACCTCGAAGTCCCCCGCGACCGCTGTGCTGAGGACGCCCTTGGGAAGGGTCGTGGTCACCAGACGCCCGGCGTCGTCGTACGCCATCGACGTCCGCTCGCCCGCGGGGTCGACGCTCGTGTCCGGGTTCGTCCGCAACACCGGGCGGTCCATAGGGTCGTATGTCGTGGTGCTGACGCCGCCGGCCTCGCTGTCCTCCGAACCGCTGTAGTGCGGGTCGACCTGCCTGACGAGGTTGTCGTTGGCGTCATGCGTCACCGACGACCAGATCAGCCGGCCGCGCTCGATCGACGTCGACCTGGGTGCGCTCTGCCGACCCAGCCGGTGGAACGCGTCGTAGTCGAAGTACGTACGGTACGAGCGAACGTCCGCGCCCGAGGCGGTCTGGTGGTTCGGGTCCTGGGACCAGATCAGCTGACCGTCGACGTCGTAGCCCATCGTGGTGACGCGGATCCCGCCCTCGTCGATCCTGGACGGCTGTCCCGAGGCGTCGTAGGTGTACGTCGTAGGCGCTCCGCGCGGACGGTCGATCCGGGCCACTGTGCCGGGTGCGGTGGATCCGGCCAGATTCCAGGTGTACCCGGTCTCGAAGCCGGCCGCGTCCTTCATCACTGTCGGGTTACCGGCCGCGTCGTTGGTCCATGTGGTCGCGTGCGTGGCTCCCTTCGGCGGCGTCACCTTCGTCAGCACACTCCAGTGGCCCGCCGCGTCCCGCGGGTCGAGCGTGCGGTTGTCGTACGTCAGCGTGGTCGTCGCGCCGACCTGGTCCCGCTTGGTCAGCAGCCGGCCATTGTGGTTGTAGGTGAACGCCGTATAGACGCCGGTGGGCTCAGTCACCCGCGAGACCTGGTTATCGGTCGTCCACGCTATCGTGGTCGGTCGTTCGGCGGGATCCGTGATCCTCGTGACCCTGCCGGTCGCGTCGTAGGTGTAGTCGGTGTCGCGCGACAGCGGCGCGTTCACCGTGGTGATCCGGGACGTCGTGTTGTAAGCGAATGTGGTCGTCTTCGCGGCCCGGTTCGTCCGGCTCTTCAGCTTCCAGCGGAGCTGCGACCCCTCGGACGGTCCGTAGTACGCGAAAGTGGTCTCCGTGGCCCGCGGGTCGCGGATGCTGAACAGCCGCGTCGACTGGCTCGGCGTCCTCGGGTCCGGGTTCGCCCGTAGCGCCGGGTCGGAGATCGCCGGGCCGGTGCCGTTCGGAACGGTGTAGGTGAAGACGAACGAGCGGTCCGCCAGCGGGTCGCCATTGGCCTGCGTGCCACCGCGCTGCGTGATCCGCAGCAGGTTGCCGTCCTCGTAGTAGTCGAAGTCGACGACCGACCGGGAATGGTCGTAGATCCGCTGGATCTTGCCCCGGACGTGTGCCTTCTTAGCCTCCGCCTTGCTGTAGTAGTCGACCTCGAAGAACCGTCCCGCCGCGTCATGGACCTTGACAATCCGCCGTTTGGGGCCGCCCGGGTCCTCGCCCGCCGGGGTGTTCTGCAGCTCGAAGCGCAGCTCGTTGCCGTTCCGGTCGGAGACATACGTCGGGTAGCCGTCGGCGTCGAACCAGAACGTCACGTTGTCCGGGCGGGTCAGCGCCCAGTGCTTGACCGGATCGGTGCTGGATCGCAGGTAGAGGTTGACCCCTGCGGGCTCGGTCCAGGTCGTCGTACCGTCGGGGTTCGTCACTCCGGTGAACTCGTGCGTGGTGCCGTCGCCGTCGGTCAGGACGACGTACTTGCGTGACTTCCCGCTGATCTCGTCGGCCTTGTTCGGGTGGATGTCCAGCCCGTAGCCCCACCGGGTCAGGCCGGAGATCGACAACGACACGTTGTTGCCGGCCGGGGACTCCGAATGGTCCTCGAGCGAGTTGTACGTGAGGTCCAGCATCGACGCGAGGCCACGACCCGGCGCGTAGAACGGGGACCACCGCCACAGCATGTTGCCATTGGCAACGTTCGTCATGGTGTTCAGGCCGGCTCCGGCCGCCTCACCCTCGTACTGCCAGTACTTCTCCAGGCCGAGTGCGCCCTCCAGGTTCTTCTCGACGATCACCGGGTTGTCGATCGGTGGGTTCCCGCGCCCGGCAAACCACTTGTTGAGGGTCGTCGCGAGCTTGTCGTAGATGTCGAACCGCAGCCGGACCTGGGTGAGGTCGGTCCCGAGCGGCAGCGCCGGCGGCTCGACGGTCACCGGGATGCGCTTGCTCTGACCGGGCTGGACGGTCTGCGGGAAGTAGTCCGTGCCGGGCCCCTCGAACAGCACGACACCGTCGTTGGTGTACCAGCGGTACCAGAGCTCCAGGTCGGTCCCACCGATGTTCTTCCAGGCCACGGCACTGTTGTTCGTCACGGTGACGTCCGCCTGGAAGGCGTTCGGCGAGACGACGTCCGGCGGCGGCGGGACCTCGTCCGCTTCGGTCACCGCCCCGTCCGGACCGATGCTCGACGCCGACGCCCCACCGTTGTACTCCAGTGTGCTGTCCTTCGGCGCCGTCGACAGGCCCTTCGTTCCGGAGGTACCAGTGCCGGGATCGACCGGTGTGGCCAGCGAGTTGCCGAGAATCGTCGGCGGGATCGCGAACGCGTCGTCGGAGTTGCCGAGTTCGTTGAGGTCGTATGACGCGATGTACGACGTACCCACCGTGTTCCCGACGGTCACGCCGACCGCACTCGAGCTCCGGACGCGGTTCCCCGCGTCGTACGCCTTCACCGTGAGCGCATGCGGCCCGTCGAACGCCGTCCGCAAGGCATCGAGCGTGTCCCATGTGGCCGTCCAGGGCGCGGCGGTGACCGTCGCGAACAGCTCATCGTCGGCGTAGAACTCGACCTTGGTGACGGCCTGGTCGTCGGCTGCCGAAGCGTTGACGGTGACCGTCCCCGTCAGCGTCGATCCGGCCGCCGGCGCCGTCACGGCCGCGCTCGACGGAGCCGCCGAGTTGTCGACTACGACAGTACGCCCGGCCGACGTGCTGACGTTGCCGGCGTCGTCGGTCGCGCGGGCGGTCACCGTGGGGGTCCCCGTGGTCGCACCGGTCGAGTTCCAGGTCGCCGACCAGGGTGCTGCGGTGTCCGTCGCCACGACGACGCCGTCCACGAGGAACTCGACCTTGGCCACCCGGCCGTCGTCGGCGGCAGAGGCGCTCAGCGGCACGGCCGTGCCAGCCACCGGTTGCCCTGCTACCGGGTCGACGACCGACACCCGCGGTGCGCGCGGCGTGCTGCCGTCGGCATAGGTGACGGACAACTTCGGCTTCTGCGCGGTCGTGCCGTAGTCGTCACTGCGGTAGTCGAAGTACTTCTGGACCGTCGGCAACGCCTCCGATGCCGACTTGATCATCAATCCGTGGTTCGGCGTGCCCGACACCCATTGCCGGACGAGGTTCGTGACGGTGAAGTTGTCGACGCCTGCGGCGCTGCGCGACTTCGCCGCGACAGAGGCCTGGATGGCGGCGTCGTAGGAGCCACCGGCCGCGGACCATCTGGCTCCGCGCTGCGTCTCGTTCCAGGAGACGCCGGAGGCGTTGCACTGGCCCGTCCCGGTGCCTTCGACCCACGGCTGGGTCAGGCGGTGCACATTGACCTGTCCGACCGTCGAGGTGGTGGCCGCGTAGTTCAGCGTCAGCGTGGCAGCGCTGACGGTCGCGGACGCCGGGATGTCTCGCAGGTCGAAGCGCAGCACGGGCCGATGCACGACCCCGTTGGTCGCGGGACCCGTCCGCATCCAGGCGGCAGCGCCGTAGTTGTAGTCGTTGTAGCAGGTAGCCGGCGTAGTCGTGTCCTTGGCGACGTACGACGCCTGGCCGGTTGCCTGCAGCGGCTGGAGGATCTTGCTGGACGTACCGGCTGCCGGCAGTGTCACCCGTTGCTCGGCGGACACCAGCGTCCCGACCCTGATCTTGTATGAGAAGGCGGCCGCAGCCTTCGCGGTGGTGTCGCGATACCGGGTGGTCCCGAGGTCGCTGATCGTGGTGAGCAGCGTGCTCGCCGATGGTGTGAAGGCTGCTGTCGCCGATCGATGGACCTCGTACGCCGTGAATGGGGTCGTGGCGTCCGGCACGAACCGGCTCCAGGACAGCTCGGCGCCGTCACCGTGCAGCGTTGTCGGCAGGTTGAGCACCGGCGCCGTGGCGGCCGCCGCGGTGAGCGGCTTCGCCACCTGGCCGAGTGGCGGGACACCCCCTCCGATGGCCAGCGCACCGGCGAGGATACCGACGACGATCCGACTCATGCTGCGGCCACGCATAGCTCTCACCTCGTCTGCTCGACACCAGCTCCCTCCCACGGTCGCCACTGACAGGCGGGATGTGCAGGGGACTCTGGGCTGCACTGCACGAGTGCCAGGCAGCACAACCCGTCAGCCACCCCTCATGAGCCGTCAACCGGCCGGTCACGGAAGGTTCCGGAGTGTCTGGTTCGTGGCATATGGTGACGGCCTTCGGTCGGCCGCTAGTCGCCTGACGCGCAGCTCGGGGAGAACGGGAAACCGGATGATGGAGCGAGAAGCGAGCGCAGGAACGAAGAGCACTCACCAGGCCGGTTCACGGTCGAACGTCCGAGTCATCGTCATCGCCGCGGAGCCGGCAGGGGTTGTACCGCTGTTGCGGGCGCTGACCTACGTCGACTGCCTACCCCTGCTGGCGGTGAGTCCGGCCCATGGGGAACAGCTGGCCGACTGCCACCCGGACGCGGTTCTGGTGCTCGGTCCGGACAATGCTGCTCTGAGCCTGGCGGACCCGACCCGCACACCACTGCGGACCTGGTCCACCACGGACCAGAGCGACTTCCAGCTGGCGCTGAACGTGCGGGAGGAACTCCTCGCCTACGGCCGGACCCGAGCGGTCCGGTGGGGCGACCTGGAGCTGCGACCACGGCTGTTCCAGGCCACCTGGCGCGGTCAGCCCCTGACCTTGTCCCCGTTGCAGCTGCGCCTGCTCACCCGGCTTGCTGCCGCCCGGGGTGAGGTCGTCAGCCGTCGGGAGATCGCAGCGCGCGTGTTCGGTGACGACCTTGACCGGGCCGGCGACCGCCTCGACTCCCATGTCCGGCGGCTGCGGAGCCTGCTGGAGGACGATCCGGCCTGTCCGCGGTTCCTGCTCACTGTCCGCGGTGAGGGGCTACGCCTCGCCGGCGACGAGGAGGTGACGGCGGCGGGCAAGCCCGGCCGATCGACGAGCTCAACGCCTAGGGCGGCTGCGGATCGCCGGTCCCGGGACGTGATCGCCGTTACGTGAACGCTCGGGCCGACATGGGACGATGGGGTCGTGACGACCACCACCGCGGAACCCGCCAGATCTCTGCCGCTGTTGTTCCTGGGGCGGGAGACCGATCCGCACTCCGAGCGGGGTGTGGAGTGCCCGGGCGCGCTGCCGCCGGCGTCCGACCCGGACCTGGTCGAGCGGGCGCTGAAGGCGAAGGCAGCGCTGGGTGACCGGGTATTCGTGCTCGGGCACCACTACCAGCGCGACGAGGTGATCCGGTTCGCCGACGTCACCGGCGACTCGTTCAAACTGGCCCGGGAGGCGGCGGCCCGGCCGGACGCGCCGTACATCGTGTTCTGCGGCGTGCACTTCATGGCCGAGTCGGCGGACATCCTGACCAGCGACGAGCAGACCGTGATCCTGCCGGACCTCGCGGCCGGCTGCTCGATGGCGGACATGGCCCGGATCCAGCAGGTCGAGGCGGCCTGGGACGTGCTCGCGGACGCCGGCGTCGCGGATGTCACCGTGCCGGTGACGTACATGAACTCCAGCGCCGACATCAAGGCGTTCTGCGGCCGCAACGGCGGCGTGGTGTGCACCTCCAGTAACGCCGACACCGCACTGACGTGGGCCTTCGAAAAGGGCCAGAAGGTGCTGTTCCTGCCCGACCAGCACCTGGGCCGCAACACCGCGGTGCTGAAGATGGGGATGTCGCTCGACGACTGCGTGGTGTACGACCCGCACAAGCCCGGCGGCGGCCTGACCGCGGCGCAGCTCGAGCGGGCCCGGATGATCCTGTGGCGCGGGCACTGCTCGGTGCACGGCCGGTTCACCGCGGCGTCGGTGGACGACGTCCGGGCCCGGGTGCCGGGGGTGCGGGTGCTGGTGCACCCCGAGTGCCAGCACGACGTGGTGCTGAAGGCGGACCTGGTCGGGTCGACGGAGTACATCATCAAGGCGCTGGAGGCCGCCGAGCCCGGTACGTCGTGGGCCGTCGGCACCGAGCTGAACCTGGTCCAGCGGCTCGCCACCCAGCACCCGGACAAGAACATCGTGTTCCTGGACAAGACCGTGTGCTATTGCGCGACGATGAACCGGATCGACCTCCCGCACTTCGTCTGGGCGCTGGAGAACCTGGTCGCGGGCACGGTGGTGAACCCGATCAGCGTCGACCCGGAGACCGAGCGCGACGCGAAGACCGCGCTGGACCGGATGCTGGCCCTTCCCGGCAAGTCACACCGCGACTGACCCGACCCCGCAAAAGTCACGTCATGCGTAGCGGCGGAACACCGGCTTGATCGATCGCCCCCCCAGCCACGGGGTCGGATCGCCGGCATCCAGGGCCTTGCGGTAGACCACGCAAGCCTGCGCGACGGCGTCGACAGTCCGCTCGATGTCGGTGTCGGTGAGCGCGCTGCTGACCACGAACGACGGACCGAGCACACCGCCCCGGATCAGCTCGCGCATGAACAGCGTGCGGTACTCCTGGGACGGCTTCAGCCGCTCGTCCAGCGTCCCGAACACCAGGTTGCTGGACCGTCCCCGGACCACCACATGGTCGGCGACGTTCATCGCGGCCGCCACCTCACGTACGCCTGCCGCCAGCCGGTCGCCCAGCGTGTGCAGCCGCCCCGCGATGCCCTCCTCGCGGTAGGTGTCCATCACCGCCATCGCGGCCGCCAGGGCGTGCGTCTCGGCGCCGTGGGTCGTCGACAGCAGGAAGACGCGCTCGCGAGAGTCGTGCAGGCCGCCGCGCTCCATCAGGTCGCGACGCCCGGCCAGCGCCGACACCGCGAACCCGTTGCCCAGCGCCTTGCCGAACGTGGACAGGTCCGGGGCGACGCCGTACAAGCCCTGTGCGCCGGCCTCGGACCAGCGCAAGCCGGTGATCATCTCGTCGAAGATCAGCAGGCAGCCATGGGCGTGGGCGAGGTCGCGCAGTCCGGCGAGGTAACCGTCAGGCGGGTCGTGCGGGCCGAACGCGGCCTCCAGGATCAGGCACGCGACCTGGCCCTGGTGACGCACCAGCAGCTCCTCGGTCGCAGCCAGGTCGCCGTACGGGAACCCGACGGTGAGGTCGGTCAGCTGCTGCGGGATCCCGGCCGCCATCGGAGTGGTTCCGATGAACCAGTCGTCGATGGAGAAGAACGGCTGGTCGGCGCAGATGGCGACCAGCGGCCGGCCGGTGACCGCACGGGCCAGCTTCACCGCGGCGGTGGTCACGTCGGAGCCGTTCTTGGCGAACTTCACCATGTCGGCCGTCGGCACGGTGCGCAGGAAGGTCTCCGCCGCCTCCAGCTCGACGATGCTCGGGCGGACGAAGTTGCTTCCGCGCTCCAGCTGGTTGCGGACCGCATCGACGACCCGCGGGTGGGCGTGGCCGAGACTCACCGCGCGCAGGCCGGAGCCGTACTCGATGTACTCGTTGCCGTCGACGTCCCACACGTGGCTGCCGTTGCCGTGCGAGATGACCGGCGCCAGTCCCTCCGGGTACTGGTCGTCGCCCTTGGCGTAGGTGTGCGCGCCGCCGGGCACCAGCGAGTGCAGCCTCGCGTTCGCGGCGTCAGAGCGTGGCAGGCGGGTCATGACAGCCTCCCCGTCAGCTGTGAGGTTGCCGCGGCCAGGGACGGCGCCTCGCTGTCGCGCGCCGACATCAGGCTGACCGGCAACGGCCACGGCACGGCGAGCTCGGGATCGTCGTAGGCGATGGACACGTCCTCGGTGGGATCGTGCGGCCGGTCGATGCGGTAGGACACGTCTGCCGGCTCGGTCAGCGCCTGGAACCCGTGCGCGCACCCGGCCGGCACGTACACCGTGACCTGATTGTCGCCGGTGAGCTCGAAGTACTCCTGGTTGCGATACGTCGGCGACTCCGGCCGCAGGTCGACGACGACGTCGAACACCGCGCCGTACGAACAGCGCACCAGCTTGGCCTCACCCGCGCCCGACCTGACGTGCATGCCCCGGACCACGCCCTTCGCCGACCGCGAGATGCTGTCTTGCGCGAAGCCGCACGGGTCCAGTCCGGCGGCCCGCACGATCTCCTGGTCGAACGTCCGGCAGAAGAACCCCCGCTCGTCGACGTGCGGCGTGGGCCTGAACATGAGCACACCGGCGATCGCCGGAACCTCGATGACCTCCATCGAATCCCCCATGGCTAGTCCGAACCGGCCGCGGCCGTCACCCGGTCGGCGGAGAACAGTGTTTCCGAAAGGACGACGAACTGCTGGTCGAGCAGCTTCAGATTGCGTTCGTTCGTCTCGAATATCTCGCTCGTCAGCCGCTCGCGGGTGGCTGCAAGGGCACAGAACTGCTCGATCAGCCGCGCTACATCGAGGGACCGGATGGGCTGGCAGAACTCACCCAGCCCCATGCCGTCCATCAGCTTGTCGTTCTTCGATGCGTAGCTGATGGAGATCGTCGGCTTGGCAAGCTTCAGCGCCGACAGAACGTTGTGGAAGCGTGACGCCACGACGACGTCGACGGCCGCCATCTGCTCGATCAGCCCGCTCAGCGTGGGTGCGAAGTCCGTGACAAGCCGGGTGTCCGCCAGTTCCGGCCGAGTGCGCCGGAGGTCCGACGTCACCGCCGACGCCACCGACTCGTCGGCCGGGTCACCGGTGAAGAACCGTACCCGGTAGCCCTCGTCGACGAGCCATCGGACGAAGGTGGTCAGCTTCTCGACGTACGTCGAGTAGATGTCGTCGGCCTGGCGCCTGTCGACGTAGGTACCGTAGTACGCCATCACCCCGACGCCGACCGTCTTCGTCGCGGCGTTCTCCGCACGCGGCACCGGCAGCGCGAATGCAAGGTCCGGGTAGACCCGGTCGCGGCTGGTGTCGACGCCCATCCCCCGCATCGCGTCCCTGGACAGCTCGTCGCGGTACGACCGATAGTCCGCCAGTGTGGTTGCGGTCTTCATCACCCAGCGGGTGGCCGGCTGGGTGGTGGAGTCGGCGCCGACGCTGACGTACGCGACCTTCGTGCCGGACAGCTTCCCGCAGACCGACACCAGCAGGAGCGCGTACGGGAATCCCCACGGCCGGATCGGCAGGGTGGTCTCGAGGATTCCGGTACCGGGTACGACGACGACGTCGAACCGGCGCACCCAGCGAAAGGTGCGGACCGCATCGACGACCTTGCCGACGGCCTTCCGCACAACGGCTTTGGCGCGCGGTTCGTCGGCCGGGCGGTACCACGTCATGGAGAACGCGGGAACGCCGAGCTCGCGCTGCACCTCCTCCGGACCTGCGCACACAACCGCCAGCTCGGTGTTCGGATGCCTGCTCCGCAGGAAGGCGACCATCGCCTCGAGCGAGCCCCCGTTTCCGAGGTTTCCCGACCCGAACAGACCGAAGAGGGCGACCTTTGCCGCAGCCATGGCTACGACGCCTCCCGCGCGCTGGCGATCCGGGCGGCCTCCGGGATCGCCGCGCCTTCAGCGGGCGGAGCGGAGTCCTCGATCCGGTGGGAGGTTCCGGGCAGGGCACGGCTCGCCATCCAGAGCGCCAGGTACTGGTAGCACCGCCGGCGCTCGGCCGACGAGAGCGGCGCGCGCCGGATCGCGCTGATGAAGCCCCAGATGTACTCCGCGGCGAGCCGGACGGCCGGGTTTCGGAGCCGGTTCGCCCGGCGCGGGTCCAGGTTGGCGCAACGTGCTTGCATGCTCGGCGTCGCCCGCTCCGCCCGGTCCGGGTGGTCGCGGCGGAAGTAGAGCAGCTCGGGCACCTGGTAGAACGGTCCGTGCAGTGCGAGCTCACTGACGATCGTCCGGTCGGCGTGGTGATAGCTCTGCTGCAGCGGCGTCTGGCGCAGGACGTCGGACCTGATGACGCCGTAGAAGTCGTCCCCGCCGACGGTGAACAGCATGCTCCGGAAGCGTTCCGGTGCTCGCGGGTCATCCGTCGCAAGCCGGTAGTCGACAGGGAGGACGACATTTCCGGCACCGTCGATGATCGCCTGCCATGCGTGCGCGAGTACGACCTGCGGCCTGGCGTCGAGCGCGTCTACGCAGCGCAGCAGCAGGTCGCGACCGTAGAGGTCGTCGTGCGACGCCCATTTGAAGAGCTCGCCGCGGGACTCGTGGAAGACGGCGTTGTGGTTCGGCCCGGCACCGACGTTGACCGGCTGGCGGATGTAGCGGATCCGCTCGTCCTTTGCCGCGTAGTCCCGGCAGATCTCCTCGGTGCGGTCGGACGACGCGTTGTCGGAGATGATCAGCTCGAAGTCGCCGTAACTCTGCCCGAGCAGCGCGTCCAGCGATTCGGACAGGTAGTTCTCGCCGTTGTAAACCGGCAGGCCGATGCTCAGCCGTGGGGCCGCGTTCATGTGCTCCTCATCTCTGTCACATCCGGTTCGTCCACCTGTCCGTCGGCCGGCTGCATGCGCTCCCGAACGCCGGCGCGGAGGAACCACCACCACACGATCGCCCCGATGAAGGTTGCGCACGCGGCGCCCCAGGCGGAGCCGAGAGCTCCCCCCACCGCGGCACCGCTGACACCGCCGATGAGATACGCCGCCGACGCGATCAGCTGCGCTCGCAGACTCCGGCGCGCCACACCAAGAGCCCGCAGCCCCGCGGCCGCTCCGGTGGAAAAGCTCGCGTTCGCCACCGACAGCGTCGCCGGTAGCAGAAGGGCAGAGGCAGGCGCCCACACCGCGCCGAGCAGCTCGTGTCCCCAAGCATCCGGCAACCCGATCATCAGCATCAGACCCCAGACGAGTGCGGCGACAGCCTGGGCGCCACCGAGCAGCAGGCAGAAGACCGGCAGGGCGCGGACCGACCGGCGCAGCACGCGCGCCGCCTCCGGCACCGCCACCAGGCCCACCCCCGACAGGACGATGAAGAACGGCCCCAGCAGCAGCTCGGCACCGCGGACGGTGCCGACGGCGGCGACACCTGCGATCGCTCCCAGGGCGTACATCCGCAGCTGGTAGGCACCGCTGATGCTGATGTTCTCGACCAGGTAGCGCGGTCCGAGGTCCCGGTGCTCCGACAGCCATGAGCCGGCCCGCGACAGCCGCGGTAAGATCCAGGCCTGCAGCCCGCTGACGAGTGCGGCGAACGCCCCGGCGGCTCCCCACGCGAGCACGAACCAGGTGACGCTCCGGTGCTGAGAGGCGAGCACCAGCAACGGCACCAGGGCGACCCCCCAGGTGAGGTCGCTGATGAGCGCCTTGCCGCCCTGGCCGGACGCGAAGAACGCGAACCGCCAGCTGTCCTGCAGGAGCAAGCCCGGCAGGACGATGCCGAGGGCAACGAACGCCGCGCCCACGTGGCCGCCGAGGGCGAGGCCGGCGACGACGCAGCAGGCGCCGGCGATAAGGCCGACCGCGACAGACATGCCCGACGACCGCGACGCAGCGGCCCGCCACGCCGACCGTCGTACGCCGCTGTACCGGACGGCGAGCGGATCCGTGGCCAGGCCACGCGAGATGTTGAGGCAGACCCCGTAGGTCACCCAGGCGAGGCTGAACGCGCCGAACTCCACCGCACCCAGCGACCGGGCGACGAAGATGCCGACGACGAAGCTGACCAGGCTCGTCACCGCCTGGTCGACCAGGCCCCAGCTGAGCCGTCGCAGGACACCGGCCGAACGGCTCGGCTCGGCGCGCAGCGCGTGCCTCGCGCCGATCGGCGCCTGCCGGTGTCCCACGAGGTTCGCCATGATGCTCAGTTCACGGGGTGCGGTTCAGGCAGCGGTACGACGTAGGTCGCGCCCCAGCCGCCGCCACCGGCCTCGAGCTGCGACATCACCTCGTCGACGATGTCCCAGGTCATCACGAGGACGACGTCCGGCCGGGCGGCGCGCAGGTCGTCGATCGGGCGGATGGGCACACCGCACCCGGGGATGCGCCGGCCGTGCTTGCCGGGCGCGGCGTCGACCGTGAACGGCAGCAGGTCGGTACCCACCTTCGCCAGGTCGAGCAGTACCGGCGCCTTCGACGGTGCGCCGTACCCGAGCACCTTCCGGCCCTCCGAGCGGTACGACGCGAGCAGGTCGCGCAGGGCGGTCGCCGAGCGCTGGGCGTGCTCGTGCAGGGTGGCCAGCCGGACCTCGTCGGCGATGCCGGCGGCGGCCTCCTCGGCGAGCACCTGATGGACCGAGTCGTCGGCGCCGAGGCCGGCGGACTGGTCACGCAGCATCACTTGCAGGCTGCCGCCGAACAGGTTCACCTGCCGGACCGACCGGACCAGCAGTCCGTGCATCGCGGCCAGCCGGACCACCGCGCCGAGCGAGAGGTACGACCAGTGCCCGTGCCGGATCGTGTCGAACTGGTTGCCCTGGACAAGCGGCAGCAGGTGGTGGAACTCCAGCACCAGCAGCCCGCCCGGCGCCAGCCGCTCGGCGCGCAGCCGCAGCATCTCGCCGACCACCGGCTCGTGCGCGATGCCGTGCACGTCGACGACCAGGTCGGCACGCTCAGCGCCCTCGGTGGTGCGGCAGCCCGCTGCGCGGAGGTGGTCGAGCCAGGACCCGCCATGGTGGCTGGCGAACTCGTGCACGACCGCACCGGCGATCCCCGGGTAGTCGCGCAGGATCTCCTTCACCGACGTCTCGGCGTGCGCCAGGCTGGTGGCGGACTCGATCGCCAGCGGCGGCTCCGGCAGCTGCGGCTCGACCGGGCCGAGCTGTACCAGTGTGCAGGTCCGGCACAGCCACAGCTCCAGCGGCCAGCGCGGGTCCTCGCCGGCGGTGTCCGCCGGCGGGAAATAGTCGGCACACGGCTGCGCCCCGAGGTCGACGACGGGTACGACGTCACCCGACCCGCAGCCCCGGCAGCTCATCGTCACCATGTCGTCACCATGTCGTCACCACGTCAGGACCGCCTTCGCCGTCGTGAAGGCCTCGGCGTACCGGGCCCGGCACTCCATGCCGCGCAGCCGGGCCAGGCCGGAGAACACCTCTTCGTCGAACCAGTCGTGCGGCACCTGCGACGGGAACGCCTTGTGCAGCCGCGCCACCTTCTCGCGCAGCTGCTCGTCGGTGAGCGCGACGTACAGGAACGGACGGCTCATGTCGCCGTCCCACTTCGGGATCTCGTAGTGCAGCACCAAGTGGTCGCGCCACACCGTCGTCGCGATCTCCGCGATCGCACGGTGGTCCTGGTGCGCGTCAGTGCGGCTCGGCGCGAGCACCAGGTCGGCGGTGCGGCCGCCACGGACCGTTGCCTCGAGCAACTCCTTTGCCGCCTCCCAGTGCGTCGGCAGCCGGCCGTCGGGCAGCTCGGCCGATGTGACCGTCACCTCACAGCCCGGCAGGAACAGCTCCGCGCCCCGCCGGGCCTCGTCGAGACGTTCCGGGGTTCCGGTGGCTATCACGAACTCCGCGGTCAGCCCCGGCTCCGCCTCGGCCAGCCGCAGCAGCGTGCCGCCGCAGCCGATCTCGATGTCGTCCGGATGGGCGCCGAGCGCGACCAGATGCGGCCGGTCTGCGAGACCGAGAGAGAGCGGCAGCATCAGACCGCCGCGATCTCCGGCGTCAGCAGCTCGACGATGCCGTTGCCGTTGGGGTCACCGTGGTGGCCGTTGCCGTTGGTCCGCGACCAGACCGCCCACGGCTTGTTGCCGCTGCGGTACAACTCCTCCAGCGCGCTGCGCTCCTTGAGCGTGTCCATCGGTGCCCAGAATCCGTGGTACGGCACCGCCTGGAGCTTGTTCTCGACCGCCAGCCGCGGGAACGCGTCGCCGACCAGATCCTCGCCCTCGTTCAGGACGTCGAAGACGCCCTGCCGCAGCACGAAATAGCCGCCGTTGATCCACAGCGGCAGGTCGGCGGCCGAGCGCAGCCCGCTGATCCGGGCGTCGGACCCGAACTCGACCAGGTGGAACGACGCCTGCGGGCGTACCGCGAGCAGGCTGGCCGTCACGTCGCTGGCCGCGAACTTGTCGACGATCTTGTCCATCGGGGCATCGGTCAGTACGTCGCCGTAGTTGGCCAGGAAGATGTCGTCGTCCTCCAGGTACGGACGCACCCGCCGCAGCCGTTCCCCGATGCTGGTGTCGATGCCGGTGTCGACGAAGGTGATCTTCCAGTCGCTGATGTCGGAGTCGAGCAGCTCGACCTGCTGGCCGCCCTTGGTCATCACGAAGTCGTTGGAATGCGTCTCGTCGTAGTGCAGGAAGTACTGCTTCACCGCGGCCGCGCCCCAGCCGAGGCACAGGATGAACTCGTTGTGGCCGAAGTGCGCGTAGTACCGCATGATGTGCCACAGGACCGGCCGGTCGCCGATCGTCATCATGGGCTTCGGTGCGGAGTCGACCCCGCTGCGCATGCGTAGCCCGAGCCCCCCGCAGAAGATCACGACCTTCATGGAACCCCTCCCTATGTCGTGTCTGCCGTGTTCAGATCACTTCGAGGCGCGGAATGGGTACGACGAACCTCGCGCCCCACTCTCGTGCGTATCCGAGCTGGTGGACGATCTCCTCCCGCAGGTTCCACGGCAGGATCACGATGTAGTCCGGACGCACCTCGGCGAGGCGCTCCGGCGGATGGATCGGGATGTGCGTCCCGGGCAGGTACATGCCGTGCTTGTGCGGGCTGCGGTCGACCGTGAACGGCAGCAGGTCCTCGCGGATCCCGCAGTGGTTCAGCAGCGTGTTGCCCTTGCCGGGCGCGCCGTACCCCGCGACCGACCTGCCCTCGCGCTGCGCGGTGACCAGGAACTCGACCAGGTCGGACTTGATCGCGAGCACATCGCGGGCGAACCCGGCGTGGCCCTCCACCGAGTGCAGCCCGGCCTCGCGCTCGTCGGCGAGCACCTTCTGGACCAGGTCCGACGGCTCACCGGCGGTCTCGACCGGCTGCGCCAGCACCCGGAGCGAGCCGCCGTGCGTCGGCAGCTCCTGCACGTCGACCACCCGGAGCCCGCCGGTCGCCAGCGCGTCGGCCGCAGTCCGGAGGGTGAGGTATGAGTAGTGCTCGTGGTAGATCGTGTCGTACTGCCGGCCCTCGATCAGCCGCAGCAGGTGCGGGAACTCCAGCGAGACGATGCCGTCGTCGGCGACCAGCGCGCGCAGGCCCTGGACGAAGTCGAGCAGGTCCGGGACGTGCGCGAACACGTTGTTCCCGACCACCAGGTCGGCCTTCCCGTGCCGCTCGGCGACATCCTTGCCGGTCTCCTCGCCGAGGAACATCGTCTCGGTCGGCACGCCCTTCTCGCGGGCCACCTCCCCCACGTTGGCCGCCGGCTCGATGCCGAGCGCCCGGATCCCTCGCGCCACCGCGTGCTGCAGCAGGTAGCCGTCGTTGCTGGCCACCTCGACCACGAAGCTGTCCGGCCCGAGCCGCAGCCGGTCGGTCATCTCACTGACGAACCGCGCGGCGTGTGCCACCCAGCTGGTCGAGTACGACGAGAAGTACAGGTAGTCGCTGAACACGTCCTCGGCCGCGACGTACGCCGGTAGCTGGACCAGCAGGCAGTTCTCGCAGATCCGGACGTGCAGCGGGTAAAAGGCCTCCGGGTCGTCCAGCTGGTCGGCGCGCAGGTAGCTCTCGCACGGCGGCGACATGCCCAGGTCGACGAACGTTCGCGTCAGCGGCTGAGCGCAGAGGCGACAGCTCGGCGCCTTCTCGGTTGGTGCGTCGCCCATCAGTTGCTCTCCTCGAAGAAGGTCGATCCCGGTCCCGGGAACTGCGCATCGGTCTGCCGCCGGAGCTGGTCGTCGACCAGGCCCTTCGACAGCAGCTGCTGGAGCCGGCGCAGCCGGGTGAAGTACGCCGAGCCGAACTCGTCGAAGGTCAGCCCGTGCTCGTCGTACGCCGACGCGAGCTCCTCGACGCCGTCCCGGACGGTCCACTCCAGCCGCAGGTCGGGGAACGTCGCGTTCAGCTTGGCGAAGTCGACCCGGTAGTTCCGCAGGTCGGGCCCGGCTCCCTCGGCGAAGGTCAGCGTCGACCCCGGCACCGCGTCGCGGACCATCTCGGCGATGTCGCGCACCTGCACGTTGTCCTCTGACCGGCCGACGTTGAAAGCCTCGTCGTGAACCAGCTCGCGCGGCGCCTCGAGCACCGCCAGGAACGCCCGGCTGATGTCCTCGATGTGCACCAGCGGGCGCCAGGGCGAGCCGTCGCTCTGCAGCCGGACCTCGCCGGTGGTGACCGCGATCCCGGTCAGGTTGTTCACCACGATGTCCAGCCGCAGCCGCGGCGAGGCTCCGTACGCCGTCGCGTTGCGCAGGTACGTCGGGGTGAAGTTGTCGTCGGCGAGCTTGGACAGCTCCTGCTCGGCCAGCGCCTTGGTCTCGCCGTACGGCGTCACCGGGAACATCTCGGCGTCCTCGCCGACCGCGTCGGAGCCGGCGGCGCCGTACAGGCTGCACGACGACGCGAACAGGAACCGCTCGATCCCGGCAGCCTTGGCGGCCTCGGCGAGACGGACCGTGCCGTCCAGGTTGACCGAGTAGGTCGCGTCGCGGTTCAGGTGGCCGAGCGGGTCGTTGGACAGCGCGGCGAGGCAGACCACCGCGTCGTACCCGGCCAGATCCTCTGGATTCACGTCCCGCATGTCCACAGGCCGGCGGTCGCCGATCGGCTCCGGCCCGCCGTTGAAGTCGCAGCCCTCGTAGAGGCCTACGTCCAGGCCGTCGATCTCGTGCCCGGCGTTCCGCAGGAACGGGACCAGGACCCCGCCGATGTACCCGCGGTCCCCGGTGACCAGAACCCTCATCAATCGTCTCCTCGCAGCCAGACCAGCCGTCCACACCTACAGATCAGCGAGCCGTCACTCTGATACACCGGATTCGAGGTTCCAGCGGGCAAGATTGGGGCACTACGGCGAGTGATGAGGCACTCATGACTTACGACGACTTCGTAGCGCGGTACAAGGAAGCCCACCGGGCGTGGATCCTCGGCCGGCTCGACCTGGCTGCCGCGGTGGATGCGCTGGCCCGGCTGCGGGCTGTCGTGCCGTCCCTCGAGCCGCCGGACCAGCGGCCGAACGCGGAGGAGCTGCTACAGGTGTGGGAGGCCGAGATCTCGCCGGAGGCGGCGGACCGGATGACGCGGGCGGTCACCGCGCTGTCACGGGCTGAACGGGACGGTGGCACGGTCATGGAGCGGATCGCCCGGGCCGAGGCGGGGATCGCCGAGATCGGGCGGATCGCCGCGGAGGCCGAGGACGCCCGCGAGCGGTCCGCGATCCGGGGGATGAGCGAGACGCTTGCCAAGCTCGCCGACGCGCTGCGCCGGTCGCCCCGGTGAGCACGCCCCCGTTCCGGGCCGCGGGCCGCACCCGGCGTGGGGTACAGAGCCGCCGCGAGCTGCTGGGTCGCGCGGCCGACGCGGCGCGCGTGATCAGCGGTGCGCACCACAGCTCGTGGAACGGCCGGCTCGCGCCGATGCCGCCGAACGTCGGCGACCACATCGCGATCGCGGGATGGGACGGGACTCTGCACTTCGACCAGCGCGAGATCATCGAGCCGCTCCAGGAGATGTTCGACCAGCGTGGTCAGGAGCACGACGTGCGGACACTGATGCGCTACCGCAGCGCGTTGCGCGCCGTGCTGCACGAGAACGCCCATCTGCTGATGCCGGTCGGCCGCCGGATCGGCGACCCCGAGGAGCGCGCTGCCTACCACGGGGACGCGTCGGCCCGCGCCCTGGTCGAGGGCGGGATCGACGCCTGGACGCTCCGCAACCTGGACCGCTTCATCGACGTACTCGGCCTGGAGGAGATCGCGCCGCGCCTCAAGTCCGCCCCCGAGGAGGTGAAGTACCCGCACCTCGCCGCCGCGGCCGACGCGCTCGCCGAGCGGCTCGGCGAGGTCTCGGACCTCGGCAGCGACGACGTGCTGCGCCGCTTGGTGATCGAGCCGACCGACCGCCAGTGGCGGGTGGTCGGCGGCCTACTGTACGAAGCCAGCGACCTGCCGGACCTGCAGCGCGGCCAGCGCGACGCCGCGCAGGCCAAGACGTGGTTCGAGGACGCCATGCGGCCGGCGTTCGTCGTGCTGCGGGACCTGCCGGACCACCCGAAGGAACCCCGGGCCCAGGCCCGGGCCGCGGAGTACGGGCGGACGATCGGTGAGCAGGCCTTCCGTGCCGGTGCCGAGCGGGTCGCCGTGTTGGAACAGAGGTACCGCCAGAGCAGCCAGATGGTCGTGCAGAAAGCGCTCGGTGCGGTCCCGCCGCTGACCGGTGTGCGGCGGCCCGATCCCGACAGCCTCGGCAACCGCGCCTCCCGTCCGCCGACGAACGCTCCCACCCGTCAGCCACCCGACCGTGGCGTCGACGGCTGACCACCTCTTCCGACGACCTTGCCGTGCTGGTCCTGCCGCCGCGCATCCGGCCTCACGCGTTGCGTATGTCGTTGACGACATATACTCTGTGGCCGTGGACCGGCTCTACACGATCGAGCTCGAGCCTGAGGTCCGCGACTGGCTGCAAGCCCTGCCGGCCAAGCACTTCCTGAAGATCGATGAGTACGTCGGGCTACTCGCTGAGTACGCCGCCTCACTCGGCGAACCGTATGCGCGTCATCTGGGCGATGGCGTTCGAGAGTTGCGGCCGACCTTGGACGGCGCGGCGATGCGCATTACCTACTGGCTGACACCCGATCGGACCGCGGTACTGCTGACCGTGTTCCGCAAGACGCGGATGCGCGAGGAGAACGAGGTCGAACGCGCGAGGCGGGCGAAGAAGGTTTGCGAAGCTGAGCACGGACCAGCGCATGACGAGTTCGTCCGGACCATCGAGGAAGGAGAGCTCGGGCCGTGAACCACAGTCGATGGAAGACCCTGCGCGAGCGGAAGCTCGCCGACGATATGAGCGAACCGGACGAGGTCACTGAAGCCCGCCGCGAGATTCGCCTCTCCATGGCTCTCGCACAGGCTGTGTACGAGCGCCGCACCGAGCTCGGCCTCACCCAGCGCGAACTCGCGGACCGTGCTGGACTGACGCAGGCGAAGATCTCACGGCTCGAAGGATCCGACGCAGTTCCCACCCTGCCCCTGCTCGCGCGACTGGCGAAGGCCTTGGACGCATCGCTGAACATCGCGCTCGATGACGAAATCCGGGTGACCTTCACCGCTCACGGCACGGACGCCGCCTAGCTGGACCACTCCGAGGTTCTGCCCGGCGGTCGCGGTGTCCACCACCCAGACACGGCCACCGGATGGCAGGTCGTACAGCGCTTCCATGATCACTCCGAGTACTTGCAGTCACGAACGCACAATCTACTCACCAACGGTAGTCGCGCGCGGGCGCAGGAATCTCGGCGGCGAGATGTATCAGGGCGGGTCATCGGTGCTCTATCTAGGCGGTTCACGGGGTTCGCCTGAATGATGGTGGGGGGCGCGATGAAGGTTGCGGTGTTCGGCCTGGGCTACGTCGGTTCGGTGACGGCTGCCTGTCTGGCGGCCAACGGCCACGACGTCTGGGGTGTCGATGTGGACACCGCCAAGGTGGATCCGATCACGCAGGGTCGCAGCCCCGTGGTCGAGCCGGGGCTCGAGGAGCTGATCGCGAAAGCGGTCGCGGTCGGCTCGCTGCACGCGACCACGGATCCACGCGAGGCGCTGGACGGTGCGGACGTCTCGCTGGTGTGCGTGGGTACGCCGTCCAGCCCGAGCGGCGGCACCGACCTGACCCACATCCGGAACGCGGTGCAGGACATCGCCGCGACGTCGCGCTCGGTGGCGGCGCCGGCGTCAGGTTTCCACAGCGTGGTGGTTCGCAGCACGGTGCCGCCGGGCACGGTCGAGGACGTGGTCGGCCCGGTGCTGGCCGCGGCCGGCTCGGACTTCTCGTTCGGGACCGCGATGTGCCCGGAGTTCCTCCGCGAGGGCTCGGGTCTGGCCGACTTCTTCGCGCCGCCGTTCGTGGTGGTCGGCACCGCGAACCCGCGGGTCGGCGCAGCGCTGACCGAGCTGTTCGGCTTCCTCGGCACCGAGGTCCAGGTGGTCGAGGTCCGCAGTGCGGAGGCGCTCAAGTACGCCTGCAACGCGTTCCACGCCACCAAGGTCTCGTTCGCCAACGAGATGGGCCGGATCTTCCGCTTCTACGGAGTGGACTCGCGCCAGGTGATGGAGCTGTTCTGCCAGGACACCAGCCTGAACATCTCGCCGTACTACCTGAAGCCGGGCTTCGCGTTCGGCGGCTCCTGCCTGCCGAAGGACCTGCGCTCGGTGCTGCACCTGGCCCGGGTGAACGACACCGACCTGCCGCTGCTGGCCGGCACGCTGGCCACCAACGAGCTCGTCGTCCGCGACGTCGTCGACCGGGTCGTCGCCTCCGACGCCGGCCGCGAGGTCGCGCTGCTCGGACTGAGCTTCAAGACCTCCACCGACGACCTGCGCGAGAGCCCGAGCGTGGAGCTGGCCGAGCGGCTGATCGGCAAGGGCTACAACCTGCGGATCTACGACTCGATAGTGAACCCGAGCCGGCTGGTCGGCGCGAACCGCCGGCACGTCGAGTCCAAGCTGCCGCACCTGCGGCGAGTGCTGACCGACGACCCGGTGCAGGCGCTGTCCGGTGCCGACCTCGCGCTGGTGTCGTCGAACGACAGCGCCGTGGTCGAGGCCCTGATGACCTGTCCCCCGCCGCGCACCATCGACCTCAGCGGCCGGCTCGGCGCGGGCGTCGAGGCGCTGCCCGGGTACGAGGGAGTCGGCTGGTGACCAGCAGTACGGACAAACCCCGTGTCCTGATCATCGTCCAGAACCTGCCGGTCCCGTTCGACCGGCGGGTCTGGCTCGAGTGCCAGGCCCTGGTCGGCGCCGGGTACGACGTCTCGGTGGTCTGCCCGAAGGCGCCGGGCGACCCGTCGTACCACGAAGTGGACGACGTCGCGATCTACAAGTACAAGCCGTACGCGCCGGGCGGCAGCAAGATCGGCTTCGTGATCGAGTACGCGTACTCGTTCCTGGCGACGCTCCGGCTGGTGCTCAAGGCGCGCCGCCGCGGCAAGCTCAAGGTGCTGCAGGCCTGCAACCCGCCGGACATCTTCTGGCCGATCGCGATGCTGCTGCGCCGGCTGGACGGCACGAAGTTCGTGTTCGACCACCACGACCTGTGCCCGGAGCTGTACCTGTCCCGCTTCCCCGAGGGCGGCGCCGGCCTGCCGTACAAGGGACTGCGGTTCCTGGAGCGGACCACGCACCGCGCCGCGGACCACGTGATCTCCACCAACGACTCGTACCGGCGGATCGCGGTCACCCGCAGCGGCAAGGCCACCGACGACGTGACGGTGGTACGTACCGGGCCGGATCCGGACCGGCTGCGGCGCGGGGAGGTCGACGAGTCGAGCAAGCGCGGCCGGCGCATCCTGGCCTCCTACATCGGTGTGATGGGTCCGCAGGACGGCGTCGACATCGTCGTCCGGGCCGCCGACGAGCTGGTCAACAAGCTGGGCCGGACCGACATCGCGTTCACGCTGATCGGCGGCGGCGACTGCTTCGACGAGCTGGTCGCGCTGCGCGACGAGCTGGGCCTGGCCGGGCACGTCGAGTTCACCGGGCGCGTGCCCGACGAGGACGTCAAGCAGGTGATGTCGAGCGCCGACATCGGCGTCTCGCCGGACCCGAAGAACCCGCTCAACGACGTGTCCACCATGAACAAGACGATGGAGTACATGGCCTTCGAGCTCCCGGTCGTCGCGTTCGACCTGACCGAGACCCGGGTGTCGGCCGGTGACGCCGCGCTGTACGTCGAGCCGAACGACGTGGAGAAGTACGCGCGGGCGATCATCGAGCTGGCCGATGACGAGCCGCGCCGGCAGCGGATGGGCGCGCTCGGGCGCGAACGGGTCCAGCAGGTGCTGGCCTGGAAGCACCAGGCGAAGGCGTACCTCGAGGTCTACGACGATCTGACGACAGGGGTCTGACGATGTGCGGGATCGCCGGCTGCTACCAGCAGGACGACGGCAAGGCTCTCGCGCTCACGATGAACGAGCGGATCGCGCACCGCGGGCCGGACGCGAGCGGAATCCACTGCGTCGAGAACGACCGGTTCACCGCGTACCTCGCGCATCGCCGGCTCTCGATCATCGACCTGTCGGCCGCCGCCGACCAGCCGGTGACCAAAGAGGGCCTGACGATCAGCTACAACGGCGAGCTCTACAACTACAAGCAGCTGCGCGCCGAGCTGGTGAGCAGCGGGGTTCGGTTCCGGACGCACTCCGACACCGAGGTGGTGCTGGAGGCCTGGCGGCGCTGGGGGCCCGACTGCTTGAGCAGGTTCCGCGGCATGTTCGCGTTCGCGATCCTGGACGAGCGCAGCGGCAGCCTGTTCCTGGTCCGCGACCCGCTCGGCATCAAGCCGCTGTACTACCTCCGCCGGCAGCGCGGCGTGATCTTCGCCTCCGAGCTGAAGGCGCTGGTGTCCGCGGTCGGCTCCGAGCTGCGGACGGACCCGGGCGGCCTGATCGCCTCGATGCTGTACTACTGGCTGCCCGAGCAGCGCTGCGCGATCGAAGGCGTGGAGAAGCTCCCGACCGGCTCCTGGGCCGAGTTCCGCCCCGACGGCACCAGCCGGCAGCAGAGCTACTGGCGCGTGGCCGACGTCGCGGCCGAGGCCGCCGCAGGACCGCCGGCCGACCTGCGCGCGGTGATCGAGGACTCGGTGAACGCGCACATGGTCGCCGACGTGGGTGTTTCGACGTTCCTGTCCGGGGGGTTGGACTCCAGCCTGATCACGGTGCTCGCGAAGCGGGCCGATCCGGGCGTCGACGCGTACACGATCACGTTCCGCCCCGAGGACCACAAGCTCGAGGCGATGCCGGACGACGCGGTGTACGCCCGCAAGGTGGCCGCGCAGTTCGGCATCGACCTGCACGAGATCGAGATCGCGCCGGACGTGGTCGACCTGCTCCCCCGGATCGTCGACATCCTGGACGAGCCGATCGGCGACCCGGCGGCGATCAACGTGCTGCTGATCTGCGACGCGGCCCGGGCGGCCGGCGTCAAGGTGCTGCTGTCCGGGATGGGCGCGGACGAGCTGTTCGGCGGGTACCGCAAGCACCTGGCCTGCGTCATGGCCGCCCGCTACCAGCGGCTGCCCGGCCTGCTGCGCAGCGGTGTCGGACGGGCAGTCGGCGCGATGCCGGTGACCGCGAACGGCCGCGGGCTGCGCTACGCCCGCTGGGCCAAGCGGTTCCTCACCTTCGCCGAGCTCGAGGAGGAGGCGGCGTTCCGGCGCAGCTACACCATGTACGACACCGAGGAGCTGGCCGGACTGCTGGACCCGGGCCTCGCGCCGTACGTCGGCAAGCTGGTCGACGAGCACAGCGCGATCTACCACGACACCCGGCTCGTCGACCACGTGAACCGGATGTGCCAGGCCGACGCCCAGCTGTTCCTGCCCGGGCTGAACCTGACCTATACCGACCGCGCGAGCATGGCCGCGTCCACCGAGGTGCGGGTGCCGTTCGTGGACCCGGAGGTGTTCCGGGCCGCGTTCTCGATCCCCGGTACGGACAAGATCAAGGGCCGGCAGGGCAAGGTCGCGCTGAAGCGCGCGGCCGAGGCATGGCTGCCGAAGGAGATCATCTACCGGCCGAAGGCGTCGTTCAGCGCGCCGCTGCGGGCCTGGATCGGCAACGACCTGCGCGAGCTGATCGACGACGTGCTGCTGAACGGCGAGCTGGTCGCAGGCGGCTTCCTGCAGCGCCCCGCGCTGAACCAGCTGGTGGCCGACGAGCGCTCCGGCCGCGAGGACCGTTCCAAGCAGATCTGGCAGCTCCTGACTCTGGAGACCTGGTGCCGCCACATGCGCGCACTGGGTGTCTCCACCTCCCTATGACGTCCCATGACATCACTGTGAGAAGGACGAGATGAAACAGGTCGCGCAGAACTACAAGTCCGGCGAGCTGGCGGTGCTCGACGTACCGCCGCCCGCGTGCGCCCCGGGCGGGGTTCTCGTCCGCTCGCTCTACTCGCTCATCTCCACCGGTACCGAGCTGATGAAGGTCGGCGAGGCCCGGATGTCGATGCTCGGCAAGGCGCGGGCGCGGCCGGACCAGGTGAAGAAGGTGCTGGAGTCGGTCACCCAGCAGGGCGCGGTCAGCACCTACAAGAAGGTGATGAACCGGCTCGACTCGTACACACCGCTCGGCTACTCGTTGTGCGGTGTGGTCACCGAGGTCGGCGAGGGTGCCGATGAGTTCAGCGTCGGCCAGCTGGTCGCCGCGGCCGGCAACGAGTTCGCGCTGCACGCCGAGTACAACTGGATCCCGGTCAACCTCTGCGTACCGGTCCCGGACGGCGTCGCGCCGGAACACGCGGCGTTCTCCACCGTCGGCGCGATCGCGATGCACGGCGTGCGCCGCTCCGAGGTACAGCTGGGCGACACCGCGGTCGTGGTCGGGCTCGGCCTGGTCGGCCAGCTGGTGGTGCGGCTGCTGGTCGCCTCCGGGGTCCGGGTGTTCGGGCTGGACATGGTCGAGGACCGTTGCCGGATGGCGGAGAAGGCCGGCGCGCTGCTCTGCGCCGCACCGGACGACGCCGGCGTCGCCGCGCTGGAGCGGGCGCTCGGCGAAGCGAGCAACGGGCTCGGCGCCGACCACGTGCTGATCGCCGCCGGCGGCGCGACGAACGGCCCGGTCGAGGTGGCCGCGCGGCTGGCCCGGGATCGCGCCCGGGTGGTCGACATCGGCAAGACCAAGCTGGACCTGCCCTGGAACGCCTACTACGACAAGGAGCTCGACGTCCGGTTCTCCCGGTCGTACGGACCGGGGCGGTACGACGACCGCTACGAGCTGGAGGGCATCGACTACCCGGCCGGCTACGTCCGGTGGACCGAGCGCCGCAACTTAGAGTGCTTCGTCGACCTGATCGCGCGCGAGCAGATCGACCTGTCCTCGCTGATCGCCCGGGTCTTCCCGATCGCGGACGCGACCGAGGTGTACCAGCAGCTCGGCTCCGGCGCGATGCCTGGTGTGGGCTTCCTGTTCGAGTACCCGGACACCGCCGACGTACCGCTCGAGGCGCCCCGCCCGCGGACCGCGCTGATCGGCCCGGGGACCGCCGCCGAGCGGCCGGCCCGGAAGGGCTCGGCGGTACGGCTCGGGTTCATCGGCGCCGGCAACTACGCGTCCTCGATGCTGCTGCCGCACCTGGCCAAGGACGAGAACGTGGTGCTCGCGCACGTCGCGACGAACAAGTCGCTGTCGGCCGCGAACGCGCAGCGCCGGTTCGGCTTCGAGGCGATCTCGACCAGTGCCGACGCGGTACTTGAGGACGAGTCGCTGGACGCTGTCTTCGTGGTCACCCGGCACAGCTCGCACGCGGATCTGACCTGCCGTGCGCTCGAGGCCGGGAAGACCGTCTTCGTGGAGAAGCCACTGGCGCTCACCCGGGCGGAGATCGACAAGGTCCTGGATGTCGTCGCGGCGACCGGAAACGACCGGGTGATGGTCGGCTTCAACCGCCGGTTCGCGCCGCTGCTGACCGACCTGCGGTCCCGGTTCGGCCAGGCCGGCGAACCCGGCACGGCCCGCTACCTGGTGAACGCCGGCCGGCTTGACGCCGGCAGCTGGTACCTGAGCGAGCACGAGGGCAGCCGGTTCATCGGCGAGGGCGGGCACTTCATCGACACGCTCGGCTGGTGGTTCGACAGCCTGCCGGTCGAGGTGTACGCCGTCGCCGGGCCGGGAGCCGGCGACCTGCAGGTGACGCTGCGGTTCGAGAACGGCTCGACCGGGACGCTGAGCTACGTCACCGGCGGCAACGGCCGGTTCCCGAAGGAGACGTTCGACGCGGCCACCGGCGGGCGCAGCGCCCGGCTGGACAACTTCCAGCGGGCTACCGCGTGGACCGGCCGGCGCCCGGTCGCCAAGCGTGCCCGCGGCGGCACCGACAAGGGCCAGCGCACCGAGCTGGAGCGGTTCGTGGCCGCGGTCCGCGGCGGGGACCCGATGCCGATCCCGTTCGAGTCGCTGATCGTCACCACCGCGGCGACCGTCGCGGTGGAGCGCAGCCTGGCCAGCGGCCGGCCGGAGCAGGTGTGAGCCGCCAGTCGGTGGGCTGGTACGTCCGCCGGCTGCGCCGGATGTCGCCGGCCGAGCTGGTCTGGCGGACCGTCGACCACGGGCGTCGTACGACATGGACCTCCCGACAGGTCCGGCCGGGCGCGACCGGGATCGGGCAGCCACCCGTCGTACCGGACCGGCGGTTCACCGCGGTACTGCCGGACGGCACCGCGGACCGCGTACCCGAGCAGGCACGCAAGGCGGTGATCGCCGTCGCGGACGCGATCCTGGCCGGGAACCTGGAGGTGCTCGGCGTGCCGCGCACCGACCTGCGGTCGCCGGACTGGTTCCGCGACCCGGTCACCGGCCGGCGGTCCGACCCGGCGCAGTACGCGTTCCGGGTCAACCACCGCTCCGAGGACCAGGTCGGGAACATCAAGCAGGTGTGGGAGCTGTCCCGGCACCACCACCTGACGCAGCTCGCGGCCGCCTGGTACCTGACCGGCGACGACGTGTACGCCGAGCGGGTCGCCGAGCAGCTGCGGTCCTGGTGGCGTGACAACCCGTTCCTGTCCGGCGTGCACTGGACCAGCGGCATCGAGGCCGGCATCCGGCTGATCAGCTGGGCCTGGATCCGGCGGCTGCTGGCCGGCTGGGCACCGGTCACCGAGCTGTTCGACGACAACGACGACGCGCTGCGGCAGATCTACTGGCACCAGCGCTACCTGGCCGCGTTCCGCAGCCGCGGCTCGTCGGCCAACAACCACGTGATCGCCGAGGCGGCCGGCCAGCTCGTCGGCGCCTGCGCCTTCCCCTGGTTCCGGCAGAGCGCCCGCTGGCGCGCGTCCGCGGCGTCGTTGCTGCAGCGCGAGCTGCAGGCGAACACGTTCCCGTCCGGGCTGAACCGCGAGCTCGCGACCGACTACCACCGCTTCGTCGCCGAGCTCGCCCTGCTGGCCGCGGTGGAGGCGGACGCCGCCGGGCATCCACTCGGCCCGCGGACCTTGGCGCTGCTGGCGCGCACGGTGGATGCCGGCGCCGGTGTGCTCGACGAGACGCTGCGCCCGGCGCGGCAAGGTGACGACGACGAGGGCCGGGTGCTGGTGGTCGACCCGCCGGACCCGCACAGCTGGTCGGCGTTCCTGGCGCTCGGCGCCGCGGTCGTCGGCCCGGCCCCGTGGTGGCCGGAGACCGCGCCGGACACGGTCAGCGCGCTGGTGGGAGCGCTGTCCGCCGGCCGCCGGATCGCGCCCGCGCGTCCGGCCCGGCGGCCGTGGCGGTTCGCCGACGCGGGCCTGACCGTGCTACGGACCTCCGACGACGGGCTGCCGGAGATCTGGTGCCGCTGCGACGGCGGGCCGCACGGGTTCCTGTCCATCGCCGCGCACGCACACGCGGACGCGCTCTCGCTCGAGGTCCGGGTCGGCGGCGTGGATGTCCTCGCCGATCCCGGCACTTACTGCTACCACGGTGAGCCGGTGTGGCGGCACTACTTCCGGTCCACCCTCGGGCACAACACGCTGCAGGTCGGTGGGCGGGACCAGTCCGCATCCGGCGGGCCGTTCCTGTGGGTCCGACAGGCGAACAGCCGGGAGCTCGAGGTGACCGGCGACGGCGCCGCGGTGGCGAGGTGGACCGCGGAGCACGACGGCTACCAGGCGCTGGACCAGCCCGTCGTGCACCGGCGCACGGTCGCACTCGACCGCGAGCAGCGGACGCTGCGCGTCACCGACCAGCTGGACGGCGCGAGCGCGCAGGACGTGCGACTGGCGTACCACCTCGGCCCGGACGTCCGGGTCGCGCTGGACGGAGCGGTCGCCCGGCTGGAGTGGGAGGCCGACGACGGTACGACGACGGCCACCGCCGAGCTGCCGGACGGCCTCAGCTGGACCGCGCACCGCGGTGAGACCGAGCCGGTGCTGGGCTGGTACTCGGGCCGGTTCGGGCAGAAGGTCCCGGCCACCACGCTGGTCGGCAGCGGCCGGGTCCGGCCGGCGACACCGCTGGTCAGCATGTTTCGTTTTCCCCTGTGACGCAGCCGTGATGTAACCGCGGATGTATCAGCGCGGCCGGTCGGCCCTCTATTACCCACGACCTACTACCTACGACCCGTCGCCGACGTTCGACTGGAGGACCTGTGAGCACGCAGGAACTGGACGTCAAGAAGTCCTGGCGAGCAGTGCGGCGACACAAGCGGGCTGTCGCGGCCATCGCCGCCATCGGCCTGCTCGCCGGCGTCGGGGTCGGGCTGCTCAGGCCGCCGATGTACTCAGCCACCTCGCTCGTCGTCCTGCCACCACCCGCGACGAACAACGCGCAGAACACCGCCGGCACGCAGAGCATCGACACCCAGGTGTTCATCGCGAACAGCGAACCCGTCCTCAAGAGCGCCGGCCAGAACCTCACTCCGCCGCTGAACACCGAGCGGGTCCGGGAGCGGGTCAAGGTCGTGGCCGTGACGCCGGACGTGATCGAGATCAAGGCCCGCGGCACGTCGGCGCAGCAGTCCATGCAGCTGGCGAACGCGGTCGCCGAGGTCTACCTGGTGTTCATCAGCACCGAGCAGAAGCTGCCCGGCGACCTCGGCAAGAAGACCGGCGCCCGGGTCCTCGAGGAGGCGACCACCGCCCGCGGCGGCAGCTGGGTCACCCACCTTGCGCTGTACGGGCTGCTCGGCGCGCTCGCCGGGCTCATCGTCGGCTGCGTGGCCATCCTCGCTGTCGCTCGCGGCGACCGCAGGCTGCGGCTGCGGGACGAGATCGCCGACGCGGTCGGGATCCCGGTGCTGGCATCGGTCTCGTCGTATCGGGCCAAGGACATGTCCGACTGGGAGAACCTGCTCGAGCGCTACACCCCGAGCGCGGTCGACGCCTGGAGCCTGCGCAAGACGCTGCACCGGCTCGGCCTGGACGTGAAGGGTGGTCCACCGGCATCGCTCGCGGTGCTCACCTTCGCCGACGACGAAAAGGCGCTGCCGCTCGGCCCGCAGCTGGCCGCGTTCGCGACCTCGATCGGAATCCCCACCGCGCTGGTGGTCGACACCCATCACGAGTCGGCGACCTCGTTGCTGGACGACGACGAACCGGACGAGGCCACCTCCCTGGAGGTGTCACAACGCCGGCTGCTCGGCGCCGGCGCCCAGTTCGGCGACGCGCCACCGAAGGTCGCGCTGGACGTCCAGCTGATCGTCGTCGACCGGCACGCGCCGCAGCTCGCGGGCGCGCTGCACACCACGACGACGGTGATAGGCCTGTCCGCCGGCGCGGTCACCGCGGAGGAGCTGGCCCGGCTGGCCGTCGCCGCGGCTGCCGACGACCGCACCATCGACGGACTGATCGTCGCCGACCCCGACCCGACCGACCGCACCATCGGCCGTGTCTCGCAGGCGCGCCGCAACGGCTCGAGGCTGCCGACCCTCCTCAGCGGGGTGGCTAGGAGGACGACATCGTGACCGAGCAGTGGAGCAGCGCCGAGCCGCGGGCCGGCCGCACCTGGTACGACGACGACGAGCTGTACGACGATGACGAGCGATCCAGCAGCTATCCGCCAGACAACCTGGTCACGTTCCGATTCCTGTTCGACGCGGTCCGGCGGCACAAGCGGCTCTGGATCATGTTCGCTCTGGCCGGCCTGGCCGCCGCGCTGGCGCTGCCGGTGGTGCTGCCACCGGCCAGCAACTCGTCCGCGAAGATCCTGCTCACCCACCGCGACGGCGACGATCCGGCCGAGGCGATGGCCACCGACGTCAGCCTCGCGACCACGCACAGTGTGGCCAGCCGGGTGATCGAGGAGCTCAAGCTGCCCGACACCCCGGACGACCTGCTGCAGCGCTACGTCGTGACGGCGGAGACCGACCGGGTGCTGGAGATCGTCGCGAGCGCTCCGACCAGCGCCGAGGCCACCGCGTTGGCCGGCACGCTGGCGACCGCATACCTGGAGTTCCGGCAGGAGCAGGTCGTGCTGCAGGCGGTGCCGCTGCGCCGCGACCTCATTACCGCCCAGAGGGCGGTCAGCGAGGCGGAGGCGGACGTCCGCGCACGCGGTGGCGATCCGTCCAAGCCGCCGGAAGGCGCGACCAAGCCGGACTACTGGGAGAGGCTGATCCGCGCCAAGGAACGGCTCGTGTTCATCGACCAGCAGATCGGAGACCAGGAGGTCGCGGAAGCGAGGATGAGCAGCAGCCAGGTACTGGACGAGGCCGCGCCCGTCCCGCACTCGGCTCGCCGGGCGCTGGTGATCAACCTCGGTGCGGGCCTGCTGGCCGGGCTGTTCATCGGGCTCGGGTTCGTCGTCGTCCGGGCGCTGATCTCGGACAAGCTGTGGCGCCGGCAGGACATCGCGCGGGCACTCGGCACCCGGGTCCGGCTGAGCATCGGACGTCCGCCGCGGGTCCGCTGGCGGCCGCTGCCGCGCTACGTGCAGCGCGCGACCATGCTGAAGCCGGTGGTCCAGCTCGTCGTACGCCACCTGCAGGACGCCGTGTGCTGGAAGGAGACGCCGAAGCCCGCGCTCGCGGTCGTCAGCGTCGACAACGTCGAGGTCAGCGCGCTGGTGGTGGCCTCGCTGGCGATGTCGTACGCCGAGGACGGCAAGCGTGTGCTGGCCGCGGACCTGTCCGGCACCGGCGCGCTGGCTGCCGCGCTCGGCGTGACCTCACCCGGAACACACGAGTCGCGCGCCAACGACGGCGGCGACTCCGTCATCGTCCACCTGCCCGAGCGGAACGCCCCGCCGGCCGAGGGTCGCCACCAAGGCGGCGAGCCCGGCCCGGACGAGGAGCTGAACGCCGCCTGGGGCGAGGCCGACCTGGTGCTCACGCTGGCAAGCCTGTCCCCTGCGCTCGGCGCCGAGCATCTGCGCACCTGGACGTCGCGGGCGGTCGCGATCGTGACCGCGGGCCGGTCCTCGGCCACCGCGATCAGCTCGACCGGCGAACTGGTCCGGCTGGCCGGCGTACGGCTGGTGTCGGCGGTCGTGGTCCGTGCGGACCGGACCGACGAGAGCATCGGCATCAGCGACAACGACAGCGACGCGACGCCGCCAGAGTCCGCCTCCGGCGTCGAGATGATCACCCGATGACCACGACGCTCAGCGCCAGCTTCAGGGCCGACGCCGGTCACGGCCTGCTGCACCGGACGTCGGCCTCGCCGGCCCGGCGCAGGCTCCGGCGGGTCCAGGCGATCTGGGCGTTGCTGATCCTCAACGTGCTGACCTTCTACGCCGGGGCGCCGCACATCCTGCCGATCCCCGGCGCGGCCGGGAAGATGATCACCCAGTTCGCGCTGGTCGCGGCCCTGATGCTCGCGCTGAGCGTGAACCGTCCGGCGGCGGTCCGACCGAGCGTGTTCATCCTGCTGCTCAGCCTGCTCGCGGCCGAGGCGATGATCACCAGCCTGTGGGCCGAGTTCCTGGGTGGCGCGATCTTCCGGACCGGCCGGCTGCTGGTTTTCGTGTTCGTGCTCTGGCTGCTCACGCCGTGGTGGGGCCGGCGCGACCTGCTGCTGGTCAAGGCACACCTGACCACGATCTGGGTGGTGCTGGGTTCTGTGCTGCTAGGCCTGTTCGTGGCACCGGGTGTGGCGCTGGACATGGACCGGCTCGGCGGTGCGATCTGGCCGATCCCGCCGACCCAGGTCGGGCACTACGCCGCGGTCGCGGCCGGGCTCAGCACCGTGCTCTGGCTGTCCGGGATGCTGCGGCGCGAGCTGGCGCTGGCCGCGGTGATCGTGTCCATGCCGATCCTGCTGTTGACGCACACCCGGACCGCGCTGGTCGCGCTGATGGCCGGGGTGCTGATCGCCGGGCTCAGCCTGTTCACCACCCGGTCCCGGGTCCGCAAGGCATTCGCCACCGGGCTGGTCGTCCTGTCGCTCGGGGCACTGACGCTGTCCTCGGTCGTGGCCACCTGGCTGGCCCGCGGTCAGGACGACCAGGACCTCGCCGCGCTGACCGGCCGTCGGGCGGTCTGGGAGTCGGTGCTCGCCGAGCCTCGCTCGACCTTCGAGGTGCTGTTCGGGTTCGGCTTGTCGAACAAGTCGTTCAACGGCCTGCCGATCGACAGCAACTGGCTGGCGACCTACTACGACGTCGGCGTGGTCGGTGTCGCGATCAACGCCGCGATGCTGCTGTTCCTGCTGGTCGCGGCCGGGTTCCGGCCGCAAGGCCCGCAGCGTGCGCTGGCACTGTTCCTGGTCGCGTACTGCATCGTCGCCTCGTTCACCGAGACCGGCCTGAGCGACGCGTCGCCGTACCTGCTGGAGCTGACCCTGGCAGCCTCGCTGCTGGTGTCGACGCGACAGCGCCGAGGGGGTGTCCCGGGTTCATCATGAAGATCCTCATCGCGCACAACAGGTACCGCTCGACGGCACCGAGCGGGGAGAACCGGGTCGTCGACCAGGAGAGCACCGCGCTGACCGGGCTCGGCCACCAGGTCGAGCACTTCGAGCGGCACAGTGACGACATCGAGGACTGGACGCCGTGGCAGAAGGCCACGCTGCCGGCCCGGGTGATCTGGAACCCGGCGACCAAGCGGGACCTGGGCATGGTGCTGCGCCGGTTCCGGCCCGACGTGGTGCACATCCACAACACGTTCCCGCTGCTCAGCCCGTCCGTGCTGTACGCGTGCCGGGACGCCCGGGTACCGGTGGCCGTGACGATCCACAACTACAAGCTGCTGTGTGCCAGCGGCGACTTCTTCCGCGACGGCGATGTCTGCCATGACTGTGCCGGCGGGCTGCCGGTGCCGGCGCTGGTGCACCGGTGCTACCGCGGCTCGGCCGTCGCCACCGTGCCGACGGTGGTCGCAGCCCGTGCCCACCGCGCCGCCTGGCGGAACCTGATCTCGGCTTACATCTTCATCTCCGCGTCGCAGCAGCGACTGCTGGCGGGGATGGAGCTCGACGCAGACCGCTCGTTCGTGAAGCCGAACCTGGTGCCGTACGACGGGCTGTACGAACCGCAGTCCGACTCGCAGCCCGGCCCGCCGTCGGGCGGGCCGCGAGCGCGGCAGGTGGCGTACGTCGGCCGGCTCGACCAGGCCAAGGGTGTCCCACTGCTGTTACAGGCCTGGGACCGCTACCGCGCCACCGCCGGGGACGACGCGCTCCGGCTGGTGATCGCCGGCGGCGGACCGCTCGAGGACGAGGTCAGCCGTTGGGCCGCGGAACGGCCGTCGGTCCGGCTCGCCGGCCACCTGGGCAGGCAGGAGTGCTTCGACCTGGTCGCGGCCTCCCGGGCTGTGCTGCTTCCCTCGCAGTGGGAGGAGACGTTCGGGCTGGTCGTGGTCGAGGCGATGGCGTGCGGCGTCGCGCCGGTCGCGTCAGCGCACGGGTCGTTCCCCGAGCTGATCGAGAACGGGGTCGACGGCGCGCTGTTCCAGCCGGGCGATCCCGACGACCTGGCGAAGCTGGTCCGGGACGTGGACGAGAACCAGGACCGCTACCTGGAGTACGGCCGGAACGCCCGAGCAAGCTACGAGCAGCGGTTCGACCCCCGGCACAGCATCGAACAGCTGCTCGAGATCTACCGGTTCGCGATCAGACGCCCGGCCGGGCGGTAGACCCGGACCGATCCCCCTCCCCACCATCTAGGACGGCTAGGAAGCGCCATGGAGCAACGCGCGTGGTACCGACGCAGGAGCACCATCGTCGCCTGCGCGCTCGCACTCGTGGCCGGAGCCGTGGTCGGAGGGATCTACCTCACCGGTTCGGACCCGGACCCGCAGCCACCGCTGAGCGCGTCCGCCCCGACCACGGCGCCCGACACCCCGGCCACGGCGCCGGACGCACCGGTCGCGCGGATCTGCGGCAACCGCGCGGTCCTGGACGGTCCGGCCGCGCCGCCGTCGGGGGCGGTCAGGGTCAGCACCTCGCAGAACCTGAATGACGTCACCGAGGCACACCCGGCGGGTACGACGTTCTGGCTCGCCCGCGGCGTCCACAAGCTCGGCACCGGGGAGTTCAGCCAGGTGATCCCGAAGGCCGGCAACACCTACGTCGGGGCACCCGGCGCGGTGCTC
>DASRHY010000345.1:0-57203 GCA_035650275.1 Kribbellaceae bacterium | reverse complement strand
GCGCGCGCAGAACTCCGCGTACTCCTCCGCGGCCAGGTCGGCGTCGGCGAGCGCGCGGTAGGCGGCGAGCTTCTCGGCGTAGGGCGTGTCGCGCTCCGCGACGGCGAACCAGGGGGGCGGCTCCATCGCGACGCGCATCGGGCGCTCAGTCGCGCAGCAGAAGACGCTCCAGCGCAGCAGCGCCTTGATCGCCCAGGGGAAGTAGTAGTGCAGCGAGATCAGCGAGACGTCCGGGCAGGCGTTCGCGTAGTCGATCGGGTGGACGTCGTCGCCCTTGACCAGCATCTCCGCGGAGTTGAAGTCCCAGCCGAAGAACGCGTTCACCACCCGGCTGATCGCGACGCACTGGTGTCCCGCGGACTCGGACAGGAAGCCGTGTGAGACCGCGTACCTGTTGTGCATCGGCTCGTCCGGGCGGAAGTTCATCACCATCGTCTCCGGCCCGATCGAGAGCGCCCGGGCGAACACGTCGTACTCGATCGTCGCCTGCAGGTGCATCAACATCTCGCCGGACGCGTCGTACGCGCGGTGCAGGTCGTCGCGGTCGTTGATCCGGGACACGCCACGCCAGCCGCCGCCGTCGAACGGCTTCATGTACATCGGGTAGCCGAGGTCGTCCGCGATCGCGTCCAGGTCGAACTCGCGGTTGTACTTGGCCGACGTGTAGGCCCAGCGGACGTTGTCGACCGGGTTCTTGTACGGCACCAGCACGGTACGCGGGATCTTCAGCCCGAGCCGGAGCATCGCGCAGTACGCCGAGTGCTTCTCCATCGACTGGAACGTGAACGGCGAGTTCAGCAGGTAGGTGCCGTTCATCAGAGCGGCCTTCTTCAGCCACTCGCGCGGGTGGTAGTACCAGTAGGCGAGCCGGTCGATCACCAGGTCGGTACGCACCGGGTCGTTCAGGTCGAACGGCTCGATGGTCAGCCGCTCGGCCTCCAGCTCGTGGACCCGGCCGTCTTTGTCGCGAACCGGTCCGACCCGGCGGAGGATCTCCTCGAACGCCCTCGGCCAGTCCTCCTCGGCGCCGAGCAGCAGGCCGATCAGGTGCTTCGTACGATCCGCCACGATCCCTCCTCCGTCAGCAAACCGAGTCGGCACGAGCCTAGGGCCTGACCCGCCGGATCGTGATCCGCCCCGCGCGCCGGGACTACGCTCAGCCGAGCCTGCGCGCACGCGAGAGCAGGTAGTCGCGTTCGGCCGTGGACAGTGTCCGCCGCGCCGCGAGCGCATAGGTCTCGCGGGCCGCGGACGTCTGCCCGGCCCGCTCCTGCAGGTGTGCCCGAACGGCCAGCAGCCGGTGGTGACCGGTCGGCAGCGAGTGGTCGGCGAGCTCGTCGACCAGCGCGAGCCCGGCCGCGGGTCCGTGCACCATCGCCTCGGCGACGGCCCGGTTGAGCGTGACCACGGGATTGCCGGTGGTGTGCTCGAGCACCTTGTACAGGATCAGGATCTGCGCCCAGTCGGTCTCGTCGGTGCTCGGTGCCTCGGCGTGCAACGCCGCGATCGCCGCTTGCAGCAGGTACGGGCCCGGCGGCTGTCCGGGCAGCGCGCGCTGCAGGATGTCCAGGCCGGCGCGGATGTCCTGCTGGTTCCACAGGGTCCGGTCCTGCTCGTCGAGCGGCACCATCAGCCCGCCGGCCCCGGTCCTGGCGGCGCGCCGCGCGTCGGTCAGCAGCATGAGCGCCAGCAGGCCGGCGGCCTCGCCGTGGTCCGGGATCTCGGCGTACACCTGCCGGGCCAGCCGGAGCGCCTCGCTGGTCAGGTCGGTGTCGTACAGCGAGTCGCCGGTGGTCGCGGTGTGGCCCTCACTGAACATCAGGTAGAGCACGCTCAGCACCGGGTCGAGCCGGTCCTCGGGGGTCGCCGGTGCGGGGAACTCGGCGCCGGCGTCGCGGATCTTCGCCTTCGCCCGCGAGATGCGTTGCGCGACCGTCGCCTCCGGGATCAGGTAGGCGCGGGCGATCTGCGCCGTGGTCAGGCCACCGACCGCGCGCAGCGTCAGGGCCACCTGAGCCGAGGTGGTCAGCGCGGGATGGCAGCACAGCTTGAGCACCTCGAGACTGTCGTCGTGCCCGGGTGCCGGCTGCTGGGCCAGCGGATGGGTGAGCTGGGCCTGGGACAGCTCACGTTCGCGGCGCGCGGCGTCGCTGCGGAACTGGTCGATCAGCCGGCGCCGCGCCGCGGTCAGCAGCCACGCGCGCGGGTCGTCCGGGGTGCCCTGGGCCGGCCACTGCTCGTGCGCCGCGAGCAGCGCCTCCTGTACGGCGTTCTCGCACAGGTCGAACTGGCTGGTGCCGTACCGGCGGAGCAGGGTCCCGAGGACCTGCGGCGCGAACGTGCGCAGCAGGTCCTCGGAGACGGCCGGTGAGCTCACATATCCGCCCCGGCCGAGAACATCACCGGCCGGACCTCCAGGGCGAGGCCGTCGATGCTGGCGTCCGGCAGCTCCTTGGCGAGCTCGATGGCCCGTTCCAAGGAGTCGACGTCGAGCAGGTAGTACCCGCCCATGAACTCCTTGGTCTCCGCGAACGGGCCCTCGACCACCTGGGGCTTGCCGCCCTGGCTGCGGATCACGACGGACTGGCTCGGGTCGCCGAGCGCCTTGGTGCTGAGCATCTCGCCGGACTCGGTGGCTTTGGCGAGGAACGCCTGATGCCCGTCCCCGATCGCCTGCTGCTCATCAGCCGACAGCGACTCGATGACCGACGGGTCGACGTGCATCAGAACCAGGTACTTCATGACGTGCTCCTCTCGGTGGCTGGACCGCCGGTTGCCGCGGTCAGCCCCTGGTCGGTGCCGCTTCGAGCTTCTCGACATCATCTTGCTCTCGCTGTCGATATACGCGGGCGAGCTTCGATCTAGGGGTGGCAGTGTGGTTCGGAGAGGAGAGTCGCGTGACCGACAGCATTCGGGTGCTCGGCGCCCGGGAGAACAACCTGAAGAACGTCTCGCTGGACATCCCCAAGAACAAGATCACCGTCTTCGTCGGGGTGTCGGGGTCCGGCAAGTCTTCGATCGTGTTCAACACCGTCGCGGTCGAGGCGCAGCGGCAGCTGAACGCGACCTTCTCGTGGTTCGTGCGCAACCAGCTCCCGAAGTACAAGCGGCCGCAGGTGGATGCGGTGCAGAACCTCACCACCCCGGTGATCGTCGACCAGCGGCCGCTGGGCGGGAACGCCCGCTCCACCGTCGGCACGATCACCGACATCCACCCGACGATCCGGGGGCTGTTCTCCCGGTACGGCGGGCACCCGGCGCTGTACTCGTTCAACGACCCGGCCGGGATGTGCCCGGAGTGCGACGGCCTCGGCCGGGCGCTGCGACCGGACCCGGACCTGATGCTGGACAGGTCCAAGTCGCTGGACGAGGGCGCGATCCTGGTGCCCGGGTACCCGGTCGGCAGCCCGGGCTGGCAGTTCTACGCCAACTACGAACGGCTCGACCCGGCGAAGAAGATCAGCCGGTACTCGGCCAAGGAGCTGGACACGCTGCTGCACGGCAACGAGGGCCATGTCGAGCTGACGTTCAAGAACGGCAAGACCCAGCGACTGCGCTTCGAGGGCCTGGTCACGAACTTCACCCGGCGGCACCTGAACCGCGACACCGGCACGATGAGCGAGAAGACCCGGGCGACCGCCCAGCAGTTCATCGCCGAAGGCCCGTGCCCGTCCTGCCATGGTGACCGGCTGAAGCCCGAGGCGCTGAGCACCAAGGTCGGCGGGAAGAACATTGCGGACTGGTGTCGGTTGCAGGTCACCGACCTTGTCGCGCTGCTCGATCGCGTGCCGGACGCGGCGACGATCAAGGCGGCGCTGGAGCGGATCGATGCGATCGGGCTGGGGTACCTCACCCTGAACCGGCCGACTCCTACGCTGTCCGGCGGCGAGGCGCAGCGGCTGAAGCTGGTCAAGCACCTGGGCAGCGACCTGACCGGGCTGACGTACATCTTCGACGAGCCCAGCGTCGGGCTGCACCCGCACGACGTCGGCCGGCTCAACGACCTGCTCCGAGCCCTGCGGGACAAGGGCAACACCGTGCTGGTGGTCGAGCACGACCCGGACGTGATGGCGATCGCGGACCACGTCGTCGAGCTCGGACCGCGGGCCGGGGTGCACGGCGGCGAGATCGTGTTCACCGGTACGCCGAAGCAGCTCGGGCGGGCCGGCACGATCACCGGTGCCAGCCTGCGTCGTACCGGCGCCGGCAAGGCGTCGTACCGGAAGCCGACCGGTAGGTACCCGCTCAAGAAGGTTGCCCTGCACAACCTCAAGAGCGTCTCGGTGGACGTCCCGGCCGGGGTGCTCACCGTGGTCACCGGGGTCGCCGGCGCCGGCAAGAGCTCGCTGATCTCAGGCGCGTTCTGCCACGCCTATCCGGACGCGGTGCACATCGACCAGTCGCCGATCGCGACCTCTTCGCGATCCACACCGGCGACGTACCTCGGCCTGATGGACCAGATCCGCACGTTGTTCGCGAAGGCGAACGGGGTCGGGGCGAGCCTGTTCAGCTTCAACTCCAAGGGCGCCTGCGAGGAGTGCCAGGGCCGCGGCGTGATCATCACCGAGATCGCGTACATGGACCCGATCAGCACCCACTGCGAGCGCTGCGACGGCCGGCGCTTCAAGGACGAGGTGCTCCGGCACCGGCTGCGTGACCACTCGATCGCCGATGTGCTGGAGATGTCGGCGGAGGAGGCGGCGGAGTTCTTCAATGAGCGGCCCGTGCGGGACCGGCTGGACGGGATGCTCGCGACGGGGCTCGGGTACCTCGGACTGGGGCAGTCCCTCAGCACCCTGTCCGGCGGCGAGCTGCAACGCCTCAAGCTCGCCGACCAGCTGGGCGCGACCGGCACCGTCTACGTGCTGGACGAGCCGAGCACCGGGCTGCACCTGTCCGACCTGGACATGCTGCTCGACCTGCTGAACGGCATAGTCGACCGCGGCAACACGGTGGTCGTGATCGAGCACAACCTCGCCGTCGTCGGGCAGGCCGACCACGTGATCGACCTCGGCCCCGGCGGCGGCAAGGACGGCGGTGAGATCGTCTTCACGGGTACGCCGGCGGAGCTGCTCGGCGACCAGGAATCCCTGACCGCCGAGCACCTGCGCCGCTACCAGAAGGCCTGACCTACCGCAGGCCGAGCTCGGCGAACCCGAGCCGCGACGCGGTCTTGCCGATATAGCTGCCGTCCTCCATCGCGGTGCGGAAGTGGATGCCCGACCAGATCCGGGCGTTGAACGCGTCCCGGAGCAGCTTCCTGGCGCTGGTGTAGTGCCGGGTGAGGGTGACCCCGTTGACCACAGAGCTGACGTACAGGTCGATCCGATCGGACCCGGCCAGCGTGGCCAGGCCGGTCGCGACCGCTCCGGTGTTGCAGGCGTGACCGCTTGTGTAGTCGGAGTAGGGCGGTGCCGCGATCAGCGACGTCCAGGCCGGATCTGCGGTGGTCCGCGGGTTGCCGTCGGTGTCCGCTTCACGGATCCCGGTGATGGGCCGCCAGAACGGGTGGTCGAGCTTGGCCCGCCAGCAGGTGATCAGGGCGTCCACTGCGGTCATGTTGATCGCGGCGAACATCTGTGCGGCCTTCCGCGCGGTGAAGTCCTTGCGGTCGGCGAGGTCACGCATTCCCGTCTGGTACTGGATCACCGGGTTGGCGCTGAAGAACAGCGCGGTCTCGGTCTGCTTCGCGCTGCGCGTACTGCTGGTCGCCGAACCCAGCGACTTCACCTCGGCGAAGTCCTTCGTGTACTGCCGGCTGGTCAGCGCGTCCGGGCCGTCCAGGTGTATCTGTGCCGGCGAGTCGATCAGCATCGGCCGCACGAAGCCCAGCCAGGGCGCCAGGAACGGCGCGTTCGCCGGCGGCGTCGGCCGCCACACGCCCGGTGCAGGTGGCACCGTGAACATGATCGGCGCGTTCCGGCCGTCATCGACCCGGTCGGCGATCAGGGCCGCGGCGGCCGCCGCTCCGATCCGGACCCCGCGGTCCTCTCGCGGACCGTCAGGCACCGACGCGAGTGTGCCCGCCAGGTCGGTCGCCAGCGCCGTCGCGGAGTTCGGGAAGTACTCGGCCAGCACATCGTGCGCCGCGGTCGCGACAGCGGCCGTTACGGATGCCTTCCGCTTGCCATGCTCGGCGTCACGCACCGCGTCGTACACCGCCGCGGAAACGAACCCGAAGTAGAGCTGACCGATCGGGACGGGCGTTGCGGCCTCGGTGTAGATGGTGCGTTGTGCGATCGCGTTCCAGTGCGTGACGACGGCTCCGTCCTGACTACCCGCCGTCGCCGATGGTGTCGCCAGGGATGTCGATAGCATGCAGAGTAGTGTCGCGATGACTGCGCGTTTTGCTTTCATGTTCCCCTCCAGTAACTTTGACCGCCCCCTCCAGATTGGCGTCGTGTTCTGGAGCCCGCCATTCGCCATTCGGCGTATCTTCAGGGCAAGTAGGGGGCCGCCATGACCGATGTTCTGCTGACCGCTCATGACGTCGAATCGATCGAGCAGCTACTCACCTCGTCGGCGGATCCGGACGACCGCGACGATGGTGAGCTGCTCCCCGAGGGGGTGCTGGGCACGCTGACCGAGCTCTTCCCGGCTACCGTGGCCTGCGTCGTCGAGACCGACCGGAGCAGCGGGACCGCACTGCGCAGCCAGACGTTCCCGCCGCACTCCGCCGAGTTGCCGAGCCGAGTACTCCGCGCCACCTTGCCACCGACGCACCCGCGCCGCGTGGTGCACCTGTACCTGGCCCGTAGTGGGCCGCCGTTCACTGCTCGGGACCGGATTCTGCTCCGGCTGCTGCTACCCAGCCTGCGCCTTCGGGAGCAGGGTGAGGCGGACGCGCTCTCGCCCAGCGAGCTGCGCGTCCTCGGACTGGTCGCGCAGGGCGCATCCAACCGGGAGGTGTCCGAGTCGCTGTCGCTGTCGGTGTCGACGGTCCGCAAGCATCTCGAGCACATCTACGCCAAGCTCGGCGTCCGCAACCGCACCGCGGCCGCCGTCCGGGCGTTCCCACAAGGCCCGGCCAGCGGCACACGGTCAGGCTGAGAGTGCCTCGGGTGGGCGGATCATCGCGTCCATGCCGATTCGCAGCGCGCTCGTCCTGAAGTGCTCCATCGCGTCCCACCGGGCCATCACCCGGCCGTCGGGACGGATCAGCGCCGCACCACCATGCTCCACGCCGACCGCTTGCGCGGTGGTCTCGTCGAGTTCGTGCGCATGCACCGGCACCGTGCTGCGTGCGTCGGCGACGGCCTGGCGCCAGGGGGCGCCGTCGGGACCGGTGAGCACCGTGAAGCCCTCGCCGACCAGGTCGAGCGTGGACACCTGCGTCCCGTTCCGCGGGACCCAGGCATGCGCGACCCGGCCGTCCAGGTCCTCGGCGATCCCGTCGGCCAGGCTCCGGCCGCTGCCGTCGATGCGCGCGGACCTGGCGACGTTGCGGACGCCGACCGGGCCGCGCTCGGCGACGTAGCTGTCCAGCAGCGCCGCGCCGGACCAGCCGGACAGCACCCAGGCCAGCTTCCAGCCGAGGTCGAACCCGTCGTAGATGGCGGTGTTCATCCCGGTGCCGCCGCGCGGCGTGACCCGGTGCGCTGCGTCGCCGACCAGGAACGCGCGCCCGTCGCGGAACCGGTCTGCGACCTGCGCGGCGAACGAGAACGACCCCGTCCGTTCGATCCGCGGCAGCAGGTCCGGCTGCGCGGTCGCGATCCGGATCCGGCGCAGCATCTCGTCGATCGAGCCCGTGCTGGGCGGGCTGTCCGGTGCCAGCTCGTGGGCGTACAGCCAGCGGTCGCCGCGGCCGGCCGGTACCAGGACCCCGGACGCCTCGGGGTGCATGATCGCGTAGAGGCCGTAGCGGCGTTCGCCGGCCACCTGGAACAGCGGCGCGCGGAACAGCGCGGTGGTGTGCACCCCCAGCTGGTCCGGCCCCTCCATCCCGATCCCGAGCTGGTTGCGCACCGCGCTGTGCGCGCCGTCGGCGCCGATCAGGTACCGGGTGTGCACGGTGCTGGTCTCACCGGTGGCGACGTCGCGGATCTCTGCCGTGACACCGGTGGCGTCCTGCTGCAGCCCGAACAGCTCGGTACCGAGCCGCACGGACGCTGCCGGGTACGTCGTCAGGTGGTCGAGAAGGATCGGCTCCAGATCGTCCTGCGGTGCGATCGCCGGGTACGTCGGGCTGTGCGGCGCGGCCTCCTCGGCCGTCGGGTAGCCGAACGTCAGCTCCATGCCCGGCGTGGCCAGCGTCTCGGTGATCAGACCGCGCGGCAGGACATCCATCGCCGTCGCGCGCACCGCTGGCTCCAGTCCCCAGGAACGCAGCAGCTCCATCGTCCGCAGGTTGATCAGCGTCGCCCTCGGCAGCGATGAGCTGTCCGCCCGCCGCTCGACCAGCAGCGACGGGATGCCGTACCTGGCCAGCGTGATCGCGGCCACCAGGCCCGCCGGTCCCGCCCCCACGACCAGTACCGGCGTCGTCTCCGTCCGTCCTGTCCTCATTGCTCGTCCCCTCCGATATCTTTCACAAGACACTATGTCTTTCACCGGACAGAGTGTCTTCAACTGGACAACCTGTCAAGTGGAATTAAGATCTAGGGTCATGAGCACGCGGAAGTACGAGCAACGCGCGAGGGCCGTCGCGGCCGACGAGACCAGGCGCCGGATCCTCGAGGCGATGTACGAACGGCTCCGGAAGGCACCCGCGACCGCGGTCAGCGTCGACCAGGTGGCGCGCGACGCGGGGGTGGCGCGCTCAACGGTCTACCTGGTGTTCGAGTCCCGGGCCGGGCTGTTCGACGCGCTGGCCTCGTTCGTGCTGGAGCGCTCCGGCTTCGGCGCGATCAACGAGGCGGTGCGCGATCCGGACGCACGTGAACACCTGCGCGGCGCGCTCCGGGCGGGAGCGCGGATGTACGCCGCGGACCTGGACGTGATCCGTGCGCTGCACTACAGCGCCAAGGTCGACCCGGACGCCGTGGCGGGCGCGGTCCAGCGGCTCGAGGAGGGCCGGGCCGGCGGCATGCGGTACCTCGCCAAGCGGCTGCACGAGCAGGGTCTGCTGCGGCCCGACGTCAGCCAGAAGGAGGCGGCGGACGTGCTCTGGGTGCTGACCAGCCTGGACAGCTTCGACCTGCTGCACACCGGGCGAGGGCTCTCAACGGGCAAGGCCGCCGAGCGCCTGATCCAGATGGCCGAACGCGCGCTCTGTGTCGGCTGACGGTCGGCTGAGAGGTCGGCTGAGGGTCGGCTGAGGTCAGCAGAACCGGGGGAGATGGTGCGCGATCTGCTTGCGCCACCAGGGCCAGTCGTGCGCGACGTCGTGTCCCCACATGTCCAGCTCGTGCGGAATGCCCTTGTCCCGGAGGAGCTGGGCCGTCAGCGTTGCCGAGGGCAACGAGCCGGTCGGGTGTGTCTCCCAGTCGCCCTGGCCGACCACCAGCACGATGAACACCCGGCTGCGCAGCCACTCCAGATGATCGCCGGCGGCGTGCCGCAGGTAGTCGGTCGGATTGTTGAAGTACGTCGCGTCGCCGCGTTCACCCCAGCCTTTCCACGCCCCTGGGTCGTAGTTGCCGGACTGGCAGATCGCCTGCGGGAACAGGTCCGCGCGCTTCAGCGTGAAGTTCAGCGCGTGGAAAGCGCCGAGGCTGCAGCCGGTGGTGAGGATGTCCCCGCTGCCGGGCGCGTCCGACCGGATCGCGGGCACCACCTGGTCGGTGATCCAGGACTCGTACAGCCCGTGCCGGCGGGCGCGCTCCTCCAGCGGCACCGAGGAGTCCGACCAGGTGACGTGGTCGAACGAGTCCACGCAGTACAGCTTGACCCGGCCGGCCTCGATCAGGTCCTCGACCGCACCGACCATGCCGTTGTTCTCGTAGTCCCAGGCGCGGCCCTGCTCGCTCGGGAATACCAGCACAGGGCGGCCGAAGTGCCCGTACCGGATCACGGTGCCGGGACGGTCCAGCCCGGGTGCCTCGATGTCAACCTGTTCGCGGTCCATCCCGATGCCCCCAGACGCGTTGCAGCAGTGTCGTCAGACCAGGATCCAGCACATCACGCCAGGCCGTGAAGTTGTGCATGTCGGGCGCCTCGTCGTACCGGACGTCGAGCCCGAGCGCCATCAGGTGCGCGGCCATCACCCGGTTGTTGTGCACGTTCTCCTCGGTGCTGCCGCAGGTCATCGCGACCAGCGGCCGGCTACTGCACTCGGCCGAGTCCAGCACGGTGGCCACGAACCCGGTGACCTCCGCGAAGTGCGAGAACCCGGACTCCTGGCGGTCGGTGCGCTTGGTGAAGAACGACCCGGATTGCAGGAACAGCCCGGCGAACGTGCCCGGGTGCGTCCACTCCGCGTGCAGCGCCGACAACGCGCCGAGACTGGCGCCCGTCAGGACCGGGTCCGGCTCGGAGGCGAAGGACTTGACCACCGCGGGCAGCACGTGCCGGACCAGTGCGGTCGCGTACTGCGAGCTCGCGGCGTACCACTCGTTGCGCGCGCCCGGCGTGACCAGCGCGACCCGGAACCGCGGCAGCTCTCCGCGTCCGATCATCGCTCCCGCGAAGTGCGCGAGCCCGGCGTACGACGCGAACTCCGGCCCGTCGTGCGACAGCAGCAGTGGCAGCGACTCGTCGGGTGCCGCGTCGGCCGGGGTCCACACGTGTACCTCGACCGGGCCGACCGGGGTGGAGGGCACCGGCAGCGGTGCGACGACCGAGGGCACCGGCTCGGCGTCCGTCCAGTCCGGTGCGGTGTACCCGCCCAGCGGCAGCCAGGACCTGTCGCCGAACGGGCCTGCCGCCGTGCGCGGGTTCGAGGGGTCCGTCACGGTGGCGTCCCCGAGTGCGAACCTGTACTCCAGCCGGTGCAGCAGAGGCGGCCGCGGGATACGCAGTTCCCAGCCGCCGTCGACCCGGGCGAACTCGGTGTCACCGGCCAGGATGCGGTCGATCTCCAGTCGTACGCCGGTGAGCGTGCCCGCCGGGTCCGCGAGACGGAAGACCACCTCCGCGCCGTCGACGGCACTCACCCACTCCTGGTCCCGCACTGGCACAACGTACCGGCTGCCGACCACACCGGACAGCACGAGACAGCACGAGACAGCACCGGCCGAGTGGTCGCGGCCGGTGCTGTCACACCCCTCCTGCCGGGTTACCGGTTGCCGAGCGGGATCGCGATGTCGACGACGTTCAGCCCGGACGGGAACGACCCGAGCCGGTTCGCCTCACCGGACAGCAGCGCGACGTCGTACAGCCGCGCCCGGCCGCCGACCTCGAGTACCGCGAGCCCGCGGTTCCCGGATCGGGTCATGTAGATGTCGAACCCGGCCCGGCGGCCCGCGTCGACGGTGAGCTTCCCGGTCGCCGCGAGCGTGCCGGCGTTCGCCGGTGACTGGATCACGACCTGGTCCAGCATCGCGTCGATGTCGAACAGCGTCGTCGCGGTGTTCGGGTCCAGGTCGTTGTTCGTGTACGCCGCAGCCGTGACCTGGGTCGCCGTCGTGGGCGGTGCCGGCGGCACACCCGGGTAGGCCAGCGTGCCGTCGGTGGCCGTCGTACCGGCCGCCGGCGCGCCCGCGGGGTCGTCGATGTTGTGGCGCAGGTTCTGCCCGGTGTCACTGATCACCCGGAGCCGGTTCGCGGCCGGGTTGAAGTCGACACCGAAGTTCGTACCGGCCAGCGGCACGGTGAGCTGCGACACCTTGGTGGCCCTGCCGAACCTGGAGCCCGTGTCGATGGTGTAGACGCCGCCGAGGTCGCCGACGCCGTACAGCTTTCCGTCCTGGACGCGGTAGTCGATGCCGACAAGCCACCGGTCCTCCTGGAGTCCGTAGATCTTCGCCTTCCGCTGGATCCGGTCGGCCGAGCCGGCGTTGAAGCGGACGAGCCGGTGGTCCGCGGTCAGACCGACCACGGCCAGGCCGCGTGACCGGGCCTGGGTGGCCGATGCGGTGTATGCCGCGGTCGATGAACCGTCGCCGGTCGATGCCGTCGTTCCCCCGCTCAGGGCCATCGCCGTCGCCGGCAACGCGACCGCGGACGCCATCGCGGCCGCAACCAGGACGCGTCGTCGTGGAGACCTCATGCTGTTCTCGCCTTCCTTTCGTGGCGCCGATCCACCCCTCGCGGTCGGTCGCCGGTGGACCGCCGCCCCGCGGGCCCAGGCTCGGGGCGGCGGCCATGTCTCCTGTTCGGGGCCGTCCTGCGATCGGATGCCGCCCGTCCGGATATCGGCGACCGGCTACGCTGTGGCGGACATGACCCTGCTACGAAGCGGCCGGCTGATAGGGAATCCTGGGCCCATGGACCTCGACGAGATCGCGGACGAGCTCTACGGGCTGGCACCGGAGGACTTCACCGCCGCCCGGAACGCGAAGGCCAAGGAGGCGAAGTCCGCGGGCGAGGCCGAGCTGAGCGACCAGGTCAAGGCGCTGAGCAAGCCGACCGCGGCGGCCTGGCTGGCCAACCAGCTGGCCCGCGAGCACCTGGACGACCTGGAGTCGCTGGCTCTGCTCGGTGAGGAGATGCGGGAGGCGACGGCGGCGCTGGACGGTGCCCGGCTGCGGGAGCTGACCCCGAAGCGGCACGAGCAGGTCGACTCGCTGGTGAAGCAGGCTGTGGCCCTGGCCAAGGGTGCGGACCGCAAGGTCAGTGCGGACGTGGCGCAGAAGCTGCGGGAGACGCTGGATGCGGCGCTGGTCGACCCGGCGGCGGCGCAGGCGGTGCGGTCCGGGCAGCTGACCAGCGCGTTGCGGCACGTCGGGTTCGGCGTGGTGGACGAGTCCGGCGAGCCGTCGAACGTCGTACTGCTGGCACCGCGAAGGTCGGTCCGCGGTGGCACCAAGAAGGCGGCCGCGAAGAAGGCCGCGGCGAAGGACGAGGCCGCCGAGAAACAGGCCGCGAAGCGGCTCGCGGCGGCCGAGCAGGCGGCGGCCGAGGCGGAGGCGGTACTGGACGCCGCGGAGGCCCGGGCGGACGACCTGAAGACGGCGGTGGCGGAGGCGGCCGAGCGGGTCCAGCAGGCGCACGACGATATCGAGCGCCTGACCGCCGAGCTCGAGCAGGCGAAGCAGACGCTGGAGCAGTCCAAGAAGGACCGCCGTCAGCTCGAGCACGACCTCAAGGGTGCCGAGCGGGAGGTACGGGTCGCGGACCGGCGCAGCCAGAACGCGGCCGACCAGGTGGCGGCGCTCGGTCGTTGAAGTTGCCGTAGATCAGGGCGGATCACTGCCGCGGGCTGTCAGTGATCGCGCGTAGCGTTCCCGGTCATGGCGCACCCGATGACCGTCGTCGACCTGCGGCAGTACACGCTGCACCCGGGCCGGCGGGACACGCTGATCGAGATCTTCGACGGGTTCCTCGTCGAGGGCCAGGAGGCCACCGGGATGCAGCTGATCGGGCAGTTCCGCGACCTCGACCGGCCCGCCCGGTTCGTCTGGCTGCGCGGGTTCCGGGACCTGCCGGCGCGCAAGCAGGCCCTGGAGGACTTCTACGGCGGACCGGTCTGGAAGGCGCACAGCGCGGCGGCGAACGCGACCATGGTCGACTCCGACGACGCGCTGCTGCTGCGCCCGGTCCGGGTCACCGCCGGCTACCCGGACCCGGGCACACCGCGACCACCGGCCGGCGCCACCGGGGTGCCCGGCTCGGTAGTGGCCGGTGCCGTCTACCACCGGCGGTCGCTCGACGACGGGCTGCTCGCGCTGTTCGACACCGAGATCGCGCCCGCGCTGCGTGACACCGGGGCCGCGCCGGTCGCGTGGTTCGAGTCCGTCGTCGCCGAGAACAACTTCCCGGCGCTCCCGTTGCGGGACGAGATCGTGCTCGCCTGGTTCTCGGTGCTCCCGGACGACACGGCGTACGACGCGCACCGGCACGCGCTGGACCGGTCCCAGGCCTGGCAGCGCAAGATCGCGCCGGAGATCGAGCGGCGGTCCGTCAAGCCGGTGCAGGACCTCCGGCTGCGGCCGACCGCGCGGTCGCAGCTGCGCTGAGAACCGTTCCGCCGGACCGGTTCGTATCGCTGGGTGGATCCGGGCCGTGCCTCTGCGTACGGACCGCGCCTGATCCAGGTATGTCTAGGTACATCGAGTGGCCTAGATAGGTAGTCGCTGCCCATGTCAGCACCTACCCGTGCTCCGTACAACTGATTCCGAGGCACCCGCACAGGTGTCGCGGAATCTGCATGGAGGGGAGCGATGGCGGACATCTCGGGGATGCCCGCGTCGCTGGAGGCGGCGACACTAGGCGAGCGGTTCGGCCGTGGTGACGAAACCGCGCTGTCGGAGATGTACCGGGCCTACTCGGGCCCGATGTTCTCGACGGCGCTGGCGCTGCTCGGCGACCGGGAGCTGGCTGCGGACGCGGTCCAGCGTGCATTCGTCCAGGCCTGGGGGGCGGCCGACCGGTTCGACCCGTCGCGGGAGCTGCAGCCGTGGCTGTACGCGATCACGCGACGGGCGGCGGTCGACGTCTACCGGCGGAACCGGCGGGCGGCGAACCAGGTACCGCTCGACGAGACCTGGGCGGTAGGGGGCGAGCTGGCCACGGAGGGGCCGACGCTGGACGGGACCTGGGAGGTGTGGCAGGTACGGACGGCGCTTGACCAGCTGCACCCGGACGAGCGACGGGTGATCGAGCTGGCCTACTACGGCGGGTACACGCAGAGCGAGATCGGCGAGGAGCTGCAGCTACCGCTCGGCACGGTGAAGAGCCGGACCGCGCGGGCCCAGCGCCGGCTTGCCGGCCTGCTCGCCCACCTGCGTCACTCGGCCTGAGATCCGGGCGGCGCGACGGATGCGTATCGGTTACCGACGCGACGGTTGTCGCGGAGTCGAGAGAGTGAGGCGGTCGGGTGAGCGACTGGGACACCGACGGTCAGGTCGAGACCATCCTGCGGCAGGGGGCGGTCTGGGCGCAGGTGCCGGACGATCTCGAACAGCGTGTGCTGGACGAGGCGCTCGGCCGGCGACGTACCCGGCCGCGGCGGAACCAGTGGCTGCTCGCGGCCGCGGCAGTGGTGGCGCTGGCGGTCGGAGCCGGGGTGTTCGCGCTGCGGTCCGGCGACGGGCCGCGGATGGAGCTCGCGGGCACCGCGCTCGCGCCCGGTAGCCGGGCCGAGGCCGAAGTGCGCGACACCCCGTCCGGGGTGGAGATCAGGCTTGACGTCGACGGGTTGCCGCCGGCGCCCGAGGGCAGCTTCTACGAGGCGTGGGTGAAGGGTGAGCGCGGCTCGGTCGCGATCGGCACGTTCCATCTGCGGGACTCCTCCGACGACGTGGTGCTGTGGTCGGGCGTCGACCTCGACGACTACCCGCGGATCACGGTGACGCTGCAGCGCGAGGGTGCCGGAGCGGCATCGTCGGGGCGGGTCGTGCTCGCCGGAGAGGTGCCGCCCGAGCTGCGCTGACCCTTGCCGAAAGTAATCGCGAGAACACGTTGAACCGGTTCACGGCGGGCCACGTACTGCCGGATGAACGAACCGCCGAACCAGGGGAGACGAGCGCGATGGACGCCACCGGCACGGTCGCCGCACCACCGAGGAGTGGTGCCGCCAAGCTGCTGCTGCTCGCGCTCGTCGGCGGGATGGTCGCCGTGGCGCTCGGTGCGTACGGGCGGACGCACACACCGACCGGCCGGCCGCTGGCGCTCGTCGTGGGCTTCACCTCGATGGCGCCGATGAAGGCATGGCTGGCCACGGCGGCCGTCGTCCTGGTGGTGTTCCAGGTCATCTCGGCAGCGTGGATGTGGGGTCGGCTGCCGATCTCGCGACCGGCGCCGGCGGTACTCGGCCAGGTGCACCGCTGGGTCGGGTCGATCGGGTTCCTGCTCACGCTGCCGGTCGCCTACCACTGTCTGTGGAGCCTCGGCTTCAGCACGTTCGACACCCGTACGGCGCTGCACTCGTTCTTCGGCTGCGCGGTGTACGGCGCGTTCGCAACCAAGATGCTCGCACTCCGGACCCGCGGACTGCCCGGATGGTCGCTGCCGTTGCTCGGCGGGCTGCTGTTCGCGCTGCTGGTCGGTGCCTGGGCGACGGCATCCGTCTGGTACTTCACTCAGCCTGGCGTTCCACTTCGTTGACGCCGGCAACGATCCTTTCGTCAGGAGGAGCAGGAGATGAACAGCAGGAACGAGGGCGCGCTGCAGCGCCGTACGGTGATGAAGGCCGGCGGAGCCGCGGCGGCCGGCGCACTGCTCGCCGGTTGCGTGATCCAGCAACCGCCGGCAGCGGCTCCGCCCCCGCCCGTGACCGAGCCGGCGACCCAGCCACCTCCTGCCTCGGGCACGCCCCAGCCCGCGCCCAAGAAGCCCGCACCCAAGGCGCCCGCGGGTCCGCCGGCGCTGGTGAAGCTGGACGATGTCCCGGTCGGGGGCGGTGTGGTGCTCGGCGACCAGAAGGTCGTCGTCACCCGGGACCAGTCCGGCAAGGCGTCCGCGTTCTCCGCGGTCTGCACGCACCAGGGCTGCCTGGTCGCGTCTGTCGGCGCCGGCACCATCGACTGCTCGTGCCACGGCAGCAAGTTCGACGCCGGCACCGGTGAGCCGGTGGCCGGTCCGGCGCGGTCGCCGCTGCCGCGGGTCGAGATCAAGCAGCGCGACGGCGCCGTGTTCCGGGCATAGGTGACTCTGATGTTCAGGAACCTGCCCACCACGCTGTGGCTGGTCGGCGCGACCATCGCGGTCGCCGCGCTGAGCCCGGTCGTCGGCCAGGTCGCCACCACGACACCGCCGCTCGCATCGCAGCCGGCGCCGGTCGCGACCGCGGCACCCACTCCCTCGGCCAAGTCTGCCAAGCCATTGCCCTCGGCAACGAAGACACCGGATGCGGACGCGGTCGTGGTGCGGGCCGCGCGGACCGAGCTCGGACCGGTCGCGGTCGACGCCGAGGGGTTCACGCTCTACCTGTCCGTGCTGGACAGTACCGACCCGCCACGGTCGGTGTGCTTGAGCCGCAAGTGCGTCGCGGACTGGCGGCCGCTGTACGTCCCGGATGGCGCGGAACCCGTTGCGGGCAAAGGCATTCAGCCGTCATTGCTGGGCGTCGTACAGCGTAAGGACGGCACCCGGCAGGTGACGCTCGGCAGCTGGCCGCTGTACACGTTCGAGCAGGACCAGGCGCCCGGCGACGTGGACGGCGACGGCGTGAAGGGCACGTGGCACGCGATCAGCCCGAGTGGCAAGAAGGCAACGGGATCGAACCCGTGACAGGCGAAGTGGCTCCCGCATCCCCAGGCTGACCCCATCGGGAGCCACTTCTTCAACCAGGTGTACCGGCGGAGCTGGAGGGGGTTCCGCCGGTACATCCGTACCACGCCTCGAGCGCTGCGCGCAGCTCGGAGGTCGGGTCGTCCTCGGGCCGACGACCTCGAGGTCCGGAGCAGTGCTGGCGTACGGCCGTCGACGCTGACCACGGCCTCGATGGTTCGTGGGTCCCCCACCCGGCTCAGTGTGCGTGCCGGTCGCGGCCCGCGGCGACTGATTTCCCGAGGCATCATGGCGGCATGCGGAGGCTGGCCGGTGTCGTGGCGTTGCTGCTGCTCGGCAGCGCATGCACCGACAGCGGTGCTGAGGACGTGCCCACTGGTGCGACGACCAGCTCTGCCATGCCGAGTCCGCGTGCCACGACGCCGTCCCGGCCGCGGGCGACGACACCGAGATCGACGCAAACGCCGACGTCGACGCCTGCGCCGAGCCGGCCTGTGCGGTTCGACCAGGCGGCCGCGATGGCCACGGTGCGGCACCTGGCCGGCACGATCGGCCCGCGCGAGGCGACCGGCGCGAACTTCCGCACGGCGGCCGCGTGGCTGGCGGGGCAGCTCGGCCGGGCCGGGTACCGGGTCGAGCGCCGCCCGCTGAGCGTACCGGCGGGCGTCTCGTGGGGCGTGCGCGTGCCCGCCGGCCGGACCGTGAACGTGGTCGCGACCCCGCCGGATGCCGACCTCTTGAAGCCGTACCTGCTGGTCGGCGCGCACCTGGACACGGTGCCGCAGGCGCCCGGCGCGGAGGACAACGCGTCCGGGATCGCGGTCCTGCTCGAGTTGGCCCGGATGTACGGACCGGCGGGTGGTTCGCGGACCCGGCTGCCGCTCGTACTGGTCGGGTTCGGCGCCGAGGAGCCACGCGGGGACGGCGACGCGCGACACCACTACGGGTCCCGGGCGTACGTCGCGGCGATGCCCGCCGCCCACCGCACGGCACTGCGCGGCATGGTCTCGCTGGACCGGGTCGGCGTCGGGCGCGTCGTACCGGTGTGTACGGCGGACGCGAGCGGACGTGCCCTGCAGGACGAGCTGGTGACAGGCACCGGGACCCGGCGCTGCACGAACCGGTCCAGCGACCACTGGTCGTTCGCCCGGCGGGGGATGCCCGGGGTGCGGCTCGGCAGCACGCCGTACGCCGAGTACCACAGCGCGCGAGACCTGCCGCCGGTCGTGCAGCCGGCCCAGCTGGCAAGGACCGCAGCTGTGCTGATGGCCTGGCTCGGCTAGGGCCAGAGCGGCCGGAGCACCGCGGCGGCCGTCGTACCCGTCACCAGTCGGGGCGTGAAGTCGGGACCGATCCGGTACGGCACCGGCACGGCGGCCATCAGCCGGCGGCCCCAGAACGTCAGCTCGAGCAGGAAGCCCTCCTGGGTCTGCCGGGAGAAGTCCATGTCGAAGACCAGGTTGCCGAGCGAGTGCGCGACGATCTTGTTGCTGATGGCATCGATGCCCTGGACCCAGTGTGGATGCCCGCCGACCACCAGGTCCGCACCCGCGTCCAGCGCCGCCCGCGCCACCGTTCGCTGCGCCGGATCCGGCCGGTGGGTGTACTGCGCGCCCCAGTGCGGGAGTACGACGACAACGTCCGCGGACCGGCGTACCTGCGCCACCGTCCTGGTCAGCAGCGCGACGTCCGCTGCGTTGAGGGGACCGGTACGCGGTGGCATCCGGACCGATGCCGCACCGGCGCTGTCGTCGGTCGGCCGCGGGGTCTCGCCGATCGCGTTGAATGCGACGAACCCGAACCGCACACCCGCGCGCGTGACCAGCACCGGCCGCCATGCCTCGGCATGGTTGCTCCCGGCACCGACCGGCGCAATGCCGGCGGCGCGAACCCGGGCCACGGTGTCCCGCAGCGCCAGGTCGCCGAAGTCGCCGGTGTGGTTGTTCGCCAGTGACAGTACGTCGACACCGGCCGCCCTGATCCCCGGCAGGACCGACGGCGGCGCGGCGAACGAGTCCCCGCCCTGGCGCGGCGCGCCGGCCCGGGACAGCGTGCTCTCCAGGTTCAGCACAGTCAGGTCGGCGGCAGCGAGCCGGCGCGACAACGGCCGCAGCGGGGCGGCCGGATCGCCGGCGCGGGCCGCGGCGGTCGCCACCCGGCGGCCGAGCATCACGTCACCGCCGATCGTCATCGTCAGTACCGGCCCGGTCGGCGCTGGTCCGGCCATCCGCAGCGGGTACCGGCTGGGCTCTCGCAGCGGGTCGACGCCGGCGACCCGGATCACCCGCACCGAGGGGCCGACCGCCGAGGCCAGGACGACGGCGACCGCGCGGGCGTCGGTGCGGACCAGCCGGAGCGCGGCGGCAAGGCTCGCGGTGCGTGCCGCGGGTACCCCGGTGCCGGCCACGCCGGTGAGTCGAAGCGTGTCACCCGGTGGTCGTGCCGCGGATGGCACGATCTGCCGCCACGACCGGACCTGACCGGCGATCACCGCCCGGGCCGCACCGAGGCCGAGATCGACGGTGCCGCGGGACGGATGGACGGCCAGTACGACAGGCTGATGCCGCGGTTGCTGCGGGGTCGGGCTGGACTGCGGGGTCGAGATGGACTGCGGGGTCGAGCTGGACTGCGGCGTCGGTAGGGCGGTGCTCGGTGCGGGCCGAGTGACCTGGGCGGACGGCTCGGCCGTGCTGGTGCAGCCGGTGACCAGCGCACCCAGCAGGACGACCGACGTCAGCCCGCGCCTCATTCCTCCACGGTAGGTGCCGGCAGAAAACCAGTTGCGGCATCGAGCGGCGCCGTACACGCTGGGATCCGGTTGTCGCAGACACCGGGCTGTCCTAGTGGCTTGGTGCTGCCTGAGCGTGAGGGAGGCGTCGACATGTCTACCGCCATTGTGCGGGCGCTGTGCGCTGTCCGCCTCACTTCTTCTCATCTCAGGAGCACTCCCGATGTCATTCGACGTCAACACCGAGCAAGACCTGCATGACCTTGACCTTGACCTTGACCAGCAGTTCGTCTTCCGCTTCGATGCACTCGAAGGTCCCGGCGACGGGCAACGCTGGTCAACCTGGCTGGACGTCGAGCGCGGTTCTCGCGGCCCGGATCCACGACCCGACTGGGTTGTGACGGAACAGGCCGCGATCGACACCGAGCTCGGCGTCCTCAAAACCGGTAAGGAAGCGGACGTCTTCCTGCTGGAGCGTGCCGTCCCGGACGGGCGCGGCGTGCTGATGGCGGCGAAGCGGTATCGCTCCGAGGAGCACCGCACGTTCCACCGCAGCGCGTCGTACACCGAGGGGCGGCGGACCCGCAACAGTCGCGACACCCGCGCGCTGGCCAAGAAGACCGCGTTCGGCCGGGTCGTCGCGGCCGGGCAGTGGGCGATGTCCGAATGGGCCGCGATGTGCCGGCTGTGGTCGGCCGGCGTACCGGTGCCGTACCCGGTGCAGATCGACGGCACCGAGATCCTGATGGAGTTCATCGACGACCCGGACGGCGACGGCGCGGCGCCGCGGCTGGCCCAGGTCCGGCCCCGCGGGGCGCTGCTGGAGTCGTACTACGACCAGCTCCGCGACGCGATGGCCGAGCTGGCCCGGGCCGGGCTCGCGCACGGCGACCTGTCGCCGTACAACGTCCTTGCCCAGGGCAACCGGATCGTCCTGATCGACCTGCCGCAGGTGGTCGACCTGGTCGGCAACCCGCAGGGAATGGACTTCCTGATGCGCGACTGCCACAACGTCTGCACCTGGTTCACCGCCCGCGGCCTCGACGTCGACGAGCACGCCCTGTTCGCCGAGCTCCTCGCCCAGGTCTTCTGACCGCCCACCCCGACGCAATTCGCGTGGTTAACCCGCCGGAGTGTGGGTTCGCCACGGTTGTGCGCCGGGCGGACCCACCCCTCAGAGGGTTAACCACGCGAATGTGCGGCCACGCGAATGTGCACGTGGGTGCGGGCGGGGTGGCTTGGTGGCTGGGAACGGTCAGGCGATGCGGCCGAGGTAGTGCCAGTCGGAGGCGATCGTCTGGTACGGCGAGTAGTACGCCAGCCGCACGTCGTACCCGCTGTAGCCCTTCCAGCTCACGAACGTGCGCCAGATCCCGAACCGGTCGCCCCGCCCGCGCAGGATCGTGGTGTACGCGTTCGCACCGGGCCGGCTGACCTGCAGCAGCACCTCCTGGTTGCCGAGGTTCGCCATCGTGCCGACCGTGCTCCAGGCCTGCAGCCGGGTGCTCAGGTAGGTGTGCGTGATCGCGCTGCCGTGCGGTGTCCCGGTCAGGAACGACTCACGCTTGTACGCGATCTTGGTCGGCGAGGTGGCGGCGGTGAACTGGCGGACGTGGACGACACCGTCCAGGCCCTTGACCGCGATCTGCCGAGTCATCCAGGTGCCGGGCTGGTTGGGCGGCAGCACGAACCGGGCGCTGAACATCTTCGGCCCGCCGCCCCAGTACAGGCCGCTCGCGTTCGCCGACAGATAGCCGGACAGGTCGATACGACTGAGGCCGAGCGACACGGCATAGTTCCGGCAGGTGTCGCCGGTGAACAGCGACGTCGTCAGCCGCACCTCCGCCTTCTCGGCCGGGTAGACGATCAGCCGGTCGGTGCCCGCGGCCGGTCCGCTGAGCTGGTCGAGGCAGGTCTGTGCCGCGGCGGCGCCGGACGCGGTGGCGGGTGGCGCGACGGCTACAGCGCCGGTGAGAGCGGTGGCGCCGGCGGCGAGCGCTGTGAGTGTGCGGCGCAGTGTGAGCTTCATCTGGGTTCCTCCCCCTGTGGTGCCCGGCCGGATGCCGGTGCCCCAAGGACCGCTGGGCGCGGGGAACGGTTGGCTGGCGAACGTCTCGGTTCGGTCACGGGGCATGCTTGGGCGGGTGACGACCCGCCTGTACGCCGACCACCTGACCCTGCCCGTCGCCCCGCTCGGCGGTGAGAACCCGCTGCCACCGCTGCGCCGTACCCAGGAGCTGCACGAGATCGCGAACCTGGACGGGCTGCCGCCTCAGATGCAGCAGGGGATCCGGTACGGCGGCCTGCCGAGCACCCTGCCGTGCCTGGTGCAGGACGGCTACCGCCGCGAGCGCACCGAGTCGGAGGTCCCTGCGCTGGTGCTGGAGAACCAGCGGGTCCGCGCCACGGTGCTGCCGTCGTACGGCGGCCGGCTCTGGTCGCTGGAGCACGACGGGCGTGAGCTGCTGTACCGCAACCCGGTGATCCAGCCGGCCAATCTGGCGCTGCGCGACGCCTGGCTCGCCGGCGGGGTCGAGTGGAACCTCGGTAGCACCGGCCACTGGACCGGCACCTGCGAACCGTTGCACGCGGCAACGGTCGCCGGTCCGGACGGAAGCCCGGTGCTGCGGCTGTGGGAGTGGGAGCGGACCCGCAACCTGGTGCTGCAGCTGGACTTCTGGCTGCCGCCGGACTCGGAGCTGCTGTACGTCGGCGTGCGGATCCGCAACCCGCACGCGTACGACGTGCCCGCGTACTGGTGGTCGAACATCGCGGTGCCGCAGACGCCGGATACCCGGGTGCTGGCGCCGGCGGACCAGGCCTGGCACTTCGGGTACGGCGGTCGGCTGGACCTGGTCGACGTACCGGAGCACGACGCGATCGACCTGACGTACCCGATGCGGCATCGCCGGGCCGCGGACTTCTTCTTCGAGCTGCCGGACGGGCAGCGTCCGTGGATCACGGCGCTGGACGCCGCGGGTACCGGTCTGGTCCAGCTGTCGACGGCACGGTTGCGCGGCCGGAAGCTGTTCGTCTGGGGCGAGGGTGCCGGTGGGCATCGCTGGCAGGAGTGGCTGGCGCCGGGCGCAGACGGGCACGGGTACACCGAGATACAGGCCGGTCTGGCGCGTACTCAGCTGGAGCACCTGCGGTTGCCAGCGGCAACGACCTGGCACTGGCTGGAGGTGTACGGCGCACTGTCGGTGCCGCCGGAGGCCGTGCGGTCGCCCTGGCCGGAGGCCCGGGTCGCCGCCGGTGAGGCGGTCGAGGTGTTGCTGCCGTCCGCGGATCTGGCGACCCGGTACGACGAGTGGCTGGCCGTCGCCGACCGCGAACCCGGAGAACGCCTGGCCACTGGGTCCGGGTGGGGCGCGCTGGAGCTGGCCCGGACCGCGGCCGCCCTGCCGGGCACGCCGTTCGACGACGACACCCTGACCGATCGGCAACGACCGTGGCTCGGCCTGCTGGACGGTTCGCTACCCGCGACGGACCCGGCGGTGGCGCCGGACGGGACTCTGGTCGCACCCGGCTGGCGCGACCTGCTCGAGTCGGCGCCGGACAACTGGCTGGTCTGGTACCACCGCGGCGTCGCCCGCTGGTACGACGGCGACGCCGCCGGCGCGACCGAGGCCTGGCAGCGCTCACTCGCCGACACCGAGAACGCGTGGGCGCTGCGCAACCTGGCCGTCACCGCGGCGGGCCCGTCCGAGGCGGCCGACCTCTACCGGCGCGCGCTGCGACTCAAGCCGGACCTGCTCCCGCTGGCGGTCGAGAGTGTCGAGCTGCTCGTCTCGCTGGAGCGGTACGACGAGGCGGCGGAGCTGATCTCCGGTCTCGCGGGCATGGTTCGGACTGACGGCCGGATCGCCCTGGCCGAGGTCGCGGTGCTACTCCATCGTGGCGACCCGGCCGCGGCGGTAGCCCTGCTGGACGAGGGCATCGAGCTGCCGAACCTCCGCGAGGGCGCGAACCGGCTCGCCGATCTGTGGCGCGACGTCCAGTCGGCGGTCGGCACGACCCGGCCCGTCCCCGCCCACTACGACTTCACCATGACCTGACATGTGCCGGCACGGATCCGCCGGACCAGCGCGGGCTGGACGGCGGCCAGCAGCACACACAGCGCGCCGCCGCACTCCGGACCGGGTCAGAGCATTCGGCGGCGGGTATGGACCAGCGCCAGACCGAGCAGAGCCGCGCCGGCGGTGACCAGGAACGCGGCCCGGAACTGGGTCTCGTCCGGCGCCGGGCCGAGCACCAGCGTGAGCACGGCGATGGTGAGAGCGCCGGACAGGTACTGCGACGTGGTCAGCAGCGCGCCGGCGGTGCTCTGGTGCGCGGACGGTACGTCGTGGGTGCCGATCACGAACATCGACGTGTAGACGACGCCATGCCCGAACCCGCTCAGCAGCAGACCCGGCAGCAGGTGCACGACGTACGAGTCCCCGTGCAGTGCCAGCGCCAGCCAGACCAGGCCGAGTGCGGACACCGCGAACCCGCCGACCAGGACCGCGGCGGCACCGTGGCGCCGTACCGCCCGGTCGGCGGCGACGTTGCCCGCGGTCACCATCACGGCGAGTGGCAGGAACGCGCACCCCGCCTGGAGCGGCTCGTACCCCTTGAGGTCCTGCAGCAGCACCGTGAGCAGGTAGAACTCCGAGCCGACGCTGGCCATGTAGAGCGCGGTCGCGACGGCGCCGAGCCGCAGGGAGAACGTCCGCCGCAGCACCGGGTCGATCAGTACGTTCCGGGCGCCGGACTCGTGCCGGACGAACGCGATCGCGAGGACCAGGACCAGACCGAGGCAGACCAGCGTCGAGGTCGAGGTCCAGCCGGCGTCGGCGGCGAGGGTGAGGCCAAGGGCCAGCGCGAGCACGGTCCCGGTACCGAGCGCCGCGGCGACCACCGGGATCCGTCGCGCCTGCCGCTCCGGTGCGGGCGCCGTGAACCACGCGATCGCACCCAGCGCCGCCAGCAGCGTGAGCGGCACGTTGATCCAGAACGTCAGCCGCCAGGACACCGTGGTGAGCAGGCCACCGAGGATGGTGCCGACCGCGAGTCCGGACGCGCCGACCGAGCCCCACACCGCGAGGGCGCGGTTCCGCGCCGGACCGGCCGGGAACGTGGTCGCGATCAACCCGAGCACGGCCGGCTGCAGCATCGCGGCGCACAGACCTTGCACCCCGCGCGCCGCCAGCAGCACCGAACCGTCACCGGCCACACCGCCGGCCGCGCTCGCCAGCCCGAAGCCGACCACAGACCACACGAACAGCCGCTTCGCGCCGACCCGGTCCGACAGCCGCCCGCCGGCGACGAGGAACCCGGCGAACAGCACGGCGTACGCGCTCACCACCCACTGCACCTGTGCGGGGCTCAGGTGCAGGTCGCTGCCGATGCTCGGCAGTGCTATGTAGACGATCGCGTAGTCGAGCGCGATCAGGAACTGGGCCACCGACAGAACGGCGAGGGTGGCGGACCGGCGTACGGCGACCGGCGCGGGCGGTGTTTCGACGGGCATATATCCCATCGTCGAACGTTGACACTTGTGTGAAGGGAAGGGAGATCGCGTGAAGATCGGTGAGCTTGCCGCGCGGACCGACGTGCCGACCCGGATGCTGCGCTACTACGAGGAGCAGGGGCTGCTCGACCCGGACCGCACGCCGAACGGGTACCGCGACTACCCCGAACACCTGGTCGACCGGGTGGTGCAGATCCGCGGCCTGCTCGACGCCGGACTGCCGACCAGGATCATCCGCGAGATCCTGCCGTGTCTCAGCGACCCCAGCACGATCCACATCGAGGACGCCAGCCCGGAGCTGATCGCCGACCTCGAGCGGTACCACGAGCTGCTGGACTCCCGGACCCGTTGCCTGGCCCGGAACCGGGACGCGATCGCCGCCTATCTGGATGCGGTCCGCCGGTCGGCCTGACGCGCTGCGTGCGCTCGGTCACAGGACGCTTCTTGCAACTCGATCGCATTAACTAAATACTTGAAAGCATGCACGTACCCGACGGGTTCCTGAACGCACCGACCTCGCTCGCGACCGGCGCCATCGCCGCAGGCGTGGTCGGGATCAGCCTGCAGCGCGCCAGCCGCGAGGTCCGCGAGAGCGGCCCGGCGCTGGCCGGCCTGACGGCAGCGTTCGTGTTCGCGGTACAGATGGTGAACTTTCCGGTCGGTGCCGGGACCAGCGGTCATCTGCTCGGCGGCGCGCTCGCGGCCGCGCTGGTCGGGCCGTGGACCGGTCTGCTGGTGATGTCCGTCGTTCTGCTCGTGCAGGGCCTGCTGTTCGCCGACGGGGGCCTGACCGCGCTCGGCACCAACATCACGCTGATGGGTGCGGTCACCGTGCTGGTCGGCTTCCTGGTCACCCGCGGACTGCTCCGGGCCATGCCGAAGCGGCTCGGCAGCGTTGTACCGGCGGCCGCGGTCGGTGCCCTGGTCTCGGTGCCGATCGCCGCGCTCGCGTTCACCGGTTTGTACGCCGCCGGCGGCGCAGTCGACCTCAGCATCGGCAGACTGGCCGCGGCGATGGTCGGCTGGCACGTGCTGATCGGGATCGGTGAGGCCGTCATCACCGCCGCGGTGCTGAGTGCCGTGGTCGCCACCCGGCCCGACCTCGTGTACGTCGCGCGGCACCTGCAGGCCGACCTGGTCCTGGTCGACGACCAAGGCCGGACCACGACGGTGTCCCCGGACCGGCCGGTGGCCGCCAAGCCGGCCGGGCGCAGCCTCGGCGCCGGGGTCGCGGTCACGCTGCTGATCGCGGGCGTAGTGAGCCTGTTCGCCAGCGCAAACCCGGACGGGCTGGAGTTCGTCGGTGCGAAGCTCGGCTTCGGCGAGGCCGCGAAGGAGTCCGCGGTCGCGGGCAGCCCGCTCGCCGACTACGGCGTCAGCGGGATCGGCAACGGCCATGTCTCCGGCGCGCTGGCCGGCATCATCGGCGTCCTCGTGACGATCGGGGTCGGCCTGCTGGTCGCCAAGCTGGCCAGCCTCCGCAGGCGTGCGGAAAGTGCCTCCGAACCGGAGCCCGCGAGCCGCGCATGACCGGAGGTGCCGGCGACGGGCTGTACGTCGCGGTCGACTCGCCGGTGCACCGGCTGCCCGCCCAGGTCAAGCTCGTGGCTCTGGTCGGGTTCGTGATCTGCGTGGTGTCCACGCCTGCGCATGCATTCTGGGCCTTCGGGGTGTACGCCGGGATCGTGGTGGCGCTGGTCATGACGGCGAAGTTGCCGGCGGCAACGGTACTGCGACGGATGACGGTGGAGACGCCGTTCGTGGTGTTCGCGCTGCTGCTGCCGTTCGTGGCGGCCGGGCCGCAAGTGGACGTGCTCGGGGTGTCCTTGTCGGAGTCCGGCGTGCTGGGCGCGTGGAACGTGCTGGTGAAGGGCACGCTCGGCGTCGTCGCGGCGATCGTGCTGTCCGCGAGTACCTCGCCGCGCGACCTGCTGACCGGACTGGAACGGCTCCGGCTGCCGCGCACGCTGGTCGCGATCCTGTCCTTCATGATCCGGTACGTGAGCGTGGTATCCGGCGACCTGCAGCGGATGCGGGTGGCCCGGGAGTCGCGCGGGTACGACGGCGGCAGCCTCGGACACCTGCGCGCCGTCGCGGCCGGGGCCGGCGCGTTGTTCGTCCGCAGCTACGAGCGCGGCGAACGGGTCCACCTGGCGATGCTGGCTCGCGGGTACACCGGCATGATGCCGTCGATGGCCCGGCGGCAGGCCACCGCTGCGGAGTGGCGGCGCGGGGCCGGCCTGGTGGTCGTCGCCCTGCTGGTCGCGGTCGCGGCCCGGGTGGTGGGCGGATGAGCAAGCCCGCGATCGAGATCGAACGGCTCGCCTTCGCCTACCCGGACGGGCGGCAGGCGTTGTTCGGGGTCAGCTTCCGGATCGAGCGCGGCGAGCGGGTCGCGCTGCTCGGTCCGAACGGCGCGGGCAAGACCACGTTGGTACTGCACCTCAACGGCATCCTCGGCTCGGTCGCCGGGGGAGCGGGCACGGGCCGGGTCCGGATCAGCGGCTCCGACCTGCACCGCGAGCACCTGGCTGAGGTACGGCGCAAGGTCGGGCTGGTCTTCCAGGACCCTGACGACCAGCTGTTCATGCCGACGGTGCGGGACGACGTCGCATTCGGCCCGGCGAATCTCGGGCTGAGCGGCGCCGAGCTGGACGAACGGGTGCACGAGGCGCTGGTCGCGGTCGGCATGCAGGACCATGCGGACATCGAGCCGCACCACCTGTCGTTCGGCCAGCGCCGGCGGGTCGCGGTAGCGACTGTGCTGGCGATGCGGCCGGACGTGCTCGTCCTGGACGAGCCCTCCAGCAACCTGGACCCGGCCAGCCGGCGCGAGCTCGCGGACATCCTGACCGGCCTCGATGTCACCCTGCTGATGATCACCCACGACCTGCCGTACGCGCTGCAGCTCTGCGAGCGTAGCCTGCTCATGGACGGCGGCCGGATCGTTGCCGACGGCAACACCCGCGACCTCCTGGCCGACGCCGACCTGATGTCCGCCCACCGCCTCGAGCTCCCCTACGCCTTCAACCCCCTCTCCGTCCCCGGCCCCGAACACGCGTGACGACTGGACCCAGGTTTCAGGCCAGGTCGAGCAAGGGTGCCCCGAACACGCGCGACACTCGGGTCCAATCGTCACGTGGTGGGCGTGGGCGGGAAGTGCGGGGACAGGACGGTGTAGAGGGCGGCCAGGCCGGACTGGAGGGCTTGGGTGGCGGCAGGTTGGGGGAGGCGGTCGGCGAGGTGGGCCACGGACTCGCCCATCGTGATGACGAGGGTGACGGCGAGCCGGAACTCGGCGCTGTCGCGGGCGCCGAACCGGTCGGTCAGCAGCGCGGCGAACTCGACCGCGTGCGCGTCGTCGAACTCGCCCGGCCGGGCCTCCAGGTCGGGATCGCCGAGCCCGCTCATCGCCACCGCCCGGAAGCCCGGGTCGGTTCGGTGCATCTCGCGGAACGTGTCCATCGTGACGTCGACGGCCTGGTGCCAGTCCCGGACGGACGCCAGCCGCTCCCGGACGGCGTCGCCGTACCGGGCCTGGTTGCGGCGCTCGACGGCCTGCATCAGCGCCCGCTTGTCCGGGAAGTACCGGTAGACCGAGCCGACGGCGATGCCGGCCCGTCTGGCGATCGTGCTGGTCGAGGCCGCGTCGTACCCGCGTTCGGTGACCTCGAGGCAGGCGGCGTCGAGGATGCGTTCGACCTGCACACTTGCGCGGTCCTGGGTGGGCACGCGGCGCAACGTGTAGTCCCTGCGCGCGGGCGGGCGGTTCACGTCTCCATTCTCGGTGATCCGCGACGGTTTGAGCAGTTCACTCGCCGGACGAACCCGCGCAAGGTCAGGGTCACGCCGTCTCGTGGGACGGCGCTGTACGCTGCAACCCGGAGGCGACCGGTCCGCAGTGTCGCGACGGCCCACTGGAGAGGTGAGCGGGTGTGTCGGAGCACATCGTCGACGTGAGCTGGAGCCGGGGCGAGCACGAGTTCAGCTACCCCAGCTACAGCCGCGACCACACCTGGACGTTCGACGGTGGCGAGACCGTGAAGGCATCCGCGAACCCGGCCTTCCTGGGCAGTGACGCGGCAGTCGATCCCGAGGAGGCGTTCGTCGCCGCACTCTCGTCGTGTCACATGCTCACGTTCCTCGCGATCGCGGCGAAGAAGCGACTGGTGGTCGACTCGTACGACGACCACGCGGTCGGCGTGATGGCGAAGAACGCTGACGGCCGGCTGGCGATCACCGAGGTCACGCTGGCGCCGCGGATCGTGTTCGCCGGCCAGGCGCCGGATGACGCAACGCTGGACAAGATGCACCACCTGTCCCACCAGGAGTGCTTCATCGCCAACTCGGTGACCACCAAGATCACCGTGCTGTGATCAAGTGCTAGCTATCAGTAACGGTCGCATATTGTGATCGGCAGGAGATTGACCTAGTGCCCCCTGCATAGGGCACGCTGACGGGGCATCGTCTGCCCTACGATCGCCTTGCTCCGCAGGGGGGAGCCGCCATGCAGTCCGCGCTGTCGCGCCTCCGCGCGACCGTTGCCGTCGTTGCCGTCGTCTCGGTCGCGATCGTCGCCTCCGTGCCGGCCGCCGCACACGAGGACCCGGGTACGACGCCGGGCCCGGGCACTCCGACGGAGAGCAGCGAGGCGGCCGCCGCGGAGCACGCCGCGCAGGATCTGGCCGGCGTACCGATGAAGCAGATCGAGGCGGCCGCCAAAACCCGCGCGGACCAGATCGCCCAGCAGACCGGGCAGCGACCCGGCCGCCGGGCCCCGCAGGCGCAGGCCAGGGCGGACAGCATCGCGGCCGCGGCGGACCCGGCCGTGAGCGGTGGCTGGGGCAAGGCGTGGAACACCCCGGTGGTGCCGGTCTTCACCGCGATGCTGCCGAACGGCAAGGTGCTGATGTGGGACTCCGTCGGCGACGGGCCGGCCGAGTCGTACGACAACCACTCCTCGACCCGGGCCGCGGTCTGGGACCCGAGGACGAACACCAGCAAGCGGGTCGACGTGCAGGGTTACAACATCTTCTGCGCCGGCTACGCGCAGCTGTCCGACGGCACCGTGCTCGTTGCCGGCGGCAACCGGAACAAGGCGCTGAACGGGCTGCGCCAGACGCACCTGTTCGACTGGCGCACGGAGACCTGGCGGCGCGGGCCGGACATGGCCGCCGAGCGGTGGTACCCGTCGGTGACGGCACTGCCGAACCAGGAGGCGCTGATCCTGGGCGGCGGGCCGGAGACGGCCGAGGTGTACCAGACCAACAAGTGGGTGCGACTGCTCACCGGGTTCACCACCCCATCCAGCCGGCTGTACCCGTTGCTCACGGTGCGGCCGAACGGCTACGTGGACATGGTCGGGCCCGCCCCGCTGATGCGGACGCTGCGCACCAGCGGCGCCGGCGCGCAGGTCGCCACCTCGACCCGGGATGCGATCAACCGGGACTACTCCAGCTTCGCCACGTTCCGGGTCGGCAGGACGCTGGTCGCCGGCGGCGGGGTGATCAACGAGGACGGCAAGCAGAAGGTGCCGACCCGGACCGCTGTGGTGGTTGACTCCAACGGCACCGGCGCGCCGCGGGCCACTGCCACCGGCTCGATGGCACTGGCCCGCCGGCAGTTCAATCTCACGATTCTTGCGGACGGCAATGTACTGGCGACCGGCGGCGAGAGCTCCGGCGCGACCAACAGCACCGTCGACCTGGTGAACGCGGTGTTCGCCGCCGAGCTGTACGACGCCACCGCCGGCACGTGGCGCACGCTGGCGGCGGCGAACCGGATCCGGCAGTACCACTCGACCGCGATCCTGCTCCCGGACGGCCGGGTGATGACCGGTGGCGGCGGGATCTGTGCGGAGTGCCAGCGGGTGGGGTACCTGGAGAAGAACGTCGAGTACTTCAGCGCGCCGTACCTCTACAACGCGAACGGCACTCCCGCCACCCGGCCGGTGATCGCCACCGCTCCGGCCAGCACGGCGTACAACGCGAACTTCAACGTCAGCAAGGCGTCGACCTCGTCGATCAGCAGGTTCGGCCTGGTCGGGCTCGGAGCGCCGACGCACGGCGACGACCAGGGCCAGCGGTACGTGCCGCTCACCGTGATGGCTCGCAGCGGCAACACGATCACGCTGCGGTCGCCGGCGAACGTCAACCAGGCGCCGCCCGGCTACTACATGCTGTTCGGCGTCAACCCGCAAGGCGTGCCGACGGTGGCGAAGATGGTCAAGCTCACCGCGACCGCTCCGGCGGCGCCGGCACCGGTGCGGCTCACCGTGTCCGGGCCGGGCAGCCGCTGCATGGACGTCGACCACGGCTCGACAACGCCGGGCACGACCATCCAATTGTGGGACTGCAACGGCTCGCCGCCGCAGCGCTGGACGCACCCGGCCGACGGCACCTTCCGGGCGATCGGGATGTGCGCCGACGTGCCGTACGGCTGGATCCAGGCGGGCGTCAGGTTGCGCACGGACGTGTGCAGCACGACCGACCCGGCCCAGAAGTGGCAGGTCTGGGCCGACGGCACGATCCGGTCGAAGAAGAACACCACGATCTGCCTGTCGGCGCCCGGCAAGAACCGCGGCGAGCCCGTGACGCTTGCCACCTGCAACGGTTCGGCAACGCAGAAGTTCCGCTACTGATCGCCGTCCTGCTCTTGGCGGACGCGGTCCCCACGGTCCATGACGCGGACTCACGATTCGTCCAGGCCGTCCGCACGCAGCGGGACCAGCTCGCGGGCGTCGTCGTACGAGAGTCCGGTGAGGGTGAGCAGGTCGACGATCGTGGACCGTACCTGACCCAGCAGCACCATCGACGACAGCGAGGCCGCGGGGATCTCCGCGGTCCGGACGCCGAGCTCGGCGAGCACCCGGCGCGCCGTGTCCGCCGCGGCCGGCTCGAACAGCGAGTCGGCGATCAGCCGGGCGCCGATCGCCAGGTCGTCGAGCAGCTCCGGGTACGACGAGGGCATCGGCTCGTCCCTCCAGATCGACACCGCCGCGCGCCGGACCAGTACCCGAACGTTGCGGATCGCCCGGTCCAGCGGGACCACCAGGTCGGCGATCTGCTCGACCCGGCCGCGGTGCTGCCGCCGGAACGGTGACATCCGGACCACCGCGACGCCTTCCGCGGCAGCCTTGCGCAGCGTGTCCAGCATCGCCTCGCTGTCCCGCGCCCGGTGCAGCGCCTCGGTCGCGGCCTCGGCGTCGTGGTGGCGCAGGCTGCGGGCCGTGGCTTTGAGGATCGCGGCCAGCTCGCGCAGTACCTCGGCAGCCTGCTGCCGCGGCTTGCGGATCGGCGCCACGGGCGCGATCGTCGCCGCCGCGAGCGCCACCGCGCCGCCGGCCACCGCGTCCAGCCAGCGGCTCACCCCGGCGCCCGGATCGGGCAGCAGCGTCGTCACCATCGCGGCCTGGATCCCTGCCTGCGTCGCCATCAGCCCGCCGGCACCGACGAGGATCGCGAGGCTCATCGCCAATGCGACCACCAGCACGATCTGCCAGACGCCTGTGCCGAACAGGCTCACGAACGCGTCGCCGACACCGACCCCGACCGCCACCCCGACCATCACCTCGGCCACCCGCCGCAGCCGCTGGCCGAAGCTGAATCCGAGACAGATTATCGCCGCCACCGGCGCGAAGAACGGCATCGGATGACCGAGCACGGTGCTGGCCAGCCACCAAGCGATACCGGCGGCGAGCGCACACTGCACCACGAAGAAGCCGAGCTCGCGCAGCCGGCCGAGCCGGCGTCGTACCGACGCCCGCGACCGGCGGGCCGCCTGCGGCGCGATGTCGTCGCGCAGCTCGCGGATCTGTTCCAGCGTCAACCTGACCGGGTCCACAGGGGACATCATCCCGGCTTGCTCATCGGGCGCGGGGGGGCAAGGGTTGCGGTATGACCGAGAACAGCCGCGAGGGCTACGGCGACTACAGCGTCGACGACGAGAACCAGCTGCAGCCCGGGGACACGCTCGACGACCGCGGGGTGGGCGACCTGCTGGACGAGGGGTACTCACCGCCGGAGAAGTGGTCGGCCGGGGAGGGCTACGGCAACACCGCCGACGAGGCGTTGCAGGGTGAGTCCCTCGACCAGCGGCTCCGGCAGGAGGTCCCGGACGTCGACCCGTACGCCGTGGACGGCGAGAACGTCGGCGGTCCGGAGGTCGGGTCCGACCGTTCCGGCCGGCTGGTCGCCCCCGACCAGGGTCTGAGCGAGGACGACGAGAAGGATCTCGTCGCCGAGGACATCGGTATCGACGGCGCCGCGGCGAGTGCCGAGGAGGCCGCCGTGCACGTGGTCGAGGACGAGGACTTCGTCATCGACGAGGACTGACCAGCACCTCGCAGCCGCGGGCCGGTACCTGCGTGACGTTGAGCGCCCGGGCCGGCTCCGGCTCGTACCGGCGCGGCCGGACGTCGTACCGGCAGAGCACCGCCCGCAGCACCTCGGTGCCCTCCATCAGCGAGAACCCCGCACCCAGGCAGCGCCGGGTGCCGCCACCGAACGGGATCCAGCTGGACGGCGGCACCGGGTGGTCGCCGAGGAACCGTTCCGGCCGGAAGTCGTCGGGGTCCGGGTACTGCTCCGGGTCGGCGTGCACCAGCCCGATCGCCGGCATCACCGTGGTGCCGCGCGGCAGCGTGTAGCCCGCGACCTGGTACGACGCGGTCAGCCGCCGCCCGACCTGGTAGATCACCGGCCGCCGGCGGAGCGACTCCTTGCCGATCGCGTCCAGGTACGCGTGGTCGCCGGTGTCCGCGGCGGCCTGCGCCTTGCGCAGAAGGTCCGGCCGACGGGCGAGCTCGTGAAACGCCCAGGCGAGTGAGGTCGCCGTCGTCTCGTGCCCGGCCAGCAGCAGCGTGACCAGCTGGTCGCGCAGCTCGGCGTCGGTCCAGGTGCCGGCCTGCAGCAGCCGGGACAGTACGTCGGTGCGCTCGGCCAGATCCGCGTTGTCCCGGCGCGCGGCGATCTCGTCGTACAGGATCCGGTCCAGCTCGGTCTGGATGCCGATGTACCGGCGCCACGGCGGGTAGCGCAGCAGCCGCGGGTAGAAGGCGCCCAGCATGATCACCGGGTTGACCCGGACCACCCTGCCTACCAGCGGCCGCAGCTCGGCCAGCCGGTGCTCGTCGGTGACGCCGAACACGACCTGCAGGATCACCTCGAGCGTAAGCGCCCGCATCCTGTCGTGCAGGCGGAAGGGTATTCCGACAGGCCAGTCTGCTGTCGCTGCGTCGGCGAGCTCCGCGACCAGGTTCTGGTACCCCCGCAAGGCCTGCCCGTGGAACGCCGGCATCAGCTGCTTGCGCATCCGCAGGTGGTCGTCCTCGTCCAGGATCAGCAGCGAGTTCTCACCCATGATCGCGGCCAGCACGGTGTTGCCCTCGCCGGTGTGCAGCACGTTCGCCGGACCCGCGAACACCTCGCGGATGTGGTCCGGGCGCGAGAGTACGACCACCACCCGCCCGCCGGGGACCAGCCGGACCGTGAACACGTCGCCGTACCGCTGCCGCAGCCGCGGGAACAGCCACTTGCGGTGGTTCGCGAAGATCGCCGTCTGCACCGCCATCGGCCACCGCGGCCCCGGCGGCAACCCGCGCGCCGTCTCCCGGTCCAAGGTCCGCGCGTCCAGCAACGGCGTCCGCTCGATCGGTGTCACCCCGCCAACGCTACGTCGCCAAGGTGAACACCCATACCCGTTCATCGGGCCCTTGTGACCCGGCGTGTCGTCACTCATCGGGCCCTTGTGACCAACCTGCCCGCGTCGTTCGTCCGCACGGGCCATGACGCGGGCGTGATGGCACAGGGCGAATGACCGCCGCGGTTTGGTCACAAGGGCCCGACGAACGGCGACACGCCGAGTCACAAGGGCCCGATGAACGGAAGGGGTCAGCGGCGGAGGCGGAGGGTGAGGATCTGGAAGGGGCGGAGGGTGAGGGGGACGATGTTGGCGGAGCGGTCGCGGGCTGAGAGGGAGCGTTCCAGGAGGTCTACCTCGTCCACGCCGGTGAGGTCGAAGGTGGTGGTGAGGGTGGCGCTGGCGCGGCCGCCGCGGGACTCGTAGAGCCGGACGACCACGTCGCCGGAGCGGTCGTCGGCCAGCTTGACCGCCTCGACGACGACCGCATCGTTGTCGACGGCAACGACCGGGTCGACGGACGCGATCCCGCCGGCGACCACCCGCTCGGGCAGGTTGATCCGATACCCCTCCTCGACCGCCTCGGCGATCCCGGCACCGACCACCAGCGCGTAGTTCACCACGTGCCGGCCCTGGTCGGTCTGTGGGTCGGGGAACCGCGGGGCGCGGATCAGCGAAAGCCGGACGGTGGTCGTCGTACCGCCGGAGTCCCGCGAGGTCCGGGACACGTCGTGCCCGTACGTCGAGTCGTTGACGACCACGAGTCCGTACCCCGGCTCGCCGACGTGCACCCAGCGGTGCGCGGCGATCTCGAACTTGGCCGCGTCCCAGGACGTGTTCTGGTGCGTCGGGCGGAAGATGTGCCCGAACTGGGTCTCCGACGCCGACCGGTCCGCGTGCACGTCGAGCGGGAAGGCGGCCTTGAGGAACTTCTCCGACTCGTGCCAGTCCATATCGCACTCGACGTCCAGCCGGCGCGCACCCGGCTGGAGTCGCAGCGTCTGGGTCACGGTCGAGTCGCCGAACGACCGCTGTACCACCGCGGTCGCCACGCCGTCGAGGACGTCCAGCGACACCGAGTCCAGCTCGGTCAGGTCCCGGACGGTGTTCTTGTAGTGCGGGTCCACGTCCCAGGCGTCCCACATGTTCGGGATGTCGACGTGCAGCTGCAGCAGGTTCGCCGCGTTGCCGGGGGCAACGACCTCGCGCCCGGCCTCGACGTCGAGGATCGACGTGACCAGACCGCGGTCGTCGACGGTTACCCGGAGGAGCCCGTTGTCCAGCACGTTCCCGTCGATCGTCGCAGCGGCCGCGTCACCCGAACGCGCCGAAGCGCCCAGCGCCGGGACGCCGTGACGCGAGTGCGGAGCGGCGTTGAAGACCACCTCGTGCGTGCCGGTGCCCTCGTCCACCAGTGCCGACTGCGCCCGGGTGATGATCGCCTCCAGGTCGGCAGCCACCTCGGCGTACGTCGCCTCGGCCTCGCGGTGCACCCAGGCGATCGAGCTGCCCGGCAGGATGTCGTGGAACTGGTGCAGCAGCACGATCTTCCAGAGCCGGTCCAGCTCCTCGTAGGGGTAGTCGGCCAGCTTGCCGGCGACCACCGCGGCGGCGGACCAGAGCTCGGCCTCGCGGAGCAGGTGCTCGCTGCGCCGGTTGCCCTGCTTGGTCTTGGCCTGCGAGGTGTACGTCGCGCGGTGGATCTCGAGGTACAGCTCACCGGACCAGACCGGCGCGGCCGCGCCGTACTCGGACTCCGCGGCGGCGAAGAACGCGGCCGGCGGCTCGATCGTGACCCGCGGCGAGCCCTCCAGGTCGGCGACCCGGTGTGCGGCGGCGACGAACTCGCGGGTCGGGCCGCCACCGCCGTCGCCGTACCCGAACGGCGCCAGTGACCGGGTGGCCGAACCGTTCTCGGCGAAGTTGCGCTGCGCGTGCGCCAGCTCGCGGCCGGACAGGTCGGAGTTGTACGTGTCGATCGGCGGGAAGTGCGTGAACACGCGGGTCCCGTCGAGACCCTCCCACCAGAACGTGTGGTGCGGGAACTTGTTCTCGGTGTTCCAGGAGATCTTCTGGGTGAGGAACCAGCGCGAGCCGGACAGCTTGACGAGCTGCGGCAACGCCGCGGTGTAGCCGAACGAGTCCGGCAGCCAGACCTCCTGCGTGTCGATCCCGTACTCGTCCAGGAAGAACCGCTTGCCGTGGATGAATTGCCGGGCCAGCGCCTCGCCGCCGGGCAGGTTGGTGTCAGACTCCACCCACATCCCGCCCACCGGCACGATGTTGCCCGCGGCAACGGCCTTCTTCAGCCGGTCCCACACCACCGGGTAGTTGTCCCGCACCCAGGCGTGCTGCTGGGCCTGCGAGAACGCGAACACCAGCTCCGGGTACTCGTCGGCGAGCGTCGCCACGTTCGAGACCGTCCGGGCCACCTTGCGCCGGGTCTCCCGCAGCGGCCACAGCCAGGCCGAGTCGATGTGCGCGTGCCCGACCGCGGACAGCCGGTGCGCGCTGGCGTGCGCGGGACGGGACAGGACCTCGGCGAGCTCGGCGCGGGCCGCTGTCGCCGTGCCGGGAACGTCGGCGAAGTCCAGTACGTCGAGCGCGCGGCTCAGCGCCCGGAGGATCTCGCGCCGGCGCGGCTCGGACGCGGGCAGCTGCTCCTGCAGACCCTGCAGCACCTCCAGATCGAGGATCAGGTCCCAGACCTCGGCGTGGAAGATCGCCAGGTCGGCCCGGGCCAGCCGGTAGATCGGAGTGCCACCCGGCTGTGTGTCGAAAGCGGGCTTGTCGCCGAGCGTCGTCGGCTGGAACCCGCGCGGCCCGAGCACCTCCGGGTTGGCCGCGCCCTCGACGTAGAACTCGACGCGGCCGTTCTTCGGCTCGAGCAGGGACAGCGGAGCGTAGGTCTGCCGCGGGTGCAGCCCCTTCAGCGGTATGCCGTCGGTGGTGTGGATCAGGCCTTCCGCGGAGAACCCGGGGCCGCCGCTGAAGCCGAGGTCGACGACCGCCTCGACATCTGTGGTGTCACGACCGGTCCACTCGGCCGGCACCTCACCGCTGAACCGGAACCAGGCCGTCCCCCAGGCCGGGCCCCAGGCGGTACCGATCGGAGCCGGCGCGTACGACGCGGCCAGCGCTTCCGCGGGCGGGACCGGCTCGCCCGGCGCGTGCCAGATCTCGGCCCGCAGCGGTACCGTCTCGCCGTACACCGCCGGCTTGATCCGCTCCATCAAAGCCCGGCGCAGCCGTTCCTCGATGAGCTGTCGGTCGTCGTGCACGGCATCCTCCGGCTGAGTGCTGACAGGGCTTCGGCTGACAACGCTGTCACATGCTGCGAGGGCCCGTCCAGGGCCAGTCCGGGTGAGGACCCACGCCGCCGTCACGTCGGGTAGGGGCTGTCGCCGAAGGTAGGGTGGGCGGCGATCGCGCCTAGGGTTCCGCCGGTCGCCCGCTAGGAGTCACCACAACCAGGGCGACGGGGACTGGTCCGAGCGGCGCCAGGCCGGTGACCGGCTCACATCTCACGGGACAAAAGCCTGGAGGACTCCCGCTTCCGCATGCGAAGGAGCCCTCCGTGACCCTCACCCAGTCCGCCGGTCTACCGCTGTCCGCCACCGTGATGGTGCTCGTCGCCGCCGTCGCGCATGCGAGCTGGAACGCGATCGTGCACGCGATCGAGGACAAGCTCGTCGCGCTGATCCTGTTCGGTGCCGGCGGCGCGCTGATGGCACTCCCGCTGGTGCTGCTCGCGCCGGTACCGGACCGCAGCAGCTGGCCGTGGCTGGTCGCCTCGGTGCTGGTGCACATCGCCTACCAGCTGCTGCTGGTGACGTCGTACCGGCTGGGTGACTTCAGCCAGACCTACCCGCTCGCGCGCGGCTCCGCGCCGCTGCTGGTCACGGTGCTCGCGGCCGTGTTCGTCGGCGAGCTGCCGCTGCCACTCGAGCTGGCCGGGGTGGTCGTGGTGTCGGCCGGGCTGGCGAGCCTGGTGCTGGTCGGCGGGCTGCCCGGCCGGCACGAGCTGCCCGCGGTCGTGGCCGCGCTGGCGACCGGCGGCACCATCGCGACGTACACGCTGCTGGACGGCACCGGGGTCCGCACGTCGGGCAGCGTCGCCGGCTACACCGGCTGGCTGGTGCTGCTGAACAGTGTGATCACCTTGACGTACGTCTACGTCGCGGGCCGCCGCCGATCGGGGCTGCTCGGCCAGCTGCGCCGGCACGCCGGGCTCGGCCTGCTCGGCGGAGCGCTCAGCCTGGCGGCGTACGGGCTGGTGCTCTGGGCGCAGACGCGGGGCCCGCTGGCGCCGATCTCCGCGCTGCGCGAGACCAGCATCGTGGCCGGCGCGATCATCGGTGCCGTCGTGTTCAAGGAAGGTTTCGGCCGGCGCCGGATCTTCGCCACCGCGATCGTGTTCGCGGGAGTGCTGATGATCAACTTCGCCTAGCGTGCCTCGGACTCGCCCGGCTCGGCCTCCGGGTCCGGGATCGGGGTGCCGCGCAGGTAGTGCGACAGCGCCGAGTCGCGCTTGGGATGCTCGCGGTACCGGGTGGGAACGACGCGCCCCTCTGCACTGTCCCACGCGGTATCCGCGAGCCTCCACATCCGGTGCGCGAGCCGCCCGGCCTGCCCGGTGTGCGGTGAGCTCGGGTGTGCCCGGGTCGGAGCGTTCTCCTCGGCGGTGAGGAGCCGCTCGGTCAGCGCGCTGACGTCGCGCACCTGGTCGACGAGTGCCTTGCCGAGCTCGGTCTCCAGGGCCTCGTGCCCGTCCAGGAGCCGGTCGATCTCGCGCCACAGCTCGTCCCGGCGGAGGTGCTGGACCCGGCTGTCGCCGTAGATCCGGCCCTTGAGGAAGCGTAGTGAACGTTCCAGCTCGCGGGCGTTCGCGACGTACGCCGCGACCTTCGCCTTGCCGTCCGGGAGCTTGAGGACCTCGGGCAGCAGCACGTCCTCGGCGGCCGCGAGGTGCTGGCTGGTGATCGCGTAGAACCAGTCGGTCTCGTGTCGTCGTTCCGGGCTGATCGCGGACTGGTCGTGTGCGGGCTCGGCGAGCTCACGGATCCTGGTGTGCTCGTACTGCAGTGCCAGCTCGAGCGTGGAGACATTCATCGACGGCCTCCTCCCAGAGAGAATGTCGTCGCCTACAGGCTCTCTCTCCGTGGCGACGCGCGCAACAGCACGTGACCCCCGAATCAGCCGTCCGAGCTGCTCTTCCAGATGTTGATCCCGGCATCGACCGCGTCCGCGTCGATCGCCGCCAGCTCCTCGGCGGAGAACGAGAGGTTCTTGACGGCGGCCAGGTTGTCCTCGAGCTGCTTCACGCTGGACGCGCCGATCAGCGCGCTGGTGACCTGCTCGTCGCGCAGCACCCAGGCGAGCGCCAGCTGGGCGACGGACTGGCCGCGCTGCTGGGCGATCTCGTTCAGCGCCCGGACGTGCCGGAGGGTGTCCTCGGTCAGCATGTCGTCGGACAGCGACTTGCCCTGGGCGGCTCGGGAGTCGGCCGGTACTCCGTCCAGGTACCGGTCGGTGAGCAGTCCCTGCGCCAGCGGCGAGAACGCGATCACCCCGACGCCGAGCTCGCCGACGGTGTCGAGCAGGTCCTCCTCGATCCAGCGGTTCAGCATCGAGTACGACGGCTGGTGGATCAGCAGCGGTGTGCCGAGCTCGTCCAGGATGGCGGCCGCCTCCCGGGTCCGCTCGGCCGAGTACGACGAGATGCCGGCGTACAGCGCCTTGCCGGACCGCACCGCGGTGTCCAGCGCGCCCATCGTCTCCTCGAGCGGGGTGTCCGGGTCGAACCGGTGCGAGTAGAAGATGTCGACATAGTCCAGGCCCATCCGCTGCAGCGACTGGTCGAGTGAGGCGAGCAGGTACTTCCGGCTGCCGCCGCCCTGGCCGTACGGGCCGGGCCACATGTCGTATCCGGCCTTGGTGGACAGGATCAGCTCGTCGCGGTATGGCTTGAGGTCGCGGGCAAGGTGGCCGCTGAAGTTGCGCTCGGCCGACCCGTACGGCGGGCCGTAGTTGTTCGCCAGGTCGAAGTGCGTGACGCCGAGATCGAAAGCGCGGCGCAGGATCGCGGTCTGCGTCTCCAGCGGCTTGTCGTCACCGAAGTTGTGCCACAGCCCGAGCGATATCGCGGGCAGCACCAGGCCGCTGCGACCACAACGGCGGTAGCTCATCTGGTCGTCGTACCGGGCCTCGCTGGCAACGTAGTCAGTCACGCACCCGATCCTCGCAGGTCGGTACGCCGTCAGGCGAGTGCCAGGAAGTTGGCCAGGGCGGGGGCCGTGTTGGCGGGTGACCAGGCCACGGCGAGCGGCCAGGTCGGGAGACGGTCGGCGATCGGGCGGTAGACGACCTGGTCCTCGGCGATCGGAGGGGTCGGCGAGATCAGCACCGAGACGCCGAGACCGGCGGCGACCAGCGAGACGATGGTCTGTACGTCCGCGGCCTCCTGGACCACGCGGGGGGAGAAACCGGCCGCCAGGCAGTGGCCGAGGATCGCGTCCTGCACCGACGGGCCGTACGACCGGGTGTAGATCACGAACGGCTCGTCCGCAAGCGCATCCAGTGGCACCCGCCGCCGGCGCGCCAGCCGGTGCCCGGCCGGCAGCGCCACCACGAGCGGGTCGCGGGAGATGATCCGGGCCGACAGCGCCGGCTCGTGGATCGGTGGCCGGAGCAGGCCCACGTCGATCTGGCCGGCCAGCAGCGCCGCGGTCTGGCGCAGGGTGGTCATCGCCTCGACGTCGAGCACCACCCCCGGGTACGACGCGCGGAACGCGCCGAGCAGCCGAGGCAGTGCCTCGAACGTCGCGGACTGGACGAACCGGACCCGCAGCGTGCCGATGTCGCCACGATGGGCCCGCTGCGCGTCGCGGGCGGCGTCATCGGCGCGCCGGACGATGTCGCGAGCGGAGTCGCGGAACACCTCACCGGCCGGGGTGAGCGTGAACCGGCGCTTGACCCGATGGAACAGCGGCACGCCGACGTCCCGCTCCAACGCCGCGATCTGCCGGCTCAATGTCGGCTGGGTCATGTGCAGCCGCTCGGCGGCCCGGCCGACGTTCAGCTCGTCGGCGACCACGAGGAACGATTCGAGATGACGGAACTCCATACGCACATCGTATGGAATCCTGCCTCAACTTTCATTGGACGCATGGCTCTTCGGAGCCTAGTTTCGAAGCATGAACTATTGGATGCCCGGAAACACAGCAGTCGAGAACGTCCGGCGGGTCGCGTGGTCGGCACTGCCCGACGCACCGGTCGAGCCTGACAGTCCCCGCCCGCAGCGGTGGCAGCACACTGCCCTGCGGGCGCGGGTCGGTGCAGCGCTGCGGGCCAGCGCACGGCGACGGCTGCGGATGGCCGAACGGTTGGACCCGAGCCCGCGCTGCGGATAACCAGGTGAACGGCAGCGGTCCCGGCGGATAGCGTTCGGGGTTTGTGAGCCGATTCGCCGAGGCCGTGCTGCCCGCCCGCCTGGGCAGCCGGTTCCGCTGGCTCCTGGCGTCGTCCTGGGTCAGCAACATCGGCGACGGTATCGCGCTGGCCGCGGGGCCGCTGCTGGTCGCGTCGCAGACCCGTGACCCGTTGCTGGTCGCGCTGGCCGGCCTGCTGCAGCGGCTGCCGTGGTTGATGTTCGGGCTGCTCGCCGGTGCGCTGGCGGACCGGCTCGACCGGCGGTTGATCGTGGTCACGGCGGACCTGCTGCGGGCCGTCGTACTGGTCGCGCTGATCGTCACGATCGCCACCGGCTCGGTCAACATCTGGCTGGTGCTCGGCACCATGTTCCTGCTCGGCGCCGCCGAGACGTTCGCGGACACGACCAGCCACACGCTGATGCCGATGCTGGTGGAGAAGGCCGACTACGGGGTCGCCAACGCGCGGCTGATGGCCGGGTTCATCACCGCGAACCAGCTCGCCGGGCCGCCGATCGGTGCGCTGCTGTTCGCGGCCGGCATGTCGCTGCCATTCGTCACCCAGGCCCTGTGCGTCACACTCGGTGCCTTGCTGGTGGCCCGGATCGCGTTCCCCGCCAACGCCCGCGCCGGCGAGGAGCGCCAGCACATCCGGCGCGACATCGCCGAAGGGTTCCGGTGGCTGTGGCACCACCCGGCCGTCCGCGCGCTGGCGCTGACGATCGTCACCTTCAACATCACGTTCGGCGCGGCATGGTCGGTGCTTGTGCTCTACGCGATCGAGCGGCTGCGGATGGGCGAGGTCGGGTTCGGGCTGCTCACCACCGCCACCGCGGTCGGCGGGCTGGTGGCGACCGCGTCGTACGGGTGGCTGGAACGCCGGCTCAGCCTTGCGGTGATGATGCGCGGCTGCCTGATCGTGGAGACCCTGACGCACCTCGTGCTCGCGGTGACCACTATCGACTGGGTCGCGCTGGTGACGTTCTTCTTCTTCGGCGTCGAGGCGTTCGTCTGGGGGACGACGTCCCAGAGTGTCCGGCAGCGGGCGGTGCCGACCGAGTTCCAGGGCAGGGTCGGCAGCGTCTACATGCTCGGTGTGATCGGCGGCATCGTGGTCGGTGGTGCGATCGGCGGTCTGATCGCCGGCTGGTGGGGTGTCACCGCGCCGTTCTGGTTCGCGTTCGGCGGGTCGGTGGTGATTCTCGCGCTGATCTGGCGCCAGCTGGCGTACATCGCGCACGCCGACGAACAGGCCCGGGAGGACACCGCGGCAGCTTAGATCAAGCCGAGGCGCTGGATCGCGTCGGCCATCGGGCCGTCCACCACGATCCGGATCGTGCCGTCGATGTGCTGGGTGACCTGCTGCCAGCGGCCGTCCGCGACGTAGTACACGTGCGGGCTGATCGGGCCGGGCTGCTCGCGGAACGACTGGGTCGCGACCGTCACCATCAGGTCCATCGCCGGAACCACCCGGCGGTCCTGTAGCACGTGCACCAGCAGCAGGTCGCGGACCGGCGCCGCCACCAGTACGCCGTACGACGGGTTCTCCACCCGCAGCGTCTCGCGCAGCACGGTGTCGAGCACCAGCGCCCGGGAGGCGGTGAACAGGGTGCCGCTGATCGCCGCGACATCGGCGCCGTCGTGCCGCAGGTACTGCATCTCGTCGTGCAGCCGGCGCAGGTTCGCCAGGCCGGTCACGGTGGCCTCGTCCCGGGTCATCCCGAGCCGGTCCAGGTCGAAGTGCATCGACACCGCGTGGTCGGTGTGGGTGGAGGGCACGCACAGCAAACCCGGGACGAACTCGGGGCAGGTGACCGCCCACTCGTCCGGGATGCCGTCGCGGGAGACCAGCCGCAGGTAGAGCCGCTGGTCCAGGTCGCCCGGCAGGTCCGGCGGCTGCTCCTGCAGGCTGCCGGCCAGCTGGTCGAAGTGGGCCGTGACGATCTCACCCCAGTACCGCCGGCGATGCCCGGACACCGCCCGGGCCAGGTTGGTCAGCCCGGCGACCATGCCGTCCTCGGTGACCAGGGCGCCGTCGCCGTCGTACCGGGCCTCCAGCCCACGTTCGGACGCGGCCCGCTCGGCCAGCCGCACCAGGTCGGCGGCCTCGGTCACGGTCAGTGGCACCAGCACGGGGTCAGGCTGTGCCGGCGGTTCACCGCCCAGGCGGCGTCTGAACAAGCCCATCTGATCTCCCTAGACCCGGATACGACCCAGTACAAGGTACGGCCTCAGGGGGTAGTGCGCTGCACCTGGACCAGGTGTTGTGGAAAACGCATAGGTTCTGGCCGGTAGGGTCCGCAGGCATGGATCTGCTGTCGAGCTCGCGCCGCCACCCGTCGGCGGTGTTGCTGGTGGTCCAGCTGGGCGGGGTGCTGGTCTACCCCGCGATGGAGGGCAGCCGGGCCGGCCGGGTCGCGTTCGAGATCCTCGGCATCGTCGTACTGGTCCTGGCAGTGTTCTCGGTACGGAGCACACCCGGGCTGACCTGGGTGAGCATCGGGCTCGGCATCCCCGCGGTGGTGCTGTCGCTGGTCGACGCGATCCGGCCCACCGAGGCCCTGGTGCCGTGGTCCGCCGCACTGCACGCCGCGTTCTACTTCTACGCGGCGTACAGCCTGCTGCGGTACATGCTGGCCGACCACGACGTGAGCACCGACGAGCTGTTCGCCACCGGCGCGACGTTCACGCTGGTCGCCTGGGGCTTCGCCTACGTCTACGTGCTCGTCCAGGCGCTCGACCCGGGCAGCTTCATCGCTGCCGTGGACCCGGCCGCGGACCGGACCTGGATGGAGCTGTTGTTCCTGAGCTTCACGACGCTGTCGAGCACCGGGCTGAGCGACGTCGTCCCGGTCGCGCCGTACGCCCGCTCGGTGGTGATGCTCGAGCAGCTCGCCGGTGTCGCCTACATCGCGATGGTCGTCTCCCGCCTGGTCGGCCTCACAATCATCCGCCGCACCAACACCCGCTAACCCTCAACCCAGCAGGCCCGGGCACCTCCCCTCCTATTTGGCGATCATCGGTCACTTTTTCCCTTTCTGTGGACGACGACGGCCGGTCGGGTCGCGCGACGTGGTAGGCGCAAACTTCCTGAGCTCGGTCATCGCCACGCATCACTGGTTACGCTGCCGTTCATGGCGGAGACACGGTGGCTCAGCGAGACCGAGCAGCGCGCGTGGCGGGCCTTCATCGCCGCACAACGTGTCGTCAACTCCCGGATCGAGTACCAGCTACAGCACGACGCCGGGATGCCCCACACGTACTACGAGATCCTGGTGCGGCTCAACGAGTCTCCCGGCGGCCGGCTCCGGATGAGCGAGCTGGCCCTGGCCACGCTCGGATCGCGCAGCAGGCTGTCGCATGCGGTGGCCCGGCTCGAGGCGAACGGCTGGGTCCGCCGCGAGAGCGTCGAGGACGACCGGCGCGGCCAGGTAGCGATCATCACCGAGGCCGGCGTGACGACGCTGCGCGACGCGGCGCCCGGGCACGTCGAGGCCGTCCGCGAGACCGTGTTCGACGCCCTCAGCCCCGAGCAGGTCGAGGCCCTGTACGACGTGTGCGCGGCGCTGGCCCGGCACTCCGGCGGCACCTACGACCGCGAAAAGTGGGACACCATATGAGTCGTCTGCTGCCGGTACTGACGGCCGCGTGCCTGGTCGTCACCGGCTGCAGCGGCGAACCGCCCGTGAGTGGTCCGTCGCCCACCGCGGCACCGAGCAGCTCGGCGACCTCCACCCCGACGCCCATCCGTACCTCGGCCACACCCAGCACCCCGACGCCGAAACCGTCACCGACCCCCACCGCGGACTGCCTGGACCTGGTGCTCGCCGCGATGTCCACCCGGGAGAAGGCCGCACAGCTGGTGATGACCGGCATCCGCGCCGGCGGGATGAGCCGAGGGCAGCGCCGTACGCTGGCCGGCCAGCAGCCGGGCGGCATCCTGCTGCTCGGCACGAGCGGCGACGCCGCCGACGTACGACGCGTGGTTTCGGCCGCGAAGTCGGCGGCGGGCCGTCCGGACGGTGTCGCGCCGCTGGTGGCCGCGGACCAGGAGGGCGGGCAGGTGCAGCGGCTGCAGGGAGCCGGGTTCGACCGGATGCCGTCGGCAACGACCCAGTCCGACTGGTCCGATGCCGAGCTGACCCGCAAGGCGACCCGGTGGGCGGATCAGCTGGACGCGGTCGGCGTGCACGTCGACCTGGCGCCGGTGGCCGACGTCGTACCGTCGTCGGTCGGTGACCGGAACGAGCCGATCGGCGCGCTGGACCGCGGCTACGGCAGTGACCCGGAGCAGGTCGGCCGGCACGTCGCCGCGTTCGTTCGCGGGATGCGCGCGGCCGGCGTCGCCACCGCGGTCAAGCACTTCCCGGGGCTGGGCCGGGTACGCGGCAACACCGACTTCTCCAGCGGGGTGGTGGACCGGACCACCCGGCGCGGTGACCCGCTGCTCGCGCCGTTCCGGGCCGGGGTCGCGGCCGGGACCGACATGGTGATGGTCGCCACCGCCACCTATCCCCGGATCGACCCGGACAACCGGGCGGTGTTCTCGCGCACGGTGATCAACGGGATGGTGCGCGGCGACCTCGGCTTCGACGGCGTGGTGATCGCCGACGACCTGGGTGCCGCAGCGGAGGTCGCGTCGGTGCCGGCCGGGCGCCGCGCGGTACGGTTCGTGGCGGCCGGTGGCGACATCGTGATCACCGCGGAGGCTTCGCTGACCGCGACGATGATCGATGCGCTGGTGGCGGAGGCCGGCGACCTGGATCTGGACCAGCACGTTCGCCGGGTCCTGGTCCTGAAGCAGCGGCAGGGGTTGGTGTCGTGTCGATGACGGGTGACGAGCCCGACTACCGGTTCACGCTGGCGAACGAGCGGACGTTCCTGGCGTACCTGCGCACGTCGCTCGCGTTCTACGCCGGCGGGCTGTCCGCCGTACAGTTCCTGGACCTCGAGCAGCGCTGGGTGTCGCGGGCGATCGGCGTGGTGCTGGTGCTCGCGGGCCTGGCCTCCACCATCGGCTCCTACGTGCGGTGGAAGCAGAACCTGGCCGCTATGCGCGCGAACGGCCCGCTGCCGGCCAGCCGGCTGCCGTTGCTGCTGGCAACCACGATCGCACTCGCCGGTGCCGGCGGGCTGATCTTCAGCGCCCTACGGTGACCGGGTGGTGACCGGGTGGTGACTAGGCGATGACTGCGCGTCGCGATCTCGGGCTGCAGGCCGAACGGACCCTGCTTGCCTGGCGTCGTACCGCGCTGGGGTTGCTGGCGAACGCGGCGCTGCTGCTCGTGGCCCACCCCGACGGCAGCCACGGGTCGATGCTGCGGCTGGTGATCGGCATCGTGGTGAGCGTGCTGGCGCTGGCCTTCTGGACCACGGTGAGCGCGGCGTACCGGGGCACGATCCAGCCACAGACACTCGGGTCGGAACCGGTGATCCGGCTGGTCGCGGGGGTGGTGATCGCGGTCGGTCTGGCCGACGCGTACATTGTGCTCACCCACTGACGCTGCCCGGTCAGGAAGTGATCAGAGTCACGGCCGCGCCGACGCGCGCGTGACGCCGACCGGCATGCCAATACCATGTTGGGCGGCTTAGTCCCTCGTTCATCCGGAGTTCGAAGTGCCGTTACGTCTGCGTCCCAACGACCCGACGTTCTACGACCTCTTCACCGAGTTGGCGAACCACCTCGTGCTCGGATCGCAGCTGCTCGCCGAGATGCTCGGCGGGATCACCGGTGCCACCGGCCCGACCGTCGGCGGCCGGGCCGGGATCGCCGAGCAGATGAAGGACGCCGAGCACGCCGCCGACGAGATCACCCACTCGATCATCCGCCGGGTGAACTCCACCTTCGTGACCCCGTTCGACCGCGAGGACATCTACCGGCTGACCTCCGACCTCGACGACGTCATGGACTACATGGAGGAGGCAGTCGACTCGGTCAGCCTGTTTCAGCTGGACCACCTGCCGGAGGAGGTGGCCGAGCAGATCGAGGTACTGCAGCGGACCGCCGCGCTGACCGCCGAGGCGATGCCGCGGCTGCGGACCATGAAGGACCTCTCCGAGTACTGGATCGAGGTCAACCGGCTGGAGAACACAGGTGACCAGGTCTACCGGCGGATCATCGCGAAGCTGTTCGGCGGCGATGTCGACGCCCTGACCGTGCTGAAGGTCAAGACCATCGTGGACTCGCTGGAGGCCGCGATCGACGCCTTCGAGCACGTCGCGAACACAGTCGAGCAGATCGCCGTCAAGGAAGGCTGAGCCTTGGAGATCGCGCTCGTCGTCGCGGTCATCGCGGTCGCGTTGGTGTTCGACTACACCAACGGCTTCCACGACGCCGCGAACGCGATCGCCACCTCGGTCTCCACCCGGGCGCTGACGCCGCGGGTTGCGCTGCTGATGGCGGCGGTGTTCAACTTCGGCGGAGCCTTCGTCGGCACCGCCGTGGCCGAGACGGTCGGCAAGGGCATCATCAGCACTCCGTCCGGCCAGCACGGCCTGGTGGTCGTGCTGTCAGCCCTGCTCGGTGCCATCACCTGGAACATGATCACCTGGTACTTCGGTCTGCCCTCGTCCTCGTCGCACGCCCTGATCGGCGGGCTGACGGGAGCCGCGATCGCGTCCAGCAGCACCGTGTACTGGTCCGGGATCCTGGACAAGGTCGTGATCCCGATGGTCGTGTCTCCGCTGGTCGGCTTCCTCGGCGCCTTCGGCCTGATGACCACGATCCTGTGGATCTTCCGGCGCAAGAACCCCGGCCGGGTAACGCGTGGCTTCCGGTTCGCCCAGGTGATATCCGCCGCCGCGATGGCGCTCGGCCACGGACTGCAGGACGCACAGAAGACGATGGGCGTGATCTTCCTGGCCCTGCTCACCGCCGGTTACGTCACCGCCGACGACCCGATCCCGTGGTGGGTCAAGGTCTCCGCGGCGACCGCCATCTCGCTCGGCACGTACTCCGGCGGCTGGCGGATCATGCGCACCCTCGGCCGCCGGATCATCCACCTCGACCCGGCCCGCGGCTTCGCCGCCGAGACCACCGCGTCCGGCGTGCTGTACGTGATGGCGATCGGCCTCGGCGCCCCGGTGTCGACCACCCACACGATCACCTCCGCGGTGATGGGCGCCGGCGCCACCAAGCGGCTGTCGGCCGTCCGCTGGGGCGTGGCCCGCGGCATCGTGACCGCCTGGATCTTCACCATCCCCGCCGCCGCCGCAGTCGCGGCCCTCTGCTACGGCATAGCCCACCTCTTCCTCGAGTAGTCCGCCCAGCGCGGCGTCCCGTTCATTTCACCGATCATCGGTCACTTTTCCGCTTCTGTGGAAAGGCGGGTTGCCCGCCGTCCATGCCTGCCGGGTTGTGGCCGGGCGCTCGGCGGACAACTCGACGCCTGTCATGGAAGCCGGGCACTCCCAGTGGCCGAGTTGTCCACAGACGCGGAAAAAGTGACCGATGATCGCCGAAATGAACGGGGTGGCGCGGGTCAGGATCGGGCTCGGGTGGGCTGGGCTTGGGTGGTTCAGGGGGTGCTGGTGCGGCGGGCCTTCTCCTCGGCGTCGAGGGTCGCGGCGCGCTCGGGGGTGGGGGCGGAGCCGCCGTACGACGCGGGGAGCCACCAGGAGCCGGGCGGTTGCTCCGCGGCCGGGTATGCAGTGATGGTCCGGTCGAGCATCGCGGCCATGGCGGTGCGCAGCCGCTCGGTCGCCTCGCGCGGGTCGTCGCCGGTGGTGGCGGTCACGGGTTCGCCGACCGTGATGGCGATGGTCTTGCCGCGGGACAGGTCGCGCGGGTGGTCCTTCGTGAGCAGCCGCTGTGTACCCCACAGGATCACCGGGACGATCGGTACGCCGGCCTCGGCCGCCATCCGCACGGTGCCGCTCTTGAACTCCTTCAGCTCGAACGACCGGCTGATCGTAGCCTCCGGGAAGACCCCGACCAGCTCGCCGTCGCGCAGGTACCGGACCGCCTCGGCGTACGACGCGGCGCCGGCGCCACGGTCGACGGCGATGTGGCGCATGCCGCGCATCAGCGGGCCCGAGATCCGGTTCCGGAACAGCGACTCCTTCGCCATGAACCGGACCAGCCGCTTGCTCGGCAGCGCGGCATACCCGCCGAGAATGAAGTCGACGTAGCTGATGTGGTTGAACGCCAGTACGGCGCCGCCGGTGCGCGGCACGTGCTCGGTCCCGGACAGCCGGAACCGCAGGCCGAGCGCCTTGAAGCCGGCCCTGGCCGTGAAGATCACCGGCGGGTAGACGAGGTCACGGCGGCGGTCTCCCATGCGCAGACCGTAGCCCACACCGCGGAGCACGGCCTACCGTTGGGCGCGTGGATGCCGGCCTTGCGGCGGCACTGGCCTCGCGCGACGCCGGCAGGGTCGAGGAATACCTGGTGGCGAACAGCGGCCTGCCCGGGCCGCGGCTCGATCTGGGCCTGCTCGGCGACGTCGCGGACGCCGCCGTGACGGACGACTTCGTCGAGACACTGCTGCCCGGCTGGCTCGCGCTCTCGCCGGCTGACGCGCCCGGTGACCAGCCGCAGGTGGTGCTCCCGTGCGCGGCCGCGGTGGCGTACGGCGAGCTGGAGGCGAACCGGCCGGATCGGCTGGAGGAGGTCGACGACCGGCTCTACCGGGCCGCGACGGACCCGCGCTGGCGGGTCCGGGAGGCGGTCACGCTCGGTCTGCAGCGGATGCTGCGCAAGGACTGGGACGACACCGTCGCGGTACTGCTCGGCTGGGCCGACGACGAGGATCTGCTGGTGGTCCGGGCCGCGGCCGCCGCGGTCGCCGAACCACCGCTGCTGAAGCGGCACAAACGCGCGAGGTCGGCGCTCGAGATCCAGCACCGCGCGGTGGACCGGCTGCACGCGGTGCCGGCCGCGCGGCGCCGTACCGAACCGGTCCGGGTGTTGCGCCAGGCGCTCGGGTTCACGGTCGGTGTCGCGGTCGCCGCCACCGGCGACTTCGCGCTGCTGCACTCGATGGCCGCCACCGGTGACCAGGACCTCGACTGGGTGGTCCGCGAGAACCTCAAGAAGGCCCGGCTGCGCGGATGGCCGGACGAGGTCGCCAAGCTGACACGAGCGTGAGGAGGGCTGCGGTGCCCGACGCGGAGAAGCTGGTGCTGCCCAAGGGCTACGGGCGTACGACGACGACGCTGGCCTGGACCGAGGTGCGGGAGCAGCTGGAGCAGGCCAAGCAGTACTGGCTCGCCACCAACCGGCCCGGCGGCAGCCCGCACCTGGTGCCGCTCGACGGGATGTGGATCGACGATGTCTGGTACTACGGCGGCAGCCCGGAGACCGCGCACCGCCGGGGCGTGACCGCGGATCCGTGCGCGACGATGCACTTGCCCGACCCGTGGACGGTGGTGGTTGTCGAGGGCGAGGTACGCCCGGCCGAGCCGGCGCCGGAGCTGGCGCGGCGGCTGGCCGACACCGCGAACGAGAAGTACGCCGAGTACGGGATGGACAACGACCCGAGCTTCTACGCCGGCGCCCTCGGCCTCTACCCGCGCCGGGTGATCGCCTGGACCTCGTTCCCCAAGAACTGCACCCGCTTCACCTTCCCCACCGACCCCTAGGCGTTCATCGGTCACTTTTTCCTTTTCTGTGGACAACTCGGCCAGGTATCGGCAAGCGCGTTTGTCCACAACCGAGGAAAAAGTGACCGATGATCGGTGAAGTGAACGGGGGCGGGGTGGTGCGGGTGGTGTGGGAGGGTGTCGCGGGTGAGCGTCTATGACCAGCATGGGTGGCGGGTTCGGTTCGACTGGGGGTTGCGCGGCGCCAAGGAGTGCGGGCCGGGGTCGACGGTGGTAGCGGTGGTGGACGTGCTGTCGTTCACCACGGCGGTGAGCGTGGCAGTCGAGCGGGGCATCGAGGTGCTGCCGTACCGCTGGCGGGACGAGACGGCCGCCGAGTACGCACGCAAGAACGACGCGGTGCTGGCGGTCGGCCGGTCCGAGGCGGGTCCGGGCGATGTCAGCCTGTCACCGCCGACGTTGCGGGCGACGGACGCGCGGCGGGTGGTGCTGCCCTCGCCGAACGGGTCCACGATCGCGCAGTCCCTTGCGGAGCTGGGATGTGAGGTCGTCGCGGTGTCGCTGCGCAACGCCTCCGCGGTGGCGCGCTGGGCCCGGGACCGGATCGGCGGCGAGGGAACGGTGCTGGCGATCGCGGCCGGCGAGCACTGGCCGGAGGGCGGGTTGCGGCCCGCGGTGGAGGATCTTTGGGGCGCGGGCGCGTTCCTCGCCGCGCTGCACGGGGCCGGCCTCACCGAGGCATCGCCGGAGGCCCGCAGCGCGGCCGCGGCGTACGTCGGGATGGGCGAGCCGAAGACCGCGCTGGAGCAGTGCGCGGGCGGCCGGGAGCTCGCCGCGTACGGCTATCCGGAGGACGTCGTGATCGCCGCCGAGGCGGACACGAGTGGCGTCGTGCCGCTGCTCAGCGGGGACCGGTTCACCCCCGCGCACTGATTGCTGTAGGCAACGAGAAGGGCGGGACCGCAGCCGCGGACCCGCCCCTTCCCAGCAGCCGAAGGTCAAGCGCGGACGACGTAGGTGCCGATCACCTTGTCCGTCCAGGTCTGCTTGTGTTCGTCCCACAACGGCCACAGCGCGTTCAGCAGGCAGGCGTTGTTGAAGATGCCGTTCAGCAGTGCCCGCAGCACGCCCTTGCCGAAGCCGATCGGCATACCGGAGCCGGTGTCCACGACCTTGATGCCGAGCACGCTCTTGCCGATGCTCTGGCCGGTCGTGCCCTGCCGGTAGCCGAGGTTCCACACGATCAGGGCGAGGTAGGCCACCCAGCTCAGGCCGAACAGGAGGCCGCCGGTGGACGACGGATCACCGCTGGAGTCCATGCTGGCGAAGAAGATGATGTAGCCGATGAGGAGTGGCACGCACGCGATCAGGCCGTCCAGCAGTGCCGCGCCGACCCGCGAGATCCAGCTCGCGTACTCGCGGCCGGCCGCTGGTCCGTAGCCGAATCCGTAGGGCTGACCGCCCGGCGCGTAGGCGGCAGAAGGTCCGGCCGGACCGCCGAACCCGCTGGGCTGGCCGAAGCCGCCGGGCGCGGCGCCGTACCCGGCCGGCTGACCGGGCGGTTGCTGGCCATAGCCCGGCTGCTGCCCGTAACCCGGCTGCTGCCCGTAACCCGGCTGCTGCCCGTAGCCCGGAGGCTGCCCGTACCCGGGCTGACCGGGCGGCTGGCCGTACCCGCCGCCAGAGGGCTGGCCGTAGCCACCGCCAGGGGACTGGCCGTACCCACCCGGCTGGCCCGGCGCCGGGGGATAGCCGCCAGGTTGACCAGGCTGGCGGGGCATGTCCTGCGGGCGGTTGTCCGGGTCCTGGCCCGGCGTCGTCGGATCGCTCACGACGGTCCCTTCTGGAGCTCTCTGAGGAGTGGTTGCAGACCTGTACACCGGGGCGGTGGTCGCAGCGTGGCCTGCCAGGGAGCACCCTAGCGACTACCAGGTTCCCCGACCGTTACCGTGGTGCGGTGACCGCATTCGCTCCGCGGCAGGCCGTCGAGCCGCTGCATCGCCAGGTCAAGGGTCTGGCCGGGGTCGGCGCCGGAGGTGTTGTCCTGGCGACCGTGTACCAGCTGTCCGGCGGCCGGATCGGTGTGCCGTGCCCGTTGCACACGCTGACCGGTCTCGACTGCCCGTTCTGCGGCTCGACCCGGATGGCGGCGGCGCTGCTGCGCGGAGACCTGCACGCCGCGTGGGGATTCAACGCACCGATGCTGATCATCGGACCGCTGGTCTCGCTGTTCGTCGGGTACCACCTGGTGGCCTGGCTGCTCGAGCGGGCCGGGCGTGCGCGGCTGCCCAGGCCGTGGCCGAGCAGCCGGCTGGAGTCCCGGCTGACGATCGTCTTCATGGCCGGGATGGCCGTGTTCGGCGTCCTGCGCAACCTATGACAGCGCACGACGCGGATGCCCGGCCACCGGGCCGGACAGCCGCGTCAGAACGTCAGCGAATGGCGAAGCTGTAGAGCAGGCCGAAGACGATGGAGACGATGCCGCCGATCCACGCGACCTTCGCCAGCGTGTCGGGCCGGCCCTGCTCACGGAACTTGCCCTGGGCAATGAGTCCGAGCACGATCGCGGCGGGGGAGCAGATCAGGATGCAGACGATGCCGATGATCGCGAGCGTCTGCGGCGTGTTCGACTGCTGCTGCATCGGGGCGTTGTAGCCGAACCCGCCGGGAGGCGTGGGCATCTGGCCATAACCACCCGGCTGGCCGGGCGGCTGCTGGCCGTACCCACCGGGCTGTCCCGGTGGCTGACCGTAGCCACCGGGCTGTCCCGGTGCCTGACCGTACCCGCCTGGCTGCTGGCCGTACGGGCCGGGCTGCTGGCCGTACGGGCCGGGCTGGCCCTGCTGGCCGGGCTGCTCGCCGTACGGCTGGTTCGGGTCCTGGGGGTCGCTCACGGCGGTCCCTTCTCGATGATGAATGCGGGGTCACTGCAGGCTAGCGACCGATCGGATCACGGGCGAGCCCCAGGCGGCCGATGGGAGCATCAGGTGTGGGTGAGGGCGGGTGCTGGTGCGAGTACGGCGGCCGGGCGGCTCCGCCACCTCAGGATGGCCTTGATGACTTCCTCCACGACCACGAGGCTCGCCGCGAGTCCGATGCAGATCGACCACTGCGTGAAGGTCAGCTCGGTGGTATCGAAGATCTGCTGCAGCGGGCCGATCGACGTGACCGCGAGGATCGCCAGCAGCGCGACGCCGTACCGTCGCAGCTGTGTTGCTCCCGGTATGGCGGCGCGGTCGAAGATGGTGTTGCGCTGGTCGCGCGCCAGCAGGCCGGCGGCGACGTGGAACAGGGACAGCGTCGTGAGCAGCATGGTCGACCCGACGACCGCGTCGTACTGGGACTCACCGATCTGGTAGGCGACCAGGGCACCCACCGTCATCACGAAGCCCTGGACGCACAGGCGGATCCAGTCGGCCGTCGAGAGCACCGGAGCACCGACGGGGCGAGGCGCGCGGGCCATCAGGCCGCCGGTCGGCCGGTCGAAGCCGAGCGCGATCGCGATCGGGATGTCGACGACCATGTTCAGCCAGAGGATCTGCAGCGGGGTCAGCGGGATGCCGTCGGCGACGTCGAAGATGCCGGCGGCGAGGAAGATGGCGATGTAGGCCACCAGCGTGGACATCTGGAACCGCAGGTACTTGAGCAGGTTGTCGTACAGCGTCCGGCCGAACTCCACCGCGTTGACGATCGTGGCGAAGTTGTCGTCGGTGAGGATCATCACCGCGGCGTCCTTGGACACCTCGGTTCCGGTGATGCCCATCGCCACACCGATGTCGGCCGCCTTCAGGGCCGGCGCGTCGTTGACGCCGTCCCCGGTCATCGCCACCACGTTGCCGGACTGCTTCAGCAGCCGGACCAGGCGCACTTTGTCCTCGGGCGCGACCCGCGCGATCACCCCGATCTGCGGCAGCTGGTCGAGCAGCTCGTCGTCGCTCATCGCGGCGAACGCGGTGCCCGTGATGGCGCGCCCCTCGATGCCGAGCTCCGCGGCGATCGCGGCCGCCGTGGTCGCGTGGTCGCCGGTGATCATCCGTACCCGGATACCGGCGTCCCGGCACTCGGCGATCGCTGCCTTCGCCTCGGATCTCGGCGGGTCCACGATCCCGACCATCGCGAGCAGCGTCAGGCCCTGCACGAGACCGAGCAGATCGCCGTCGGGCGAGAACGACGCCGGGTCGAGGTCGCGCTGCGCCACCACCATGACGCGTTGGCCGGCCGCCGCCATCCGGTCGTTCGCGTCGTTCGCCAGGTCGCGGTTGGCGTCGGTCACCGGTACCTCGGTGCTGTCGATGTCGCGGTAGGCGCCGGCGCGGGAGATCAGTACGTCGGGCGCGCCCTTCACGTAGCAGCGCACGACCGGCTCGCCCCGCGCGCCGGTCATCTCGTGGAACGTCGCCATGAACTTGTAGTCGGAGTCGAACGGGACCTCGGCGATCCTCGGGTACGTGCTGCGCGTCTCCTCGACGTCGAGCCCGCCCTTGGCCGCGAGCACGATCAGCGCGCCCTCGGTCGGGTCGCCGATCAGGTCGTCGCCGTCCAGCACCGCGTCGGCGCACAGGATCATCGGCAGCAGGTACGGGTCGAGGTCGATGTGCGCCCCGCCGACGTGCTTGATCTCGCCCTCGGTGCGGTAGCCCTCGCCGGACACCGTGAACCGGTTCCGGCCGGCGATCGCCAGCTCGCGTGCGGTCATCTTGTTCAGCGTGAGCGTGCCGGTCTTGTCCGAGCAGATCGCCGAGGTCGATCCGAGCGTCTCGACCGCCGGCAGCCGCTTCACGATCGCGTTGCGGCGGGCGATCTCGCGGGTGCCCATCGACAGCAGCGCCGTCACCACCGCCGGAAGGCCGGTCGGGATCGCCGCGACGGCGAGTGCCACACCGGTGATGAACAGGGTGTCGAAGGACTCGCCGCGGACCAGGCCGAGGATGACGACGAGCACCAGTGCGATGCCGGCGATCGTCGCGATCACCTTTGACAGACCGTCGAGCTGCTTCTGCAGCGGGGTCTTGTCGGTCTGCGTCGCCGCGAGCATCTCCGCGATATGGCCGATCTCTGTGCCCATCCCGGTGGCGGTCACGATCATCTCGCCCCGGCCGCGGGTGACGGACGTGTTCATGTACGCCATGCAGAC
>DASRHY010000344.1:0-12830 GCA_035650275.1 Kribbellaceae bacterium | reverse complement strand
TCGTGTCGAGGTTGATCGTGAACGCGGCCAGGCACAACACGGCCAGGGCCACGCCTCGATGACGTCGCACGGTGGTCGGCATGGGACAACGATGACCCACGCCTCCCCGAGGCCGATATCCGTATATCCACGGACTGTCGGTCCCGACCCGGGTCGAGTCGCGCTCGCTCACTGGTGAGCAGCACAGGCGGCGGGAGTCGATGATGAGGTCTTCTCACGTCCGAGCCGCGCCGCCGCCGGGGCCTGCTGGTGAGCTATCTGGCGGCCGAGGATATGAACTTGCGGGCCGCCAGCCCGGCGAACACGACGGTGATGCCTGAGGCCCAGGCGATCGCCACCCAGAGGTCGGACCCGGGGGGCCGGCCGTTGTAGAGGGCCCGGGTGGCGTTGGTGACGATGGTGAACGGGTTGGTCCGGGCGATCGGCTGCAGCCACTCGGGCATCGTGCTCGGGTCGACGAAGGCCGACGACACGAATGTCAGCGGGAACATCCACAGGAAGCCGGCCGAGTTGGCCGCCTCCACCGATCCCACTGACAGACCCATCCAGGCCTGGATCCAGCTGAAGGCATAGCTGAAGTAGTCCGGGTAGCCCGGCACCTCGATGGCACCGCCGAACACATAGACGAACAGCAGGACGAACATCACCGGCTGGATGGTGGCGAACATCAGCAGCTCGGGGTTGCGGGGCAGGGCCCGCAAGTGGCGGAGCGCCTCGGTCCAGCTGTCGCGGACCAGCCAGACGAGACCGGACGGCGTCTCCTCACGTTCGGCCGGCGCCACCAGCTCAGCAACCGTGGTGGTCATCGGATCGTCGCCTCCCCGTCCGCGCGCTCGGCGCCGGCGCTCCGGTCGGTGTCGCCGTCCCCACCCGCGTCGCGGTCCCCCTCGGCGGGGTGGCCGGTCAGGGCGAAGAAGACGTCGTTCAGGGTCGACCGCCGAACACCGACGTCGCGCACGCCGATGGCCGCCTGGTCGAGGTCGCGCACAACCTTCGGCACCATGCCGTCGAGGCCGGTCACCGGCATGACCACCGTGCGGCCGTCGTCGAGGTGCGACTCACCGCAGGTGTGGCAGGCGACGAGCTCGATGACCCGGCCCGCGTCGGCCGGATCCTCCAGGACCACCTCGATCTGGTCGCCACCGATCTCGCGCTTCAGCTCGTCGGCCGTCCCCCGCGCGATGACCGTGCCGTGATCGATCACCGCGATCTCGTCGGCCAGCCGGTCGGCCTCCTCCAGGTACTGGGTGGTCAGAAGAGTGGTCGTTCCGCCGCAAACCAGCTCCTCGATCAAGTCCCAGACGTCCTGGCGGCTGCGAGGATCGAGCCCGGTGGTCGGCTCGTCGAGGAACAACACCGACGGCCGGGCGATCAAGCTCATGGCGATGTCGAGGCGACGGCGCATACCGCCCGAGTAGCCGCTGACCACCCGATGACCGGCCTCGACCAGCCGGAACCGCTCCAGGAGCTCGCGGGCCCGAGCCTTGGCGACGGCGCCGCCGAGGTGGAACAGCCGGCCCACGTGTTCGAGGTTCTCGAAGCCGGTGAGCCGTTCGTCGACCGCGGCGTACTGGCCGGTCAGGCCGATGCGGGCCCGAGCCCGGCGCGGCTCCTCCACGACGTCGATGCCGTCGAGGATGGCTCGCCCGGCATCGGGCTTGAGCAGCGTGGTGAGAAGGCGAACCGTGGTCGTCTTCCCGGCACCGTTCGGGCCGAGCACACCGAGCACCTTGGCTCGCTCGATCTCGAGGTCCACCCCTCGCAGCGCTTCGGTCTCACCGAACCGCTTGACGAGGCCTTCGGCAACGACGGCAGGCATTCGCCCGACGGTATGTGGGGATCCGAGGGGGCGAATCCGTAGAACAACGGATTCCATGCGGACCTTCGGACGGGGAGCATCCTCCCTGGCGGGCTCGAGGGATGGAGCATCATGCGAAGGGTCATCGAATCGACGCTCGTGTCCGTGGATGGCGTGATCGGGGAACCGCATCAGTGGACCGGCGCGCATTTCGGCGATGAAGCCATCGCCCGCGCGCTCGAGCAGCTGACGCGGTGCGACGCCATGGTGATGGGGAGGCGGACCTACGAGATGTTCTCGAACATCTGGTCGGAGCCGGCCGACGACTACGCCGCCGCCATCTACAGCCTGAGCAAATACGTCTTCTCGTCCACCCTGGAACACCCCGAGTGGAACAACACCACCGTCATCAGAGGAGACGTCGCCTCGGCCGTGCACGACCTCAAGCAGCAGGCAGGCCAGGACATCGTCCTCTACGGCCACGGCCCGGTAGGGCAGGCTGTCCTCGAGGCGAACCTGCTCGACGAGCTCAAGCTCTGGATACATCCCGTCGTCGTCGGAAGCGGGACCCTGCTGTTCCGGGACGGCAAGCGGTCAGAGCTGGAGCTCGTTGCGACCGAGACCACCACGAGCGGCGTGGTGATCGTCACCTACCGGCCGGCGGGCCCCTCCCGTTGATGCCTATCTGGACTCGCGGCCGAGGGCCCAGACGACGAGATGCGCACGTCGAGACAAGCCCAGCTTGGTCTTGATGTGGGTGAGATGTGATTCGACAGTGCGGGTGGAGATGATCAGGCGCTGCGCAATCTCCTGGTTCGTCAGGCCCATGGCCACGAGCTCGGCGATCTCGAGCTCCCGGCGACTGAGAGGCACACTGCTGTCGTGGTCCGTTTCGCCGAGCGCCACCCGCAGGAGGTCAGCGGGGGTCGAGCGGGCGCCTTGCGCGGTCAGCTCACGAGCCGTGATCGGGCCTACATGGGCCCGGGCTCGTTGGAGCCAGGGCAGCGCCTGTCGGTGCACTTGCTCCAACGGCCGCGGGCCGTCTGGTGACGTGAGCGCATCCGCGGCCCCGGCGAGCAGCAGCGCGGAGTGGTAGCGACCCTCGCCGCTGGCGAGTGCCGCCAGCGTCGACCACAACCAGCTGATGTCCTCGTTGTAGCCGCCCATGGCCGGGACCAGCTCGGCGAGCCTGGTCGCGTGAGCTCTCACTCGCGCCATGTCGCCAGCCGCGATCGCCGCGATGGCCAGAGTGCTGAAGCAGTAGAGCGCGACGGCGGTGTTGCCCCGGACTCGGTTCAAGTCCAGGGCCTCTTGCACGCTGCGCTCGGCTCGCCGGGCATCGCCCCCGAGCTGGAGCGTCATGCCCTGGATGGCGAGAGCGAGCCTGAGGCCATTCTGATCGCCCTCGCTACGGAAGGTCGCGACACTCCGCTCGCAGAGCCTTTCGGCCTCCGCGAGATCGCCTTGCACCATCGCCAGCGCGGCCAGGCTGCGGAGCCGTCGAGCCACACCCGAGGAGTCGTTCAGTTCCGATTCGATGCCGAGGCTCTCCTCGAGGAGCGCTCGGGCTGCCGGATAGTCGTGTTGGCGCCAGGCCAGGCAACTCGCCCGCGCCAGTCCGGACGCACGGAGACCTCGATCCTCCGTCTTCGCCCGCTGGTGGAGCATCTCATCGATCCACGTGCGACCTTCGGCGACACATCCTCGGAGCGCCCAAGAGGTGGCCAGTGCCGTGGACAGCCGAAGGCCGAGGTCGTCGGCCTGGCTCCGGGACCAGGCAAGCGCAGCTCGAAAGTTGGCGTCGTCGTCCTTCAGGCGATCGAGGACCGGGGCGGGGTCCCCGGTGCGCAGCTCGGCATCGGACCGGAGCGCGACCTCGAGGTAATGCTCGGCGTGGCGGCGTCGGCTGTCCTCGAGCAGGCCATGGGCAGCTAGTCGTGACTCGGCGCATCGGCGCACCGGCTCCAGGAGCCGGTAGCGCATTCCGCCGGCCGACCCCGGCTCGGCGACGACCAAGGAGTGGTCGAGCAGCGAGGTCAGGCCGTCGGTCACGTCGTCTCCGGCGGCGATCGCTTGGGCTGCCTCGAGGTCGAACCCGTGAGCGAACGTCGACAACTGCTCGAAGAGCCGCTGCTCCCCGGGCTCGAGGAGCTGATAGCTCCAGGTCACAGCGTCTTTCATGGTGAGGCGACGAGAATGGGCATCGCGGTAGTCGCTCTGCACCAACGGCCCGGCGGCGTCGAGCCGATCGAGGATCTCCGCCGGCGTGAGCACCCGGCTCCAGGTGGCCACCAGCTCGATCGCCAGGGGCAAGCAGTCGGACCGGCGACAGATCTGCTCGATCGTCTCGGCCTTCGTCGCCTCGATGCTCCCATCTGGCGCGCGCAGCCCGGCTCGATCCCTGAACAAGTCGACCGCCGACTCGAGCTCCAGTGGCGGGACAGGCCAGACGTGCTCCCCGGGCAGACCCAGGACGCGTCGGCTCGTCGCCAGGATGTGCAGCGATGGGCACCCACCAAGCAGACGTACGACGAGGTCTCCGATCGCATCGACGAGGTGTTCGCAGGTGTCCAGGATGAGGAGGCTGTCGTCGATCGCCAGGGCATCCACGAGCACGTCCTCGACCGGACGATCGGGCTCAGGGCCCACACCTGCGGCCGCCGCGACCGCTGACGGCACGAGCGAAGGGCCACGTATCGGCCTCAGCTCCACGACGATCACCCGGGCCCGGAGCCGCTCGGCGAGTCGGGCACTGACCTCCAGCCCGAGACGCGTCTTGCCACAGCCAGGCGCCCCGACCAGGGTGACCAACCGAGCTCTCTCGACGACATCCAAGAGGTCCGCTCTGGCCTGTTCACGCCCGAAGAACCGAGTCAGCGGAAGCGGTGCCCCACGCGATGCCCGCCGACTCACGTCGGGTGCCACGCCACCATCTTGGGCACGGACGTACCGATCCCAGCGACAAGTGTCGCTTCGGGCAGGCAGTGAACGGGGTGGGCCGGTCCTCGTCACGGCGGGATCAGTCAGCGGTCTGGCTGCGCGGACAGCAGGGCGATGCCGAGGGCTTCGAGACGGGCGATGATGCCGTACAGCGCGCACGTGTCGGGGATGTCGCCGATCAGAGCCGTCACGTCGCCGGAGACACTGACGACCATGTGAGGAAGCTCCTCACGGATGGCCTCGGGCACCGGACCGGCGATCTCGATGCGATAGCGACGGACCGGCACGGTCTCAGCCACGCACCTTTCGGTTCCCATGGGGCCAATGTCCCGGGCCGACGGGTGAGGCCGCCTCATCTCGTAGTGTGATTTCACCGGGTGAGCCGGGCACACCCCTTGGAACATGGGGGGATGAGGATGGGGACGTCTGAGACCGGCGACGATGAGCGGTTCCTGGTGCGCAGCCGGCCCCGTCCGCCCGTCGCTCGCCATCATGTCCCGCGACCGAGGGTCGACCGCGCGCTCGACGAAGCCCACGACTGTCTCCTTGGTGTCCTCTGCGCTCCCGCGGGCTCCGGCAAGACCGAGTCGCTGATCGGGTGGCTCGGTCGTCGTGACATCGAGGCCGGCTGGTTGTCCCTCGATCAGGAGGACAACGACCCGGTGGTCTTCTGGCCGTCGTTGGCCTTGGAGCTGGGTGTGCCGGTCCCGAGCACGGTTCGCAGCCCGGAGCAGCTCATCAAGCGGCTGCGCACGCAACCCGCCCGGCCACGAACCGCCGTGCTGGACGACTACCACGCGGTGCGCGAACCAGGCATCCATGCTGGTCTCGACACACTGCTTGCGGCCGCCGTGCCGTCACTCCACCTGCTGATCGCCTCACGGCACGACCCGCCACTCAAGCTGTCGAGGTTGCGTGCCGGGGGTCAGCTACGCGAGATCCGCATGGACCAGTTGCGCTTCGACGAGCCGGAGACCACAGCCTTGCTCAACGACGCCCTGGGCCTCGACCTCGCCGAGCCCGATGTCGCCCACTTGGCGTCGCGAACCGAAGGCTGGGCCGCCGCCCTGCAGCTCGCCGGACTCGCGCTGCGACATGAGCCGGATCGCCACGCCTACGTCGTCGAGTTCGCCGCCGACGACCGGCACGTGGCCGACTACATGCGAGACGAAGTCGTCGCCATGCTGCCCGACGAGCTCCGTCATTTCGTGGAGGAGACCGCCATTCTCGGGCGGCTTTGTGCCGAGCTGTGCGCGGCTGTGACCGACATGAGCGACGTGAGCGCCGCGCAGGCCATGATCGAGCGCCTCGAGCGGATGAACCTGTTCCTCAGCCCGCTCGACCATCGACGTCGGTGGTACCGCTACCACCAGCTCTTCGCCGAATGGCTACGACTCCGACCCCCTCCCTGGGTGGAGGAACGACACCGCCGAGCCGCGATGTGGCTCGCCGATCACGGCCATCCCGGTGAAGCCATCAGCCACTTCGTGCAGGCCGGCGAATTCATCGCGGCTGCCGAGCTCATCGAGGCACGCCGTTGGCACCTCATCGGCCAGGGACGCGAGCACACCCTCCAACAATGGGTCAGAGCCCTGCCGGCGGAGCTGATCCGGAGTCGAGCCGACCTTCGCCTCGCCCAGGCGTGGATCGCCTACGACGACGGACGCTGGAGCGCGGTTCAGGACCTGGCCGATTCGGTGACGGATCTCCTCGGAGCGGTCGAGGACCAGCGCGGTCGCGACGCCATCCACGCCGAGGCTCTGTTCCTCACGGCAGGCAGCCTCGCCGCCCTCGGCCGGCTGGATGAGGCCGGCGTCGCCGCCACCGAGGCGTTGGCGCGGCGTCCGGACGACCATCGTCACACCGCGGCCGCGAGCTGGCTCGTACTCGGCAAGTCGCACCTCCACAGCGGTGACCTCGCGGCCGCGGCTGCTGCCTTCGACCAAGCGCGACGGCTCGACCCCGACATCCCGATCGTCACGCTCATCGCGTCCAGCCACACGGCCGAGATCCATCGACGCCAAGGCAACGTCATCGAGGCGCAGGAGTACGCGGAGGCGGCGCTCGCCAGCGCAGAGGAGGTCGGTCTGGAGGAGCACCCGGAGTGCGCTGTCGCACATCTCGTCCTCGCCCGCCTGCACGACGAAGCCGGCCGGCCCGACCAGGCTGCAGCCCACCTGGATCGCGGCACCGAGCTCGCCGGTCGGATCCCCTACGAGCCGCGCCGGCTGATGGCCGCTGCCGCGCACCAGCACCGGCGCCCCATCTCAGCGCGGGCGCGTACCGGTGCGACGATCGATCTCACCGAGCGTGAGCTGGAGGTGCTGCGACTTCTTGCCTCACAGCTGTCACAGCCCGAGATAGCTTCCGCACTCTACGTCTCGATCAACACCGTGAAGACCCACACTCGAGCCATCTACCAGAAACTCGGCGTCAGCGCTCGGCACTCCGCGATCGAACAAGCCCGGCTGCGCAACCTGCTCTAGCTGCACCGAGTCACCGGATCGTGGAAATTACCGATGTCGCCCGACACCTGGATCCGGCATGGTGACGACCGAACCGCAACTCCGCCATCGTCAGCTCGGCGGAAGTCGTCACCCCTTGCCGGGCTGATCCACCGTCCGTCTGGCGACACACGACAGCGGGGTGCGTCGACCGACGATCCGCAACCGACGGACAAGGAGCCCACGTGACTGCCAAGACGACCCCACCCTCCCTCGAGGGCTGGCACATCACCCACGCCGACCAGACCGACTGGTCCCCATGGGGCGAAGGCGACAAGGCACGCGCCAAGGTACTCGGCAGCGCCGACGGCTACCTCGTCATGCTCGTCGACGCCCAAGAGGGCTACGAAGGCTCCCCGCACCAGCACGAGCACGCCGAGTTCTTCTATCTCGTCCAGGGTCGTCTCCGGAACCAAGGTCAGGAGCTCACGACGGGCGACGGGTACGCGGCGGCAGCGGGATCGGTACACGACGACTTCGTGGCACTGGAACCATCGACCTATGTGGTCGCCTTCCGGTTGTAGCGAGCTTGTCCCAGTCCCGGTGGGGAGTGTGGGGCTAGCTGGAATCGAACCAGCGACCTCACCCTTATCAGGGCTGGCCACTATCGCAGCATATGCCCTGGTCAGCGTGTCAGCGCCACGCTCACGGTTGGTCCCGTCCCGGGTGAGTCCCGCGACGCGGTGATGACCGTCGTCTCTCCGGCCGCGATGCCCGCTCTCGGGTCGCCGACATCACTGCGTGGGAACCCCATGTGGAGCGACCGCGCCGCCGACTCTTTCGACATCGCGGAAGCGGCCAGACGGTGACTTACTGCGGCATCGCGTCACTCTGTGTGTCAGACTCGCTGGGCAGCCCACGCGGTGGGATCACATGGACAGGGAAGGGGACGGCGGTGAAGAGAACTGCTGTTGTACTGGGCGCGCTCTTGGTCGGGCTGTGCTGGCCCTTGGCTGGAACGGCGGGCGCGCAAGAAGAGCCGGTGTGCGGGCCGCCCGGGGAGGAGGTCCCAGCCACCATCGTGGGATCGGGGACCATCGTGGGCACCCCGGGCGACGATGTGATCGCCGGTAGCGCCGAGAACGACACCATCCTCGGTCTCGGCGGCAACGACATCATCTGCGGTGAGAGCGGCAACGACCATGTTCAGGGGGGACCAGGCGACGATGTGCTCGTCGGCGACGGCGAGGACCTTCCGCCGTTCGCCCCGTCCAATGGGAACAACGACGACACGCTGGACGGAGGTCCCGGCAACGACCTGCTCGGCGGTCTCAGCGGCGACGACACCCTGCGGGGCGGCCCGGGCAACGATGAGATGATCGGCTTCGGTGGCGTCGACCGGATCAGTGGCGGCCCCGGTGACGACACCGCGTTCGGCGGACCGCTCGACGACCGGATCGACGGCGGCCCCGACAGCGACACGCTGTTCGGGAACTTCGGCAGCGACGCCATCACCGGCGGTCCCGGTGACGACTTCATCGATGGGGACAACCCGTTCCCGCCGCCGCCGGAGCTGCCGTTCCCGCCCGGGACGAACGTCGACGACTGCTCGGGAGGACCGGGCGCGAACACGGTCCTCAACTGCGAGATCGGGGGCTAACCGCGTATCGACTCAGCGGGCTCCTCGGGACCGCCCCGACGGCGCCCGCTGGGAGTGGTACGTCAAGACCGGCGACAGCGAGCAGTTCGCCGACATCGCCGTCAGCTCCGGCGGCAGCACCTGCTGCTCCGCCTGAGCCCGGTCAGCCATCCCGCCAACGCGCTCGGTGAGCTTCTCGTCCCGGGTCGTGGCCAGGGCGTCATCGAGGAGTGCGTTGGCCTCGGTGTCGTCGCCCTCCATCGCCCCGATGTAGGTCGACACCAGCATCCGGTCGTGCGGGTGATGGAGCCGACCGACCGCTGAGCCGCTGGTCCCGGTTAGCCGTTACGAGGGATCGTGGCCCAGGACAAGCGCCCGGCGGCGGTGCTCGTAGAGGCCCTCGAAGACCGCATAGCTGATGGCGAGCACGTCGGCGTCGCCCTGGGTCATCGCCAGGCCGCGGCAGATGACGTCGAGGCCCGGAGCCTCCGCGGCCTCGAATCGGTCGTCGGCGAGGTCGGCCTCATGCACGATGCGGGCGATGTCCCACAGGACCGGGTCCTGGAGGCCGAAGTGGTGGAGCATCGTCTCGAAGCTGCAGTCGCCGTGGTGGTGGGAGAGCTCGACTCCCCGCATGTCGAACGGGGTGGCGTCGGCCGGCACGTCCCCGGGGTCGTCGACGAACACGAACTCGGCGTCGCGGTCGATGCTGCGGCGGATCAGCCAGGCGCAAGCGGCGCGGTCCACGTGGCACTCGGCGCGGGTCGCCCACCTCATGGGACGGAGGGCTCCTGGTCCGCTATCCGGTCGGGATCGAGGGCGCGCACGGCACGATGGGCGCGGTCGCGGACCTCGGGCTTGAAGTGGTCCCGGTCATCGATCCTTCGGAGCTCCCGTCGGAGCCGTTCGACCGAGCGGCGCGGCGGCGTGCCGTTGGCGGCGAGCTCTTCGGCCTCTGCGAGCACGGCCCCGTAGTCCTCCGCTGCCGCCGCGCTCATCCGAGAGGCCAGCATCTTCTGCTGCTCCCTCGATCCCGGTACAGCCGTCCACGTCCACGCTTCACCGTCGGCGTCCACCACTTCGTCGGCGATCCAGTCGAGCTGCTCCCGGTTTCGGGCGGTCGCTGGGAGGGCGACCAGGCCGTCGACCAACTGGACCGCGCCGAGCCGGCGGAGCTTGCGCCATACGGCGATCCTCGGCGTGGACGGCTCGCGCGGGAGTCGGTACGCGAGCAGGGCCCATTCGAGCGGCTCGGGCATGGTGCCAAGTCTACGGACCCTGGAACCGTGGTTTCATCCACTGGTCTGGGTTCGCCGCTGCACCTGGTGGAGGACCACCGGGTGGTCGATACCGGCCAGCGGCATCGGCGGCCGCGGCGTCGCCAGAATCCCGTCGGGCAGGACGTCCCCGGCAGCCACGCTCGCAAGGACCGTCGAGGCCGCCGCCACACTCGCCGCCCGTGCTGCGAGGTTGACCACCGGACCGAAGCAGTCGCCGGCCCGCACGAGCACATCCCCAGCTGCCACGCCTCCGCGAGCGAAGAGACGAAGCTCTTGCGAGACGTGGTCCACCAGGTCGAGGGCGCTGGCACAAGCGTCGGCCAGGGTGGCCGACCGGAACATCACGGCGTCACCGACGAACTTGACCACGCGGCCGCCCCGCGCCGTCACGCACTGGTTGGCCAGCGCCTCGAATCTCGACAACAGGTGCCCGACCTCGTCGAGCTTGACCTGCTGTGCGAGCGACGTGAAGCCAGCCAGATCGACGAACCCGACCGCCGCCCGAGCCACCTCGTAGTCGGTCGGCATCCCGGTCCGGTTGGGACGGGCGAGGTGCACCAGGTGATGGCGGAGCAGCGAGGTGAGCGCCGCCGGGAACTTGCTCTGCAGCGCCGTGACCTGGGCGGTGGTCTCGACCAGCGCATCGTCGTCGACAAGTGAGGCCGCTCCGGCGGTGGTGACGAACGCGCTTATCGCCGCATCGGCGATGTGCTCCATGGACGCTCCCACCACCCGAAGCAGTTCCACTGTGGCTTCCTGGCCGAACAACTCGGCAGCCTCTCTGAATGCCCTGACGAACTCGGCGTCGGCCGTCGAGAACCGGCGCTCGGCATCGGCCGGAACCGGGAGCCCGCACGCCCGGAGCATCCACCGGATTTCGTCGACGCTGCTGCCGGCCGACGCCGCCAGCTCGGCCAGGGTCTGCCGACCCGTCGACGGCAGGAAGAACAGCTCCGCCGCCAGCCGCTCCAGCTCGTCATCGCCCCGAGCCGCCTCCATCTCCGCCAGCGACCCACCACGTGCAGCGACCACCCGCAGCAGGTTCAGACGCTCGACGGCACCGGGCGCGTCCCGGTCGTACAGCCCGGCCCGCTCGAACTCGGCAGCCCCGGGCACCGCGGGGACCCGCTCGGCCAGGCCGGCGGTCACGACGCCACCCGGCTGAGCGACCGCCTGCTGCTCGCTTCCCGAAGCGGTTGCCGGAAGGCCGCCACGAATCGCTGCGGGTACAGGTCGAGCTCGCCGGGGACGCCCGTGCGTTCCTCTGGCGCCGCGTCCCGGACCAGGAGACGCCCCGAGAGTCGGTCCCACACGGTGAACACGGTCCCGAAGTTCTGCTGCGAGCTCGCGGGCACGTGATGCAGTCGGTGCAGCCGCGGCGTGATGAAGACCAGCTCGACCCACGGGTTGCCGATCCGCAGGTTGCTGTGGCCGAGCAGGGCGAATGAGGCGTACACCAGCAGCACGAACGCCACGCCCTCCGCGGTGAACCCCAGGGCGAACAAGGCCGCCTGGGCGGGCAGGTTGCGCATCAGGTGCTCGAACATGTGCGTCCGGGTGGTCGCCATGGCGTCCAGGCTCAGGCTCGAATGGTGCACCTTGTGGACCGACCATAGGGCCTCCGACCGGTGGATCCCGACGTGCACGAGGAAGGCCACGGCGTCGTAGACGGCGAGGCCGAGGACCAGGCGCGGCACGACCGGAAGGCTCGCGACCGACTCGGACATGCCCGGGACGGCCAGTCGCGACAGCACCGGCTGGAACACGAACGTCGTGATGAGGTTCGCCCCGGTCGCTACCAGGTACCACGCACCATCGGTCGCAAGGAACGGCCGGGTGAGCCCCCTCGGTGCGAACTGCAGCGCCGGAACCCGCTCCAACCCCGTCACCATCACGAGGACCGCCGATACGGCCATCAGCGACGTCACCGGTGTCATGCCCACCACCTCACATGTTGTGCAACCATGGTTTCAGACCATAAGTCCGGCAACCACGGTTACACCACATGTCTTCGGTCACAACGAGCCTGGGTCGTCGGGCGTTGACCCGGCGCGGGCCGAAGCCCTTGGTCGTGGCCACCGAGGTGCATCCACCAGATGATGCGGCCGGACACAGCCGGCGGCGCCTCTGCGTCGTTCAGGTGGCCGGCGGGTGCAGGTGGTGGTTGGTGCGGTCGTGTGCCTGGGGGTGGCCGGCGGGGTTGGCGTGGAGCAGGATGTCGGCGAGGCGGGGCACGTTGTGGAGCAATCGGTGGCGGGCCTCTTCGAGGACATCGTGGGCGGCGGCCAGGTCGAGGGTCGGGTCGAGGGCGACCTCGGCGTCGGCGTGCAGCTCGTGCCCGATCCAGCGAACGCGCACGCGGTCGACGTCGATGACCCCGGCGGTGTGGCCGAGCTCGTGCTCCAGCTGGTCGACGAGGCCCGGGTCGACACGGTCCATCAGGCGGCGGTAGATGTCACGGACGGCGTGGCGGAGCACGTTGAGGATCGCCACGCTGATGACGAGCCCGACGATCGGGTCGGCCAGCTCCCAGCCGGCCATCGACCCCACGGCCGCCGCGATGACGGCCAGCGACGTGAGCCCGTCGGTGCGGGCGTGAAGCCCGTCGGCGACCAGCGCGGCCGACCCGATGCGGCGACCGACCCGGATGCGGTACACGGCCACCAGCTCGTTGCCGGCGAAGCCGATCACCCCGGCGGCGGCCACCCATCCGGCGTGCTCGATCGCCT
>DASRHY010000343.1:0-2451 GCA_035650275.1 Kribbellaceae bacterium | reverse complement strand
CTCGCGCTCATCTGGATCGGGGCCGCCGCCGTCAACGCCACCACCCGCACAGGCGCCCCCCTCTGCCGCCCGCGCTCGATCCTGCAGGGACACGCCGCATGGCACGCCCTGACGGCCCTGGCCCTCTGGTGGTGGGGCCGGTTCACCCCTGGTTCAGCCGAGCAAAGGCACCCTCCAATCGCCACACGCACCCCGAGGCGGTGAACACCAGGTCGTCCCCCACCGCCACCGCGCTCACGGGCTCCTCGTCGCTCGGCTCCACGCCCTTCAGCCTCGCCAACACCTCGATCTCCCCAGAGTCCACGTCGACGAGCGAGATCTCCGGCACGTCCCCCGTGCCCAGCCCGATTGTGATCACCCGCCCACCGGGTCCGGGTGCGAGCGGGGCCATGCTCGGGAACCGTGGCCCAACGGTGACGATCACGTCCGTTGGGTCGGGATAGGTCACCGGTGCGCCACCTGTGGACCGGACTGGGTTCTCGCGGTGGTCACCGAGGAACGGCATCGCCTCGCGTTCGTCGAGCACCGACATGCGGAAGCCGTCGGTGGTGTCCGACACGAACACGACACGCTGGTCCGGAAGGCGTACGAGGGAGACGATGGGCCCGAGGTCGTCGGGCGCCACCACCTCGGCGCCCGGGTCATCCGCTGGCGCCATCAGCCGGCGCGTGGCGCCGGACGGGGACAGCGCGTCGATCGACGGTCCGCTCGCGCTGCCCACCAGCATGGATCCGTCCATGTCGACAGTGACCGAACCCACGAGAAACCGGGCTTCGACGTCCTCTTGGCGCCAACCGCCTTCCAGCCGCGTCATCTGGCTCACGGTCGCCTCCCGCGTGGCGGCGTAGCGGCCGTCGAGCGCCATCGCGAACGCTCCATGGCTGGAGATCGGGTAGTAGCTCCACCCGTCCAAGATCTCGCCCGCGGGGGTGGCACGGACGAAGTCGAACCCCATGAGGTCGTCGGCCATCAGGGTGAAGTCATGCGAGCGGGCGCTGACGACCCGCATGCCGGCCAGGCCCACGTCGTCCAGCTCGTTGTCCGACTCGGCCTGATGCGCAATCTCCCATCCGAGGGACGACCGACCCCGGCTGTCGGTGAGCAGTTCGGCACCCGCCAGCTCGGCCGAGCGGTCAGGTACCAGCCACACCAGCGCAACCAGAGTGGCGCAGGCGGGCACCACCGCGCCGGCCCAGGCCGCCCTGCGCCTTGTCGCCGTTCTCATCGGACCCGCAGGTGATGGTTCGCGTAGCCCGCCCCTGTCACCAGCGCGTTCAGGTCGTTGGCTTCGTAGTTCTGCCCGGCCCAGGTGAGGAACCGGTCCCGCTGCTCGGGGCTCATCTCGATCACCGGCGTCTCGGGTACGCCCGCGGGATCCCGGATCGTCGCGAGGGTGACGACGTTGTCGAGCTGGAGCCCGGCCTCGCGCAGGCTCTGGACCTGTTCGGCCCGCCCGAGCGCGCTGAAGTTGTCCGGGAACGTGAAGGTGCCCACGCTCATGCCGTCGAGCGCGGCGAGGTCGTTGAACTCGCCTGCATACGGGATGAAGCCGACCAGGAAGTCAAGCCCCTCGGCCCGCCTCTGCCGGTGGAGCAGGTCGGCCTCGGCGGCGTGCTGCACGCCGTTGGCCTCGGCGGTGACGATGAGGCCCTGGAGGCTGCCCAGACGCTGCAGCTCCTCGGTTCGGTTGTCGCTGACGTCACTGCGATCCCGATCGATGCCCGCGGCCGGGAGACGGGCGATCTGGTCGGCGGTGTAGGTGCCGACAGCGGTGTAGACCCGGTCGGCGGCCGACTCGTCGGTGAGGATCTCGGCCATGAAGTCGTGGAGCCGAAGCGCGCTGCCCGGAGGACCGTGGCCGAGGTCAGGGCGTTCCCAGCCGCGGTTGGTGAGGCGTTCGAGGTAGGCCATGTCGGCGGCGGCGCCCTGGGCGAGGGCATCGGGCATGTGGGGGTTGTCGAGGACTCGGTCGGGGCCGGCGAGGACGGCGATGGCGGCGTCGAGGCTGTCGTGGCGGGTGTTGATGTCTTCGTGGGTCACTGCGTTCTCGACGATGCGGGCGAAGGCTCGGCCGTCGTCGAGGTAGCGCTCGGCGTGCTGGTGGAGGACCAGGCTCATGTTGGTGGCGCCGCCGACATCGTGGGGATGGGCGACGAGCCATTGGGCGGAGGCGTCGGGGTTGCGGGCCAGCATGGTGGCGTAGTTGGTGACCACGCCGGAGTGGCCCAGCCAGGCCGGGTCGTTGCTGTCGAGCGGGGTGTCGACCAGCGTGGCGGCGTAGAGGACGGGCGACAGGCGGGCGTTGGCGATGGCGACCGCGATGGCGGTGGGCGGGTCGGTCATGCTCATGAGCACGCTCAGGTCGGTGGCCTGGGGGTCGGCCTGGAGGCGACCGGTGTCGTAGCCGGACACCAGGTCGTGGACGAACGCGGCGTCGATCTCGGCGTCGTC
>DASRHY010000342.1:0-2610 GCA_035650275.1 Kribbellaceae bacterium | reverse complement strand
CAGGCCGGCCCGCTGCGCCACCTGGGCAACCGTGAAGCTGGCACTGCCCGCCTCGTTCGCGAGATCGCGGACGGCAGCGACGATCCTGCGGCTCCGCTCGATGGAACGCGCCCTGGCCGTGTCCAGTGACCGGCGAAGCGCCCGAGCCTGCCAACCACCGTCAGCGGACGATGCCTCAATGGAAAGCGTCATTCTCCGAAACGGTAACACTGACTGCGGGTACCCGCAGTCTCCGCATCGGCCGCTGAGCGTCAGCGCGGGCGCTCACTGTCCGTCGGTGGTCGCACATGCGGAAGCAACCGCTCCTCTACCGTCCCACGTCACTCGTTGGAGCCCGACGGATCGTGGTGTTCGAGAGCCGCCGTCCGGAAAGGCGCGCCGCAGCACCGAAACAGAGGTGGTCGCGCTTCGCGCGGCTTTGGCCGTCGTCGGATCAGCGCGCCTTATGCAGCAAGTGCTGCGTCAACTATCGACTCAACTGCGTCGAAGGGCGCACGCAGGGAACCCTCGATGTGGTACCGCTCGGCCAGGAATCCGGGTGAGTTGTAACTCACTAATACCGCTCCGTTCCCGTTCTCCCAGACGAGCACCTTGAGCGGGAAATCCAACCCAGCAAGCGGCGCCGCGAGCATCACCGACGCGCCGACAGTCGGCTTCCCAAACATCACGAGTTTCGACTCGGGCATCTGCACACCGACTCGTTCCGCCGTGCCGCTGTGATCGATCACCCTGAACAGCGTAAAGCCCCGATCCTCGATCAGGTTCGTCAGTCGATCGATCGTCTCTGCGACGGACCGACTGCTCTTCTTTGTGACGATCCCGGCCGAAGATTGCGGGTTGTCCAGCATCAGGGCTCCCGTTGGAGATCTCGTTGCTGCCGCGCGGCCATGGCATGCGCGGCTCGCAGAAGTGAACCGCGCCCGCCGGCACCAGACTGGGAGGTCGGAGGCGCATGGTCCAGCGTGATCGTTCCCTTCGGCAGGGGCCTCGTGCATCTTGCGCTCCCCCATGCCGCCGATCCACCAGCTTTGGTCATGAAGTGGTGGTCGATTTGCAGCCGGATGCGGCACCTGCGCACCGGTATGGGTCAGACGGGACAGAGCTCCGGATCAGGCTGCAGCGGCGGCCCGTCGACCGCGCAGTGCAGACGGCGAGCCGAGCGCCGGACCATGATCCGTGGGCCCAGCCCGACGAAGCTGACCGGCGCGGCCAGGGCGGCCAGGACCGCGGCGATCATGAGTGCCGCCCGGAAGCCGTCGGTCACCGCGGCCGGCCCGGCGGCGCTGGTCAGGCCGGAGACCACGGGGATCACCGACAGGGCGGCCAGGCTGGCGGTGCGGGCGATGGCGTTGTTGACCCCCGAGGCGACGCTGACGTGGTCGGGGCTGACCGATCCCATCACCGTCGCGGTGAGCGGAGCGACGAAGGTGACCAGTCCCAGGCCGAACACCACCGACCCCGGCAGCACGTCCCGCGCCCAGGAGGCGTCCGGCCCGATACGGGCCAGGAGCAGGAGACCGGCCGCGACCAGCAGCGGGCCCACCGACAGCTGAAGCCGCGGTCCGATCCGCTGCGCCAGCGCACCCGACCGGGCCGAGAACACCAGCATGAGCAGTGTGGTGGGCAGCAGCGCCGTCCCAGCCTGCAGCGCGGTCCACCCAGCCGCGACCTGCAGCTCGTAAGCAACGAGGAAGAACGTCACGCCGATCGCGCCGTACAACAGGACCGTGGCCAGGTTGGTCACGGTGAAAGCCCGGCTCTCGAACAACGCCGGCGGCACCAGCGGATCGTGGGCGTGGCGCATCCGGTGGACGAACGCACCGCCTGCGACGATCGCGACCACGCCGGCCGCCACCACCGTGCCGTCGGTCCAGCCCTTGGGTCCGGACTCGGTGAGCGCCCAGGTGGCGGCGCCAAGGCTCACGACACCGAGAGCGGAGCCGATGTAGTCGAGCCCACGCGCCGCGTGCGGGTCTCGGGTCTCGGGGATCGCCGCGCGGGCGCAGACCACGACGACGACGGCCACGGGCACGTTGATCAGGAATGCCCACCGCCACCCCGGCCCGTCGACCAGCCAGCCGCCGAGGAACGGGCCGATGGCCCCCGCTACGCCGCCGAGCCCGGACCACGCACCCACCGCTTTGGCCCGGTCGCTCTGCCGGAAGGTGGCCTGGAGGATGGCGAGGCTGCCCGGCGTCAGCAGTGCGGCACCGGCGCCCTCCAGAACCCGCGCCGCGACCAGGATCTCCACGTTCGGCGCCGCACCGCACAGCATGGAAGCCGCCGCGAACCAGACCGTGCCGGTCAGGAACACGCGGCGCCGCCCGTACCGGTCCCCGAGCGCCGCCCCCCGAGCAGGATCAGCGACGCCAGGGTGAGCAGGTAGCCGGTCAGCACCCACTGCAGCGAGCTGATACTGGCGTCCAGGTCGGCGCCGATGCGCGGCAACGCCACGTTGACGACCGTGGCGTCCAGCGAGGCCATACCGCCCGCCGCCACCGTCGCGGTGAGGGCCAGACGCCCAGGCGCCGTCCCGAGCGCGAGACCCCCACCCTCCGCTCGGAGCTCGGTGGTCGGTCCCGGCGGCATTGCACTACCGACCGGAGCACG
>DASRHY010000341.1:0-4059 GCA_035650275.1 Kribbellaceae bacterium | reverse complement strand
CGGGACATCCATCTGCCAGCCGGACGGTGGTACGACGTGCAGCAGCGGCGTACCGTCACCGGCCCGGCCGACCTGAAGGGTTACACCGCCGACCTCACCCGGACACCGACGTTCATCCGCCTCGGCACGAGCGACACCGGCGCCCTCCTGCGCGCACTGGCACCCGATGCGCCCCCGGGTGCACAGTGAGCGGCCCCACGCCCGCCAGCCTGCCCGTCCCGGATGCCGAAGGCAACGACTCTGACAATGGTTCTGACCCGAAATCGCTCGCTTATGGCGATCCGCCCTGCGGCACCCTCAGATTGCCGCGCGTGATTCCAAAGCGCCCGGATCGGTCGCGTGCGCGTCAGTCCTGCGGGTCGCCGCGGTCGGCTGTCAGGAGGTCGATTGCTAGCTGTGCCTCGTCCAGGAGGTCGGCCAGCAGTTCGGCGACGTTGGCGGCCAGGTCCAGCGCATCATGAGCATGACTCGCCGCAGCGAATGAGTCGGGGTCTTGGCCCCGCAGCTGTCGGGCCAGGGTTGTGTCCAGTTGTTGCAGCAGATGCGGCAAGTTGCCGGTCATCGCGTGCAGGCCTCCCAGCACTCGACACACGTCCTGGGGGAACATGTCGACCGCGGCCGCGTACGTCAGCCCGCGCACGGACTCAGCTCCGGCCTTGGCAAGCGCGGCCGCCTGGTCGCCCGCCTCAACCATCAGCCGCCGCTGCTCGTCCATCGAGCCTCCCCTGGTTGACGCCCAGGGCCGGTCGGCGGGTCCTGGTGAGCAGGTGTACCCACTACCGCCAGCCGCCACGCTGACATAAGCCTGCACCAGCGGGTCGCTGTGTGAAGATCTGGCACAGCACCGCGGCCTGTGACGGGTGCGACACGCTTCGTCGCTAGCCTCGATGTCGCGGAACGGCGATGGAGGTCGGTTGAGGTGGCGGCGGTGCTGGGGGAGCGGCTGAGGACCCCGGGCTGGCACGGATCGAACGTTTGTTCGATACTGGCGGCATGGTGGGTCAAGGGCAGATGCGTGATCCGACGCCGTCCGGCGGACCGACGGCGTACTGGCAGAAGGTGTTGAACGCGCGGTTCCCCGCCCGTGCCCGCGAGCTGGTGGATCGGCCGGACCCGGTCCGCGGCGAGGCCCGGATCGTATGGGAACGCGACGGCGAGGAATGGGTACCGGCGACGGCGATCCGGTGGGACCGCCAGCACGTCCTGGTCCGGATCGGGGACCGGCGCTGCTCCGCGCTCGGCACCTGGCTGGCACCGGACGACTTCCGCCGCCTCGACACCCCAGCAGGCGACGGCACAGACCCGTCCGCGACGCCAATCGAACAGGCCCAGGACGCCGAGGAGCCCGAGCCGGCGGGCCCCGCAGAGCGGGTGGCTTGAGGTGTTCCGGTTCTCGGTGCGCCAGGCACCGCTGCCGGGCCGGTACGGCGTGTGGGACGCGCACGCGAACGACTGGTACGGCGACTGGACCCTGACCGAGCCCGAGGCGAACCGGCAGGCCCACGACCTGGACGTGCGCTACGACTTCTACGCCGAACGCAAACCGTACGACGTGCGCCCGTTGCCCGAGCCGCGTCCTGTCGTGCTGCACGGGTGGCAACCGGCCGGCGAGCTGGACGTGTGGGTCCGCGACGACGGGCAGTGGTGGGGCCGGGTCCGCGACAGCGAGACCGGCCTGTACGGCTGGCACCGCGCCGACCAGCTCCAACCGGCCACCAGCGACCACACCAGCGAACACGGCGGACCACACGGCCGCCCGCCCGATCGCCGCTGACGGCCGCTCTGCGGGCCCCGTGCGGAGCGGCGTCGGTTCTGGGCGTCGTTCAGACGGTTTGTCATGAGTTTCTCAGGGGTACCGGGGCCAAGTGGCTTGGGGCCCCTGACGTCATCGTCCGAGGCGTCATGAGGATGAGGGAGACACTGAGATGGCCAGAAAAAGTGCCGCGGGCAGGATCGCGAAGGCATGGGGTGTGGGGGTCAAGGAGCTGCCGCGGAATACGACCTGGCTCCTGTCGAAGGCGTTGACACCGCTGGAGACGACGAAGGACGTCGCGGGCAATGTCACCCAGTCCGCGGGTACCAACCTGGCGGACATGGCTCGTCAGGCAGGTGCCTCGGTGATGGACGTGCTCCCGGTCGGTGACTCCATCGAACTGCGGCTCCAGCGGGCCAGGGCCGCGGCCGAAGAGGCGCAGGCCGCTGAGGATCAGGCGGTGCGCGAGGCGGAGGAGGCGAAGGGTCGCAGCGACGAGGCGAGACAGGTTGCCGAGCGGTGTCGTGCGTACGTGCGCGAGGTCGAACGACAGCAGGCCCAGGAGGTCGAGGAGAAGGTCGCCGAGGCCCGGCGCGAGGCCGATGCAAGGGTTGAGCGAGCGCGTGCGGCGGCACAGGCGGACGCCGACAAAGAGTTACAGCGAGCGAAGGCGGAGGCGGATGATCGCGTCGCCAAGGTCCGCGAGGAGGCAGAAGCAGCGCAGTCGCGGGCGAAGCAGTCGATGGCTGAGGCGACGGCCAGTCTGGCGGACGCACGACGGCTGGCCAAGGAGGCCACCGACGCGACGAAAGCGGCCGCCGAGGAGGCACATCGGCAGGCAGCCCGGCTGACCGCGGATGCCGAACGTGAGGCCAGGAGCGCGGACGAACGTGTCGCCGAGGCCGAACAGGTTCGGTCGCGCGCGGCCGGCTCTGCCACCAGCGGATCCCGCAATCGGAACGGACGGAGCCGCAGTACTGAGACGCTGAACGCGATGAGCCGGGCGGAGTTGCTCGGGCTCGCGTCGGCCGAAGAGATCAAGGGAAGGTCGGCCATGAGTAAGACCGAGCTGGTCACTGCTCTGCAGCGGTCAGCACGCGCTGGCCGACGACGCTAGCCGGGACGGAGGACCACCATGGGTTTGCTACATAGAAAGAGCCGGTGGGAGCGGCTGATCGAGCCGGTCGCCACCGGAGTGACGAGCACCACGCGGCGGAGCGCCGTACGCAACGGCATTGCGGCCGCCGGCGCTGCGGTAGGCGTGAGCGTGGCAAGTGCCGTGGTCTCCTCGGCACGGCGGCAGCGGGATAAGAAATGAAGCTGCGCAGCCTCGCCCTGTTGGGTGCGGGATATGTGCTGGGCGCCAAGGCAGGACGTGAACGCTATGCGCAGATCGTCGAAGCGGCACAGAAGGCATCGCAGCGGTTGGACGAGTTCCGACGGCAACGAGCCAAGCCTTCCCAGCGGGTGGGCGACATCGACAGCTTCCTGGATGAGTCCCGCGGCGAGTAGGTCGCTGGCCGGCGGCGCCGTCGTGCGCACCGCGCTCGTCGCTCGACTCTTCGGGCTGCGGCTGCTGACCGTCGAAGGATCGGTGCTGCTGATGCCAGTGCCGTTCGGCGTGCCCGAGGACCACTCAACGCAGCTGCGAATCGCATCGCGCCACCCGAAGAACGCCAACGTGACTGGGGTTCGGCCGCTCGGCCGCAGGTCCGCACAGAGCCGGCTGAACCCGGGTATCGGCGCCAGACTCGACGTATCGGCTCGGCTGATCGACGAGAGCGTCAAGGACCTGCGCGCACTTGACGACGCAGGAGCCGGCGACCGTCAGAGGTTTGACACGCCCGACCTCTGAACACGCTTGACGGCTCACCGGTTGCCGACGGCACCTGGCTCGCTTCTGCCTGTCGCGCCGCTGAGGTGCATTACTCGTCTGCTTGCTTCTTGAGCTCGCGTTCGAGGTCGTCCTTGCTCATGGCGGCAGCGCCGGGCAGGTTGATGTTGCGGGCTTGCTGGACGAGGTCTTGCTTGGTCGCTTCGCCGGGCTGTTCGCCGAGGTGCTGTGCCCGGCTGGCCAGGAAGGCTTCGCCCAGGTCGGTGCGGCGCTGTTCGGAGAGCCGGGCGCGGATGCCGGGCAGGACCTTGGTCTCCTCTTCCTCGACGTGGTGGGTGACGGCTTCCACCAGTTCGGACAGCACCTTGTCGAAGGTGGGGGTCGCCGGGTCGGTTCCGGCAAGCTTGGCCAGTAGTTGGTCGGCCAGTAGGTGTTCTTCCTGGCTGTGCGCGACCTGTTCGGTCTCGCCGGC
>DASRHY010000340.1:0-4247 GCA_035650275.1 Kribbellaceae bacterium | reverse complement strand
TCCGCGCCAGATCGTGCCAGAACGGCAGCGCATTGCCGGGCAGTCACGCTCACGCCCGATCTACCCGCCCCTCAGGACCACGACCTAGACGAACACCTGTTCACACCTGGTCCAATCCGGGGTCGCTTCCAAGCTGGCTCTGCGCTTCAGGTGTCAAGGGGCACGTAGCCGCGCTCACCGGTGCCGTACACGAGGTTCGCCTTGAAGTCGGGCATTCGGCCCTCTCGCACGTCGGTTCTCCACCGCTGCAGCTGACCGAGCGACATGAGCCGCTTCCAGAACGACGAGCACAGATCGAAGTACTCGATCACTGCGTCCGTCCTGCCGCGCTGCAGCAGCGCTTGGGCGAGCGACATGTTCGGCCCGAACGTGCAGAGCGCAGGCTCAGGGTCGTCGATCCGGGCGGCCGCCAGGAGGTGGTGCTCTGCCGCGTCGACGTCGCCTCGGCGCAGACACACATGGCCAATGATCAGGAGAGCCGAGTGCTCATCATCTGAGCCGTGGTAAGGGTGCTTCTTCACCACCTTCGCGATCAGCGCCTGGGCGAGCGTGTCTGCCTCGTCGAGATCCCCGCCGGCCAGCGCATCCCAAGCCCGGCGCGCCTCGTCCACCTCATAACGCACCTCGGGCGGCGTTCGGTCCAAGGACCTTGCCACCCACCTGTCAAACCACCGACCGAACCAGCCCGCCTCAATCACGAGCTTTCTCCCAGAGCGACTCCTGTTGCGACAGATAGTGTCTCCCAGCCCGCGATCACGTGCTCGGCGCCGGTTGCTCCCCGCACTGCTCCCGCCTGCTTAAGTGACCAGGGACTACACCGAATCCCATCACCTCGAAAGGACGCCGTCCCAAGTGCGACCGCGCTCCGGCGTCACGGAACTGGCCGGTAGCCGTCGCACGAGCTCCACAAGCTGTAGTAGGTCGGCCGCTGGAACGGACACGTCCAGCTGCACTCCAGCGTTGCCGCAGCCGCGGTCCCCACAGGTGCAGAGGGGGACGCGAGCGATTCCGGCCGGACGGTCGTGCTCCAGGGTGATCGCAAGGCCGCCGGAGTCATCCGGCCGACCAGACCACAGTTCGGTTCGTATCCACTCCGCTCCGTTGTCCGCCTCGACTCTGAGATTTACGTGCTGACGCAACTCAAGCTCGGCGGTCCATGGCGCGCCGGCTTCACTCGGAGGTGTGATCGCACTCACCCGCTCGCTCCACGAGCCAACGGTCACCCGGTGGCGTCGCATGTCGAACACGAGGCTCTCCACCCGACCAGTGTGCCGGGTTGGGGGAGCCAATAGGGGAGCCAATCGACTCGATACGCCAGCGGACCGCTGTGAACAGCCACGGCCCGATGACCCCTTCCGACCTGCACTCCGGCTGCCTCCCACGTACCGCCACGGACGCCCAGGAGTGCTTTGCAAGCAGGGGGTTGGATCGCGCGTCCATCGCGCGGTCGTGTCGGGCCGGTGGCGTTCGTGACCGGCCGCCGACTCGGGCGACCAGGTGGTTTCGTCCGGGAGCGTTCGCCCGAGCCCGGCTGACCAGACTTCGGGACGCAGAGGTCGGGAGTTCAAATCTCCCCCACCCGACACCCACGAGAGGGCCTGGTCACAGGCCCTCTCCGTCGTTTTCGGCGCGGTCCGCTTGGCTGTCGTTGAGGGCCTCCATCCCGCGTTCATCCCGCGGAGGCGGACCGAGGAACCGGGCCGCCATGCCGCCTGCTGCCGCTCGGTGACCACTTGGGCTAGAGGTCGAGCGTTACCGGGCGTCGGTGTGCCCCAGGACCGACTGCGCAGTCTTCACATCGACCCCGGCGGCGACGAGGCCCGTGGCCGACGCCTGCCGCAGGTCGTGGAACCCGAGGCCCACGTACCGCCGGCGGCCCGTCGCCTCGTCCTCGACCATCTTGCCCAGGCCCGCGGCGATCGTCGCCGGGTACCAGACCCGGCGCAGCCAGTTCGTGTACCGCAGGGGCCACCGCCGGGCGCCCTGAACAGCAGCGCTCCGCTGGTGTGCATGTCGCCATGCCGCCTTCTAACGACCTGGAAGCCTTCGACAACACCTGCGCCGCTGTGGCCAGCTGGCTCGACCGCAGCACCTAGACAGCGTCGTCCGAACGAGCGCCCTGGGAGGCGTTACGGCCAACTTCCGCCTTTGGCTACAAACGTTCTCTTGGCACTACGGAATACCGGACTAGCGTCCGGGCATGGAAACCGTCATCGTCGGAGCGAATGGCGCGGAGACCGCCGCCAAAGCAGTCGAACGGGCCGGCAAGGTGGCGGCGACGATGGGTGCCCGCCTGATCGTCGTGACTGCGTATGGAACCGACGACGTCGCAGAGATCGGCGTCGGGAGTGACACGTACGTCGTCAGCACCGCGCAAGAGGCGACCGCCTTTGCCGAGCAGACTGCGGCGCGCGTCGGCACCGAGTACGGCATCCAGGCGCGGGGAATCGCCGCCAGTGGCAAACCGGAGAGGGTCATCCTCGACGCGGCGAAGCAGCTCGACGCCTCGGTCATCTTCGTAGGCAACGTCCGCATGCAGGGTCCAGGGAGGCTCCTCGGAAGCGTGGCGAACCACATCGCGCACCACGCTCCGTGTGACGTCTACATCGTCAAGACCGCCTGACCGGCCGTGCTGAGCCACGCCAGCGAGACTGCGCGGCTCGTCAAGCACTTTGAACCCGCCCTTTGTCAAGCATCGGCCGAAGTCGGGCTGGACCTACGGGCTCTGCGTTGCCGGATTGTGCTCTGGATGATCAAGGGCGCCGGCTCCGCCGGCGTCGCCGCCCGGCCTTGCGGGCGGCCTCAACGGCCGTCCTCGGCCGGTCGGCCCGGCCGCCAGCAACAGTGACACTCGATAGGACGACATCCTCCGTCAGTCGTCACTTGACAGGACGACATCCTCCGTCAGTCGTCACTTCCGACCAGGACGACCTCGTCCGGGGCGCTGCTGCTGACGCCTGAGCGCTTCATCTGCTCCGCCAGCTGCATCATCCCCGCCGGGTCTGCGAGGAACCTCTCCATGAGTAGACCCATCATCTGCGCCTGGGCCTGCTCTTCGACCGACGGCAAGGTCCGGCGGACCATGTCGTCCAACCGCTGCTCGACAGCGCGGACTGGAGGCCCGCTTAGCAGGCCCTGATAGGGGCTGAACGCGGCTGCACGAGATGGTCCGACGGGGCAGAAGCGAGTATGGCGGCACGGCCCACGAGGTAGACGCGAGGTACCGGAGACCGCCTGTCGGATCTCCGACAGCCGCTGGCCCTCGATGGTGCCGGCCATGATCGGGGTGTGGTTGACCGAAGGTTCTGACGAGCCGGAGAGGCGTACCGTCGACGCGTCGCTGACCATGCGCCTGGTCCCGGACACGACCGAGCTCGCCCCCGCCCGTCAGTTCGTGCGGGCCACGCTGGGAGGTTGGGGGCTGAGCGACCAGGCTGCCCACCTCGAGCTGGCCGTGAGCGAGCTGGTGACCAACGCCCTCCTGCATGGCGAAGGAGGGATCGACGTGACCGTCGAGCTGCACGGCGATCGGGTGCGGCTGGCGGTCGAGGACGAGGGCTTCGGGTCCGAGCCGATACGGGTCAGAGCGCCGAACAGCACGGGTAGCGGTGGGTGGGGCCTTCGACTGGTCGACGGGCTCTCGGACTCGTGGGGTGCGCGTCGGGTGCCGGGCCGCACCCTCGTGTGGATGGAGCGGCGGCTGCCGTCGTGACTAGGGCGTGGTCCGGCGGAGGGCGAGCAGCGCCACGTCGTCCTGGGCGCGTTCGTCGCCAACCAACCGGGCCATGACCCGGCTGCAGACCTGCTCGACCGGGTCAGCGGTGACGACATCGCACAGCTGGCTGATGCGATCGTCGAGCCGGACGCCACGCCGCTCGATCAACCCGTCGGTGTAGAAGCAGATCACCGCACCGGGAGGCAGCTCCACCGTCGTCGTCGGATGCGGTCCGGGAGGGGTGACGCCGACCGGCGGCCCTATCGCCAGGTCCAGGTAGCGGCCCGGTCCGTCACCGCTCGCCAGGACCGGGGCCGGGTGCCCGGCCAGCGCGACGTGGATGCGGTCGGACTCGGCGTCGATGCAGGCGACGACGGCCGTGGCCATCTGTCCCGGCTCGAAGTGCCGCAGCTGGCTGTCGAGCAGGTCGAGCACGGCACCGGGGTCGCGGTCGTCGGCGTACCCGTTGGCCCGCAGCGAGCTGCGCAGCCGACCCATGACGACCGCCGCCCGCAGGCCCTTGCCGACCACG
>DASRHY010000339.1:0-67062 GCA_035650275.1 Kribbellaceae bacterium | reverse complement strand
GTTCGCGTCGTGGTCGAGCCGGGTCACGACCACCTCGTCGCCCGGTCCCCAGTCCTTCGCCAGCATCCGCGCGACGTCGTAGGTCAGCTGGGTCATGCTGCGGCCGAACACCACGCCACCCGGGTCCGCGCCGAGCAGGTCGGCGATCGCCTGCCGGGCAGTCCGCACGATGTCGTCAGCACGCCGTTCGGCGGCGGTCCGCCGGCCGCGGTTGGCGACCGCCGCGGTCAGCGCACCGGCGACCGCGTCGGCCACCGCCTGCGGCGTCTGCGAACCGCCCGGACCGTCGAAATGCGCCGCGCCCTCGGCCAGCGCCGGGAACGCGCGGCGTACGGCGGCGACTTCGATCACGGCTGGCATGCTGCCTCCACAGGGTCGCGGTCAACGGCTCCGATCCTCGCATCCGCGGGTGCGATCCGTGGGTGACCGGTTCCGCGCCCTGTCCGGCCCGTCCTGAGTCAGCGCCTCGGCTGCACCTCCTGGAGAGCCGACAGGACCCGCGCCGGAGTCATCGGCAGGGTCCGGATCCGGACACCGGTGGCCGCGAAGACCGCGTTGCCGATGGCCGCCGGGATCGGCTCGATCGCCGGCTCGCCGGCACCCCAGGCCGGCTGGTCGGGCCGGTCGATCAGCGTCACCTCGATCGCCGGCACATCGCTGAACCGGAGCACCTCGTACTGCGGCCCGGGGTTGAACGGGCTGGACTGCCAGACCACGCTGGTGACGCCGCGGTCGTCGTAGTGCACCTCCTCCTTGAGCGTGCGGCTGATGCCCTGGATGACGCAGCCCTCGATCTGGTGCCGGATACCGTCCGGGTTGATCACCAGCCCGCTGTCGTGGGCGACGAGGACGCGGCCGACCCGGATCGCTCCGGTCGACTGGTCGACGGTCACCTCGACGTACGTCGCGACGTAGCTGTACTCGGTCTCGTACCGGGCGAAGGCGACGCCCGCACCCGTCCCGTCGCCACCCGCCGGTCGGTTCGCCCAGGCGTCGCCGAGGGCTTCCAGGACCGCGATCGCGCGCGGGTCTTCGTGCGAGGCGATCCGCAGCTCGAGCGGGTCGGCGCCGCCGGCCGCCGCCAGCTCGTCCAGGAACGACTCGTTGGCGAACGTGTTCGAGAACCCGCCCAGCGAACGCAGCGCGGTGGTCCGCGGGAACCGGTACCGCAGCGGCGCCGCCGGCACGTTGGAGGTCGGGCCGGCAGTCTCGAAGCTGCGCACCAGGTGGGCGATCAGCCGGTCGTTCGGGAACACGTAGTTCACCGGTGCGTTCCGGCCACCACTGTTGCCGGCGGCCGTCGGCAGGTTGGCCGGGAGCGAGCCGGTGAGCAGCCCGGCGAGCACGGTGCCCGGGCTGCCGTTCGGGCGGCTGCCGTGCGTCGGTGTGCAGACCACGTGCTCCCAGGCGACCACGGCGCCGTCGGTGATGCCGCCGCGCAGGTCGTGCGCCATCGCTGCGCCGAGCGGTTCCCAGCCGTGCTCGTGCTGCCGGGACCACTGCAGCCGGACCGGCTTGCCGACCGTCTGCGACAGCAGGGCCGCGTCGGCCGCGACGTCATCCGCTCCGTTGTGGCCGTAGCAACCGGCCGACTCCTCGTAGATGACGTGCACCGCCGGCTCCGGCAGTCCGAGCAGGTTGGCGAGCGTCTCGCGCAGCGCGAAGACTGCCTGGCTGCACGCCCACACGGTGGCCTGGACTCCGGTCTTGCGGTCCGGGGTACGGCGGACGTCGGCGACCGCGCAGGTCGGGCCCATGGCGGCGTGCATCTGGAATGGCGTGAAGTAGCCGGCCTGCACCGTGGTGTCCGCGGTGACGAGGGCGGCGTCCACGTCGCCGACCGAGACCTCCTGCGTGGTCCGGTAGTGCTGCGCCGGGTCGCGCAACGCCTCGGGCAGCGAGGCCTGCGCGACCAGCGGCTGGCCGTCGGTCCAGACCACCTCGATACCGGTCGCCGGCGCTGCGGCCTGAATCGCGGCCCACTCGCTGGTCGCCACCACGCCGACGAAGTTGCCGCGCTGCACAACCGACAGGAACCCGGGGATCGCACGGGCGCGGGCCATCGACTCGGGAGTGATGGACGCGAACGTGGCGTTGCGCCCCGACGGCCGGATCACGCGGCCGTGCACCATGCCCGGCACCCGCACGTCCTGCAGGTACCCGAACTCGGCGGTGACCTTGCCCGGCAGGTCGGCCCGGGGGACCGACCGGCCGACCACCTGGTACTCCCCCGGCGTCGCCACTGGAGCCGCCGGGTCGGCCACCAGCACCAGCTCGGCGTGGTCCAGCAGCCGGGCGTAGCCGACCCGGAGCGACGTACCCACGACCGAGATGACGCCGTCGTCGGCCTGCAGCTGGCTGCGGTCGACCTGGAAGTACGCCGCGGCCAGCCCGAGCAACGCCTGGAACGCGGTCGCGGCCGCCTGCCGCAGCTCCGGGCCGCCGTTCTGGATCGTCTTGCTGCCCGCGGTGGTGCCCTGGTCCGGCGTGACCCGGGTGTCGCCCTGCACGTAGCCGACCCGGCCGTGCCGCAGGTGCAGCTCGTCCAGCACGATCTGGGTCAGCGCGGTCTGCACTCCGGTACCCAGCTCGACCTTGCCGCTGTGGATCGTGACCCGGTCCTCCTCCAGCAGCAGCCAGGCCAGCGAACCGTCGTCAGCCGACTCGTCGATCCGCAGGCCGTCGGCCGCGACCGTCGCCGCGACCGCGTCGAGCGGTGCGAGGTGGAAGGCGACCGCCAGGGTTCCGGCGCCGGCGACGAACCGGCGCCTGCTCAGCTCGAGAGTCATGACAGCAGCTCCTCCGCGGCGCGGTGGATCGCCCTGATCACCCGGAGATGGGTGCCGCAGCGGCAGATGTAGTTCTGCGTCGAGCCGGGCGCCTCACCGGACAGGAAGGCGGCGATCTCGGACTCGCTCGGCGCGGTGGTCCGGCCGGAGGCCTTGAGCTGCCGCAGCCAGCCGACCGCGCCCATGATCATGCCGTTGACGCAGTACGCGCACTGGCCGGCCTGCTCGTCGATGAACGCCTGCTGCAACGGGTGCGGCCGCTTGCCGGAGCCCAGCCCGTCCAGTGTCTCCACGCTCGCGCCCTCTGGCACGGTCCGCAGTGGCGTCACACAGGACCGCCGGATCTGGCCGTCGAGGAGCACGGTGCAGGCACCGCACTGCGACACCCCGCAGCCGAACTTCGGGCCGCGCTGACCCAGCTGGTTGCGCAGCACGTACAACAGTTGCTCGGCGTCGTCTGGCACGGTCACCCGCCGGCGTTCGCCGTTCAGATTCACGGTGCGGGTCAAGGAAGTAGGCACAGCAGTCTCCTTGGAATGGGCGGATACCCGCACCCTTGTCCGCCCGACTCCTGCTCGCTAGCGCGCAGTACCTACGTTTTTCGAATACCCATCCGCACCGCGCCACGCCGCTCTTGAGGGGCAACCGCGCGGGACCTCGTCTACTATCTGCCGCACATCATGATGCGCGAGGGCTCGGACACGAGGGCTCGGGTGAGTGCGCGGGGTTGGCCGGGACATCGTCGGCCGCGGCGGCGTTCCCGGTGATGGGGCGGGTTCCGGTGTGGTCGACGCGGTACAGCTGTCCATGCGGCCCGATCCACAGGTACGAACCGTCGGACAGACGACGATACGTCCACCGGCCATGGGTCTTGACCCGGTGGTGCAACCGACACAACGGCACCAGATTGTCCGTGCAGGTTTGACCCGGTGGATCCGTGCCGTCATACGGAATCGTGTGATCCAGGTCGGTCCTGTTCGTTGCGGGACGGTTGCACCAGGGGAAGATGCACACCGTGTGCTTGAGCTTGACGCGCTCACGGATCCGCGCCGGGATCTCGTAGGCATCCACCGACAACCGCTTGTTGAGATCGATCACCGGCTTCACCACCACCCGGTCATGACCTAGCAGCTCTGACAGTTGGCTCACCAACATCGGGCCGAGGGTGACCTCGTGCCCCTCGACCCGCAGCACACCGGTGCCAGAGGCCAGAGCCTGGTCGGTGACATGCACGTACAGCGTGTGGGCCCCACCACCAGGCCGCGGCGATGACGGCGGCTGCGCCACCCGCGCAGTGGTATCCGGCGCGATCGTCAGCCGTGCCGCGCCCACAGCGTCCACCACATCCCCGGACGCCGTGTCACCGCCACTGGAGACGGTCCGATCGGTCGTCGCGCTCCACAGGTCGAGCGCGGTCTGCGGGTCGGCCAGCAGCCCGACCGCCTTCGCACGACGAACATCCTTGGTGTCGGTGTCGCCCAGGTGCGCGAGCACGTCGGCCAGATGATCGGTAGCGGCGTCGAACCGGATCGCATCGCCCGCGGCGGCCTTGATCACCACGGTCTTGGTGCCGGACAGGTTCGACTGGCCGACCCACACCCCACGCTCGCCGGCCGCACCGTCGGCGTCAGCCTGGGCGAGGTCGGGATCGGCGTCCATCGCGGCGGCGCGCACGATCCGCGCCAGCCGCCCGGGCGTCACCGTCTCGACAAGGTCCGCCACCCGGTCATCCACCCGGGCGGCCGCCGCCAGTGACAGCCGCCCGGTTGCCTGCGCGACCTTGCGGGCCCGCCACGCCGGCACCTCACCATCGACCACCCGCCGCCAGATCCTCGGGTGCCGATGCCGCAACGCCAACGCATCCTCGATCAACGACGCAGCCGCCGCACTCGAGATCCCGAGCGCCGTGCCGAACTCGACCGGAGCGAACTCCGCCACCTCCGGGCAGCCCTCACCACCACACACCAACAGCCGCTCCCCGCCAGGGTGAATCAGCCCGTCCCACCGGTGAGGCTCGGGGTGCAGGTCCGCGAAATGCGCCGCGACCTGGAGCAGTCGGCGTTCGGCGGTGTCGGCGATCGCACGCAGCTCGGCGGCCACGCCCAGCGCCGCCTCCGTGTCAAGCTCGTCGATCACCTGGTCGAACATGTGATCGATTCTACCAACTGGCGCGGACAGGCGCTGATCGCCGAAACCCCTTGTGGACAAGGCGAAACGTCCAGGCCACCATCACATTTCCGCACCGATCCGCCCTAGCACGCTAGCTTAATCGCCGAAGGCTTGGCGCAGCTTCTCCTCCTGCTCGCTGGACAGGTTGGTGTGGATGAGCTCGGCCTGCATGCCGCGGAAGGCATCGTGCACCTTGTCCATCACGGCGTCGCTGGTCATCACGAACAGCGCCGAGGTGCCGGGTGTCACCTTCGCCCGGACCGACTTGATGAACTCATCGTCGATCCCGACGTCCCGCAGCGAGCCCGCCAGCGCACCGGCCGCAGCACCGATCGCCGCGCCGAGCAGCGGGATGAAGAAGATCAGGCCGAACAGCATCCCCCAGAACATCCCGCCCATCGCTCCGATGCCGGCGAGGTTGTTGAGCTGCCGGGTCTTCGGCTTCTTGGCGCCTTCCGACCAGGTCACGACGGCGGCGTCGTGGATCTTGATCAACTCCTGCTTCTGGAGCATCTCGAGCGTCTGCTGTGCCTCCTCCGCGCCCTGCGCGGTCGGAAACTTCCACACGGTCAGGGTGGCCACAACGGACTCCTCCCTCGATGACGATCGGCTCAACGCCGCGGCGCTCGCAGTCAAGTCGGCCCCGACCGGTGCGGCATCACCCTCACGGGGTGAGCTCACAGGGTGGTCCGGGAATTGAACTGGCGGGCGAAAAGCCCGATGGTGGGGACAGTCGACCGCGCGGTACCGACTCACTGCCGCCGGTCGACGGCCACAAGGCATGGGGACAGGGGGTACATGCCATGTCGTCATCCATCGCGGATCCAGGGAGCGAGACCGAGCGGGGGCCGACCGGCAGCGGCGCGCTGGCGGGTCGGTCCGACGCGCCTGCGACCGGGTTACCGGTGCTGCTCCGGCCACGGTTGGTCGAGCTGCTGAACAGCACCTGCCGTCGCCGGGTCGTGCTGGTCGAAGCCCCGGCCGGAGCCGGCAAGACAATGCTGCTCGACAGCTGGCTGCACGGCCCCGGCGCGCCGCTCTCCGCATGGCGCACACTCGACCGTCGCGACGATGACCCGCGGGTGTTCTGGCCCGGCCTGGTACAGGCGCTGCGCCGCAGCCATCCGGCCGCCCGGGTCGCGCTGACCGGCCTCGGCGAGTACGACGAAACCTTCGCCGGCCGCGTGCTCGACGCTGCCGCCGGGCTGACCGAGCCCGTGGTCGTGGTGCTCGACGACCTGCACAAGGTGACTGCCGGGTCCGGTATCGAGACCCTGGTCCGGCACGCACCGCCGACGCTGCGGCTGGTGCTGGCCGGCCGCGCCCACCCGGCGCTGCCGCTGGCCCGGATGCGGGTCGCCGGCGAGCTCGCCGAGTTCGGGTTCGACGACCTGGCCTGCACCACCGACGAGGCCGGCGACCTGCTCCGCCTGTTGGGCCTCGACCTCGCGGCCGACCAGGTCGGCCTGCTGCTGGCCGTCACCGAGGGCTGGATGACCGGGCTGCGGCTCGTCGCGCTCTGGTACGCGGCACAGCCGGCCGGCGGCCGGGACGTCGCCGGGTTCGGGGGTGACGCCCGGATCGTCGCCGACTACCTGGCCGACGAGGTGATGCTCACCCTGGACCGGAGCACCCGGCGGTTCCTGCTCCGCACCTGCATCGTCGACGAGATCCACGGCTCGCTTGCCGATGCGCTCACCGGCGGACGCGACGGCGCCCGGCTGCTGGACGAGCTGGAGCGCCAGAACGCACTGGTGACCGCGGTGGACCCGCGCCGGAGATGGTTCCGCTACCGCGGTCTGTTCCGGGACTTCCTCCGCAGTGAGCTGAGCCGGCAGTGCCCCGACGAGATCCCGCGGCTGTACCGTCGCGCGGCCCGGTGGTACGGGGGGCAGGACGCGATCGCGCCCGCGGTACGTGCCGCGGTGGCCGGCGGTGACCTGGGCTACGCCGGCCTGCTGCTGGGCGATCATGGCCACCGGCTGCTGGCCGCCGGCAATGCCGAGCTGGGTCCGCTGCTGCGGGCGATTCCCGACGACCGGGTCCGGGCCGACCCACGGCTGGCGTCCGTCGCTGCGCATCTGCAGCTGCGGATGTCCGACCCGGACGGCGCGGAGCCGTACCTGCGGATCGCCGAACCGCCGGTCCGGACCCGCCCGGACGACGCCGGCGACCAGCTCACGGCCGAGGTCCGGTACGCCGACCTGCGGCTGGTCCAGGCGAGCCTGCGTGGTGCGGTCGGCCGGCAGGCGATCAAGGTCGCCCACGATGTGCTCGACCGCGCGGGCGACGCGCCCGTGCTGCCGGACCAGCAGTCCGCGCTCGGCGAACTGGCCTTCCACCTCGGTCTCGCCCATCTCTGGCAGGGCGAGACGGTGGCCGCGCGGAAGGCCCTCGACCAGGGGGTACGGCGGCTCGACGGCGACGCCCGCCAGAACGCGAGTGCCTGGCACGTGCTGCTCAACGCCACCGAGGGCAGACTGCGGGCGGCCGACGACACGATCTCGGGGCTGCGCGCGGTCCCGGCCGTGGCGCACGGGACCGAACCGCTGCTCGACCTCGCGCGGGCCAGCATCTGGATCGAGCGCGACCACCTGGACGACGCCTGGGACCTGCTCCGATCCGTCCCGGCCACGTCGGCGGGTCTGCCACCTGGAGACGGCGCCGAGATACCGCTCGCGATCGGAAGTTCGCTGATCCGTGCCAGGGTGCACATCGCGCGCGGCGCCTTCACGTCCGCGCGCAGCGAGCTTGCGGCGGCCCGTCATCCCGCTGCCGGCATGAGCCCGCACCTTCAGCACGACGCTGACCTGCTCGAGGCCGAGATCCTCACCCTGCAAGGCCGCACCGACGATGCCCGGCGGGTCCTGTACGGCGCGCTCGAGAGCCAGCCGGTCCCGGACCTCGCCCGCAGCGCGGTGGCGCTGGGGCGGCACCGGCTGGCCTCGGCAGACCCCGCCGGCGCGCTCGCCGCCGTACTGCCCTGCCTGGAGGGAACGGCGACCGAGATCCGGCTGCTGGACCTGGTCGCGGCGCATCTGGTGGGCGCCGAGGCCCGGCGCCTGATGGGCGCGAGCGGTGCCGCCCGGGACCACCTCGAGCACGCCCTCGCGCTGGCCGCACCGGACGAGCTGACCCGGGTCTTCCTCGACGGTGGCCGGCCGGTCCGCTCTCTGCTGACCGTGCTGGTCCCTGACGACGGCCCGCACGGGCCGATGCGCTCGACGTTGCTGTGGCACTTCGAGGCCGAGCTCGACACGGCGGTGCGGACCAGCCGCCGCCGCGCCGCGCTGACCGGCAGCGAGCGGGCTGTGCTGGCCTACCTACCGTCGCTGCTCACCAACGAGGAGATCGCCGGCGAGCTCTGCCTGTCCGTCAACACGATCAAGTCCCACCTTCGGTCGCTGTACCGCAAGCTGGACGTGACGAACCGTCGCGACGCGGTCATCAGCGCCCGCCGGCTGGCCCTGCTCTCGGACAGCCACCCGACGGTCGCCCGTCCGGCGTGACGCCGGGCAGCAGCGCCGTCAGTCGCGCGGTTCGTCACGGTCCGCGAGCAGGGCGCCGAGCTGAGCCCCGATGACCGCCGACACGACGATCAGCAGCGACAGCACGACGAGCCAGGAGATCAACGCGATGGCGACGCCGATCACGCCGTACCGGTCGATGTTCCGCTCGATCAGGTGCGGTACGTAGATCGAGCCTGCCCAGCTCAGCACTACCTGCGCGACCGCACTGACCACCGCACCCGGCAGCAGCAGCCGGCGGCTGACCCGGCGGCTCAGCAGCAGCCAGGTGACCAGGCACCAGGTCGGGATCGCGATGGCGAGCTGGCCGATGAGTGATACCAGCCTCCCGCCAGGCACCTGGCTGACCAGGCTGGCCAAGTAGGCCAGCACGACCAGCAGTAGCAGCAGCAGCGCGGCACCGGACAGGCCGTCCACGGTCTTGCGCAGCCCGCGGGCCGGCAGGTTCCAGGCGACCTCGTAGGTGCGCTGGACGGACCGCGCGAAGCTGCTCGCCGAGATCAGCACGGTGATCACGCTGATGATGGTCAGGCCACCGGACGCGCTCGGCGGGCGGCCGAACAGCGACTGCACCGCGTCTGCCGACGATCCGCTGAGGTCGAACCTGCTGATCAGCCAGTCGGCGACCGCCGCCGCGTCAGCGCTGCTGAGCAGCGTGGCGAGCACGATCATCAGCGGCACCAGCGCGATGAACGCCTGCCCGGCGATGGTGAGTGCGCGGTCGTACAGCCGGATCTCGAGCAGTGCGAAGACGATCCGGCCCGCCACGCTGTCCTTCACCCGCCGCACCAGCGGGTGCTCCGCCCACTGGCGTCTCATGACTTGACGCTAGGTCAGCCGCGATGGCCGGTAAAGGACCGCGGCCGGACACCCGTTCGAGTGGCGGTCGCCGGGCCGCAGGTCTAGCGTGCGATGCTGTGAGCCGCCCACTCGCCTTCCGCCTCGTTGTCCTGCTCGCCGCCGTCGCGCTCTCCGGGTTCGCGGTCGCCCCCGCGTCCTCCGCGCCGCCGCCGACGCCCAAGCCCGCCCATCCGTGGCAGCTCGACCATTGGCCGCAGACCCAGCCCTGGCAGCAGACCCGGGCGGTGACCCCGCTCGGCCAGCCCGGCTTCCCGGAGCCGATCGACCCGCAGAACTGGGTCAACCCGGACCACATGACCTGGGCCGACTACCGCAAGCCGCCCGGGACGAACTGGGCCGACCCGTCGAAGCAGGGCTCGGTCCGGACCTTCCGCGGTGCACTCGTGCTCGCCGACTACCCGAACCAGCCGTTCGTGGTGACCCAGCCACAGGGCTCGACCGTGTTCGGCAACCCGAGCGTCGAGGCCAGCGGCGTACCGCGCGACCAGGTCGCGCAGTTCTACCGCGACTTCCTGAACAAGCCGGGCACGCTCAACCGCGGCCACACCATCCACGAGTACTGGATGGAGGACTCCGGCGGCCGGTACGGCGTCGACCTGACCGCCTTCGGCCCGTACGAGGTGCCGGGCAAGGACCACGAGTACGCGATGGAGTTCCAGGCCGGTACCGGCTGCCCGGCCGGCGACAGCTGCGACAAGAACCTGCGCACCGACGCCCGGGCGGCCTGGGAGGCCGACGTCGGCACCGAGATCCCCGCGGGCTTCGACTTCGTGTTCTACCTGAGTGCCGGGCAGGACGAGTCGTCCACCTGGCAGGAGTTCGGGCCGATGAAGTTCCCGACCAAGGAGGACGTCACCGACGAGTTCGGCCCGCCCGACCCGGCGCTGCCGAACTGGTCGCGGACCCGGTACGTGGAGTGGACCTCCTGGGCATCCGGCTCGACGATCTGGCCGAACGCCGGCGGCGGCTCCACCACGCAGGCCGAGAGCTCGGGCATGTCGGTGTACGCGCACGAGCTGAGCCACGTCCTCGGCATCGCCGACAACTACAACAACCCGTACGGCGTCCCGGCCAGACGGGCCTACAGCGGGATCTGGGAGATGCTCAGCCGGGGCACGTTCAACGGGCCCGGCGGCCCGCACAGCCGCTGGATGATCCCGGCGACCGGGGGCGCCTCGATGGGCGCGCAGCACATGCTCCGGAACAAGATCGACCTGCAGATGGTGGCCGAGCAGAACGTGCTGCGGCTGTCCCGGGAGGCGCTGGACGAGTCCGGCCTGGTGGTCGCGAACGTCACCGCCCGCGTCGCACAACCGGGACCGAAGGGTCTGTCCGGGATCAACATCGCGATGGGCACCGGCGACCTGGCGCCGCCGTGCAGCATCAGCACCGACCCGTTCTGCGACGGCCGCGGCTACAACAACTACACGGTCGAGGTCGTCGACCGGATGGGCACCGACTCGTTCACGCCCGACTCCGGCGTGCTGCTGGCCAAGACCAAGGACCAGGACCGGGCGCCGTTCGAGTGGGTGATCGACGCCAACCCGCAGGACATCGGGATGACCGACTACGTGCTGCCGGATGGCACGGAGGTACCGATCACGATCGGCGACTACCGGCAGCTGTCGGACGCGCTGTTCCACGCCGGCACCAACTCCGGCAGCGAGTTCGAGTACACCGACACCGCGAACCGGCTGCACTTCTACGTGCTTGACGTGAAGCGGGACAAGGTGGGCGTGCTGTCCTACACGGTGGCGATCCGCTCACTGGACGGCGCCGGCCCGCAGCAACGCGGCGTACGGCTCATCCCCACCGCGGGGCAGCCCGCGGGCGACGGGCTCAGCACCTGCGTGTTCCCGTTGGACAACACCGGCAAGGCGGCCCCCGCGCAGGGTCAGCACCCCGAGGACGTGGGCAGCTACCTGCGCAACGACGTGTACCGGCTGTCCGCGACCGTGACCGGCGCGGGCTGGTCGGTGTCGGTGCCGAACGAGCTGTCCACCGCCCAGTTCGGGCAGCGGGTGCCGGTCACCGTGCACGCCAAGCAGGACACCGCGGGCACCCGGCTGGCCCGGGTGAACCTGACCGCGACGTCCGAGAGCGACCCCACGAAGACCAGCCAGGCGACCTGCTACGTGGCCGGGAGGTAGCCGGGAGCAGTCAGCCGTCGAAGGGTCAGCATCCGGTGATGTGCTCCGGGCGGATCGGTACCCGGGTCAGTGCCCTGCCGGTAGCCTGCCGGATCGCCGCGGCGACCGCCGGGCCGGACGAGATCGTCGGCGGCTCACCGACACCGCGGACGCCGTACGGCGCGTGCGGGTCGGCGTACTCGAGCACCTCGATCTTCATCGGCGGCATGTCCAGGATGGTCGGGATCAGGTAGTCGGTGAACGAGGGGTTCCGGATCTTGCCGTCGGTGACGACGATCTCTTCCATCAGCGCCAGACCCATCCCCTGGGCGCTGCCGCCCTGGATCTGGCCGACCACCGCGGCCGGGTTCAGCGCCCGGCCGACATCCTGCGCGGTGTCCAGCGCGACAACCTTCACCAGGCCCAGCTCGACGTCGACGTCGACCACCGCGCGGTGCGCCGAGAACGCGTACTGCACGTGCGCGGTGCCCTGCCCGGTCTCCGGGTCCAGCTTCGAGGTCGGCCGGTGCCGCCACTCCACCGTCTGCTCGACCGGGTCGTCGCCGAGTACCTCGACCAGGCCGGCCACGACCTCGCCGGACGACGCGACCACCTTGCCGCCGTCCAGGCGCAGCCGTTCGGCCGGTACGCCGCTCGTGGCCGCGGCCCGCTCCAGCACGACCCGGCGAACGGCCTCGCAGGTGGCCTTCACCGCGCCGCCGGTGACGTAGGTCTGCCGGGACGCCGAGGTTGATCCGCCGGACCCGACCCCGGTGTCCTTCGGGTGTACGACGACCCGCTCGACGCCGAGCTCGGTACGGCAGATCTGCTGCTCGATCGTGATCAGGCCCTGGCCGACCTCGGCCGCCGCGGTGTGCACGGTCGCGACCGGCTCGCCGGCGATCGTCTCCAGCCGGACCCGGGCGGTCGAGAAGTCGTCGAAGCCCTCGGAGAAGCCGACGTTCTTGTACGTCACCGCGTAGCCGACGCCGCGCCGTACCCCTTCGCCGTGGGTGGTGTTCGACACCCCGCCGGGCAGCGCCCGTAGGTCCAGCTCACCGTCGGTTGCCGGCGGCAACGGCATGTCCTTGACGATCTGCAGCAGTTCGGCGACCGGCGCGGCCGAGTCGATCAGCTGGCCGGTGATGTTCTCGTCCCCCTCGGTCATCCCGTTCAGCTGCCGGATCGTCACTCGGTCGATGCCGACCTTGTCGCCCAGCTGGTCCATCAGCGCCTCGTGTGCGAACGCGGCCTGCACGCAGCCGAAGCCGCGCATCGCCCCGCACGGCGGGTTGTTCGTGTAGACGCCGTAGCAGTCCACCGTCACGGACGGGAACCGGTACGGGCCGAGGCCCATGGTGCCGCCGTTGCCGACCACCGCACCGGTGGACGACGCGTAGGCGCCGCCGTCGAACACGATCTCGGCCTTGCCATAGCGCAGTCGGCCGTCGTGGTCCGCGCCGAACTCGTACCGCATCGAGGCCGGGTGCCGGTGCACGTGGCCGAAGAACGACTCCTCGCGGTTGTAGACCATCTTGACCGGCTTGCCGGTGCGCAGCGCGAGCATGCAGGCGTGCACGTGCATGGACAGGTCCTCGCGACCGCCGAACGCGCCACCGACCCCGGCCAGTGTCAGCCGCACCTTCTCGGGTGGCAGACCGAGCACCCGGCAGACCTGCTTCTGGTCGACGTGCAGCCATTGGGTCGCGACGTACAGGTCCACGCCGCCGTCCTCGGCCGGCACTGCGAGCCCGGACTCCGGGCCGAGGAACGCCTGATCCTGCATTCCGACCTCGAAGTCGAGGCTGACCACGACCGGTGCGGTGACGTCCTGCTCGCCCTTGCGGATCTTCAGGTGCCGGAGCAGGTTTCCCCGCTCCTGCACCTGCGGCGCGTCCGGCTCGAGTGCGCGGCGGCCGTCGGTCACCGCGGGCAGCACCTCGTAGGTGACCACGATCTTCTTGGCCGCCTGCCGGGCGATCTCCGGGTGGTCTGCGGCGACCAGAGCCACCGGCTCGCCCTCGTACCGGACCACGCCGCTCGCCAGGGCCGGCTGGTCGTCGTGCTCCAGGCCGATCCGGTTCTCGCCGTCGATGTCGTCCGCGGTCAGCACCGCGTACACGCCCGAGGTGGCCAGGGCCGCACCGACGTCGATCGAGACGATCGTCGCGTGCGGGTGCGGGCTGCGCAGCGTGACGCCCCAGATCATGTCGTCCATCCACAGGTCACTGGAGTACGCGAACTCGCCGGTAACCTTGAGGATGCCGTCCGGCCGCAGGGCACTGTCGCCGAGGCGGCCGCCCTCGGTCGCCCTAGCGGTGGTGGTCTTCGTGGGGTTCATGACAGTCCGGCCTTCTGCAGCAGGGATTCGTGCACGGCGGCCGCCTTCGCCGCCAGGTCGTGCTCGTCGACGGTGACCACCGTGTCGTGCTCGACAACGGGTCGGCCGTCGACGAGCAGCAGCTCCAACGGTGGCGGGGTGCCGAGCACGAGCGCGGCAACCGGGTCGGTGATACCGGCGTGCGGCAGCGTGTCCAGCCGCCAGAGCGCGAGGTCGGCGAGCTTGCCCGGTTCGATCGAGCCGATCTCGCCGGCCCGGCCGAGCACCTCGGCGCCGCCGAGGGTGGCCAGCTCCAGCGCGTCGCGGACCGTCATCGCGTCCGGGCCGCCGCGGGCCCGCGCGAACAGTATCGCGTGCCGCACCTCCTCGAGCAGGCTGCCGGCCTCGTTGCTCGCCGACCCGTCCACGCCGAGCCCGACCGGTGCGCCCGCGGCGCGCAGGTCGGCGGCACGGGCGATACCGGCGCCGAGCCGGGCGTTCGACGACGGGCAGTGCGCGACGCCGGTGCGGGTGTCGCCGATCCGCCGGATCTCGGCGTCTGAGAAGTGGATGCCGTGTGCGTACCAGACGTCGTCGCCGGTCCAGCCGAGCTTCTCGGCGTACTCCAGCGGCGAGCAGCCGAACCGCTCCCGGCAGAACGCGTCCTCGTCGGTGGTCTCGGCAAGGTGCGTGTGCAGCCGGACGCCCTTGCGCCGGGCCAGCTCGGCCGCTTCCCGCATCAGGTCACCGGTCACCGAGAACGGCGAGCAGGGCGCGACCGCGACCCGCAGCATCGAGTCGTACGACGGGTCGTGCCAGAGCTCGATCGCGGCCTCGGTGGCGGCGAGGATCTCGTCGCGGTCCTCGACCACGTGGTCCGGCGGCAGCCCGCCGTCCTTCTCGCTGAGGTCCATCGAGCCGCGGGTCGGGTGGAACCGCAGCCCTACCGACCTCGCCGCCTCGATCTCGGCCGCGAACACGTCGCCGCCGTCGCGCGGGAACACGTAATGGTGGTCCGAGCTGGTGGTGCAGCCGGTGCGTGCCGACCAGGCCAGCGCACCCTGCGCGGCCACGTGCACAGCGTCGGCGTCCAGGCAGCCCCAGACCGGGTACAGCGTGGTCAGCCAGTCGAACAGGGTGGCGTCCGCGGCCAGCCCGCGGGTCACCCACTGGTACAGGTGGTTGTGCGTGTTGACCAGTCCCGGCGTGAGCAGGCAGCCCCGGCCGTCGAATCTGTGCGCGTCCTCCAACGCCGGGGGTTCGCCGTTGCCGACGGCCACGATCCTGTTGCCCTCGACAACGACGAACCCGTTGGCGAACTCCCTCCGTTCGCCGTCCATGGTGACGACCGAACAGCCGCTGATCACGATCGGCATCGCGGTCACCCGGCCTGCTTCTCGTCCATCCGCTCCGCGGCGGTGCGGACCGCGTCGAGGATCGTCTCGTAACCCGTGCAGCGGCACAGGTTGCCGGCCAATGCCTCCCGGATCTCCGGGTCGCTCGGGCGCTTGCAGCGGTTGAGCAGGTCGTGCGACTGCACCACCAGGCCCGGGGTGCAGAACCCGCACTGCACCGCGCCGCAGTCCACGAACGCCTGCTGCACCGGGTGCAGGCTGTCCCGGTCGTCGGTCAGCCCCTCTACGGTGACGACCTCGCGGCCCTCCGCCTGCCCGGCCGCGACCAGACAGGCGCAGACCGGCACGCCGTCCAGGTACACCGTGCAGGACCCGCACTCGCCCTGCTCGCAGGCGTTCTTCGACCCGGGCAGCCCCATCCGCTCCCGGAGCACGTAGAGCAGGCTCTCCCCCGGCCAGACCTCGTCGACCTCGCGGTCGGTTCCGTTGACAGTGGTGTTGATCCGCATGATCAGGCCGCCTTCCTGCCTGCCTGGTAGTCGTTCCAGGCCCAGCTCAGACTCCGGCGGGCCATCACCGCGAGCGAGTGCAACCGGTATGCCGCGGTGCCGCGGACGTCGTCGATCGGCGATGCGGCGTGCCTGACCAGGTCGCCGAACTCCCGGGCGAGCTCCGGCGCCAGCGGACCGCGCGAGTCCCACAGCCCGGCCGCGTCCAGCTCGCCGGCGAGGAACCGCTCGGCGTCGTACGCGCGTCGTGGTGTCGGTGCCGCCGAACCGATCCCGGTGCCGACCTCGCGTCGTTCGGGGTGCAGCGCGATGCCGAACGCCGCGACCGAGATCACCATCGCGTTCCGGGTCCCGATCTTGGCGAACTGCTGCGGGCCGCCCGGCGGTTCGAGCAGGATCGCCGCGATCAGCTCGTCCGGCTCCAGCGCGTTCCGCTTCACCCCGGTGTAGAACTCAGCGGCCGGGACAACCCGGGTGCCGCGCACCGAGGCGACCTCCACGTCCGCGTACGCCGCCAGCAGCGCCGGGTGCGCGTCGCCGGCCGGCGAGGCCGCGCCGAGGTTGCCGCCGACGGTGCCGCGGTTGCGGATCTGCGGCGAACCGACGGTCCGCGATGCCATTGCCAGACCGGGCAGCAGGTGGCCGAGCTCGTCGATCACCGCCGTGTAGGTGACGCCGGCACCGAGCCGTACCAGTCCGTCGTCGTACGACCACTGTGCGAGCTCGGGGACCCGGTTCAGGTCGAGCAGCGCGTCCGGGCGGTGCTTGTCGAAGTTCAGCTCGACCATGACATCGGTGCCGCCGGCAATCGGTACGGCGGCAGGCTGCGCGGCCTTCATCTCCAGGGCCTCGGCCCAGCTGGTCGGCTGCAGGAACTCCATCACACACCCTTGGTTCTCAGACTTGATGGAAGTGAACTCCTCGCCGGAACCAGTGGTAACCCGCAGGAAGCACGAACCCTGTGCGTGCCAGAGGCCTGCTGTTGTACGTTCCTCTAGGGGTCGTCGAATGAGATCACTGGGGGCTGTCGACCGGACGCGGAGAGGTGGTGCCGCGGGTGTTGTTGCGTGAGCTGCTCAACGCCGAGCACCTGGGCCTGCGCCTGCTGCACGCCCCGCCGGGTGGGCTGGAGCGGCCGGTCGGCCGGGTGATCACCACCGACCTGCTGGAGCCCAGCCGGTATCTGTCCGGTGGTGAGCTGGTGATCAGCGGTCTGGTCTGGCGGCGGGCGCCGGCCGACAGCGAGAGGTTCGTCGCGTCCCTCGCCGACGGCGGCGCGGTCGCGCTGGCGGCGGGTGCCGCGCTGCTCGGGACGGTGCCGGACGACGTGGTCGAGGCCTGCCGCCGGCACGACGTACCGCTGCTGGAGGTGCCGGTCGAGGTCGCGTTCGCCGACGTCACCGAGTACCTGGCCAGCACCGAGAGCACCCACACATCCGCGTCGCTGGTCCGGCAGCGCCAGCTGCTCGCCGAGATCGCGGCCGGCCGCACCCTGGACGAGCTAGCGACCCGGATGTCGGCCGAGACCGGCGCGGTCTGCCGGGTCGTCACCGCGACCGGGCGGCACGTCGTACCCGGGCCGGCACCGCTGCTCATCGAGGACCTCGACCGGGTCAGCCGGGAGTTCCTCCGCGCCGGGCGGCTACCGGTCGTTGCCGCCGGCAACCCGTCGTACACGCTGTTCCCGGTCGGTTCCGGGCTCAGCAACCGGCTGGTGTCCTGGATCGTGGTCACCGAAGGCTCGCTGGACGACGAAGGCACGGATGCGGTCAACGAGTTCGCTGCGATCGTCTCGCTGGACCGGTCCCGCCGCGACGAGGGTCTGCGCGCGGTGCGGCCGATCGCCGAGGAGGCGCTGGCGCTGGTGGAATCCGGTGGCAGCCAGCTCGAGGTCGCGGCACGGCTCCGTCAGGCCGGTGTCGATCCGGCAGCGCCGCTGGTCGCGATGGTGGTCGGGCTGTCCGACAAGCCGGACCTGCTCGACCTGACCCGCACGCTGGTCGAGGACGTCGCACTCGGCCTCGGTCCCCCGGTCGTCGCGGTCGGCCGGGACAACCACGTGATCGCACTGCTGCCGGCCGTGCCGGACCTGCGCGAGTCGCTGCGGTCCGCCTTCGGCCGGCTCGCACCCGGGCTCGGCCGCGCGCACCTGACCGTCGGGGTGAGCAACCCGGCCAGCACGGGCGCGCTGGTCGGCGCACTGGACGAAGCGCGGTTCGCGCGCCGGCTCGCGGAGGCCCGGCAGGTGCCGGTGGCGGTGGTCAGCGCCGACGAGGTGACCTCGCACGTGATCCTGCTCGCGACCGTTCCCGACGACGTACGCCGCGCGTACGCCCTGCGGGTACTGGGCCGGGTGCTCGAGTACGACGAGCGCAACGACGCCGGACTCGTCGAGACGCTGGAGGCGTTCATGGCCTGCGACGGGTCGTGGAGCCGGACCGCGCAGGAGCTGCACGTCCACGTGAACACCGTGCGGTACCGGATCGAGCGGGTCGAGGAGCTGACCGGGAGGGACCTCAGCCGGCTCGAGGATCGGGTCGACGTGTTCCTCGCGCTGCGCTCGCTCTGACATCCGAGCGATCTGGGCGATCACACAATCCGGGCGGCCCGGGGAACCTCATCGGCTCAGCAGAAGCCGGGGATCGCGTGCCAGGCCGCGCCCGGGTCGGACCCGTTCTCGCGCTGCACGGTGGCCTCGATCAGCCCGTACGGCCGGTCGGCGGCGATGAACACCTCGTTCGGGTTGTCCAGCCCGAACGGCGACAGGTCGACGGTGAAGTGGTGCTTGTTCGGTGCCGAGAACTTGATCTCGGCGACCTCGGCGAACCGCTCCAGCACCGACTGCCCCATGCCGTACAGCGTCTGCTGCAGGGCGTAGCTGTGGATCTCGGCGAACCGTTGCAGCAGCAGCGCCCGGATCGCGTCGTACGACTTGTCCCACTCGACGTCCTGCCGCTCGTAACGCCAGCGCGCCACCAGTGAGGTCGCGAGGATCCGGTCGGTCGTCTCCGGCAGCGTCGTGTACTCGTCCTTCAGGAAGCCGTGGAACTCCGAGCCGGTGGACTTGAGCAGCACCAGGTCCTTGATCCCGGACACCACGTGCGCGGTGCGCTCCGAGCCGCGACCGTCGACGTTCACGACAGTGTTGCGGACTCCCCCGCCGGAGCGTACGAACGAGTGGTCGTGGCCGACGCCGTCGACCTGGATCCGGTCCCAGGGGTACTCGTCGATCTCGATCCGCGCGCCGGTGGCGGCCGGCGACTGGCGCAGGAAGTGGTCCGCCAAGGTCAGCGCGAAGTCCTCGATCGCACCGACACCCTCCTTCTTGGCGAACGCGAAGACGGTGTTCTTCTGCGTGTCGGTCGGCAGCACGTCCTGCTGGTCGCCGGTGACGTGCGCGTCGGCGAAATCGCCACGCAGCGACGTCGAGACGTTCAGGTCGCGGATCTGGTGCCGCGGCGCGTCGCGGTAGACCCGGACGAGCCGGTTCTCCGCCTTGCCGTACTGGTTCAGGCCCAGGACGATTCCCATTCCGGTCAGCTTCCTCGATAGGCGGAGTAGGCGAAGGGGCTCAACAGCACCGGCACGTGGTAGTGCTGAGCGGTATCCGGTGTTGCGAAGGTGAGGACCACCTCGGGGAAGAAACACGTCTGCGCGGTCGCGGCGTAGTAGGCGGCGATGTCGAAGACCAGCCGGTACGGACCCGGCCCGATCCGCGCCGGCCCGATCTCGGAGACCCGGCCGTCGTCGTCGGTGACACCGGTGCCCAGCACCGTGACGTTGCCGTCGGCAACCAGCTCGAGCCGCACCGGTACGCCGCGCGCCGGCCGGCCGAGTGTGGTGTCCAGGACGTGTGTGGTGATGGCGCTCACGGCTCGACGGCCTTCCGCAGCCGGAGCAGCGCGATCTTGCGCAGCTCGTCCGCGACCACCGCCGCCTCGGTCGCGTCGTCGTGGCCCAGCCGGGTCCGCAGCGCGCCGAGGATCTGTTCGGCGTCCAACCCGGTGGCGCAGATCAGGAAGACCCGGCCGAACCGTTCCTCGTACGCACGATTGCCGTCCTGTAGCGCGGTCCGGGTCCGCGAGTCGGTCGCGACGCCGGACTGCTCCTCGCGCGACCAGGCCGCGTCGGTGGCCGGTCCGCCGGCGCGGTCGCCGATCCGCGGATGCGCGGCGAGCGCGCGGTCCACGTCGGCCGGTCCGAGCCGCCGGGCGGCCCGGTCGGCGGTCGCGCTCAGGTCGTCGACGGTGTCGTACGGACGCCCGGCCAGCACCGCCTCGGCCCACGCGGTGACGTCGCAGCACGCGAGCAGCTGCCCGGTCACCTCCGGCGCCGGTGCGGCGTTGAACGTCGCCAGGTCCATCACGCCTCCTCGGGTCCGACCAGCTCGCCCTGGACTCGCTCGACCAGTGCCGCCACCGCCCGCGGCCACACGCATACGCGCAGGCTACCCGCCGTACGGGCCGGCTCGCGGTCGTGCTGCGCGAGCGGCAGTTCCTGTCGCTGGGCACCGCGGGCGACGGCAGGCTCGCCGAGGTGTTCGGCGATCTCGAACAGGCCAAGCCCGTCGCCGTACTGGTGCCCGGCATGCTGATCGACCTCGACGGCCTGTCTAGGCCAGCTCGACGTCCGCCGCCGTTGCAGTGAGCACCAGCGACTGGCCCTCGACCGCGATCTGCGTCAGCTTGGCCCCGAACGGCAGCTCCGGGATCTGGATGCCCTTGCTGAGCAGCGCGTTCACCTCCTCGCGGATCTCCGACGGCACCCCCGCCGGCAGATCGTCGACCGTTGCCTTGATCCGACCGTTCTCCGTCTGTGGCCTGACCGTCGCCGACGCGTCGACGCCCTCGACCGACACCCGTGCGTGCAGCTTGCCGCCGACGATCCGCAGCTTCAGCCCGTCCACGCCACTGGTACGGGCAGCCAGCTTCGTCATCGCGTCCGGCGACAGCCGCAGCCGCAGGTCGGCCGAGGCGGCCGACACCGGCGCACTGGTGTCGCCGGTCAGCAGCTCCCGGGGCACCTGGATCTCGGTCATCTCCACCGTCAGGTCCTGGGCCGGCACCTTCGAGATGGTCGGCTGCTGCATCCTCAAGGTGATGTCGGAGAACTCGCCGCTGACCAGCTGGGGCAGGAACCCGACGCCACCGATCTCCACCGACGTCTCCGACGCGCGTACGTCGTAGCGGGCGGCCTCCTCCTCGGCGGCCGCCGCCAGCCGGTCCTCGGCGATGGACTCGGCGACCCGGTCCGCGATGAACGCCAGACAAGCCAGCAGCACCGCCGCGATGGTCAGCGACCTGAGCCATCGGCCTGGTCTCCTGGAGCTCATCAACGCCTTCCTGACGACGGCTGCCGGACGTCCGGCCAGGATAGTGCGTCGCACACCGTCGCAAACCTGTGCGGCGCGTCCCGCGGGACTCGTGTCCTTGATGATGGCGCACGACTGCTTGATCAGTCCGGCCGGTGGGTACCGACGTGACGCAGGCTACGGGTCCGGCTCCGCTGGGGCCGACTTCGTGGCCTGCGTTGACTGTGAGAGCCCCCGCGCCGAGGCCGAGGGCACTCTGACTGGAGGCAAGATGGACACCGTAAGCGTCGTCATCATCGTCGTCCTCGTGGTACTGGCGGCCGCCGCTGCGGCGATCGCGTACCGGCGGCGGCGCTCGAACCAGCTGGAGCAGCGGTTCGGCCCGGAGTACCAGCGCACGCTCGAGGAGTCCGGTGACCGCCGGGCCGCGGAGCGCGACCTCAAGCAACGCGAGAAGCGGCGGTCGAGCTTCGACGTCCAGCCGCTGTCCGGCGAGACCGCCGCGCGTTACCGCGCGGAGTGGAACACGCTGCAGCAGCGGTTCGTGGACGAGCCCGGAGAAGCCGTCGCCGAAGCCGACCGGCTGGTGGTGCGGGTGATGCGCGAGAGCGGATACCCGGTGGACGAGTTCGACCGCCGCGCCGAGGACATCTCGGTCGACCACCCCGAGGTCGCCCAGTACTACCGCGAGGCGCATCAGGTGGCGGTTGCCCAGACCAAGGGCGAGACCGACACCGAGCAGCTGCGCCAGGCCGTCACCGCGTACCGGCGGCTGGTGGACGTACTGCTGGTCGAGCACGACACCACCGGTGAGGAAGGCCGCTCGGAACCGACCGAGACGACCGAGACCACCCCGACCGAGACCACTCGGACCGAGACGAGGGAGCAGCGATGACTACACGCGAGAACGAGCCGAGGCACGACCTGGCGAACGAGCCGGACGACCGGGAGACCCGCGAACCGCTGCGTGCGGGACCCGTCGACGAGTCGCTCGACGACCAGGCGGACGCGATGCCGGCCGACCGCCGCACGGACACCTACGCCGACACGGATGCCGACTCCAGGGTCGACACGACGACCGCCGACACAGGTGCCGACTCCAGGGTCGACACGGCGACCGCCGACACGACCGCCGACACGACCGCTGACGCAACGGCTGACACGACGGCTGACGAGCAGGCTGCCCGTGACACGGTCGACGAGCGTGTCACGGCCGGCACGGCACGCGACGGCGCCGGCACCGGCGGGCCGGCCGGCGCGCTCTCGGACGACGAGCCGCTCATCCCGGGCGACACCGCAATGGACTACACGGCGCGCTGGGAGGCGATCCAGCAGGGTTTCGTCGACGACCCGCGCAGCGCGGTGACCGACGCCGACACGCTGGTCGGTGAGGTGCTGAAGAAGCTCGCGTCGACGTTCGACGACCAGCACAAGGGACTCGAGAGCCAGTGGTCCGACGGCGAGCCGTCGACGGAGGACCTGCGGTCCGCGCTGCGGCGCTACCGGGACTTCTTCGAGCGGCTGCTCCGGCTGTAGCCAGTCCTCGGACCTGTCCCAGTAATCCTGCACGGCCGGGCGAGTCACGGTAGCCCTGAAAGGGCACTATCCGGATAGGCCCGCGGATGAACCGCCTCGCCCGGCCGCTGAACGAAGGAGTACTCGATGATCGTCCTTGGCGTGATCCTGCTCATCCTCGGCCTGCTCCTGGACGTCTCGATCCTGTGGACCATCGGTTTGATCCTTGTGGTGGTCGGTGCAGTGCTGTTCCTGCTCGGCTCCACCGGCCGGGCCGTCGGCGGCCGCAAACACTGGTACTGATCAGGCGTGTACACCAGCCCGTCGGTGGGCACACCGGTGCGTCGTGAACCACATCGGAGTTGTCTGACATGACCGGCGACGCACTGAACGCGATCCGGCAGGCTGGCGACCAGTCCACCCCGGCGCCCCGCGCGGCTGCTCGTCACCGTCGGGCTGGTCGCGTACGGCGCTGCAGGAGCTGGCCGAGAAACCGCTCGGCGGCGTGCTGCTGTGGGTCGTCGCGGTCGGGCTGTTCGCGATCGCGGTCTGGCAGCCCCTGGAGGCGATCAGCGGGCATCGCGACCGCGAGGGCAAGAAGCGGGTCGAGAAGCGGCTGTCGTCGGCGGGCCAGCGCTGCGGACGTTGCGTGAGCAGCCCGGCGGTCCCCTGCTGCTCACCGCGGTCGCGCTCGGGATCGCCTGCTTCGGCGTGTACTGCTTCGTCTGGTCCCGCAACGCCAAGGACTGAGCACGTCAGGAGCCCGTCGTCCACATAGCGGCCCAGGTCGAGCGCGAATCTGATACACTCGAACACGTGTTCGATGCCGTCACTCACCGCTTCACTGACTCCGCCTGCCCCGACGTCGTGGCCGAGCTGACCGGGCTCGTCGATCGGCTCGGTGCGCTGCCAGCGGCTGCCGACGATGCGGAGCGGATCGATCGGATCGCGGCCCTCGAGCGACTTCGAGGTGCGGTCGCGGCTGCGCAGGCACGTGAGACGACAGCCTTCGCAGCATCGCAGGTCGCAGCTCAGCGGGCGGCGGGCGTTCCGGAAGCACGGCGGGGACGCGGCGTCCCCGAGCAGATCGGGTTCGCTCGCCGGATGTCTCCGGCCGCGGCGGCGCGGCAGGTCACGTTCGCGAAGGAGTGGTCGACCGATCTGCCGGCGGTGTTCAACCAGCTGCGTGCGGGACGGATCTCGGAATGGGCTGCTCAGGTGGTCGCCCAGGAAACTCGCGATGTGCCGCGCTACGTGCGACGGTCCATCGCCGCCGACCTGGCGCCGGACCTGCCCGGCATGAGCATCCGCCAGGTTCAGGCCGCAGCCCGGCAGCTGAGCTACGCGGCCGACCCGGCCGCCGTGCTGGGCAGGGCGCGGACGGCCCGATCGGACCGGCGGGTCGGCATCCGGCCGGCACCGGACACTATGGCCGTGCTATCGGCGGTCCTGCCCGCCGAGCAAGGCGTTGCCACCTGGGCAAACCTCGACCGGCATGCCCGCGCTCTACGCGCGACCGGGGATCCCCGCTCGATCGCGCAGCTGATGGCCGACACGTTGGTCGAGCGCGTCACGGGGCAATCCACGGCATCGGCGATCCCGGTAGAGATCGGCCTGACGATCAGCGCCGACAGCCTCCTCGGCCACGACAAGGCGCCGGCTGACCTGCGCGGATACGGCCCCGTGCCGACTGACGTCGCCCTCGATCTCGCCGGGCAGGCAGCCGCTCCCACCGGGACGCCTGCTGCAGACAACACGGCCGATGCAGACGACACGGACGACGCTGCGGTGGCGGTATGGGTGCGGCGGATCGTCACTGATCCGATCGACGACACCGTTGTGCACGTTGACACCAAGCGGCGGCGGTTCGACGGCGCCCTGGCCCGGCTGATCAAGCATCGCGACCAGGTCTGCCGCGACCCGTTCTGCACGGCGCCGGTCCGGCACCTCGATCACGTCCGTCCGTACCGCGACGGGGGACCGACCAGCGCGGCCAACGGCGCCGGGCTGTGCGAGCGCGGCAACTACGTGAAGGACATGCCGGGATGGAGCCGCCGCGTGATCAGCACATCCGGCGGTACCGGCAACGCCCACCGGCAGGTGATCGAGGTGACGACACCGACCGGCCACCGCTACACCTCGACGCCACCACCCGCACTCGGACCGGGCAGCAACCGGCTCGAGCAAGACCGCCGCCGAGCGATCCGCCGCCAGGACTTCCTCCGGCGCGAGCGGCTCATCGCCAGCCTGCCGTCAGCAGGGCCGTAGCGCGCCGGACCGCATCACGCTCACCACACTCGGCCGGTCAGCGCAAGCCGTAGGCGCGCACCACGGTCTGGTCGACCTTGTTGCCGGCCTTGTCCTGTGCCCTGACTCGCAGGGTCACCGCGCCCTTCCCGGACGGGACCACTGCCACCACCTTCGCACCGTGACCGAGCACCGGGACCTGCCGCCAGGTCGCGCCGTCGTCGAACGACACGTCGGCCCTGACCTGCACGCCCTGCGGTGCGGGCAGGCCCGGCTGTTGCCGCACGGTGAGCCCGAGCAGGTGCGGGACCCGGCCCAACACCCGCCCCTCCAGATCGGCCGGTACGGCGTAGTCGACCTGCAGCAGGGGCAGCAAGGTCGTACCGGCCGCGCGCCTGGACCGGAACTCCCACGCGGTGGTCGAGCGGGTCCCCCACAGCCAGTCGTCGCTGGTCCGCCGCTCCGCGTCCAGCTCGAGCCGGTAGGCCGCGTCGCCGGCGCCGACGGACACGTTCTGCCAGGCGCTCGGCAGCTCCTGCAGCAGTGTGCCGTCGCGGTACAGCCGGGCCGACGCGGTGTCCTCCCAGTCGATGGTGCGCTGGTAGTGGCCGGAGGAGTCGACGAACTCCGGCACCCGCAGTGCCAGCTGGTCGCCGGTGCGGGTCGACACCGGGCTGCCGGGCAGGGCCGAGGTGGCCGGACGGACCACTGGGGTGAACCAGCTCTCGGTACCGGCTCGGCCCGGCTGGTACGTCCGCGGCGGATGCGTCGCGCCGAACACCGGGCCCATGTCGTTCCAGGTGTAGAAGTACGCCGCGTGCTGCTGCCACAGCGAGTCGTTCGACGAGATCCACTCCTCGCGGACCTTCGGGGTCTCGATCATCCGCTGAGCGTCGTTCCAGGAGTACTCCTGCCACGGCCTCCAGCCGAACCGCTGCTCCTTGGCCCAGTCGAACCCGCCGGTGTGGCCGTAGCGCACCTCCAGCTGCGCGGTGTTCTGCGTGGTCACCTTGTGCACGATCTTGTCCGGCACCCGGCCGCGCTCGACGTGGAACACGTCGTACAGGTACGGGCTCGACGTGGTCAGCGTGATGTCGATCGAGGTCCGGCCGGACCGCACCCGGGCGAGCAGCCGCAGCGCGTCGTCGTACGCGACCACCATCGCCGGTACCGGCAGCCGGTCCCCGACCGGTCGCCACACCGTCCAGGCGGACCAGTCGGCCGGTCGCTGGATCAGGACCGTGGCGGCACCGGCCGCGGCGGCGGCAGCGACCTGGTCCTCCTCGGACACCTCGGTGGACGGCGTGAGCAGCACCGCCTTGCCGCGCACGTCGGCGGCGGCCAGCTCGTCCGGCGTACCGCGTCCGGCGGTGACCAGGTCGAACCGGCGCCGGCCGTCCCAGGCCGGCGAGGTGTGCAGCAGGTTGATATCCAGCGGTCCGGACACGCCCTGCACCGCGGTCTGCACCATCGGCGCGACCAATTGCCAGCGGGACGAGAACTCGTACGAGCCTACGGACGGCGTCCGGGTCGGCGTGACGTTGACCTGCTGGGTGGTGCTGAACTCCATCACGCCGGCCAGGATCCGGCGGCCGTTCGCGTGCGTGCGCTGCACGTAGTAGCTCAGCACCGACTGCTGCTCGGACGGTTTCGGGGTCTCGATCCGGATCGGGGTTCCGGTCCGCATGTCAAGGTCGAGCGAGATGTCACCGGTGACGTTGAACTCCGGGTCGGTGATCAGCGTGCTCTGCTCGTCCAGCGGCGCGCCGTCCGCTCCGAGCGCGTGCAGCAGGTAGCTGCCTTCCTCGACCTGGAACGTCACCCCGGTCTCGTTGGCCCAAGGGAAGATGTGGCCCATGTAGACGGCCTCGCGGGAGTCACCGAACAGCGCGATCAGCGGGGTGGAGGTGAGCTCGCCGGCGCGGTCGCGCATCCGGAAGGTCACCTCGTGCATCCGGCCGCGCAGAGTCGCCGACACCGCGGTCCGGGTGCTGACGCCGTCCGGGCCGGTGGCGACGACCCAGCCGCCGTGCCGGCCACGCTCGAGCGAGGCGGGATCGAGCGTGACCGGTACGGCGACAGACTCGCCCGCGGGCACGGTGACCTGGTTCGAACCGACCGAGAACCCGTCCGGGTCCGGCTGTCCGTTCTCCAGGTTCGTCACCTGGACGGTCAGGTCCAGGGTGAGCGGCGTGCTGCCCGTGTTGGTGTACGTCAGCTGCCGGGTAGTCGGCCGCGCGTCCGGGATCGCCAGCGAGCCGAAGCCGAGGTTGCCGGTACCGAACACCGGCTGCGACACCGCACGGGCGACATCCACCCGGCCGGTGCCCTGCTCGTACACCTGCAGCGCCGGGTTATGCCGCGTCGTACTGGCGATCAGGTCCTTCAGCGCCTGCGCGTCCAGGTCTGGGTGCTGCTGGGCGAGCAGCGCCGCCGCTCCCGCAACGTGCGGTGCCGCCATCGACGTACCGGACGCCGCGGTGTAGCGGTCGTCTACCGGTGTGCCCATCGCGGTGCCGGCGGCGCGGGCGGCGACGATGCCGACGCCCGGCGCGGTGACGTCCGGCTTGATCGCGTGGTCGCCGACCCGCGGGCCGCGGCTGGAGAACACGGCCAGCGACTCGTCCCGGTCCACCGCGCCGACGGTCAGCGCGGCGTCGGCCGCGCCGGGCGTGCCGACGGTCTGCTCGCCGAGCTCGCCGTCGTTGCCGGCCGACACCACGAACAGCGTGCCCGTGTCCGCGGTGATCCGGTTCACGGCCTGGCTGAGCGGATCGGTGCCGTCGGTCGCGCCACCGCCGAGGCTCATGTTGACCACCTCGGCACCGGAGGCCGCGGCCCATTCCATCCCGGCGATGATCCAGGAGTCGTAGCCGATGCCGTCGTCGTTCAGCACCTTGCCGATCAACAGGTCCGCGCCCGGCGCGACACCCTTGCGCTGGCCGCCGGACCCGGCGCCGGTACCGGCCACGGTGGCCGCGACGTGCGTGCCGTGTCCGAAGTGGTCTACCGCGTCCGGGCTGTCGGAGAAGTTCTGCGTCGCCTCGACCTGGCCGGCCACGTCCGGGTGGTTGCCGTCGATACCGGTGTCCAGGACGGCGACGTCGATACCGGTGCCGTCGTACCCCGCCTGCCAGGCCGACGGCGCGCCGATCTGCGCGACACTGCGGTCCAGCACAGGGCGCACCCTGCCATCCAGCCAGATCTTCGCGATCCCGCCGCTCAGGGCCGACCCGTTGGCGCCTCCGACAGAGCGCCACAGTGCCGAAAGCTCGTCCTTGTCCGCGCGGACCGCCGCGCCGCCGATGCTCGGCAGCGCGCGGACCGCCGTGCCCGCGAGCGCCGTCGCGGACCGGGCGCCGCCCGCGTACTGCACGATCAGCGGCAGCGACTCGGCCGCGCCGTACCCGTCGGCGAGCAGCTCCTCGACGTCGAACAGGTCCGGGTCGAGCACGCCGGCACCGACCTGGCCGACGACGTCCTCGGGCAGCACTCGCAGCCCGCCGTCCAGCTCGAAGGTGTGGAACCGCATCCGTTCCCGTCCGGCGCCCGGCCGGACGGTGGCCGCGGACCGCCCGCTGCCGGCCGGGGTCACCTCGACCACGTCCCCGGTGATCAAGGTGATCCGCGCGGCGCGACCGCCCGGCTCACCTTGACCGGGAGTCGCCTCCGGTTCACCGGCAGCCGGTACGGCGGCCAGCACCGAGGCCAGCGAGGTCAGGGCACTGATGACGGCGATGGCGGATCGGCGTACGGCAGGACGCATGGGATGCTCCCTCTTCGCGGTGCGAGTGAGGCGCCGGTGATGGGTGGCGACGAGGGCAGTCTCATACGCCCGAGCACACCAGTCCTATGGCCATCCGAGCCGTAAACAGGACATGACGCGATCACGTCACCTCGGCACGGCGGATCGGCATCCAGGTCGGCGCCGGGTCCCCGGTCAGGAAGTCGGTGACCAACCGCGTGCACAGCTCGGGCTTCTCGTGCAGCAGCAGGTGCGAGGTCCTCGGCACGACCGCGAGCTGGCCGCCGGGTAGTGCGCGATACATCGCCAGGGTGTGCTCCAGCGTGACGATGTCGTCGTCGGCGGCCATCACGAGCACCGGGCAGGTGACGGTGCCCAGCTCCGCCGGTGTCAGCGGCCGGTCCTCGTCAACCGAGCGGACCACCTTGGCGATCACCTCGCCGAAGTGGTCGGCACCGTCAGGCGAGACCTGGGCGTAGGCCTCGAGCAGTGGCGGTGGCGGCGGCCCGTCCAGCGAAGGCCGCAGGACCATCCCGTCCGGGTCGAAGCCGCCGCTGATCAGCACGAGCCGTTCCACCAGGTCGGGACGGCGGACCGCGACCCTGAGCGCGACCATGGCGCCGGCGCTGTACCCGGCCAGCCGGACCGGACCGCCTGCGGTCTTCTCGATGAACGTGGCGGTGTCGTCCGCGAGCGCGTCGGCCGCGAACGGGCCGGGCACATCGGGTGTGTGGCCGTGGCCGCGGCGTTCCGGTAGCAGCAGCCGGAATGTGTCCGCCAGGGCGTCCAGGTTGCCGGTGAAGTCCCGGCTGTCGGTGAAGCCACCGTGCAGCAGCACCACGGGATCACCCGTGCCGCGCTCGTCGTACCAGGTGTGCACGCCGTTCACGTCGATGTAGTCGGCCATCGTGCGTCGTTCCCTTCGCTCGGGTCGCCTTACACCAGGTACTACGGAACGGCGGCCCGGAACTCATCGCCCGAGGGCAGGCCGAACAGCGCGAAGAGCCGCTCGGCGTCCAGGTACGTGGTCTCCTCGGCGACCAGCCCGCCGGACAGCGTCAGTACGACGAGGGCGAACGGCCGGTACTGCCCGTCCGGCCCGATCGGGAGGTACTGCCCGAACGCGGGCGAGCCGTTCGCGACCGTCCGCACAACCCGGGCGCCGGCGCAGAACCGATCGGACGCGGACAGGCTGCTGCGGATGTCGTCCCGGCCGCGCAGCCACCACACGAACGGCGGCATCGACGAGATCGCGTCCTCGTGCAGCAGCGCGACCAGCGCCTCCACGTCGTACCGCTCGAAGGCCTCGCAGTACCGGTCCACCAGTCGCCGCTGCTCGTCATCGGTCATCGGGTCCGGTGCGACGGAGGGCATCGCGCCGAGAGTCGCGCGGGCACGCTGCAGCGCACTGGTGACGGACGCGACCGTGGTGTCGAGCAGCCCGGCGACCTCGGCCGCCTGCCAGCACAGCACGTCGCGCAGGATCAGCACGGCGCGCTGCCGCGGTGGCAGCCGCTGCAGCGCCGCGACGAACGCCAGCCGCACCGAGTCGCGCAGAGCGGCGTGCTCGGCCGGGTCGGCCCCGGCGGGTACGACGCGCTCGTCCGGGACGGGAAGCACCCAGGCGCTCTCCGGCAGCGGCTCCCCGATGTCCGGCCCGGGCCGCGACGGCGGAGCCAGGTCGGTCGCGCGAGCCCGGCGCTGGGCGCTGCGCAGCACGTCGAGGCAGACGTTGGTCGCGATCTTGTACAGCCAGGGCCGCAGCGGTCCCTGCTCCTCGTCGTACCGGTCCAGGTTCCGCCAGGCGCGGACCAGCGTCTCCTGCACCGCATCCTCGGCGTCGAACGGCGAGCCGAGCATCCGGTAGCAGTACCCGGTCAGCTCCACCCGGTACTGCTCCAGCCGTAGCTCGGTCTCGGCCGCGGTCATGTCGCCGACGCTACCCCGCGGGCACCCCCATCACCTCGCGGAGCACCCGCAGCACGTTCTCCCCCAGGATCTTGCGGATGTCGGGCTCGGAGAAGCCGCGCCGCACCATCGCGTCGGTGAGCTTCGGCAGGTCGGCCGGCCGCTCGATCTCAGCGTGCGTCAGCGGCCTGCCCAGTCCGGCGACCGGCCGCCAGCCGGGGAGCACCTGCTGGTAGTAGTCGTCGATGAAGTCCGGCCCCAGACCGACATGGTCCACCCCGGCGACCCCGACCAGGTGCTCGATGTGGTCCACCACCCGGTCGGCGGACGGGTCCTCGCCGTCGATGAACATCGGGATCGCCGCCGCGACCCCGATCACACCGCCCAGCTCGGCGATCCGCTTGACCTGCTCGTCACCCAGGTTGCGGTGCACGTCGACCAGCGCCAGACACGCCGAGTGGGTCGCGAGGAACGGCCGGGTCGCACGTTCCAGCACGTCCTCGACCCCGGCCAGGCCGAGGTGGCTGATGTCGAACACCACCCCGAGCCGCTCCATCTCGGTGAACACCTCGACACCTTCCGGCGTCAGCCCACCGCGGGACGAGTCGTCGAGCCCGCTGCCGTCGGCCAGGAAGGTCCGGTTCAGGTGCGCCAGCGACACCACCCGCACCCCGACCCGCTCCAGCGTGCGGATCAACGCCGGGTCCTGCCCGATCGCATGCGCACCCTCCAGCGCGATCACGAACGCGATCTTCCCGGCCGCGACCGCGGCGTCGACGTCCGCTCCGGTCAGGCAGATCGCCACCTCACCGGCGTGCTCCTCGGCCAGCTCGTAGATCCGCTCGACCAGCAGCAGCGTCCGGCGCAGCCCGCCCTCGGACTGGAACTGCTCCTCCACGCAGATCGGCAGCACCTGCACGTCCACCCCGCCGGACCGCAGCTGCGGCAGCCAGAACTCCTCGAAATGCTGCCGCTGGCCGCGCCGGTCGAAGTGGTCCACCAGCAGGATCAGGTCGTTGTGCGTGTCGACCACCACGGCATCGTCATGCAGTGCGCGCGCGTCCATCGGATCCTCTCGTCGTCGCCCGGGACGAAAGCCTAGGGACGTACGACGAGGGATCAAAGCACCGGCGTCAGGTTCGCGACCGCCTCGGCGAGGGCGTCCCGGCAGGCGAGGATCGACGGCCGCTGGGCGGTCGACCGGCGGGCCGCGGTGAACACGGTCCGGTGCGGCGCGCCGTCCAGCCCGACCAGCCGCACCGACGGCTCGCGCCGGATCCAGAGCAGGTCCGGGATCAGCGCGACCGCATTGCCGGTCTCGATCAGCGCGATCTGCGCGGTCAGGTCCGCGGTCTCGAACCGCACGTCGGGCTCGAACCCGGCCTGCCGGCAGGCCTGCTCGGCGAAGTGCCGCGACGCCGCGCCGTACGGCTCCATCACCCAGGCGAGTCCGGCGGCGTCGGCCAGCGTGCCGACGTCCGCACCGGGCGACACAGCGAGCCGGATCCGATCCCGGGTCAGCCCGACCCGGTCCAGCTCGGGGTGCCACGGCGCGGCGTGGCCCGGGTACTGCTCCGCGACCACCAGGTCGAAGTCGCGGGCGAACGTCTCCAGCAGCGCCGTCTCCGGCTCCCGCTGCGTCATCGTCACCCGCAACCGCGGATGCCGGGTCGCGAGTGTCTGCAGCATCTCCGGCATCAGTGCCAGCGCCGCGGACTGGAACACCGCGATCCGCACCGTGCCGGTGGCCTCCTGCAGCGACGCGACCACGTCGGACTCGGCCAGCTCGAGCCGCTCCAGGATCGCCGCCGTGTGCTCGACCAGGATCTCGGCCTGCGGGGTGAGCTGGACCCGCCGGCCGGCCTTGCGCAGCAGCGCGACGCCGGCCTCCTTCTCCAGCTGCGCGAGCTGCTGGGACACCGCGGACGGGCTCTGGTGCAGCGCAGCCGCGACGTCCGCGATGGTGCCGCGGACGCTCAGCTCCCGCAGCAGCCGCAGGCGTCGTACGTCGAACATCGGCCATCCCGGAACCGTAAGGAGAAGTTATGGATATCCGTCAGAAAACCACGCTTTATCTTACGCTATGCGCGGCCCACACTGGTCCCGAGGCCCCGTTGCGCCCTTCACCGCGAGCGAAGTGAGATCGTCATGCCTGTGTCCACCAAGCGGTCCATTTCCCGGACCCTCGACAGTGTCCCCGCCGAGCATGGCGACCCCGCCGGCCTGAGCGAGCTGACCGACCTCGCCGACGAGACGATCGCGACCGTCCAGCGCTGGCTGGCCGAGTCCGCGAAGATCCGTCCGGACGCCTCGGCGGAGCGGCTCGCCGGTGTGCTCAAGGATCCGCGCGGCCTGCCGTTCACGGTCGGCTTCATCGACAACGTGATCCGGCCCGAGGACCCGAAGGTCGCCGCCCGGGCGTTCGCCGAGCTCGCGAAGGATGTGCCTTCCTTCCTGCCGGTGCACCTGCGCACGGCGATCCGGACCGGCGCCGCTGCCGGCAAGCTCGCGCCCGCCGCTGTCATCCCCGTCGTACGACGGGTGCTGCGCGGCATGGTCGGGCACCTGATCGTGGATGCCCGGCCCGCGAAGCTCGGCCGGTCGATCAAGCGGATCCGCGCACACGGCGAGCGGCTGAACGTGAACCTACTCGGCGAGGCCGTGCTCGGCGAGCGCGAGGCGGCCCGCCGGCTCGAGGGCACGCACCGGCTGCTGGCCCGCGACGACATCGACTACGTATCGATCAAGGTGTCGTCGACCGTGGCGCCGCACTCGGCCTGGGCGTTCGACGAGGCGGTCGAGCACGTGGTCGAGTCGCTCACCCCGCTGTTCCGTCGCGCGGCGGCGGCGAGCCCCGCGAAGTTCATCAACCTGGACATGGAGGAGTACCGCGACCTGGACCTGACCGTCGCGGTGTTCACCGCACTGCTGGACCAGCCCGAGTTCTCCCAGCTCGAGGCCGGCATCGTGCTGCAGGCCTACCTGCCGGACGCGCTCGGCGCGATGATCCGGCTGCAGGAGTGGGCGGCCGCGCGACGGGCCCGCGGCGGCGCCGGGATCAAGGTCCGCGTGGTGAAGGGCGCCAACCTGCCGATGGAGCGGGTCGAGGCGTCGCTGCACGACTGGCCGCTCGCGACCTGGGACAGCAAGCAGGACTCGGACACCAACTACAAGCGTGTGCTCGACTACGCGCTCCACCCTGACCGGATCCGGAACATCCGGATCGGCGTGGCCGGCCACAACCTGTTCGACATCGCCTTCGCCTGGCTGCTCGCGGGCAAGCGCGGCGTCCGTGACGGCGTCGAGTTCGAGATGCTGCTCGGCATGGCGCAGGGCCAGGCCGAGGTGGTCAAGCGCGAGGTCGGCGGGTTGCTGCTCTACACCCCGGTGGTGCACCCGGCCGAGTTCGACGTGGCGATCGCCTACCTGATCCGCCGGCTCGAGGAGGGCGCCAGCCGGGAGAACTTCATGTCCGCGGTGTTCGACCTGCACGACGACAAGGCGCTGTTCGCGCGGGAGAAGGACCGGTTCCTGGCCTCCCTGGAGGCGCTGGACCGATCCGTGCCGGCGCCGAACCGGACCCAGGACCGCCGGGTCGCACCGCCTGACAAGGTGGCCGAGACCTTCCACAACGTCGCGGACACCGACCCCGCACTGCCCGCGAACGCGGCCTGGAGCCGGGAGATCCTGGCCCGGGTTCCGGTCAGTGCCGTCGGCAACGACCTGGTCGAGAGCACGACCCTGAGCACGCCCGAGCAGGTCGAGACCGTGATCGCCGGCGCGGTCGAGGCAGGTGCGAAGTGGGGCGCGCTGACCGGCCGGGAGCGCGCGGCCCACCTGCGCAAGGCCGCGGTGGTGCTGGAGCGGCGCCGGGCCGAGCTGCTCGAGGTGATGGCGGCCGAGGCCGGCAAGACACTCGACCAGGGCGATCCCGAGGTGTCCGAGGCGATCGACTTCGCGAACTACTACGCGTCGCTGGCCGAGGCGCTGGACGACGTGGACGGTGCGGTGCACAAGCCGGTCCGGCTCACCGTGGTCACCCCGCCGTGGAACTTCCCGCTCGCGATCCCGGCCGGCTCGACGCTGTCCGCGCTGGCCGCCGGATCGGCCGTCGTGGTGAAGCCGGCGTCGCAGGCACGTCGTACCGGGTCGGTGATGGTGGACGCGTTGTGGGAGGCCGGCGTACCGCGCGACGTGCTGCGGCTGGTCCAGCTCACCGAGCACGACCTCGGCCGGCGGCTGGTGTCGGACCCGCGGGTGGACCGGCTGATCCTCACCGGCGCCTACGAGACCGCCGAGCTGTTCCGGTCGTTCCGCGATGACCTGCCGCTGCTGGCCGAGACCAGCGGCAAGAACTCGATCATCGTGACCCCCAGCGCGGACATCGACCTCGCGGTGAAGGACGTCGTGTACTCCGCGTTCGGCCATGCCGGCCAGAAGTGCTCGGCCGCCTCGCTGGTCATCCTGGTCGGGTCGGTCGGCACCTCGAAGCGGTTCCGCAACCAGCTCGTCGACGCGGTGACGTCGCTGAAGGTCGGTCTCCCGGCCGATGCGACCACGCAGATGGGTCCGATGATCGAGCCGCCGAAGGGCAAGCTGCTCAAGGCCCTCACCACCCTCGACCGAGGCGAGTCCTGGGTGGTCGAGCCGAAGCAGCTCGACGATGGCAAGCTGTGGTCCCCCGGCGTCAAGGAGGGCGTCGCGCGCGGCTCGGAGTACCACCTGGTCGAGTACTTCGGCCCGGTGCTCGGCATCATGACCGCGGACTCGCTCGAGCAGGCTGTCGAGATCCAGAACGAGGTCGCATACGGCCTCACCGCCGGGCTGCACTCACTGGACCCGGACGACCTGAAGCTCTGGCTGGACCGGGTCCAGGCCGGCAACCTGTACGTGAACCGCGGCACGACCGGCGCGATCGTGCGCCGGCAGCCGTTCGGCGGCTGGAAGAAGTCCGCGGTCGGCGCCGGCACCAAGGCCGGCGGACCGAACTACCTGGTCGGCCTCAGCGACTGGGAGCCGGCGCCGGCGACGGCGACCGCCGAGATCCCGGCCGGTCCGGCGACCTTGCTGGCGGTCGCCCCGCAGGAGTGCCGCGAGTCCCTGGAGCGGGCGCTGCGCAGCGACGCCGCGGCATGGGCATCGGAGTTCGGTACCGCGAAGGACGTGTCCCAGCTCGGCGTCGAGCGCAACGTGTTCCGCTACGACCCGCACGCCGTGACGATCCGGTACGCCGCGGGATCCACCATCACCGACCTGCTGCGGGTCGCCGCCGCCGGCAGACTCAGCGGCGCACTCGTGACCATCTCGTCGTACGACGATGTGCCGGCCGCGGTCCGGAACGCGATCGACGCGCTGGGGATCACGGTCCGGGTCGAGGACGACGCGACCTGGCACGCCCGGGCAGCGTCGCTGGTCGGCGGCCGGATCCGGCTGCTCGGCGGGTCCGCCGCCGAGCTGTACGCCGCGATCGGCGGCCGCCCGGATATCGCGATCTACGCCCAGCCGGTCACCGAGGCGGGCCGGATCGAGCTGCTGCCGTTCCTGCGCGAGCAGGCCGTGAGCATCACCGCGCACCGCTTCGGCACGCCGAACCACCTGTCCGACGAGCTGATCTGACCGGTTCAACCCGGCTGCGTCAGCTCGCCATCGCGGCCACGTCACGCAGAAGGGCGCGGGCCTGGCCGATTGTCAGCCGGTCCGCCGGCTTCTTGGCTAGTAGCCCCTCCAGCACCGGACGCAGCGTGCCGGCCCGCTGGAACGGCCCGGGCGGCTCCTGAACGACCGCGACCAGCGTGCTGAACGGATCCCCTGTCCCGAACGGTGAGCGTCCCTCCGCCGCGGCGAACAGCGTCGCGCCCAGCGAGAACAGATCCGACTCGGCGCCGATGCTGTCGCCGCGCGCCCGCTCCGGCGAGATGTACGCCGGACTCCCCGCCATGCCGCCGGTCGCCATCGTCGACTCGTCATCGCGTGGCGACGCGATCCCGAAGTCGGTCAGCACCACCCGACCGTCGTCACACAGCTGCACGTTCGCCGGTTTGACGTCACCGTGCACCAGACCCGCCCCATGCACAGCATCCAGCGCGTCCAGCAGCCGCAGACCGATCGACGCGACCTCCGCGACCCGCAGTGGACCGTCCGCCACCGCAGCGCCCAACGTGCGGCCGGACAGCACCTCCATCACGATCCACGGGTCGCCGCCGTCCTCGATCAGGTCGTGCACCCGCACCACGCCGATGTGGTCCAGCCGCGCCAGCGCCCGCGCCTCACCGAGCGCGGACTGCCCCACCAGGACCTGCTTCAGCGCGACCTGCCGGTCCAGCAGCTCGTCGTCGGCGAGCCAGACCCGGCCCATGCCACCACGTCCGAGCAGGCGACGCGGCCGGTAGCGGCCGGCGATCCGCCGGCTCGCGCCCACGCGCGTCGAGCCCACGGTCGGCTCCGCCGCAACTGTTGTCATCGCCTGTCCCGCCCCCCGAAACGGACACGCCGTGCGCGTGTTACCTGTACGGACGCCGGCAGGGGCCGTACAGATACATCGGGCCGCTGGCTCCGGTCAGGTTTGACACACAGTCGCCACCGATATTCACACGGTGTCGGAGAAGACCTCCTCGCGTGCGCGGTCCAGGGCGGCGACGAGGGCTCCGCGCAGGACCGGGTTACCGGTAACGCCGGTCGGGACGACGCTCGGCCCGGTCGGGCACATCCTGGCCGCGGCCCGTTCCACACGGGACGCCAGCTCGGCGCCGCCGGCAGTGCCGACGTCGCCGCTGAGTACGACGAGGCCCGGGTCGATCACGACCGAGACGGCTGCCACCCCGATCGCGAGTCGGTGCGCGAGCTCGTCGAGGTACGCCCTGAAGCCACCGGCGACTGCCGCTCCGACCTGCTCCGAGGCCGATTCGCCGGGCACGCCGTGCCGGCCGGCTAGTTCGGCCATCGCCTCCGGGCCGACCAGCCGCTGGTACGACCCGGACGTCGGGTGCGCGACGTCGGCGGGCAACGGCTCGCCCGGAACCGGCAGCCAGCCGATCTCGCCCGCGCCGCCGAGCACACCGCGGTGCAGCCGGCCACCGAGCATGATGCCGAGACCCTGCCCGACGCCGGTCCAGAGCACCACGAAGTCGTCGTGACCGACGCCGGCGCCGTACCTGTGCTCGGCCAGTGCCACCAGGTTGACGTCGTTCTCGATCGTCACCGACTCACCAAGCCGGTCGCGCAGGCTGGCCAGCACGCCGGCGTGCCAGGCCGGCAGGTCGTAGGAGAAGCGCATGTCGCCGGTGCGCGGATCGACCATGCCCTTGGTACCGATGACGAAGGCGTGCAGCCGGGACATCTCGATCTTCGCGGTCTCGCAGGCTCGCTCGACCGCGCTCTGCACCGTGCCGATCGGGTCGTCGCCGTCCAGCGGGTCTGTCACGACCTCGACGACCACCTCACCGGTGATGTCGGCGACGCCCACCGTGGTCCGGTCCGGCAACACCTCCAGCCCGGCGACGTACGCGGTGGACGGCACCACGCCGTACAGGGCCGCGTTCGGTCCCCGGCTGCCGCCGCGCTCGCCGGTCACCTCGACCAGACCGCGCTCGACCAGCCTTGTCAGTAGCTGGGCCGCGGTCACCCGGGACAGGCCGGTGCGGTCGCCGAGCTCGGCACGGGTGAGCGGCCCGTCCGACAGCAGCAGCTCCAGCGCGGACCGGTCGTTCAGCCTGCGCAACAGCCGCGGCGTGCCTGGGTCTCGGCTCATCCCTGCCTCCATTCGTCACGATAGGCTAACGAGCCATTTCTTTAAAGAAACTTTCTTGTTAGTTTACGGTCACCGCGGCTGACCCGGTGTGACCCCTGGCCCAGCACCGCTGGGCGCACACCGGACCGCGACGAACCGGGAAGGGGATTTGCGCATGAGGAGCTGGAAGGTCACGGCAGCCGCCGCCATCGCGCTGGCCGTGGGACTGGCAGGGTGTGGTTCGGGTGACTCGGGCAGTGAGGACCCGCAGGCTGCCGCGTCGAACGCCGGACCGAAGTTCGCGGGCCAGACCCTGACGGTGTGGCGTCTGGGCGACCCGGTCGAGATCAACAAGAAGTACATGACCGACCTGAACGCCGAGTTCAAGACGCAGACCGGCGCGGACGTCAAGGTCGAATGGGTCCCGTGGCCGGACGCGCAGGCCAAGTGGACCGCCGCGGTCACCGCCGGGTCCGGGCCGGACGTCACCGAGATCGGCAACGACCAGGTCTCGGCCTGGGTCGGCCAGGGCGCCGTCGCCGACATCACCGACGCGGTCGGCGGTAACGCGGAGCTGCAGGAGATCCCGAAGAACCTCTGGGGCTACGAGACCATCGGCGACAGGATCTACGCCGTGCCGTGGGGCGGCGGAACGCGCGCCGTGCTGTACCGCAAGGACTGGTTCAAAGAGCTCGGCATCGCAGTGCCGAAGACCTGGACCGACCTGGTGGCCGCGGGCAAGAAGATCGTTGCCGCGAAGGGCGCCGACGTGGACGGCTTCGCGTTCAACGGCGGCTCGGACGCCAACATGTCGCTGTCCCCGTTCGTGTGGGGTGCCGGCGGCGACTTCGCCGTCAACGAGGGCGGCAAGTGGGTCGGCAAGCTCAACGACCCGGGCTTCAAGGAGGGCTTCCAGTTCTACACCGACCTGGTCGCCAAGGAGGGCGTGTCCCGCAAGTCCGCACTGACCCAGAACTCCGAAGAGATCGGCACCCGGTTCCAGAACAACAAGGTCGGCATGTACGTCACCGGACCGTGGGACCTGGACGGGATCAAGGAGCGCAGCAAGGGCAAGATCGGCGACGCCCAGATGGGGTTCTTCTCGATCCCGGCCAAGGACGGCAGCGGCGTCGCGCCGGCCTTCCAGGGCGGCAACGACATCGCCGTCTGGGAGGACGCGAAGAACAAGGAGCTGGCGGTGGAGTACGTGAAGCTTGCCGCCGGCAAGCAGTTCGGCACCCGGTACGCGAAGGACAACGGGCTGCTGCCGAACTACCCGGACGCGCTGGCGTCATACGCGAGCGACCCGGTGAACGCCGCGTTCGCCGAGACGTTCAAGGTGGCCAAGGGCTTCCCGGCCGACCCGCAGTGGGCCGAGGCCAACGACACCAAGGCGGTGCTGCAGAACGCCGCGCGCGCCGTCATCCAGGGCAAGAAGAGCGTCGACCAGGCGTTGGCCGACGCGAACACCGAGCTCGAGTCGATCCTCAACACCCAGTAAAGGCATGAGCCAGACGACGACCGCCGTCCGGACCGGAGCCAGCAGCTCCGGTCCGGACGGGGCCCCACCACGCCCGCCGAAGCGCCGCCGTACCGGGTGGAGCATGTCGCCCAAGGCGATCCCGTACCTGCTGATCATCCCCGGCCTGCTGGTCATCGCGGTGCTGACCTTCTACCCGCTGTACCAGGTCGTGGTGATGGCGTTCCACAAGGTCGGTCTCGCCGAGATCAGGCCCCGGAACCCGCGCCCGGCCGAGTTCGTGGGCTGGGACAACTTCCAGCAGATCTTCGCCAACCCGCAGTTCTGGTCGACACTGCGCAACACGGTGCTGTTCGCCGTGGCCGCGGTCTCGCTGACGATGGTGGTCGGCACCCTGGTCGGGATCCTGCTGAACCAGCTCGGCAGGGTGATGTCCACGGTCGTGGTGATCGGGCTGATGCTGGCCTGGGGAATGCCGCGGACCGCGGTCGCCGCGGTGTGGAAGTGGATGTTCGACCCCGAGGCGGGTGTCGTCAACTGGTCCCTGAACACGCTGCCGGACTGGCTGACCGGCATGTTGCTCGGCCGGTCGGACTGGACCGGGTACCCGTGGTTCAACGACGTGCTGCCGATCTACATCGTGCTCACCGCGATGGTGGTGTGGCAGTCGTTCCCGTTCATCGCGGTATCGGTGCTGGCCGGCCTGAAGAGCGTGCCGAGCGAGCTGCAGGAGGCCGCGAGGGTGGACGGCGCCGGCCCCTGGACCACGTGGTGGAAGATCACCTTCCCGTTGCTGAAGCCGATCTTCACCGTGCTGCTGGTGCTGTCGGTGATCTGGGACTTCAAGGTCTTCGACCAGCTGTACATCCTGATCCGGACGCTGAACCGGGACGCCGCGAACCTGTCGATCTACGCCTATACGGAGGCGTTCAGCTCGCCGCCGCGGATGGGCACCGGCGCCGCGATCGCGATCGTGCTGACCGCGATCCTGATGGTGATCACCTGCGTGTACGTCCGCCAGATCGTCAAGAACGAGGAGCTGCGATGACCCGGCGTACGCTCACCAGGATCGGCCTGAACGGGCTCGGGCTGCTCGTCTTCGTCGGCTCGGTGTTCCCCGTCTACTGGATGGTGACCACCGCGTTCAAACCGAGCAACGAGATCTTCACCACCGACTTCATCCCGTTCCCGCGTGACCCGACGCTGGAGCACGCGGACCGGGTGTTCACCACCGGCGTGGCCGGCAACTCGATCTGGGTGTACCTCGGCAACAGCCTGGTGATCGCGCTCGGCGCGGTGGTGCTGAGCGGTTTGTTCGCGCTGCTCGGCGCGACGGCGATCGCCCGGTTCCGGTTCCGGTTCCGCTCGTCGTACCTGATCCTGCTGCTGGTGCTCCAGATGATCCCTGGCGAGGCGATGGTGATCCCGCTGTACGTGATGCTGGTCCGGCTCGGGATGACCGACCAGTTGTTCGGTCTGGTGCTCGTGAACGCCGCCGCGGCGTTGCCGTTCGGGATCTGGATGCTGCGCACCTTCATCGCCGCGGTGCCGATGGAGCTCGAGGAGGCCGCCTGGATCGACGGGGCGAGCCGCTGGAAGGCGTACTGGAAGGTGGTCTTCCCGCTGGTGGCACCCGGCCTGGTGGCGACCAGCATCTTCTCGTTCATCACCGCGTGGAACGAGTTCGTGTTCGCGCTGACACTGATCCGGACGCAGAGCAAGTACACGATGCCGGTGGCGCTGAACTTCTTCATCAGCCAGCGCAGTACCGACATCGGCGCGATCATGGCAGCATCCACGCTGATGACGATTCCGGTAGTGGTGTTCTTCCTGATCGTGCAGCGCCGGCTCGTGTCCGGACTGGTCGCCGGGGCGGTCAAGGGGTGACGGCGGTCAACGGCACGGACCTGGGTCTGCGCCGGCTGGCTGCGGGCACGCTGCTGGCCGCGTTCCAGGGCACCGAGGCACCCGAGTGGGTGCTGCGCGAGCTGGACGGCGGGCTGGGCGGCGTGACGCTGTTCGGCTTCAACGTGGCCGAGCCGGCCCAGCTCGGGCGGCTGACCACGGCACTGCGGTCCGCGGGCGACCCGGTGGTCTCGCTGGACGAGGAGGGCGGCGACGTCACCCGGCTCGCGCACCAGGCGGGCAGCCCGTGCCCGGGCAACGCCGCGCTCGGGGCGGTCGACGACACCGCGCTGACCGCCGAGGTGTACCGGGCGATCGGCGCCGAGCTGATCGCCTGCGGCGTCAACCTGGACATGGCGCCGGACGCGGACGTGAATGTCGTGGCCGACAACCCGGTGATCGGGACCCGTGCCTTCGGCAACGATCCGGCGCTGGTCGCACGGCACACCGCCGCCGCGGTCCGCGGACTGCAGGCGGTCAATGTCGCCGCCTGCGTCAAGCACTTCCCCGGCCACGGCGCGACCGAGGTGGACTCGCACCTGGCGATCCCGGTCGTCGACGTCAGTCGCGAGGTGTTGTTCGAGCGCGAGCTGGAGCCGTTCCGGGCGGCGATCGACGCCGGCACCAAGGCGATCATGACCGCGCACGTGGCGGTGCCGGTGCTGACCGGCGCCACTCCCGCGACCCTCTCCCCCGCCGCGCTGACCGGGCTGCTGCGCGAGGAGCTCGGGTTCGACGGCGTGGTGGTCTCGGACGCGCTGGACATGCACGCCATCACCCGCGGCGTCGGACTCACGCACGGTGCGGTGCGGTCGCTCGCAGCGGGCTCGGACCTGCTCTGCCTCGGCCCGCTGCCGACGGCGGGCGACGTCCGGCGGATCATCGACGAGATCGTCGCGGCCGTCGGTGACGGCCGGCTGCCGGCGGCACGGCTGGAGCAGGCGGCGGCCCGGGTCGCCGGCCTGCGCGCCTGGTTCGGCTCGTTCTCCGGAACGGCCGGCGAGCGGCGCGTGGTAGGCCTGCGCGCGGCCCGTCGCGCCGTACGGCTGACCGGTGCCGTCGCCCCGCTGGTCGACCCGCTGGTGGTCGAGGTCGACACCCCGCCGAGCATCGCCGCCGGGCCGGTCCCGTGGGGGGTCGGGTCGTGGCTGCCCGAGGCCGAGGTGGTCCGGGTGGCCGCCGCGCGGGCCGACGCCAACGCCCTGCTGACGCGTGCCGGCGGCCGCTCGCTGGTGGTGGTCGTCAAGGACGCGCACCGGCACCCGGACAGCCGGGCGCTGGTGTCCGCACTGGTCCTCGCCCGTCCCGACGCCACCGTGATCGAGATGGGCCTGCCGATCTGGCAGCCGGACAGCGCGGCCTACATCGCGACATACGGCGCGGCCAGGGCGAACACTCAGGCGGCGATCGAGCTGCTGCGCTGAAGCGCCAGCCGGGCCTGGCCCGCGGTCAGCCGCCGGCCCGGCTCCTTGGCCAGCAGGCCCTCGAGCAGCGGCCGCAGCGATCCGGCGTTGACGAACGGTCCGGGCTCGTCCTGGACCACCGCGATCAGCGTGGAGAACGGGTCGCCCTTGCCGAACGGCGACCGGCCCTCGACCGCCGCGAACAAGGTGGCGCCGAGCGAGAACAGGTCGGACGCCGGGCCGACGTCGTCGCCGCGGGCACGTTCCGGGGAGATGTACGCCGGGCTGCCGGCCATGCCGCCGCTCGGCATTGTGGTCTCGTCGTCGGCGGCGTGCGCGATCCCGAAGTCGGTGAGCACGACGCGGCCGTCGTCGGTCAGCTGCACGTTGGAAGGCTTGACGTCGCAGTGCACCAGGCCGGCGGCGTGCACGGCTTCCAGTGCATCCAGCATCAGGCGCGCGATCCGGGCCACCTCGGCGACCGGCAGTGGGCCGTCGGCCAGCGCCGCGGCCAGGGTTCGCCCTGACAGCAGCTCCATCACGATCCAGGGTTCGCCGTCGTCGTCCATCACCAGGTCGTGCACCGCCACGACACCCGAGTGGTTCAGCCGGGAGGCGGCGCGCGCCTCGCTCAGCGCGCTGTCCCGGACCGCCTGCTCGTCGTCGGAGGCCATTCCGCCGAGGAAGACCTGCTTCAGCGCGACCCGGCGGTCCAGCCGCTCGTCGTGGGCCAGCCAGACCCGGCCCATACCGCCGCGCCCCACCAGGGACAGCAGCCGGTAGCGACCGGCGACCATGTGGCGCGGACCGTCGACGGTCGAGCTGGTGGTCAGCTCCGCCTCGACTGTCATCGTCATGATCGCCTGCCTCGGTCCGTGTCTTGCCCTCTACACGGACCCTGGCCGGAGCTGGTTCAGCGGCCTGGTGGATCCGGTAGTCATGACACGATCCTGCGCCTACGCGACGCGGAGCACATGAAGGAAATGCCTAGTTCGACCCCTCAGATTTCCCGGACCGGCACCTTAGGCCCGCGGCGCAGACCTCAGGCCATGGCCCAGGTACTAGGAGTTCTCGAGGGAGTTGTCGAGCGGTACCCGGGCGGTGGTGTCCAGAAGCTCCTGCTCGTCGGCGAGCCGGGCGTGCTCGACCTGCACCACGACCGAGCCGTCGTCCATCACCAGCGTCATCACGCCGTTGTCGAACCACGGCCCGTGGTCGATCCGCCAGTCCAGGCCGACGTCGCCGACCTTCGCGGCCCGGGCCAGGGCGTGCAGTCCCGCGGTGAACACCTTGGTGTCGAGCAGCCGGTTCCCCCAGCGGATGTACCGAGGTACCGGGTTCCGGAACGGCGACATGGTCAGCTGGTGCAGCGCGGTACCCGGATGCCGGGTGGCGCGCAGCCGGGCCCGCGCGAGGTAGCTGCAGTGCACGTCCCCCGACAGCATCAGCAGCGTCCGCGGTGGTTCGGGCAGCCCGACCGCCTCGGTGATCAGCTCGGTGACGTCGTCGAGCGAGGCCCGGAACGACGCCCAGTGCTCCAGGTCCATGCCCTGCCGGATCCGTTCCCCGAACTTCGCGGCTCGCCGTCCCCAGACGCCGGACGACACCGCCTCGTCCCAGCCCTCCAGATGGTGCAGCCCGGGCGCGAGCAGGAACGGCAGCGTCGAGGCCAGCATCAGGTGCTCGATGTGGTGGTCCGCCTCGAGGGTGTGCCGGCGCACCCAGGCCCACTCGTGACTGTCCACCATCGCCCGCTCGGACGGGTCCAGGTGCCGCGAGCAGCGCGAGTCGATCGCGACCAGCCGGATCCCGCGGGCCTTGGTGCCCAGGTCGCGGTAGAAGCTCCACCGGGTCGAAGCAGGGTCCTCGTCCGCCGTCCAGGCGAAGTCGTCCAGGTACTTCGACCGCTCGGCGTCGTCGGGCAGCGACAGCATCGCGGCGTACGTGGGGTCCTTCTCGAGCTGCTCGGGCGCCAGGTTGCCGACGTGCTGGTAGACCCAGTACGACGCGTACGCGCCGACCACGCGGTCCCGCCACCACGGCTCCGACGTCACCCAGCGGCGCCAGCTCAGCGAGGTGTTCCAGTCGTCGCGCAGGTCGTGGTCGTCCAGCAGCATGGCCAGCGGCACGGTGGAGAACAGCCAGCGCACCGCGGGTGGCGTCCAGGAGTCGTCGTACAGCCAGGTGTACTCCTCGTAGTTCCCGATCTCGTCCTCGACCTCGGAGCCCTCCCGGCCGCCGTGCGCCGCGCGCAGCTTGTCCAGCACCACCTCGGACGGATCGTCGGCGTACATCTGGTCACCGAGCAGCAGCAGCGCGTCCGGCCAGTGCATACGGTCCTGCCCGGCCATCCGCTCCGCGAGCGCGACCAGGGCGTCCGGTCCGAACTGCTTCCAGCCCTTGTCGTCGAACGGTGCGGACCGCCGGCAGGACCCGAACGCGAACCGGAACGTGCCGCCCTCCGGCGCCGGTGTGCGGATCACGCTCGGGCCGAAGGTGTCCGCGACCTCGGCGACCGGCCAGACCGCTGTGCCGTCCAGACTGACGCCGTACTCGGTCTCGGTGCCGGGTTCGAGGTTCTCGACCAGCACCAGCGCGTAGTGGTGACCGTGCACCGACCACGTCCGGGCGCGGTGCCCGAGCACCTCCACCTCGCACGGCCGGTCTGTCTCCACCCAGACGGTCGCGCGGGTGTCGTCGACGTACCGCAGCAGCGGTCCGAGTCGCAACCGCGGGTCCTGCTTCTCCTGCATCCGGAAACGGTACGCGGTGACGCCGATCGCGGCCATACCTACCTCGCGACCTACTGCGCGACCTACTGCGCCGACCTACATGCTGTGCGGGGTCGGAGCTGACATGACGCACCGCGATGATGGGTAGCGCCACGTCGAGGAGCTGACCGGATGGACTGGTTCGCCGCGGAGGACTACGAGCTGGGTCGCACGCTGTTCCAGCGCGGCCTGGCGGTGGTCTACGTGGTCGCGTTCCTGTCCGCGGCCAACCAGTTCCGGGCGTTGCTCGGCAGCGGTGGGCTGCTGCCGATCCCCGCGTTCGTCCGGCGGATGCCGTTCTGGGACGCGCCGAGCCTGTTCCAGCTCCACTACTCGGACCGGTTGTTCGCCGCCGTCGCCTGGTCCGGGGTGGTCGTCGCGGCGGCGGTCGCGCTCGGCCTGGCCGACCTGGTGCCGTGGCCGGCGGCGATGCTGGTCTGGCTGATGCTGTGGCTGGCGTACCTGTCGATCGTGAACGTCGGCCAGCGCTGGTACGGGTTCGGCTGGGAGTCGCTGCTGCTCGAGGCCGGGTTCCTCGCGGCCTTCCTCGGCGACGACGACGTCGCTCCCCCGCTGCTGGTGCTGATCCTGCTGCGCTGGCTGCTGTTCCGGCTCGAGTTCGGCGCCGGGATGATCAAGATCCGTGGCGACAACTGCTGGCGGAACCTGACCTGCCTGTACTACCACCATGAGACCCAGCCGATGCCCGGCCCGCTGAGCTGGTGGTTCCACCGCCTGCCGAGGCCGCTGCACCGCGTCGAGGTGGCCGCCAACCACATCACCCAGCTGGTGGTGCCGTTCGGGCTGTTCGCGCCGCAACCTGTGGCCGGCGTCTGTGCCGCGGTGATGATCGTGACCCAGCTCTGGCTCGTTGCCAGCGGCAACTTCGCCTGGCTGAACTGGCTCGCCATCGTGCTCGCGGTCTCGGTACTGCCGGACGGGTTCTGGGGCGTCGACGATACCGCGGTGAACACCGCCGGCAGCACCCCGGCGGTGTTCACCAGCCTGGTGCTGGCGGTGACGGCGCTGATGCTGGTGCTGAGCTGGTGGCCGGCGCGGAACCTGGTCTCCCGGTCGCAGCTGATGAACGCGTCGTTCAACCGGTTCCACCTCGGCAACACCTACGGCGCGTTCGGCTCGGTCACCCGGGTCCGGCACGAGGTGGTGCTGGAGGGCACCGCCGACGTCACGCTCGGGCCGGATACGCAGTGGCGGGAGTACGAGTTCAAGGGCAAGCCCGGCGACGTACGCCGGCTGCCGCGGCAGTTCGCGCCGTACCACCTGCGGCTGGACTGGCTGATGTGGTTCGCCGCACTGTCCCGCCAGTACGCCGACCGCTGGTTCCTCGCCCTGGTCGGCAAGCTGCTGGTGAACGACCGGGCGGTGCTCGGGCTGCTGCGGCACAACCCGTTCCCGGACGCGCCGCCGGTCTACGTCCGGGCCCGGATGTACCGGTACCGCTTCACCACCCGGGCCGAGCGACGCGAGACGGGCGCCTGGTGGCACCGGACCGACGTCGGCGAGTACCTGCCACCCGCGCGCTCGCCGGACGGGTGAGGCGCAAGCGGCTCGTCAGGGCCTGAGGGCGGAGCGGAGGCGGTCGAGAACAGACGCGTCCTCGATCGTGGAGGGGACGTGCTCGGGGACGCCGTCGGCGATCTCGCGCATCGTCTTGCGCAGGATCTTGCCGGACCGGGTCTTCGGCAGGCCGTCGACCACCCGGACGTCCTTCAGCGCGGCGACCGCGCCGATCTGGTCGCGCACCATCGCCACCAGCTCGGCGCTCACCTCGTCGTGGTCGGCGTCGACGCCGGCCTTCAGCACCACGAACCCGCGCGGCACCTGGCCTTTCAGCGGGTCCGCCGCACCGATCACCGCGCACTCCGCGACCGCCGGGTGCTGCGCGATCACCGCCTCCATCGAGCCGGTGGACAGCCGGTGCCCGGCCACATTGATGACATCGTCGGTGCGGCCCATCACGTACAGGTAGCCGTCCTCGTCGACGAACCCGCCGTCGCCGGTCAGGTAGTGCCCGTCGAACACCGACAGGTACGACGCGACGTACCGCTCGTCGTCCTGCCACAGCGTCGGCAGCGTGCCGGGTGGCAGCGGCAGCCGCACGCAGATCGCCCCTTCGTTGCCCGGAGCAACTTCCTTGCCGGTCTCGTCCAGCACCCGGACGTCGTACCCGGGAACGGGCACCGACGGCGATCCGGCCTTGATCGGCAGCGGTTCCAGCCCCCGCGGGTTCGCCGCGATCGGCCAGCCGGTCTCGGTCTGCCACCAGTTGTCCACCACCGGGATACCGAGCGTCTCGCTCGCCCACTCGTAGGTGTTCGGGTCCAGCCGCTCGCCGGCCAGGAACAGGTTGCGCAGGCTGCCGATGTCGTACTGCTTCAGCAGTGTCGCGTTCGGGTCCTCCTTCTTGATCGCGCGGAACGCGGTCGGTGCGGTGAACAGCCCCTGCACCCGGTGGTCGGCGATCACCCGCCAGAACGCGCCGGCGTCCGGCGTACCGACCGGCTTGCCCTCGTACAGCACAGTGGTCGCGCCAGTGATCAGCGGCGCGTAGACGATGTACGAGTGCCCGACCACCCAGCCGACGTCGGACGCCGCCCACCAGACCTGGCCCGGCTGGATGTCGTACACGTTCGCGAGCGACCACGCCATCGCCACCGCGTGCCCGCCGTTGTCGCGGACGATCCCCTTCGGCTTACCGGTCGTGCCAGAGGTGTAGAGCACGTACAGGGGGTCGGTGGCGGCGACCTTCGCACAGGTCGCGGGCGCGGACGCGCCGGCCTTCATCGCCGTCGCCCAGTCGATGTCGCGGCCCTCGGTCATCGCCGCCTCGGCCTGCGGCCGCTGCAGGACCACGCACGTCTGCGGGCTGTGCCCGGCCAGCTCGATCGCCTTGTCCAGGAGGGGTTTGTACTCGACGGTGCGGCCCGGCTCGATTCCGCAGGAGGCGCTGACCACCACCTTCGGCTGCGCGTCGTCGATCCGCACCGCGAGCTCGTTCGCGGCGAACCCGCCGAACACGACCGAGTGCACCGCGCCGATCCGGGCGCACGCGAGCATCGCGATGACGGCTTCCGGGACCATCGGCAGGTAGATCAGCACCCGGTCGCCCTTGCCGACACCGAGCTGGTCGAGCGCGCCGGCGAACGCGGCCACCTGCTCGAGCAGCTCGGCGTAGGTGTACGTGCGCTTCGTACCGGTCACCGGGCTGTCGTAGATCAGCGCGGCCTGGTCGGCACGGCCCGCGACGACGTGCCGGTCCAGCGCGTTGAAGCACGTGTTCAGCACGCCGTCGGGGTACCAGCGGTAGAACGGCGGCCGGCTGTCGTCCAGCGCCCGCTGCGGAGCGGTGAACCAGTCGACCAGGCCGGCCTGGGCCGACCAGAACCGTTCCGGATCGGACAGGCTCTCCTCGAACGCCTCGCGATAGCTGGTCATGGCCCTACCCTCGCACGACTCGGGAGGCTCAGAGGTGCTCGAGACTGTCGGCGGTCAGCGTGATCACAGCGCCGACCAGCTCGCGCCGGCAGGCGACCGCGTGACCGGTGCAGGCGAGGAACGCCCCGCCCTCGGCGTCCACCACCCGGTACGCGACCGGTTCGTTGCAGATGACGCTCGGCGCGGTCACCGGCTGGTGGCAGGACAGCACCCGGCAGCCGGCCTCGGGTCCGGTGCTCGTCAGGGTGATGCCGTGATCCGGGCAGACGCCCCAGCCGACCGCGCAGGTGCCGCTCCCGGTCGCCATCGCGCGGACCAGCTCACCGGCGACCTTCTCCAGCTCCTCGGCCGCACGGCGGCACGCCTCGGCCGCGGACTGCAGCGGCTGCCAGTACCGGCCCGAGTCCAGGTCCACGCTGCCGAGCAGTCCCTGGTTGGCGGCATCGATACCGTCCGCAACCACGGCGGCGGCCGCTGCCAGCTGTCCGAGCCGGCCAGGATTGGGCACGCCGTCGTCGACCGGGACGGCCACCATGTGCTCCGTGGTGACCACTTCCGGGTTGTCGGCGTCCTCATGGCCGTTGCGGCGGGCGGTCCGCTTGGCTCGAATCATCCAGTTCTCCCCCAATGAACACTGTCAGCGGGATGTTGTCATGTCAGACACGCTGCGGCCAGCGCGGGCGGCGTGTATCACATACGGCTACAGGCGCAGTTGCGGAGTGCGACGAGTTCCTAGAACGCGTGTTCGACTGCGGTGTAGAGTAGGGCCTCATGATGCAGGGTTCGCTGTTCGACGTCTCCGATGACATCGGCCTCCTGCCGCTCCGGTCGGCCCGCCGTACGACGCTCGGCGACGGTGCCTGGATCGACCTACGGCCGGGCTGGCTGACCGGCGCCGACACCGTGTTCGACCGGCTTGTCGATCACGTACCGTGGCGGGCCGAGCGGCGGCAGATGTACGACCGGGTGGTCGACGTGCCGCGGCTGGTCTGCTTCTACGACGAGGACGACCCGCTGCCGCTCCCGGTGCTCGACGCCGCCCGCTCCGCCCTCAGCGACCACTACGGCGAGGAGCTCGGCGAGCCGTTCCGCACGGCGGGCCTGTGCTACTACCGCGACGGCCGGGACAGCGTCGCCTGGCACGGCGACACGATCGGCCGCGGTAGCACCGAGGACACCATGGTCGCGATCATCTCGGTCGGCGCGCCGCGGGCGCTGGCGCTCCGTCCGCGCGGCGGAGGCGGCCGCACCGTGCGGCACGTGCTCGGACACGGCGATCTGATCGTGATGGGCGGCTCCTGCCAGCGCACCTGGGAGCACGCCGTGCCGAAGGCGACCGGGTTCGTCGGACCGCGGATCAGCATCCAGTTCCGGCCGCGCGGGGTCCGGTAGCCGGAGGTCCGGTGGCTCGTTGCGCCCGGCGTGGCAGGTTCGTGCCGGGCCATCACCCATTCCCGGAAGTTTCTGGCATAATTCCCGCCGCTGCGCCATCTGGGGCGCACGGGGGATTCACAGAAATGGTGGGGGCTCCGCCTGATGTTCATACGTCTTGTCGCCCTGTCCGCTCTCGTCGGCTCGACCCTGGTCCCGGCGACCGCGACCTCGGCACTGCCCGCGGAACCGCCCGGCCCGGCGGACCTGAAGATGAAACAGCTGCCGAGACCCGAACGGCAGCCCGCGAAGGCCGCGTCGTACGACCCGCACACGGTGCTGGTGAGGTTCAAGCCCGGCGCCTCGGCAGCCGCCCGCGACGCTGCTCTGCGGTCTCGCAGCGCGACAAAGGTGCGCACGATCGGCGGCTATGTGAAGGTCCGTACCCTGGGGTCCGCGACCGACCTCCTGCGTCGTCTGAAGACCGACGCGACGGTCGAGACGGCGACGCTGGACTATGCCCGGACGAAGGCAGCCGTGCCGAACGACCCCGGCTACACGGCCGGCTACCAGCGCAACCTCGACGTCGTGCGGCTTCCGGCGGCTTGGGATGTGACCAAGGGCTCGACGTCCCAGGTGATCGCCGTGCTCGACACCGGAGTCGACGTCAGTCATGAGGACCTGGTCGGCCGCACGGTCGCCGGGTTCAACGTGATCGACGGCGACGCGAACGTGGCGGACATCGACGGCCACGGAACGATGGTCGCCGGGATCGCGGCGGCCAATACGAATAACGGCAAGGGAATCGCCGGCGCGGCCTGGACGGGCAGGATCATGCCGGTCCGGGTCTTCGCCACACCGGACAGTGCCTTCGACTCCGACATCGCGACAGGTGTCCGATGGGCCGCGGACCATGGTGCGTCGATCATCAACCTCTCGCTGGGCGGGCCGGGTGAGGCACCGCTGATCCAGGATGCGATCACCTACGCGACCGGCTTGGGATGCCTTGTCGTCGTCGCGGCCGGCAACTCCGGCGCCACCGAGCCGAACTATCCCGCCGCCTACCCGGAGGTGCTGGCGGTCGGCGCGACCGACAACGCAGGCCGGCTGACGGATTTCAGCACCTCGGGCGACTGGGTGGACGTAGCCGCGCCGGGCTTCGACATCACCTCGCCGTACTTCGACCCGGCGACTCCCGCGATCCACGACTACTACGCCACCGGGAGCGGAACCTCGTTCTCCGCGCCGCTCGTCGCAGGCATCGCCGCCTTGGTGCGGACACAGTCCCCGTCGCTCAGGCCAGACCAGGTCCTGCAGCGTTTGAAGCAGAGCACCCGGGATGCCGGGGTCCGCGGCATCGACCCGTTCTACGGCCACGGGTTCCTCGACGCCTACACCGCGCTCGGCGGCGCACGGATCGCCGACCTGTCCGGTCCGGCGGCGGATCACAACGACACACCTGCCAGAGCGACCGCACTGACCAGCACAGCCACCGGAACGATCACCTCCGCCGGCGACGTCGACTGGTACAGCGTCAGCAGCGCCTCGGCGCGGGCTGTGCGGGTGACCGCCACACCGGAGCCGTTCGACCCGCTGTTGTCGCAGAACAACGATCCTGTGATCGACATCTACGACGCCGACCTGCGTTCACTCAAGCATGTCGACGACTTCCTCTTCGGGCCGGAGACACTCGACGCGTCGCTACCTTCCGGCACGAGCTACGTCGCCGTACGCAACTTCAACGGTTCGTCGGACAGCCGCCCGTACACGGTCACAGTCGCGGCGATCGGGTCGGCGACGAACGATCCCAAGACGGACGTCTGGGTGCGGGACGTGTCGCCGGAGAACATCGGCCTGCAGAACTCACTGGCAGGGAGCCCGACCGTCACGTTCCCGCGGCAGCTCGAGCCCGCGTCGGTCACCGACTCCACGGTGCAACTGCTGGACGGCCGGACCGGTCAGCCCGTGCCGGCCGGCGTGACCTATGACGCGGCAGCCAGGCAGGCCACCATCACACCGACCGCGCCGCTGGCGGACCTGGCGCCGTACCGGATCATGGTCGGCGCGGTCCAGGAACTCGGCGGTGCGACCAACACGGCGCCGGTATCGACCACCTTCCGAGCGGACGTACTGCCGGCTGCCGCCGCCGGGTTCGACGCGACCGGGTGGTGGAACTCGGCCACCCTGCGCTGGAGCCTGCCGTCGCTGAACGACTTCAACCAGGTCATCGTGCGGCGCTCCACCGGCGGTGCTCCCCCGGCCTCGCCGACCGAGGGCGTCGCGGTCTACACCGGCACCGGGACGTCCGCGACGGCGAGCGGCCTCGGCTGGGGTGTGACGTACGTCTTCCGGATCTGGGTCAAGGACAGGGCGGGCCAGCTCAGCCCGCCGGCCGAGACCCGGCTGGGCGGTAGCCGGACCGGGCTCGCGGTCTCGACCACCGCGCTGACGTACGGCGGTTCGGTGACGTTGAAGGGCCGGCTGCTCAAGGCTGACGGCACCGGCGCGATCGCCGGCGCGCCGCTGCGGCTGTACGCGCGCCAGAAGGGCACGGCGAGCTGGCGGCTGCTGCGGACCGCGACCACGGACAGCGCCGGCTGGGCCTCGTTCGTGTACAAGCCGTCGTTCGGGAACGACTTCCAGTGGCGCTGGTACAGCGGCTCGCCGGACCTGATCGGCTCCGGCAGCAACATCGCCGGTGTCGGCGTCCGCCCGGTGGTGTCGGCGTACGTCTCTCGCACGACGCTCCCGCTCGGCGGCACGGTCAGCATCTCCGGTGGCGTCAGCCCGAACCACTCCGGCCAGGCCGTGGTGCTGCAGCGGTACCTGGGCAGCAACCGCTGGGGCAACGTCTCCTCGGCGAAGCTGTCGTCCGCCAGCATCTACAAGTTCACGCTGAAGCCGGCGGCGCGCGGGTCGTACAGCTACCGCGTCGTCCGCGCGGCGGACGCCGACCACCTGGTGGGGGTCAGCCCGACCCGCAGCTTCCGGGTGAGCTGAGGTCTACGCGGCCTTCCGACCGGGTCGCACCTGTTGCGACCCGGCCGGCGTCACCGCGTGGACGCCGAGCAGCCGTACGCCGAGCCGGTCGCAGACCCGGACCGCCACGGTGAGCCACAGCCGGTCGGCGGCGGTCGCCCGCGGCGTACCCGGTCTGGCGACGGCGAGCAGCAGGCCGAGGTCGGCGCGCAGCGTGGCCGCGGCCGACACGAACGCGTGCAGCAGTCGCTCGGCCTCGTCCTCACGGCACTGCACGGGCAGGTCGTCGACCACGATCGGCTGCGCGACACGGTCCTCGCCGTCACAGAGCAGCAGGTAGAGCGCGCCGGCTTCGCGGCTCGCCGCACTGACGAAGAGATCGAGCACGTCGTCGAGGAGGGCCGGGTCGGTCACCGGCCTCTCGGACCAGTCATCTGGGAGATCTTCGAAGCTCATGCCCTGCAGCCTGTCGTGATCAGCTCGATGCCCGGTGCGGGTTGTCCACAGTCTGTGAAGAACTGACCGACGACACGCCGGGGTGATGGGGTCAGCGGCCGACGAGAGCGCGCAGGAGGGTGTGGAGGCGGTCCAGGGCGGCGGGGATTCGGGGTTGCGGGATGAGGCCATAGCCGAGGGCCAGGCCGTTCAGCGGCTGCGGGCCGAAGGAGTAGCGGGACAGCGTCTCCAGCGCGATGCCGGCGGCGCCCGCCTCGTCGGCGAGGTGGTCGGCGTCCACCCGCGTGAACGCCGCCAGATGCAGCCCGGCCGCGGACGGGACCGGCGTGAGGTACTCGGACAGGTCGGTAGTCAGCGCGTCCAGGATCAGCGCGCGGCGGGCGGCGTACTCGCGGGCGGCCTTGCGGATGTGCCGGGCCAGCAGACCCTCGTCGATCAGCCGCGCCAGCGCCGCCTGGTTGGTCAGCTCGCTGTGCCAGTCGGTCAGCTGCTTGGCCGCCAGCAGCGCCGGCTGCAAGGATGCCGGCGCGACCAGGAACCCGAGCCGCAGCCGCGGCAGCAGCGTCTTCGAGAACGACCCGACGTAGATCACCCGGCCGCCGCTGTCGAGTGACTGCAGCGGTTCCAGCGGGCGGTCGGAGAACCGGAACTCGCTGTCGTAGTCGTCCTCCACCACCACCGCACCGCGCCGCTCGGCCCAGGCCAGCAGCGCGGTACGGCGGGCCAGCGACATCGGCGTTCCGAGCGGGAACTGGTGCGACGGGGTCACGTACACCAGCGCGGCATCGTCCGGGAGCGCCTCGACCACCAGGCCCTCGTCGTCCACCGGTACGCCGCTCACCCGGGCGCCCTGCGAGGCGAACAGGTTCCGCGCCGGCGGGTACCCGGGCTCCTCGACCGCGACCCGCCGGCCTGGCTCGACCAGCACCCGGCCGATCAGGTCCAGCGCCTGCTGCGCGCCGCTGGTCACCAGCACGTCGTCGGCGCCGGTGCGCACCGACCGGGACACGCCGATGTAGCGCGCGATCGCCTCCCGCAGGGCCGGATGCCCGGCCGGTCCGCTGTACGCGGTGGTCCGCAGCGCCGAGGCACGCAGCTCGCGCACCACCAGCCGCCGCCAGGTCTGCAAAGGGAACAGGTCGGGGTCCGGCAGCCCGATCCGGAAGTCGTACGGTGACGTCTGCTGCTCCATCGTTGCTGGTGGCAACGACTTCCAGAGACTGCGCGGTTGTACGCCGAGCCCCGCCGGCGCGGTCCGCACCCGGAGCCGGGTCAGCGGCTCGGTGCTGACGAACGTGCCGGCGCCGACCTTCCCGACCAGGAACCCTTCCGCGGTCAGCCGCTCGTAGGCGGTCGCGACCGTGTTCCGCGACACCTCGAGCTGCTGGGCGAGCTCGCGGCTCGGCGGCAGCCGCTCACCGGCCCGCAGCCGGCCGTCCAGGATCGCGTCGAGCAGCTGCCGGTAGATCCGCGCGGCCAGGTCGCCCCGACCGGCGAGTGTCACCTGCACGTCCATGACGGGAGGCTACATTGGCCCAAACAGTCTTGACTAGATTGGCGCTTCTGTCGGTCCAATATCGGTCCTACCGTCGTCCTATGACGACCTCATCCCGCACCCAGCGCCCCGCCTCCCGGCTGCTCGCCGGCGCTCAGCTGACCAGCTCGATCGGCGACGGCGCGTTCCTGGTCACCTCGGCGCTGTTCTTCACCCACGTGGTCGGCCTGTCCGCCACCCAGGTCGGGCTCGCACTGACCATCGGCTGGGCGACCGGACTGCTGGCCGGCGTCCCGCTCGGACACCTCGCCGACCGGCGCGGGCCGCGTGGCGTCGCGATCGCGCTGGCGGTCAGCACCGCGGTCGCGGTCGGGTCGTTCCTGGTGGTGCGGTCGTTCCCGGTCTTCCTCGCCGCGGTCGTCCTCTACACCGTCTCGCAGACCGGCCTCGCCGCCGCCCGGCAGGCGCTGCTCGCCGGCCTGGTCGCGCCGGCCGAGCGGACCCGGACCCGCGCACACCTGCAGTCCACCGCCAACGCCGGGCTCGCGATCGGCGCCATGCTGGGCGGTCTCGCGCTGTACGTCGACGCCCCTGCCGCGTACCTGACCGTCTTCGCGCTCGACGCGGCCGGCTTCCTGGTCGGCGCGACGCTGCTGCGCCGGCTGCCCGCCGTACCGCGGGTGCTCAAGGTCGCCGGCGAGCCGGCGCTGGCCGTGCTGCGCGACCGCCCGTACGCCGTGATCGCGCTGCTCAACACCGTGATGCTGCTGTACATGCCGCTGCTCAGCCTCGTCGTGCCGCTGTGGATCGTCGAGCGGACCGAGGCGCCGGGCTGGATGGTCGCCGCGATGCTGGTGCTGAACACGGTCAGCGTGGTGTTGTTCCAGGTCCGGATCGCCCGCCGGGTCACCGGGCTGCGAACCGCGACCCGGCTGGTCCGGTACGCGGGTGCGCTGATGATGGCGTCCTGCGCGGTGTTCGCGCTCTCGTCCGGCGGCTCGGCCTGGACTGCGGCAGTGGTGCTGCTGGCCGCGGCGGCGCTGCAGGTGGTCGGCGAGATGATGCTCGCCTCGGGCGCCTGGGAGATCAGCTTCGGGCTGGCACCGGCCGACAAGCAGGGACAGTACCAGGGCTTCTTCGGCACCGGTACGGCGATCGCCCGGATGGCCGGCCCGCTCCTCCTCACCACCCTGGTCCTCGGTCTGGGCACCGCCGGCTGGCTCATCCTCGGCGCTCTCTTCCTCGCCGCCGCCTGCGCCTTCACCCCCGCCGTCCGGTACGCCACCCGCCCCACCACCCCCCGCGCGACCGCCATCCCCCACCCGGCACTAGCAGCCTGACCCTCCCTTCCTGCCGTTCGGATCTGAGGATGCGGACTAGAGGAACTGGGAGAGGGTGTGGATGAGCAGGCCGGCCAGGCCGCCGACGACGGTGCCGTTGATGCGGATGAACTGGAGGTCCCGGCCGACGTGCAGCTCGATCCGCTCGGCGGCCTCGCGACCGTCCCAGCGTTCGATCGTGTCCGAGATGACCGAGACGATCTCTGCGCCGTACGTGCGGACCACGTAGCCGACCGCCTCCGCGGCGCGGGCGTCGACCCGGTTCCGCAGTCCGGCGTCCTCCTCGAGCCGCCGGCCGAGATCGGTGAGTGCCTCCCGGGCCCGGGCACGGAACGGGCCGTCCGGGTCGCCGACCGCGTCGATCAGCGCGGTGCGGACCGAGTCCCAGACCGCGGTCAGGCTCGGCCCGACGTCGGGGTGGCTGAGCATCCGGCGCTTGAAGTTCTCGAACCGCTGCATCACCGCGGGGTCGTCCTGCAGGTCGCGGGCGAACTGGACCAGCAGGTCGTCGATCGCGCGCCGGGCGGCGTGGTCCGGGTTGTCGCGGACGTCGCCGAGCCAGGCCAGCGCCTCCCGGTGGATCCGGTCGATCACGAGCATGTCGACCCAGCGCGGCGACCAGCGCGGGGCACGCGGGCCGACCACCTCCGCGACCACGTCGCGGTTGTCCCGCAGCCAGCCGTACCCCTCGCCGATAGCCAGGTCGAGCAGTGCATGGTGCGCGCCATCGTCGACCACGGAACGCAGCAGGTGCCCGGCGATCGGGCTGAGCGGCTCGTCGGCGAACCGCGGCAGCAGCGAGCGCTCGATGAAGGCGGTGACGTCGTCGTCGCGGACCATCGGCAGCACCTTGCCGACGGTGTCCGAGACCACCTCGACGACCCGCTCGGCATGGTTGCCGGACCGCAGCCACTCGCCGGCCCGGCGCGACACCTCCGCGGTGCGCATCTTCTCGGCGACGACGTGCTCGGCGAGGAAGTTCTGGCTGACGAACTCCTCCAGGCTCTCGGCCAGGCTGTCCTTGCGGGTAGGCACGATCGCGGTGTGCGGGATCGGCAGGCCGAGCGGCCGGCGGAACAGCGCGGTGACCGCGAACCAGTCCGCCAGCGCGCCGACCATCGCCGCCTCCGCGGCGGCGTTCAGGTAGCCCCATCCGCCGTCGCGGTGCAGCGTTGCGACGTACACGGCGGCCGCGAACAGCAGCAGCGAGAGCGCCACCGTGCGCATCTGCCGCAGGCCTCGGCGCCGGACCAGGTCGGGAGCGCTCAGCGCGATCGTTGCCATGTCCTCGATCTTGCCCTGTTACCGTCAATGACGCCGGTCAACGACATGGGAGGGCATCCGAGTGGACGTGGTCGAGGTCACCAGCGAGGAGCAGCTGCGGGAGCTGATCGGCACGCCGTTGCCGCGTACGGCGAACAAGGCCCGGGCGACCTTGCACCCGCTGGACAAGGACTGGCTGGCGGCGGCGCCGTTCTGCATGATCGCGACCTCGGCCGCGGACGGCAGCTGCGACGTGTCCCCGAAGGGCGACCCGGCGGGCTTCACCCTGGTGCTCGACGACAGCACGATCGCGATCCCGGAGCGCCCCGGCAACAAGCGCGCGGACGGGTTCCGCAACATCCTGAGCAACCCGCACGTCGGCCTGCTGTACATCCTGCCCGGCCGCTCCGACACGCTGCGGATCAACGGCCGGGCCCGGATCGTCGCGGACGCGCCGTGGTTCGACCAGATGGTGGTCAAGGGTCACCGCCCGCAGCTCGCGCTGCTGGTCGAGATCGACGAGATCTTCCACCACTGCTCGAAGGCGTTCCTGCGTTCGGCGCTGTGGAAGCAGGAGACCTGGAACACCGGCGCGGTTGCGTCCCGGGCGCTGATCGCGAAGGCACTGGAGCGGCCGGACGAGACGATCGAGGAGCTCGAGGAGTACTACGGCGCGAAGTACCTGGAGAAGCTCTACAAGGCCTGACCGCTTGGCGTTGTCATGAGACACATGCGACCATGTGTCTCATGACCTCCGCACCCAGCGTCGTACCCGATGATCCGGTGCTCGAGGCCGCCCGGACCGCGTTCCTGCGGGACGGGTGGATCGACATGCGGGCGCTCGCGACCGAAGCGGGTGTCGGCCGGGCGACGCTGTACCGCCGGGCCGGGAGCCGCGACCAGGTGCTCGCCGAGGTGCTGTGGCAGCTGGCCGCGGAGTCGCTCGAGCGGTCGAGGCGTACGGCGTCCGGCCGCGGCGTCGACCGGGTGGTCGCGACCCTGCACGGCGTGATGCACGAGATCGTCACCGCCCCGGCACTGCAGGCCTTCCTCGATCGCGACCCGGAGAGCGCGCTGCGCGTCCTCACCTCCCGCGCCGGCGGCGTGCAGGACCGGATCGTCACCGCGGTGCGGGAGCTGGTCACCGATGAGCTCCGGCCGCCGCGCGGGATCGACCCGGAGGCGCTCGCGTACGCCGTGGTACGGGTCGCCGAGTCGTTCTGCTACGCCGACGTGCTCACCGGGCAGCGGCCGGACATCGACACCGCCGCGCTGATCATCCGCCGGCTGCTGTCCGACGGGGCCTGAGATGACCGTCAGCTACACCGCACCGGACTCGCGCTGGGCCGACCTGAACGGCCCGGTGCACTACGTCGACCACGGCGGGCCCGCCGGCGGACCGCTGATCGTCTGCGTGCACGGCCTCGGCGGCTCGCTGGTGAACTGGGCCGCGCTCGCCCCGAGGCTCACCGGTACGGCGCGGGTGCTGGCGGTCGACCTGGCCGGGTTCGGCCGGACCCGGCTGCTCGGCCGGTCGGCGAGCGTCACAGCGAACAGGCGGCTGCTGCACCGGTTCCTGACCGAGGTGGTGGGAAAGCCCGCGATCCTGGTCGGCAACTCGATGGGCGGGCTGATCACCTCGCTGCAGTTCGGCACTCACCCGGAGACCGTTTCCGGTGCGGTCCTGATCGACCCGGCGCTGCCGGTGGTGCTCGGCAGCCGGCCGGATCCGGTGGTGTCCGCGATGTTCGCGGCGTACGCGATTCCGCCGCTGGGCCGGGCCGCGCTGCGTGCACGCAAGCGCGGTGGTCCCGAGCAGGCCGCGATGGACGTGCTCCGGCTGTGCTGTGTGGACCCCGGCCGGATTCCGCCAGAGGTGGTGCGGCAGCACCTGGCCATGGCCCGGACCCGCTACGGGTACACCGACGCGGACGCGGCACTGGTGGACGCGGCCCGGTCGCTGATGTGGGTGCTGGCCCGCCGCGGCCGGCACCTGCAGCGGCTCAACTCGTACCGCGGTCCAGTGCTGCTGCTGCACGGCGACCGGGACCGGCTCGTCCCGCTGGCGGCCGCACGGGCCGTCGCGAGAGCGAACCCGGCCTGGCGGTTCGAGGTCGCGCACGGCGTCGGCCACGTGCCGCAGCTCGAGGTGCCGGACTGGACCGCTGGCCACATCCTCGACTGGCTCGCCACCGAGTGGGAGACACGATGAAGCAGCTCACCGGACTCGACGGCGCGTTCCTCGCGATGGAGACGCACGCGGTGTTCGGGCACGTCGGCAGTGTCTGCGTGCTGGACCCGAAGACGGCCCCGGAGGAGGTCACGCTCGACTACCTCATCAGGGCGATCGAGGAACGGCTGCCGCTGGTGCCGCTGTTCCGGCGCCGGCTGGCCGAGGTACCGCTCGGGCTGGACCAGGCCTGGTGGATCGACGACCCGGACTTCGACATCGAGTTCCACGTCCGTGAGCTGGCGCTGCCGAAGCCCGGCTCGGACCGGCAGCTCGCCGACCAGGTCGCGCGGCTGCACGCCCGCCCGCTGGACCGGACCCGGCCGCTGTGGGAGCTGTACCTGATCTCCGGGCTGCCGGACGGACACGTCGCGATCTACAACAAGATCCACCATGCGGCGGTCGACGGCGTCTCCGGCGGCGACATCCTGAGCACTCTGCTCGACCTCACCCCGGAGGGCCGGACGGTCCCGGCGACCGAACCGTTCACCGGGGAGCGGCCGCCGAGCGCGTTGGACCTGCTCGGCCGCAGCGTGCTGTCCGCGCTCCGCCAGCCCGCACACGCGCTGCGGGTCGCCGGCCGGGTCGCGTGGTCCGCACCCGGTACGGCCGTGGCGTTCCGCAGTCTGCTGCCACGACCGGTTGCACAGCTGCTGTTCGGCGAACCGCGCAACCCGCTGCTGCCCGGCGCCCGGCTACGCGCACCGCGGACGCCGTTCAACGGGCCGGTCACCCCGCACCGCCGCTGGGCCTTCGCAGAGCTTCCGCTCGCCGAGGTCAAGGCGGTACGGCGCGCGACCGGCCTGACCGTGAACGACGTGGTGATGGCGCTGTGCGCGGGTGCGGTGCGGCGCTGGCTGCTGGACCAGGGCGCACTGCCGGAGGCACCGCTGGTCGCCGCCGTACCGGTGTCGATCCGGACCGAGGACCAGCGCGGGACAATGGGCAACCAGGTCTCGATGATGCTGGCGGCGTTGCCGACCCAGGTCGCGGATCCGGCCGAACGTCTCGCTGCCGCACACCACGGGATGGCCGCGGCCAAGGAGCAGCACGACGCGATCCCGGCCCGGCTGCTCGCCGACGTCACCCAGTTCGCGATGCCGGTCCTGGCGAACCAGGCCTGGCGACTGTCCGCCCGGCTTCGGCTGTTCGAGCGCGCCTCGCCGTACAACCTGATCATCTCGAACGTGCCCGGGCCGGACGTGCCGCTGTACCTGGCCGGCGCGGAGCTGCTCGCGTACTACCCCGTGTCGGCGATCTTCGACGGCAACGGGCTGAACATCACCGTGATGAGCTACCGCGGCACGATGTACTTCGGCCTGGTCGCGTGCCGCGAGCTGGTGCCGGACCTGGACCGGCTCGCCGGGTACCTGCGCACCGAGCTCGACGCGCTGTCGTCGCTCTAGTCGGTGGCGAAGTCGCCCAGTACGTCACTCAGGGCCGCGATGCCGTCCTCGATCACGGCCGGCGGGTTCGCGGCGTACCCGAGCACCAGTCCCGGCCGGTAGCCGCGCTGGCTGTGCCAGGACAGCGGCTGCACCTTGACCCCGACGGCCAGCGCCGCGGTCGCGAGCTGGGTGTCGTCCAGGTCCCGGTCGAACGTCACCATCAGGTGCAGGCCCGCGGCGGCGCCGTGCACCGTTGCCTCGGGCAACCTTGTCCGGATCGCCCGGATCATCGCGTCGCGGCGGCGGACGTGCCGGCGACGCAGGAAGCGCAGGTGCCGCTCAAGCTCACCGGACCCCATCAGCTCGGCCAGCACCAGCTGCGGCAGCGCGGCGTTGCCGAGGTCGGCGTTCCGTTTCGCCGCGACCATCGCGCCGGCGTACCGCGACGGCACCAGCACCCAGCCGACCCGCAGCGCCGGCGCGAGCAGCTTCGAGACGCTGCCGGTGTAGCAGACCTGTTCCGGCAGCACCGACCGCAGCGCGGGGACCGGCGGCCGGTCGTACCGGTGCTCGGCGTCGTAGTCGTCCTCGATCACCAGCCCGCCCTCGGAGGCCCAGCGCATCAGCCGGCGCCGCCGGTCGCCGTCCAGCACGACTCCGGTCGGGAACTGGTGTGCCGGGGTCAGCATCACCGCCCGGGCGTCGGCGTCGTACAGCTCGTCGACGCACAGCCCGCCCTCGTCGACCGGCACCGGCGGCGTGCGCAGTGCGTGGTTCCGCAGGTGCTGGCGGACGCCGAGCGAGCCCGGGTCCTCCACCGCGACCGCGTCGATGCCGTCCGCCCGCAGTACCTGGGCCAGCAGCCCGAGTGCCTGCGAGACACCCGCCACCACGACCACCTCGGCCGGGTGCACCCGGATCCCGCGGTTGCGGGCCAGCCAGTGCGACACCGCGCCGCGCAGCGCGGGTGTGCCGCGCGGGTCGCCGTACCCGAAGTCCGCAGGCGCCAGCCGGTCCAGTACGGCGCGCTCGGCGCGCAGCCAGGCCGAGCGCGGGAACGCGGCAAGGTCGGGCACGCCGGGCGACAGGTCGATCCGGGCCGGTGCCGCGCGGACGTTGTCGAAGACGGCCAGGTCCGCCGGGTCGCCGAACACGCTGGTTGCCGCGGGCAACGGCCCGTGACTCGCGGGCGGTGTCGCGGGCGGTGTCGCGGCCGGCGCGGCGACGACGGTGGTGCCGGCGCGACCACGACCCGCGAGGTGGCCGTCCTCGACCAGCCGCTGGTACGCCTCGGTCACCACGCCCCGCGACACCCGCAGCTCCGCGGCGAGTACCCGGGTCGCGGGCAGTCTGCTCCCCACCGGCAGCCGCCCGTCGGCGATCGCCAGCCGGAGCTGCCCGGCGAGCCAGGCGGACCGGCCGCGGACCGGGGCGTCGTCGATGTCCAGCTGCAGGAAGTCCGATCCTGCCGATATGGACCTGCTGCCGGCGTCCGGTATGGACCTTCTCACCGGACCATTGTGACCCCAGAGTGGATCCATGAGCATCGCGTTCCTGGCCACCACGCTCGCCGTCGTCGCCACCCCTGGCACCGGCGTCATCTACACGCTGTCCGCCGGGCTGTCCCACGGTCGCCGGGCGAGCCTGGTCGCCGCGTTCGGCTGCACGCTCGGCATCGTCCCGCACATCGCGGCGACCGTCACCGGACTGGCAGCGCTGATGCACACCAGCGCGGTCGCGTTCCAGGTACTCAAGTACGCCGGCGTCGCCTACCTTCTGTACATGGCGTGGGCAACGCTGCGCGACCGGGACGCGATCACGGTCCCGGTCGGCGAAGCGCCCCGCACCGCCCGCTCGGTGATCGTGTCCGCGGTGCTGGTGAACCTGCTGAACCCGAAGCTCACCATCTTCTTCGTGGCGTTCCTGCCACAGTTCGTCGACACCGCCGCACCGCTGCCCATGCTGCAGCTCAGCGCCGTGTTCATGCTGCTCACGTTCGTGGTGTTCGCCGGGTACGGCGTCTGCGCCGCGGCCGTCCGCGAGCACGTGATCACCCGGCCACGGGTGATCACCTGGATGCGGCGGTCGTTCGCCGCCTCGTTCGTCGCGCTCGGCGCCCGGCTCGCGGCGGCGGACCAGTGATGCGGTTCCAGCACGCTCCGGAGATCTGGTCCGGCTACCCCGAGCTGGTCGCCGGCGTGGTGCACGCGACCGGGATCCGTAAGGACGCCGAGTTCGACCTCGAACCCTTCACCGCGGTGGCGGCCGAGCGGCTCGCGGGCCGGACCGAGTCCGAGCTCGAGGAGATCCAGGCCTGGCGGCGCGCCTTCTCCCGGATGGGTCTGAAGCCGACCCAGTACCGGTGCGCCGCGGAGTCGCTGCTGCGGCGCTTCCGCAAGGACGGTGCACTGCCGCGGATCCACCCGGTGATCGACCTCTGCAACGCGGTCTCCCTCGCGTACGCCATCCCGGTCGCCGTCCTCGACCTGGACCAGATCGCGGGCGACCTGGAGGTCCGGCCGGCGACCGGCGACGAGAGCTACCTGACGTTCGCGGGTACCACCGAGCACCCGGAACCAGGCGAGGTGATCTTCGCCGACGACGCCGGCCGCGCCCACGCCCGCCGCTGGACCAACCGCCAGAGCGGCGCGTCCGCCGTCCGCGATACCACAAGCAACGTGCTGATCGTCGCCGAAGCCCTCCACCCCTCCGCGCCGGTCGACCTCCCCCGCCTTCTCACCACGCTGACACACACGATGGCCACTCCACCCGCAATCCTCCTCACCGCCACCTCCCCCTCCGCAACGCTCCCCGCCCCCTGATCGATCGTCCGTCAGTCCGGGCCCGGCGCGACCGACGAACGATGGAAAAGGGGTGCCTGTTGTCGGTGGGGTAGTGGAGGATGTCAGGTGTGACTCTGTTGACGACTGCTGACAAGCCCTCGGTTCGATCGTGGTTGCCCGGGATGGTGGCACTGGCCGCGATCTGGGGGTGCAGCTTCCTGTTCATCGCTGTCGGCGTCCGCGAGCTGCACCCGGCGTACCTGACGCTCGGCCGGGTCGCGACCGGCGCGCTCACCCTGGTCGTCGTCCTCGCGATCAAGCGGGAGGCGCTGCCGCGGTCGCGGCGGCTGTGGGGTCACTTCCTGGTGCTCGGCGCGGTCGGCGCCGCCCTGCCGTTCACGCTCTTCGGGTACGGCGAGCAGCGGATCCCGTCGCTGCTGGCCGGGATCTGGAACGGCACCACTCCACTGGTCGTGCTGCCGATCGCGGTGCTCGTGTTCCGCACTGAGCGGTTCAGCGTGCAGCGCGCGCTCGGGGTGCTGATCGGGTTCGCCGGCATGCTGGTGGTGCTCGGCGCGTGGCAGGCCGACGGCGCCGGGCTGGCCGGGCAGCTGATGTGTTTCGCCGCGGCGGCCTGCTATGCCATCGCGATCCCGTACCAGAAGAAGTTCGTAGCCGGTGCGCCGATCTCCGGCCTGGCGCTGTCCGCGGGCTTTCTGATCGCCGCGACCGCCGAGCTGGCCCTGGTCGCGCCGCTGCTCGCGGGCGGCGCGCCGCCGGTGCCGTGGGAGCTGTCGCTCGAGGTGGTCGCGAGCATGCTGGCGCTCGGCGCGCTCGGCAGTGGGCTGGCGTTCGTGATCAACCTGCGCAACGTCCGGTTGGTCGGGGCGAGTACGGCGTCGATGGTCACCTACCTGATCCCGCTGTTCGCGATCGTGGTGGGCGTGCTGGTGCTGGACGAGCACCTGACCTGGTACCAACCGGTCGGCGCGCTCGTCGTGCTCACCGGAGTCGCGGTGTCGCAGGGCCTGTTCCGCCGCCGGATCCGGCTACCCGTGGCGGCGCCGACGGCACAACCGGTGCCGACCGAGTAGGTACGCTCCCCTGGGGAGGACGACATGAGCAGCACCATCGGCACGAAGCCCGACACACAGGACATGGTGATCGTGCACCGGGCGTTCCGCCGCGAGTTCCGCCTGATGCCGGACCTGGTCGCCGATGTTGCCGACGGCAACGTCAGGCGCGCCGCCGTACTGGCCGGGCACTGCCGCGACATCGCCACCGGGCTGCAGCACCATCACGAGACCGAGGACGACCTGCTCTGGCCGGTGCTGCTGGCGCGGAGACGATGGACAAGGAAGCCTATGTTCACCAGGTGCGCGGCGGGTCGTAGCTCATCACCCAGACCGGCAGGTCCCGGGCGGTCAGCGAGTGCGTGACGGTCCAGCCGGCCCGGCGGTACAGCTCGACGTTGCCCGGGTTGGTGGTCTCCAGGTACGACGGCAGCCCGGCGCGGGCCGCCTCCGCGAGGCCGGCCTGCATCGCGGCACGACCCCACCGGCGGCCGGCGGCGCCGGGATGGGTGGCGAGCACGCCCAGGTACCAGTGCGGCGTGTCCGGCAGCGCCCAGTGCACCGCCCGGTCGTAGTCGCGGAGCCGGGCCATAGCGTCCTCCGGCAGGTCGGGCGAGGCCGACCCCTCGCCGGCGTCCGGCGAGTCCCACATCGCGACCGCGGCGCCGCCGTCGACCACCCAGACCGTGCCGTGGTCGACCCGTAGGTCGAACAGGTACGCCGCGAACGCCGCCGCCTGCCGGTCGAACGCCGACCGGTCCGGGAAGAAGAACCGGAAGGCCGGGTCGTCGGCGAACGCCGCCACCACGGTGCCGACCACACGATCACGATCGGCTGTGGTCGCCGGTACCGGGGTGGGCGCGGCGCTCATGGCCGTACCTGCGTCTGCTCGACCAGGACGCCGTCGCGCGCCACCACCCGGCCGGCCTTCACGACCAGGTCGCGGGCCGGTCGGGTGACCACGGCCTCGGCCGGCCCACCGGCCCGGACCACGACCAAGTCCGCGGTTGCCCCTTCGACCAGTCCGTATGACACCAGGCCGAGCGCCCTGGCGCCACCGCGGGTCGCCGCGTGCAGGGCGAGCTCGATGTCGTCGTCGCGGCGGAACGTGCTGCGGTACGCGAGGTGCATGGCCCGGTCGAGCATGTCGCCGGTGCCGTACGGCCCCCACAGGTCGCGGATCCCGTCGTGGCCGCAGGCAACGTTCGCGCCGGCCGCGAGCAGCCGCCGCACCGGCGCGACCGGGAAGTCGTACACGGCCGCGGTGGTGATCGTCACCCCCGCCTCGGCGAGCAGCGCCGCCAGCCGGTCCTGCTCGGCCGGCGCGGCCTGGCCGAGCCCGTACGCGTGGCTGACCGTGACCCGTCCCTGCAGGCCGAGAGCGACGGTGCGCTCGCAGACCAGGCCGAGCTGCCAGGTTCCGAGCGAGCCGCCGTCGTGCAGGTGGATGTCGACCATCGCGCCATAGGTGCCGGCCAGCCCGAACACGACGTCCAGGTGCCGCACGGGGTCGCCGTCCATCCCGGCCGGGTCGATCCCGCCGACCACCTCGACACCG
>DASRHY010000338.1:0-25844 GCA_035650275.1 Kribbellaceae bacterium | reverse complement strand
TGTGACCTTGCCGGCCTCGAGATCCGCGATTGCGAGGTCAGCGGTCTGAAGATCGTCGACTGCTATGGCAGCGACGTCTACCTCGGTGGCGACTTCGAGCGTCTCGTCGTCAACGACGTCGACGTGACCGCCTACGTCGAGTCCGAGCTCGACCGGCAGCACCCCACGCGGGTGCTGGCGCGTGACGCCGCGTCCCCCGACGACTACCGGGCTGCGTGGGATGCCATCGAGACGCTGTGGGCGGCGACGCTCGACCGCGCCAGGCTGTTGCCCGAGGCCAAGCTGCACGAGCAGGTCGACGGCGAGTGGTCGTTTGTCGAGACCCAACGGCACCTGCTGCTCGCCTGCGATGCCTGGCTCGGCAATGCCGTGCTCGAGGAGGAAGCGCCGTACCACCCCTTGGGCTTCCCTTACGGCGGGATGCCGCCCGACGCGTCGGCGAAGCTCGGGCTCACCCTCGAAGCCACCCCGACGCTCGACGAGGTGCTCGCGCCGCGGCTCGCCCGCATGGCCACGATGCGGCGTGTGGTCGACGGGCTCACCGAGGCCGAGCTCGACCGGATATGCGGCCGCAAGCCGGCGGACCCGTATCCCGACCAGGAGTACGTCGTGCGCCGCTGCCTCAAGGTGGTGCTGAAGGAAGAGGCCGAGCATCACCGTTATGCGGTGCGCGACCTCACCGTGCTCGAGGCCGGTACCTGAACCGGGTGACGGCAATCGCGCGCGAGCGTGTCACCCTCTGGTCTATTGTGAGTCAGCAGATCGGAGACGCGGAGCGGGATGACTTCTCACCTTTTTGCCCTGTGCTTCGATGCGAACGACCCGCGCCGTCTCGCGCGCTTCTGGGCCGGCGTCCTGGGCTGGGAGATGGCCGACGGTCCCCACGACGGCATCGCCCTCCTGCCGAGCGATGACACCGGGTTTCGGATTCGACTTCTTCCGAGTCAAGAGCAGAAGGCCGGCCAGAACCAGATGCACTTCGATCTGACGAGTACCTCCCTCGACGATCAGCAGCAGACGGTGGCGAGGTCGCTCGGACTCGGCGCCCGGCACATCGACGTCGGTCAACGCCCGGACGAGGATCATGTGGTGCTCGCCGACCCCGAAGGCAATGAGTTCTGCGTCATCGAGCCGGGCAACAACTTCCTTGCTGACTGCGGATTCATCGGGGCGCTTTCGTGCGACGGTTCGCAGGAGGTCGGGTACTTCTGGAGCGAAGCGCTGGGCTGGCCGTTGGTCTGGGATCAGGACCAAGAGACCGCGATCCGGTCGCCGCGCGGCGGTCCGAAGATCACCTGGGGCGGTCCGCCAGTGGCGCCGAAAACAGGTAAGAACCGGCTGCACTTCGACCTCGCTCCACCTGTCGACGGTGATCAGCAAGCGGAGGTCGACCGTCTCGTCTCCCTCGGGGCGACGCGCATCGACATCGGCCAGGGCGAGGTCAGCTGGGTGGTTATGGCCGATCCCGATGGCAATGAGTTCTGTGTCCTGACCCCCCGATAGCGCGACCAGGATCGACTGACACCCGGTACGTCGCCGGCCAGCACACCGGAGATTGTCCGTCCACAGCGGACGCAAAAATGGAAAGGAGAATACCTACTCCTTTCCATTTTCAAACTTATAACGCACCGGGGGGCTTGCCGCAAGCCCCCGTTCGTGCCGCAGAATCGTCGGCCGAAGCCAGAAGTGGCCGCGAATCTGCTGCTCGATCGGAGCTGATGACGTGACTTCCCTGACTACCAGCGCGTTCGACCTCCCCGACCACCTCTCCCCCAAGGCCGACCCGACGCTGATCGCCGGCGACGAGCAGCACTTCGCTGCCATCGCGGAGAGCCTCGAGCAGTCGATCGCCGACCTGTCCGACCGCCTCGATGCCACCCGCAGGGCGCCTGGCGGCATCGGCCAGGAGGCGATGGACCGCGACATGGAGGTCCACCGACTGACCTCTCGTCTGCGCGCCCTGCGGCGCTTCGGCTTGGACCTGTGCCTCGGACACATGGTCAGCGCGGACAACCCCGAGCCCGCGTACGTGGGACGCCTCGGCCTCACGGACAGCACGGGCCGCCAGCTCCTGATCGACTGGCGCTCCCCCGCGGCTGAGCCGTTCTTCGGGGCGACCCACGCCAACCCGATGGGGCTTGCAAGCCGCCGCAGGTACCGCTGGACCCGCGGCCGGATCAGCGACTACTGGGACGAGGTGTTCACCTCGGACGGGCTCGAAGGGCACGCCGCATCGCTCGACGACCAGTCCGCCTTCATCGTCAGCCTGGGCAGCAACCGCTCGGCCCGGATGCGCGACGTCCTCGGCACCATCCAGGCCGACCAGGACGCCATCATCCGCGCGGGTTCCCGCGGCGCTCTCGTCGTCGACGGCGGTCCGGGTACGGGCAAGACCGTCGTCGCTCTGCACCGCACCGCCTACCTCCTGTACTCCGACCCTCGTCTCGGTCACCGCCGGGGCGGCGTACTGTTCGTCGGTCCGCACCAGCCCTACCTGGCCTACGTCTCCGACGTCCTCCCCAGCCTCGGCGAGGAGGGCGTGCAGACCTGCACCCTGCGGGACCTCCTCCCCGAAGGAGCCGCGGCACCGGACGAGCCCGACCCGGACGTGGCCCGGCTGAAGTCGTCTGCGGACATGGTGAAGGCGATCGAGCCGGCCGTCAGGCTCTACGAGGAGCCGCCCACCAAACCGATGACGGTCGAGACCCACTGGTCCGACATCTGGCTCAGCGCCGCCGACTGGACCGAGGCGTTCGGAGCAGCAGACTCCGGTACGCCGCACAACGAGGCGCGCGACCAGGTCTGGGAGGAGCTGCTCACGATCCTGATGGACAAGCACGCAGACGAATACGAAGACGACGACATCGCGGAGGAAATGCTGCGCAGGTCACTGCAGCAGAACGAGGAGCTGGTCACCATCTTCAACAAAGCGTGGCCGCTGATCGAACCGACCGACCTCGTCGGTGACCTGTGGACGGTGCCGGCCTACCTGCGCATGTGCGCTCCCTGGCTCAACCCCGACGAGGTCAAGAAGCTGCAGCGCGAGGACCCCCAGGCCTGGACGGTGTCCGACCTGCCGCTCCTGGACGCGGCGCGGCAACGGCTCGGCGACCCGGAGGCGTCACGACGGAAGCGCCGGCATGAAGCCGCCCTCGCCGCCGAACGCGAGCACATGGCCAGCGTCGTGGACGACCTGATCAAGGTCGCCGACGAGGAATACGGTGCAGGCCTCGTGACGATGCTTCGTGGCGAGGACTTCCATGACGCCCTGGTGGACGCGACCGCGCTGCCAAGCACCGACCCGGACCTGCTCGCCGGCCCGTTCGCGCACATCGTCGTGGACGAGGCTCAGGAACTGACCGACGCGGAGTGGCAGATGTTGCTGCTCCGCTGCCCGTCCCGGAGCTTCACCATCGTCGGTGACCGCGCCCAGGCCAGGCACGGGTTCACCGAGTCGTGGCAGGAACGGCTCGAGCGGGTCGGGCTCGACCGGATCAACCTGGCCTCCCTGAGCATCAACTACCGGACGCCGGAAGAGGTGATGACCGAAGCCGAGCCGGTCATCCGGGCCGAGCTGCCCGACGCCAACGTACCGACCTCCATCCGCAGCAACGGCGTACCCGTCGTCCACGGATCCGTCGCGGAGCTGGACGCGATCGTCGACACCTGGCTCGCCGCGCATGCCGACGGGATCGCCTGCGTCATCGGCGCCGATGGCATCGAGGCTGGCATGTTCCGGGCGACGTCCCGCGTCCGGTCGCTGACCCCGGAGCTGTCGAAGGGGCTCGAGTTCGACCTGGTCGTCCTCATCGACCCAGAGGCGTTCGGTGAGGGCATCGAAGGAGCGGTCGACCGCTATGTCGCGATGACCCGAGCGACGCAGCGACTGGTCATCCTCACCAGCTCCTGACGTCGCCAGACCTGCCGTTCACGTCCTAGCGCAACCCATGGTTGCGCATCCCGAAAAGGCGATCTACAGTCATATGCAACCAAAGGTTGCGAGGATCGGAGAGTGGCATGGAGTACGGCAGCATCGAGCGGGAGATCCACGTCGAGGCCACGCCCGAGGTGGTCTACGAGGTCATCAGCACGCCCGAGCACCTGCGTGGGTGGTGGCCGGACGAGGCCGAGATCGAGCCGAGGGCCGGCGCCACCGGGGTCGTCTCGTTCGGCGACAGGTCAACGCCGGACGCGAACGTCGTACCGCTCACGGTGATCGAGGCCGATCCGCCGCGACGGTTCTCCTTCCGGTGGGTGTACGACGAGGGTGAGGCCGCGACGCCGGACAACTCGCTGCTGGTGACCTTCGAGCTGGTCCCGTCCGGTGCGGGCACACTGCTGCGCTTCACCGAGGCGGGGTTCCGGGAGAAGGGCTGGGAGGCAGCAGTGCTCGAGGAGCAGTACCGCGATCACGCCGCCGGCTGGGACCACTTCCTCCCCCGCCTCGCCACGTACGTCGCGCGGCTGGTGTCGACGCGATGAGCGTCACCGTCGACGACGACCTCTGGTCGGCGGTGGGCGACCCGACACGGCGGCGGATGCTCGACCTGCTGCTGACCGACGGCGGCGGCACGGCGACCGGGCTGAGCCAGCAGCTGCCGGTCACGCGGCAGGCGGTCGCCAAGCACCTCGGCGTACTCGACCGGGTCGGGCTGGTGCACGTCACGCAGTCCGGACGCGAGCGCCGCTACGAGGTGGACGAGGCCCAGCTCGCCCGCGCGGTCGCGCAGCTGTCGTCGGTCGGGGCCACCTGGGACGCCCGGCTGCATCGCATCAAGCGGATCGCCGAGACGATCCAGCGCAGCCAGGAGAGCTGATCCCTCACGAACGGTCAGCTGGCGACGTAGGCCGCGAGGTGCTCGCCGGTGAGGGTCGAGCGGGCGGCGACGAGGTCGGCGGGCGCGCCCTCGAAGACGATCCGGCCGCCGTCGTGGCCGGCGCCCGGGCCGAGGTCGATGATCCAGTCGGCGTGCGCCATGACCGCCTGGTGGTGCTCGATGACGATGACCGACTTGCCGGAGTCGACGATCCGGTCCAGCAGGCCCAGCAGCTGCTCGATGTCGGCCAGGTGGAGGCCGGTCGTCGGCTCGTCGAGGACGTAGACGTCGCCCTTCTCGGCCATCTGGGTGGCCAGCTTGAGCCGCTGCCGCTCCCCTCCGGAGAGTGTCGTCAGCGGTTGGCCCAGGCTGACATAGCCGAGCCCGACGTCGGCGAGCCGGTCGAGGATCTTGTGCGCGGCCGGCGTGCGCGCCTCACCGCCACCGAAGAACTCCTCGGCCTCGGTCACCGGCATCGCGAGCACTTCGGCGATGTTCCGGCCGCCGAATGTGTACTCCAGCACCGACGCCTGGAACCGCTTCCCCGCGCACTCCTCGCAGACGGATTCGACGGTGGCCATGACCCCCAGCTCCGTGTAGATAACGCCGGCGCCGTTGCAGGCGGGGCAGGCGCCCTCGGAGTTGGCGCTGAAGAGCGCCGGCTTCACGCCGTTGGCCTTCGCGAACGCCTTGCGGATCGGGTCGAGCAGTCCGGTGTACGTCGCAGGGTTGCTGCGCCGCGAACCGCGGATCGCACCCTGGTCGATCACCACCACGCCGTCACGGCCGGCCACCGAGCCCTGGATCAGCGAGCTCTTGCCGGAGCCGGCGACACCCGTGAGCACGCAGAGCACCCCGAGCGGGATGTCGACGTCCACGTCCCGGAGGTTGTGCGTCGACGCGCCGCGGACATCCAGCGCACCGGAGGACGAACGCACCGATCCCTTGAGCTTCGCCCGGTCGTCGAGATGGCGGCCGGTCGTGGTGTCACTCCCCCGCAGCCTCTCCAGGGTGCCCTCGAAGCAGATCGTGCCGCCCTGCGTGCCGGCGCCGGGGCCGAGGTCGACGACGTGGTCGGCGATCGCGATGGTCTCGGGCTTGTGCTCCACGACGAGCACGGTGTTGCCTTTGTCCCGCAGTTGCAGCAGTAGTGCGTTCATCCGCTCGATGTCATGGGGGTGCATGCCGATCGTCGGCTCGTCGAAGACATAGGTGACGTCGGTGAGCGACGAGCCGAGGTGGCGGATCATCTTGGTGCGCTGTGCCTCTCCCCCGGACAGGGTCCCCGAGGGGCGGTCGAGCGAGAGGTAGCCCAACCCGATCTCCGCGAACGAGTCGAGGAGGTGTTGCAGCCCGGTGACGAGCGGAGCCACCGACGGTTCGTCGAGGCCGCGGACCCAGTCGGCCAGGTCGGTGATCTGCAGGGCGCAGAGATCGGCGATGTTCTTCCCGTGGATCTTGGAGGCCAGGACCTCCTTGGTGAGCCGGGTGCCGTCGCACTCGGGACAGGTCGTGAACGTCACCGCCCGCTCCACGAAGGCGCGGATGTGCGGCTGCATCGCGTCGACGTCCTTGGAGAGCATCGACTTCTGGATCTTCGGGATCACGCCCTCGTACGTCAGGTTGATGCCCTCGACCTTGATCTTGGTCGGCTCCTTGTAGAGGAGGTCGTGCAGTTCCTTCTTGGTGTACTTGCTGATCGGCTTGTCCATGTTGAAGAAGCCGGAGCCGCTGAAGATGCGGCCGTACCAGCCATCCATGCTGTAGCCGGGGATCGTCAGCGCACCCTCGCTGAGCGACTTGCTGTCGTCGTACAGCGCAGTCAGGTCGAAGTCGGTGACCGCGCCCATGCCCTCGCAGCGCGGACACATGCCGCCCAGGTAGACGACATCGCGCACCACGTTCTTCTCAACCCGGCCACCCTTGTCGGTGCTCATGACCCCGCTCGCCTTGCGCGTCGGCACGTTGAACGAGAAGGCCGTGGGCGGACCGACGTGCGGGTGCCCGAGCCGGCTGAACAGGATCCGCAGCATCGCGTTGGCGTCGGTCACCGTGCCGACCGTCGAGCGTGGGTTCGCACCCATCCGCTCCTGGTCGACGATGATCGCGGTCGTCAGCCCTTCGAGTACGTCGACCTCGGGCCGGGTCAGCGTCGGCATGAAGCCCTGCAGGAAGGCGCTGTAGGTTTCGTTGATCATCCGCTGCGACTCGGCGGCGATCGTGCTGAACACCAGGGAGCTCTTGCCCGAGCCGGAGATTCCGGTGAACACCGTCAGCCGGCGCTTCGGGATCTCGACGCTGACGTCCTTGAGGTTGTTCACGCGCGCGCCCTGCACGCGGATCAGATCGTGGCTGTCGGCAACGTGTAGCGCAGGTGGCTGCGTCTTCACTTTCTTGGCCGGTTTCTTGGCCGTGGTCATCGTGTCTCCATCTCTCAGGCGAGGCCGCCTTCGCGGTCTCCGTCAGCGTCGCCAAGGTCGATCTAACCAGATCCGAGCAGAACGTCTGGTACAGCGCATGCTCCTGGTGGTGGTGGCCAGGAGCATGCCGGCGTACGTGCCTCAGCCCCAGGTGAGGTGGGTGAGCTGAATCAGGTTCCCGCAGGTGTCGTCAAGGACGGCGATGATGGAGCCGGTGGTGGACGTGACCGGCATCGTGAACTGCACGCCTTCTGCGGACAAGCGATCGTGCTCCGCCTGGACGTCGCTGACCAGGAACTGAGTGGCGGGCTGGCCCTGGCTGCGCAGCGCTTCCTGGTACTCCTTCCCCGCCGGGTCCGCGTTCGATTCCAGGATCAGCTCCACTCCTTCCGGATCCTCCGGCGAAGCCACAGTCAGCCAGCGATAGTTCCCCTTGGAGAAGTCCGCCTTCTTCTGGAAGCCGAGCACCTCCGTGTAGAACTGGAGCGCCTGCTCCTGGTCATTGACGTAGAGTCTGGTCCACTTGATGCGCATCGGTCGTCCTCCTGTTGTGGTGATGTCCGTGGCAGTCACGCTAGTTACGGCCCGGTGACCGGCGCTTCTCGATTCCTGACCGGTCTGGCGCCGCGTCATCAGATAGCTGTACGGCGACTCGCCGTAGGCGAGCCGGAACTCGCGGCTGAGGTGCCCGGCCGACAGGTGCGCGCCGCGAGCGAGCGCCTCGACGTCCAGCGGCTGCGCGGACTCCCGGTCGATCCGGTCACGGACCCGGCGCAGCCGCGCCAGGTGGCGCAGGCGCTGCGGGATCACGACCTCCTCCGGGACAGTCCCGCGCCCGGCAGCCACGTGGAACGAGTGGTAACACATGACAGAACTCCGGCCGGCTCAGTGGGGCTCGTTGATCGGGAGGAAGCTCGCGTAAGAGGTGATGTCCATGGCAGTCACGCTAGGTGCGGCTCGGGAGCCGGCGCTTCTCGATTCCTGATCGATCTGGCGCGCCAGGCTCATGCGCTCGCTGGTTCCTGCGTCGGGCCAGCAGCAGGACGCACGCGACGGCGCCGAGCACCACGGTGGCGAGTCCCGAGCCGCCGAGCGTCGCGCGCGGACCCAGCGCCGTGGTGAGCGGTCCACCGAGCGCGGTGCCGAGCGGGGAGGCGGTGAGCAGCACGGCGCTGCGGGCAGCGAGCATCGCCGCCAGGTACTGCGGTGGCGACTTCGCCTGCATCAGCGTCACCGAGAGCGCTACGAACGGCCCGTAGATCGCGCCGCCGAGCGTGAAGGACGCGACGGTGACGGCCGTCGGCACGACGAACCCGAACGGCAGCAGCGCGAGCCCCCAGGCGACCACGATGGCGACCGTCACCGGCCACAGCGGCAACTGCCGCAGCGCGCCGACCGCGAGCCCACCGAGCACCGCGCCGATGCCGAACAGCATCCAGTAGAGGCCGAGCAGCGTGCCCGGCGCGTGCAGGTCGTCGGTCACGTGCAGCGGCAGCGCGACCTCGACGGGTCCGTACAGCAGGTTGAAGAACCAGGTGAGCGTCAGCAGCCCGAGCAGCTCGGGATGGGACCGCAGCAGCGCGAGCCCGCCGCGGGCGGCCGTCTGGTCGACGACGGAGACGTGCCCCGAGTCCGGCAGCCGCATCCGTGCGACGAGTACGGCGAGGAACACGTAGGTGAGCGCGTCCAGGCCGAGCACGAGCGCTGCGCTGACGTACCCCACGAGTACACCGGCGATCGCCGGCCCGGCGATCATGGCAGCGAAGTTGATCGAGCTGACGAGGGTGTTCGCGGCGAGCCGCTGCTCCCCGGGCAGCAGCTCGGCCAGCAGGGTGTACTTGCCGGCGCTGCCCCACGCGTGCAGCAGCGACGAGACCGCGAGCAGCACGACGTACAGCGGCAGCGTAAGCAGCCCGGCGAGCCAGGCGAGCGGTACGGCGCCGAGAAGCACCCCGCGCACCACGTTGTCGGCGAGCAGTAGCCGCCTGGCCGGCATCCGGCGCAGACGGCGACCGAACACGAGCGCGCCGACCACACCCGGCAACGTGTACGCGGCCACCGCGCCGCCGACCCACAGACCCACGGTCGCCTGCGGCGCGAGCTCGATGGCGAGCCACGGCACCGCGACGAAGCTCATCCCGTCCCCGAGGTACGAGACCGCGAAGCCGAGGGTCAGTCGCCGGAACACCCGGTTGGCGAGCACCGGCCGGTAGGCGGAGGGCACAAGGCGTCGGAGCACCAAGGGCACCTGGTGAGGATGCACCTGAGATCGCTTTCGTCTCGGCTGTCAGTCAGGCCTGCGACCCGACGGCTCAGCGCACTTCCTGGATGCGGATCATGTTGCCCGCAGGGTCGCGGAAGGCGCAGTCGCGGACGCCGTACGGTTGGTCGGTCGGCTCCTGGACGACCTCGGCGTCGGTGGCCTGCACCCGATCGAAGGTGCCGTCGAGATCCTTGGTGGCCAACAGGATCCAGCCGTACGTGCCCTTGGCCATCATCTCGACGATGGTGCGGCGCTCGTCGTCGGTGATGCCGGGGTCGGCGGCCGGTGGCGCCAGGAGGATGGACGTGTCGGGCTGGCCGGCGGGGCCGACCGTGATCCAGCGCATCTTGCCGTCTCCGAAGTCGCTGCGTACCTCGAAGCCGAGGGCGTCGCGATAGAAGGCCACGGAGGCGTCCGGGTCGTCGTGCGGGAGGAAGGTCGTGTGAATGGTCAGGTCCATGGCAGTCACGCTAGTTGCCGCTGTCCGGCCCGCGCTTCTCGATTCCTGATCGGTCTGGTGACCTGTTTCGCCACGCACGCCGGCATCCCGGCCGTCGCGTGGGCACCCTGCTCCCGAAAGACGCTGGGTGGCACGCCCACCAGCTCGGTGAAGCGCGTGCTGAAGGTGCCCAGCGACGAGCAGCCGACCTCGAAGCAGACCTCGGTGACACTGAGGTCGCCACGACGCAACAGCGCCATCGCCCGCTCGATCCGCCGGGTCATCAGGTAGGCGTACGGCGACTCACCATAGGCCAGTCGGAACTGGCGGCTGAGGTGCCCGGCCGACATGTGCACGCCGCGGGCGAGCGCCTCGACGTCCAGCGGCTGCGCGTACTCCCGGTCGATCCGGTCACGGACCCGGCGTAGCCGCGCGAGGTCGCTCAGGTGCTGCGCCGCGGCGGGTCTGCTGGTCACATGCGAGATCCTACGTCGCGCCGGAGCTGCCAGCGACGCCCGCAGTTTCGATCAATCTGTATTGATGTAATATGCCGGGGTGGGCAACGAGTCAGTGATCCCACCGGCCGTACGGCTGCTGGCCGAGCCGTTGCGGTGGCGGCTGCTCGGCGAGCTCGCCGGTTGTGACCGGCGGGTCAGCGAGCTGGTCGTCGCCCTGGGCGCACCGCAGAACCTCGTGTCCTACCACCTGCGCCGGCTCCGCACCGGCGGACTGGTCACGGCCCGGCGCTCCAGCTTCGATGCGCGCGAGACCTACTACCAACTGGACCTGACCAGCTGCGCCGACGCACTGGCTGCGACCGGGGCGGCGCTGCACCCCGCACTTGCTCTGCGCCCGGATCCGGCCGTGACCGTCGGGGCCCGTCCGGTACGACGGCGGGTGCGGGTGTTGTTCTTGTGTACCGGCAACAGCGCTCGCTCCCCCATCGCCGCCGCGTTGTTACGCCACCACGGCCGAGCGTGGGTCGACGCGGCCAGCGCCGGCAGCCATCCCAAGCCGCTGCATCCCGGCGTGGCACCCCTGCTGCGCGAGCACTACGGCATCGACCTGGCCGACCACCAACCCACGCACCTGGACACGCTCACCGGACGACGGTTCGACTACGTGATCAGCCTGTGCGACAAGGTCCGCGAGATCTGCCCGGACTTCCCCGGCCCTCCCGAGCTCGTGCACTGGAGCATCCCCGACCCGGCCAGGATCGCGGCCGGCGACCGAGCCGACCGCAGAGCCGGTGATGCCGCGTTGCACGGGGTCGCCGGAGAGCTGCACACCCGCATCCGGTACCTACTGCCCGTCCTGGCTGCATCCCGCAAACGCGAGAAGGAGAAGGAGGAGTCATGACTGTCGCCCCGGAGGAGTTCGCCAGCGTCCGCTACATCGTGGACGACGTGCCCGCCGCCGTCGACTTCTACACCGCGCACCTCGGCTTCACCCTGCGCCACAGCGCCGGATCGGCCTTCGCCGATGTCGTCCGCGGACCACTCCGCGTGCTCCTGTCCGGCCCGGCCAGCTCCGGTGCCCGCGCCACTCCTGAGGACGCCAATGTCGCCGGCCGCAACCGCATCCACCTCATCGTCGTCGACCTCCGCGCCGAGATCGACCGACTGACCGCGGCCGGCATAGCTTTCGGCAGCGACATCGTCACCGGACCCGGCGGTCAGCAGATCCTGATCCACGACCCGGCAGGCAACCTCATCGAGCTTTTCCAACCAGCCTGGCATCTTGACAACATGTTGTCGAAATGACAACATGTTGCCTATGAACACGTATATCGCTCACCTCGCCATCTTCGACACCGCCGCCGACTGGGAGTACGGGTATCTGCTGGTCGAGCTGCGCACGGGCCGCTTCACCGGCACGCCGTGGAACATCGTGACCGTGGCCGAGTCCCCCGAACCGGTCACCACGATGGGTGGGCTGAGGATCACGCCCGACATGGTGCTGGCCGATCTCGACCCAGCGGACAGCGGCCTGCTCATCCTGCCTGGCGGCGAGATGTGGGACGACGCCGGCGGCAGCGCGTTCGCCGAACTGGCCGAGCGCTTCCTGGACGCCGGTGTGCCGGTGGCGGCGATCTGCGGCGCGACCGCCGGACTGGCCCGGGCGGGTCTGCTCGACGCGCGGAAGCACACGAGTGCCGACCCGATGTACCTGCAGCACGGGACCGGGTATCCGGGTGGCGACCACTATGTCGACGAGCGAGCTGTCGTCGACGGCGACCTGATCACAGCCGGACCACAGTCCCCGGTGCAGTTCGCCCGGGCGACGCTGAGTCGTCTCGGGCTGGCCTCGGAGCGCGCGCTGGACGCCTACGAGGGCGTCTTCCACCGCGCCGATCCGGCCGCCTACCCGGTGCTGATGGAGGCTGTGCCGACCGCGGGTGAGCCGCTCGCATGAGCACTGCTCGGGAGACGCGGGGCGGAACGGTTCCGCCCCGCCGGGACTGGCCGGAGCCGCCGGCGCGGACCGAGGCCGGGGAGTTGCTGACCGAAGTGATCCTCACCACGTTCCGGCTCAACGCCCGGCTGATGGACGCTGCCCAGGTGCTCGCGGCAGAGGGCGGCATGACCGCGGCCTGGTGGCAGGTGCTCGGCGGCGTGCTAGACCAGCCGCGCACCGTGGCCGAGATCGGCCGCCGGATGGGTGTCAGCCGGCAAGGGGTACGACGGATCGCGGACCTGCTCGTCGAGCAGGAGCTCGCTCAGTACCGGCCCAACCCGGCGCACCGGCGGGCGAAGCTGCTGGCGTGTACCGAGGCCGGCTACTGGGCCATCCGCCGGATCGCGATGGTGACGCACCCTTGGTCGGACCGGATCGCGGCCGAGGTGGGTGCCGACGAACTGCGTGCGACGCTGGCGACGATGCAACGCCTGGTGGACGTGCTCGAGAGCGACCAGCCGGGCGCGGACAACGACTAGGGGTGCTCAGGCGCCGACAGTGCCATCGATCCCCTCGCGCAGGAAGTCGGCGTGGCCGTTGTGCCGGGCGTACTCGTGGATCAGGTGCAGCATCACCAGCCGCAGCGACACGGTCTCGTCGGACCGGGGGTTGTAGGCAGTGACGTCCAGCGACTCGGCGTCCTGCTCGATCCGGCGTGCATGCTCGACCTCGTTCTGCCAGCCGGCGAAGGCCTCGGCCCGGCTGGAGCCGCTGGCGTCGTACGCGGACTGGAAGTCCCACGGCTGGTCCGACCACACCATCGGGAGCTTCTCGCCACCCACCACCCGGCGGAACCAGTGCCGCTCGACCTCGGCCATGTGCCGGACCAGGCCGAGCAGCGACAGCGTCGACGGCGGCATCGACCGCCGGCGCAGGTCCTCGTCGGACAGGTCGTCACACTTCATCGCGAGCGTGGCCCGGTGGTAGTCCAGGAACGCGCGCAGCATCTCGCGTTCCGGTGCGATGACGGGCGGACCGATGCGTTCTGTGGGCACGGCGTCCGATCGTGCCCGACGACAGCCGGAGCCGCAAATCCCTTTTCAGCGGGTGGTGACCGCGCCACCGTTCACGTTGAGTACCTGCCCGGTGATGTGCCGGGCGCCTGGCGAGGCGAGGAAGAACACCGTCTCGGCGATGTCGGCCGGACTCCCCTCCCGCTTGTTCCTGGTTGCCGCCAGCAACGATGCGCGTCGCTCGTCGGTCATCCGGTCTCCGAAGAACTCGGTCTCCGCGACGTACCCCGGCGAGATCACGTTCGAGGTGATCCCCCGCGCGCCGAGCTCGGCGGACAGATCCAGGTTCCAGGTACCCAGCGCCGCCTTGGCCGCGCCGTAGGAACCACCGCCGGACCCGCGGTCGGCCGCGATCGACCCGAGCAGTACGACGGTCCCGCCGTCGGCCAGCCGGTCCGACAGTGCGGTGGTGGTGAGCACCGCGGTCAGCACGTTCGCCGCCAGGTTCGCCTGCCAGTTCGCGGCCAGCCGGCTCAGATCGTGCGGCTCGGGCTGGACGAGGTCGGTGTTGCCGCCGGCGTTGTTCACCAGCACGTCGATCCGCTCCGGGAACTGGGTCAGCGCCTGCTCGACCGCCACCGGATCCGTCCCGTCGCACACCACTCCCCTGGCGCCGATCTCGTCCGCGACCGCCTTCAGCACGTCGGCACGCCGTCCGGTGATCACCACCTCCGCACCGTCGGCGACGAACCGCGCCGCCACCGCGCGGCCGATCCCGCTGGAGCCTCCGGTGACCACGACCGTCCTGCTGTCCACGACACTCCCGGCACTGTTTAGTCCTAAACGTTGAGGTCTAAACGTACCATCTGGTGCAGGAGGACTCGATGCCACAGCCGGACGGATACCCGCTGGACACACCGACCCCCTACCCGGTCGGCGAGATCGCCGCGGCATGGGAACGCGAGCGCCCAGGCACGCCTGTGGACTCGATCGGTGTGGTCACTCCCCTGTGGCGGCTGGCCAAGCTGTTCGCCGACGACCGGCGCCGGCTGCTGGCCGAGGTCAAGGTCGACCCCGCGACGCTGGACCTGCTCAGTGTGCTGCGCCGCAGCGGGTCGCCGTACGAGCTCACCACCCGTGAGCTGACCCGCCGGACCCTGGTCACCGCGGGTGCGATCTCGCAGCGGGTCGCGCGTGCCGAAGCCGCCGGCCTGGTCACCCGCCGTACCGCCCGGGACCGTAGCCGCGCGGTGGTGGTCAGCCTGACCGGAAAGGGCCACGACCTGGTGGAGACCACCGTCGACGCGGTGCTGACCCGCGAGTCCGAGCTGCTCTCGTCGCTCTCCCCCAGGCAGCGCAGCGTGCTGGCCGGCCAGCTGCAACGGTTGCTGGCCGACGTGAGCCGCCGGATCTAGCCGGCCGTCACCAGGTGGCGAACACCCGTGCCTGGCCGCCGGAGCCCTCCTGGTACGGGATCAGCCCGACGACGACCGTCGTACCGGTCGGCGGGATCCGGTCCAGGTTGGCGAGGTTCTCCAAGCCGTAGCGGTCGGCCGCACTGAGCACCAGGTGCGTCTCGAACGTCGTGGAGTTGCCCGGGTCGGTGCTCAGCGTGTCCACCCCGAGCGCGCGGATCCCGCGGCGCCGCAGCAGCCATTCGCAGGCGTCCGCGGAGAAGCCCGGGAAGTGCAGCGTGCCGGCCGCGTCGGCGTTGCGGTACGCGTCGGCGTCCCCGACCCGCTCACCCCAACCGGAGAACATCAACACGGCCGAGTCGCGCGGGATCCGGCCGTGGCGGCGCTCGAACCGGCGCAGGTCGTCCACGGTCACCACCGCGTCGGCGTCGCCGTCGGCGCGGTGCGATATGTCGACGACCACGGCCGGCACGATCAGCTCGGACAGCTCCAGCTCGGTCGCGAGCCGGCCGCCGGCGGTGAAGTGGCCCGGCGCGTCGAGATGGGTCCCGATGTGCTCGATGATGCGCCACTCCTGCAGGTAGTAGCCGTCGTTCTCGATCGTCACCGTGGTACGCCGGACCGCCTCCTCGCCGGGCACGAACGCCGGGAACGACGTCGTCAGCGGATACGTCAGGTCCCGCAGCCGGCGGTGCTTCCCGCCGAACGCGTGACCGCGGTCGGTCGCCTCCGCCGTACCGCCCAGGGCCGCCGTGGCCGCCACCGCCGCGGCACCGGTCATCGCTGTTCGCCGGGTGACCTTCGACGTCAGCTGCCTGCTGTGTTCGGTGCACATCGCGCTGCTCCCTCCCTCGTCGATGCGGCCGAACCTACGACTGCCGCGGCGCCGTGTCACGGGGTCGAGCGGACCGGTGACCGGGTGGAACGGTCAGCTCACCCGGCCGGCGTACATCGCGGTGAGCTCGTCGACCCGGTCGTCCGGCCACGGACGGTCGATACCGTGCAGCCGTGCGACCAGCAGTTCCAGGTGCACCTGCCAGGCGGCCAATGACCGGGCGGCCGACGCGGTCTCCCCGGACGGCAGCACCTGGGTCAGCACCAGCCGGCAGCCGAACGGCAGCGGGGACAGCTCCCAGCCGACGTGTCCGGCAGGGTGGCCGTCGCGCAGCCAGGCGTACTCGATCCAGCGGTCCGCCTCCACCGCGGTGACGTTGCCGGCGGCAACCTCCGTAGTGGTCAACGCCGCGGGCGGCGGGACGCCGACGGCGAGCGTGCCATCGCCGCTGAGCACCGACCAGACCTCGTCGAGCGGCTGCACCAGCACGCGCTCGAACCGCAGGATCTTGCCGCCGTCCGCGATCGCGCCCTCGGCCAGGCCGAACTCGTCGACGTACAGCTCGTTGTACTCGAACCAGTGGTCAGGCGGCGGTTCCGCGCCGTCCAGCCGCGCCTCGAGATGGTCCAGGCAGCTGTCCCAGCCGGCGGCGTGCTGCGCGGCGAACCGCTCGTCGCCCCACGTCCCGCCACCACCGAGTGTGTGGCTGAAGTAGAGCCGGGAACCGTCGCCGTCGGGCACGATCTCGAACCGCAGTACGTCGGTGTCCCAGCGCAGCACCAGTACCTTCGGCGGGTCGTGTTCGAGCACCTCGCCGGTGCTGTCGTCCACGCCCGGCTGTTCCATCACGAATCGCACGGCGGCACCGGCCGCGAGCCCGCCGTCGGTCTCGATAGCGGCCGGGAACCAGTGCTTCTGCTCGGCCGGGTCGGTCACCGCCCGCCAGACCTTCTCCGGCGGGTGCGGCAGCCGCCGCTCGAAGCGGAGCACCGGCCGGCCGTCAACGGTGTCCTTGGTGGCCAACCCGGTCCGGGTCTGCGATGTCATGGCACTCCCTCGATCGATGTCAGTCGGAATCGGGCATGGCGTCGAGGCGACGCTCCAGCGCGTCCAGCCGCTCGTTCCAGAAGGCCCGGTACGGCGCCAGCCAGGCATCGATCTCGGCCAGCGGCTCGGGCCGAAGCTCGTACCAGCGGCGCTGCGCATCCGGCCGGACCACGACCAGCCCGGCCTCGCGCAGCACCCGGAGCTGCTTCGACGTACCGGGCTGGCTGAGCCCGAGCGCCTCGGTCAGCTCACCGACCAGCCGCGGGCGCTCCCGGAGCAGGTCCAGGATCCGCCGCCGGGTCGGGTCGGCCAACACCTCGAACGTCATGACCCCGAATATACCAATCCAGTTATATGCCTACAAGGGCATACTCACTACAGCTCACAGAACCGCGTCACGTCTGCAACCTCGGCATCCAGGGCCCCACCCGTGAACGCCCCACCCGTGAACGGCTCGAGGTCGACCGCACCACGGCGCCGGTCGAACCGCCAGCCGCCGGCGACCCGGCCGTCGGGGCCGACCACCGCGGGCCGTAGCAACCCACCACCGGGATGGATCCGGCGCCGGAACCGCTCGTCCAGCACCAGCCCGCGACCGGCGTGACCGAGCAGGTAGGTGTCGTACTCCCCGATCAGCCGCGGCTCACCGGGCCGGACCTCGGTCTCCTGCCCGGCCAGCATCGCCATCGGACCGCCCGGCGTGCTCACCTCGACCAGGTCGCGGCGCAGCGTGAAGGCCTCGCGCGCCTCCGGCTTCGGCAGGCCGGACCAGGCGGCGAGGTCCTCGGCCGTGGCCGGCCCGTACGCCGCCAGGTACCGCCCGGCCAGCTCGGCGAGTGCGGTCTCCCGGCCGGTGGTCCCGACCGGGCCGAGCCAGTCCGCCGCCGCCACCCAGGTCTCCTTCCCGTCCCGGTCCGGGCCGTAGCAGACCTCCTGGTGCAGCGCGGCGTCCCGGATCAGGTGGATCACCGCCTGCCCGGTCGATGCCGCAAGCAACCCGGCCGCGGCCAGCGACGTACCGATCTCGGCCCGGGTCAGCGGTCCGCGACCGGACAGCTCGGACAGCAGCCGCTTGCGGCCCGCGGCGCGGGTCTCGCCGTCCAGGCCCAGCTCGGCGAAGCGCTGCCGGCGCAGCAGCGCCTCGACCGCGGGGCGCAGCGCCACCAGCAGCCAGGGCAGGTCGTCGACCGCGACCAGGTGCAGGGTGCCGCGCTGATACCACCCGCGCACCACCGACCGGTCCGCCACCCGGGCCTGATCCACATCGCTCCACACCGTCGCGGTACTGCGGGCGCGGACCGCGAGCGCCGCCGCCGTCCAGGTCTGGGCCTGCACGCCGGCCACGCGTCGTACGACGTCGGTGACCGCGTCCGGGCCGGCACCGGTGAAGGGCCGGTCGAGACCGTTGGCGGCCGCCCGGGTGCGCCGTACCTGATCATCGGTGAGCACGTCCATGCGGCGGGACGCTACCGCGCCGCACGGACGTGCCGGAGCCTCAGAGGTGGTCGTCTACCAGGTTCGCGTAGGCCGTCTGACCGGTGCGGTTCGGGTGGTACGACTCGGAGACCGGGCTGGACAGCCCGTTGATCCACTCCGGGTCGCCGCACACGGCGTGGCCGATGAAGGCCGACGTCGGGTTCACGAAGGCGAAGCCGGCAGCGCTCGCGCGGGCCGCGATCTTCGAGTTCAGCAGGTCCGCGGTGGCGTTCAGCCGGGTCATCTCGGCACCGCTGAAGAAGGTGCCGGCGTTGCAGTCCTCGCCGTTGAACAGCCGCGGGTAACCGACCACGGTGACCCGGGCCGCGCTGGCCCGGCTGCGGATCGTGCTGTACAGCGCGTTCAGCCGGCCGGGCAGCGTGTTGTTGATGATGTTCTGGGCGTTGTTGATCGCGCCGTCGCAGTTGCTGAGCCAGGACGGCTTGGCGCACTCGGTGATCACCGACGAGAAGCCCGCGTCGTTGCCGCCGACCTGCACGGTGACCAGCTCGATGCCGCTGTTCAGCGGGCCCAGCTGGTTGTTCGAGACATCCGCGACCCGGGCGCCGGAGCAGGCCTGGAACTTCAAGTTGGCGCCGATCCGCCCGGCGTCGATGTACGGGTAGGCGTAGGTGGACCGCTGGCAGCTGCCGCTGTCCGGGAGGTAGGACCGGGTGCCGACGCCGGAGGCGTAGGAGTCGCCGAGTGCGACGTAGTCGGACGCGGCCGCCTGGGCCGACCCGGTGCCGAGCACGACGCCGGCGATCGTGGCCGCCGCGGTCAGGATGCCGGCCGCTGCGTGGTGGAACGACCGTCGTACGGGATGGGTGCTCATACTCGACCGCCCTTGCACTTGTCGTGATAGGGACCGCACTCCGAGTCACCATGACCGACCCCTCAGTAACAAGACAAGGCTTCCGGTGAGAATTTCACGACGCCTGTCAGTAACGTGCCAGCAGATTCTCCTGCAGGGCTGTCGATCCGCGCGCCGTCCGTTCGTCAGGTGGGTGTTCGACACCGACCCACGGAGGGAGTACGACGATGAGCGAGGCACCCGCCCAGACGCCCAACACGGTCACGTGGTGGGAGCTGCAGGTGGACGACCTGGAAACGGCCAAGCGCTTCTACGGCACGGTGTTCGGCTGGGTCTTCCAGCCGTTCGGCGAGGGTTTCGAGATGGCCAGCCTGCCCGACGGCACGCCGGTCGGCGGCCTGGACAGCGCCGCCGGCAAGGGCGAGCAGCCGGCCGGACGCGGCGTCCGGGTCTATGTGCAGGTGGACGACCTGGAGCAGACTCTGGACGCGATCACCACGAACGGCGGCTCGGTACTGGAGAAGCGCACGCTGATCAGCGAGGAGTACGGCTGGTACGCGCTGTTCGCCGACCCGAGCGGCCTGCGGATCGGCCTGGTCTCCAGCAACGCGCCGGCCTGATCACACCTCCCGGAGGGCGTCACCGAGGGCGCGGTGGAAGGTCGGGTACGCGTAGATCGTCTCGCGCAGCGTCGCGAGCGGTACCTCGGCCTTCACCGCGACGGCGAGGGCGCCGAGCACCTCGCCACCGGTCGGACCGGCGGAGGTGGCGCCCACCAGGACGTCGCGGCCCGAGTCGACGACCAGCTTGATGAAGCCGTCGTTGCCGGCCTTGTGGATCCACCCGCGCGTCGAGGACGGGATCTGCGCGGTGCCGGTGCGGATGTCCAGACCCGCGTCCCGGGCCTGCTGCTCGGTCATCCCGACGGCACCGATCTCCGGGTCGGTGAACGTCACCCGCGGCACCGCCCGGTAGTCCGCGACCGGAGCGTCCTCGGTGCCGAGGATGTCGTGCACCGCGATGTTCGCCTCGTACATCGCCATGTGCGTGAACGCGCCGTGCCCGGTGACGTCGCCGACCGCCCACAGCCCGTCGCCGGCGCGCATCCGCTCATCGGTCCCGATCGACCGCGCCGACGGGTCCAGCCCGGCGCTGTCCAGGCCGAGCCTCGCGGTGTCGACCCTGCGGCCGGTCGCCACCAGCAGCTTCTCGCCGGTCACGGTGGCGCCGCTCCCCAGCGTGACGGTGAACTCCTTACCGTCGTGGCTGACGTGCTCGGCCCGGGCGCCGACCTCGAAGGTGATGCCGTCGCGCTCGAGCGCCTGCTGGGCCAGGTCGCTGGACTCCGGCTCCTCCATCGCCAGCACCCGTTCGATCGCCTCGACCACGGTGACGGTGACGCCGAACCGGGCGAACACCTGGGCCAGCTCGAGCCCGATCGCGCCGCCGCCGAGCAGCACCAGGCTGGCGGGCAGCGTCTCGGTCTCGATCGCCTCGCGGTTGGTCCAGTACGGCGTCTCCTGCAGCCCGTCGATCGGCGGGATCGACGGCACCGTGCCGGTGGCGATCACGATCCCCTTCCGCGCCTCGTACTCGGTGTCGCCGGCGGCGACGGTCCGCGGTCCGGTGAGCCGGCCGCTTTCGCGGGCGAACACCACGCCCTTGCCGACCAGCCGGTCCACCGCGACCTTGTCGTCCCAGGAGTCGGTGGCCTCCTCGCGGATCCGCTTCGCCACCGGCGTCCAGTCCGGCGTGACGCTCGCCGTACCGGCCATGCCGTCCACCCGGCGGGTCTCGGCGATGAGATTCGCGGCCCGGATCATCATCTTGCTCGGAACGCAGCCCCAGTACGGGCACTCGCCACCGACCAGACCATGGTCGAGGCCGGCGACCTTCAGGCCTGCCTGTGCGAGCCGCCCGGCGACCTCCTCGCCACCGACCCCGAGACCGACAACGACGACATCCACATGTTCGGGAACCTGTTCAGCCATGCGTCCCACCTTGCCACGTCCGGGTCACGTCAGGCCGTGAAGAACTCCGTGAGGACGGGCGCCAGCGCGGCGGCCTTGACGATGTGGGTCTGGCCCTCGAGGGTGTGGTGCTGCGCGCCCGGTACCGCGTCGGTCAGAGCCCGCATCGCGTTCTGCATCGGCTGCGGGCTCTTGCCGCCGGCGATGACCAGGGTCGGTGCGGTGATCTGCGCCCAGCGCTGCCGCGGCAGCGGGTCGCCGGAGCCGGTGTCGTCGCCCAGCAGCGTCAGGTCGTACGGCAGCGTGTGCGCGAGCCGCTTCAGCCCGCGCCAGGCCGGCATCAGCCGCATCATGGCGACCACCGGCGCCGGGAGGTTGACGCCCTCGCGCATGAACGCCGCGACCGCACCGCCACGCTTGCCGGCGGCAACCAGCTCGCGGGTCCGGTCCTTCAGGTCGACCGGGATCGGCGGCCGGCTGTGGTCGGTCACGAACGGCACCTCGAACACCGCCAGCCGGTCCACCGGCAACCCGGCGTTCGCCGCCGCCAGCGCAAGCGCGCCGCCGGACGAGATCCCGTACACGTGCGCGGACCCGCCGGCCTCCTTCACCAGCGCACCCAGATCCTCGAACTCCCGCTCGACCGCGTACGGCCCGGTGTCGCCGCTGTCGCCGCGGCCACGCCGGTCATAGGTGTACACGGTGAACTGCTGCGCGAGCTGCTCGGCCAGCGACTCGTTCGGCCCGAACGTGCGGTGGCAGAGTGCTCCGTCGACGAGCACCACGGCCGGGCCCGCGCCGATCCGGGTGTAGGCGATCGTGGTCCCGTCGTTCGACGTGACGGTGGTCATGAGGTCACTCCCTATCGTGTCGGTCGTCTCACTCACCAGGGCGTCGAACCGGTCGTCGCCGGATCGACATCTGCTGTCGCCGGGCTCGCATAGGGTTCTGCGCGTGATCGTCATCGCCCATCTCAGTGACCCGCACCTGGACGGAACACCCGACGCCCGCGAACGGCTGGAGCGCGTCACGGCGTACCTGCGGTCGCTTTCGCGACCCGTCGACGTGCTGGTGATGACCGGGGACCTCGCCGACCATGGCGCCGCGGCGGAGTATGCCGAGCTCGCCGCGCTGCTGCCCGCAGGCGCGCTGGTCTGCCCCGGCAACCACGACCGGCGGGCACCGCTGCGCGCGGGGCTCAAGGACTTCGTCGAGGCGTCCGGCGCCCCGGACGACCCGGTGAACCAGGTGTACGACGTGGCCGGCGCGCGGTTCGTGCTGCTCGACTCGTCGGTGCCCGGCGAGGACCACGGGCTGCTGGCCGACGAGACCCTCGGCTTCCTGCGCGACCAGCTGGCCGCGGTACCGGCCGGAATGCCGTTGCTGGTCTGTTTCCACCATCCGCCGGTCGAGGTTGGCCATCCGGTGATCGACGGCTGGCGGATGTTCGACGAGCACCGGCTGGCCGGCGTACTGGCCGAGTTCCCCGGTGTGGTCACCGCGCTGCTGGCCGGGCACATCCACAGCGCCGCGACCGCGACGTTCGCCGGTACGCCGCTGCTGGTCGCGCCTGGGATCCGCTCCACGGTGCCGCTGCCGTGGGAGCCGGTCGGCGGCGACCACACACTGCTCGACCGCACCGCCCCGCCCGGTCTCGCCTTCCATCTGTACGACGACACGGCCGGCTTGCGCACGCACTTCCGCACGCTGCCCTAAGGCTGCGGTTTGAGCGGGGCGGCACTGCCGAGGATAGCGGCGGTCAGCGCCTCGGCCGGCTCGGCGGCCGCGCGCGGGTTGGTCATCAGCACCAGGTCGATCTCCGGCAGCGGCGGCAGGCCCGCGCTGGCCGGCGGCTCGACCAGGTCGCCGGGCATCAGGCTGCGCGCGAAGATGCCGACGCCGAGACCCGCGCGGACGGCCGCCAGCACGCCGTTCACGCCCTGCACGATGCAGGTGATCCGCGATCCCCGGCCGGACTCCTCGAGCGTCTGCACGCCCAGCGACCGGCTCAGGCTGGGAGCCCGGTACGCGACCAGCGGCACCGGCGCGTCCGGGTCCAGCCGGGCCCACTCCGCGGCCGCCCAGACCAGCGGGTCGCGCCGGACCAGCCGGCCGTGTGGTTCGTAGCCACCGCCCGCGTTGTGCTTCACGTAGGCCACGTCGAGATGGCCGGACTCGATCCGGCGCAGCAGGCTCTGGCTCTGCGCGACGGTGAGGTCGAGGTCGATCCGCGGGTACAGGTGGCGGAAGTCGCGCAGGATCCGCGGCAGCGGGGTCAGCGCCAGGTCGTCCGTGACGCCGAACCGGAGCCGGCCGCGCAACCCAGAGCCGGTGAAGTGCGCGACGGCCTGCTCGTGCGCGGCCAGGATGCTGCGCGCGAACCCGGCCATCGCCTCGCCGTCCGCGGTCAGCGTCACCGTCCGGGTGTCCCGGACGAACAGCGGGCGGCCGACCGCCTGCTCGAGCTTGCGGACGTGCTGGCTGACCGTCGGCTGGCGGATGCCGAGCCGTTGGGCGGCCTGGGTGAAGCTCAGCGAGTGCGCCACCGCGAGGAAGGTCCGCAGCTGCTCCGGATCGTAGGTCAAGACACTTCCCTGGTCATTGCGAAAGCCAATGGTAGTAATAGGACATATTCGCTTTCAGAATCACTCTGGCAGCGGAAGGATAGTGACCGCAAGTAGCCGTCACGATATGAGTGGGGAGAACGTTGCGCAGCCGGGCCGCCGTCGCCGACGCGGCCGACGGCGAACCTCAGGTCAGGCCGGACACGTTCGCGTCGCTGCGGATCCGCAACTTCCGGCTCTACGCCGGCGGGCTGCTCGTCAGCAGTACCGGCGGCTGGGTCCAGCGGATCGCTCAGGACTGGCTGGTGCTCGACCTGACCGGCAGCGCCACCGCGGTCGGTATCACCACAGCCTGCCAGTTCCTGCCCACGCTCGCGATCGGCCTGCTCGGCGGCATGATCGCGGACCGGTTCCCGCGCCGCGTCGTCCTGCTCGTCACCCAGTCCACGCTCGGCGCGCTGGCCGCGGTGCTGTCCGCGCTGACACTCACCGACCGGGTCACCGTCTGGCACGTGTACCTGCTCGCGATCGGGCTCGGCACCGTGGCAGCGTTCGACAACCCATGCCGGCAGGCGTTCGTGAACGAGCTGGTCGGTCCGGACCGGATCCGCAACGCGATCGGGCTGGTGTCGTCCACGTTCCAGCTCGGCGCCCTGGCCGGACCACTGCTCGCCGGTGCGCTGATAGGTGCCGCCGGCAACGGCATCGCGTTCGCGGTCAACGCCGCGTCGTACGGCGGCTCGATCACCGCACTGCTGCTGGTCCGGGCCGCCGAGCTGCGGCACACCCGCGGCAACAACCGGCCGGCCGGCCGGGTCCGGCTTCGCGACGGCCTGCGCTACGTCGCGCGCACTCCCCGGGTCCGTTGGACCGTCGTACTGGTCGGCACCTTCGGCGTGTTCATCATGAGCCTGCCGGTCACCCTGGCGGCGTTCGCCGACACCGTGCTCGACTCCGGCGCCGGCGGCTACGGGTTGCTCAACTCGATCGTCGCCGCCGGGTCGCTCACCGGCGCGCTACTGTCCGCGCGACGGGTCCAACACAGCCGCCTGCGCACTCTGGTCAGCATCGCCGCCGGGCTGTGCGTCGCCACCATGCTGGCCGCCGCCGCACCGACCGCGTGGGCGTTCCTGCCGCTGCTCGCCGCGCTCGGGGTCGCCACCTTGCTGTTCCTGACCACCGCGCAGTCGATGGTCCAGCAGACCAGCCCGGACGCGCTCCGTGGCCGCGTCCTCGGCGTCTACCTGCTGGTGTTCATCGGCAGCGGCGCCCTCGGCAGCCCGCTGGTCGGCTGGATCGCCGAGCACCTCGGCCCGCGCACCGCGCTGCTGCTGGCCGGCGCCGTCCCGGCCGCGGTCACGCTGCTCGTCGCCCGCAAGCTCGCCCACGACGGCCGGCTCCGGCTGCGCGTGCGCTATGAGGTCTCGATCAGCCTCGTCCGGCGCTGACCGCGGCGAGCGGGGTTCTCGACTCCTGACACACCGTCAAGCCCAATGCCGGCGGCCGTCGATCCGATCAAAGTCGATCACGGTGGCGCGCAGGGAGCGGCTGGTCCGAACAGATGCAGGTGTGGGCCGAGTACCCTGACCTGGATCGGACTAGCTGGCATCTCACTCTCTGGAGAACCACATGCGCGGCACCAGTATCGGCGCGTGCCCGCTCCGCGGCCATGTCGATCCGCGCCTCCTGCGATTCAGCGCCGGGGCCACAGCGAGCGTGCTCGCCGTCGTGCTGCTCATCGTTGACGTTGCTCGACCATTGGGTCTCGGCCTGCTCGCCTCCCAGGTCGCCGTGTTTGCTTTCACCGCGTTCGTGAGTTTTCAGTGGTCGTTGTGGGCGCAGATCTTCGCCCGTGTCATCTGGCCGCGGATCGGAGCACCAGCCGAGTTGGAGGATGCTCGGCCACCGAGATTCGCCCAATTCGTCGGCTTCGTGTTCACCGCTGTGGCGCTGACCACCTTTGCACTCGGCGTCGATGTCGCCGGCTACGGCCTCACCGCTCTCGCCTTCGGCGTGGCAGCCCTCAACGCATCCACGGGGCTGTGTTTGGGCTGCAAGGCCTACCATCTGATCCGCAGACTGAAACCGGCCTGAGCTGGTCGACCGCGAACCCCACCACAGGTCCAGGCGCTGCACCCGGCCATAGTCAGGCGCGGCCGTCGCTTAGAAGTTGATCATGTGGCCTTCGAGACCGTGCAGCGCTTCCTTCACGGCCTCGCTGAGGGTCGGGTGGGCGTGCACGTTGCGGGCCAGCTCCTTGGTGGTCAGGTCCCACTGCTGCGCCAGCGTCAGCTCGGGCAGCAGCTCTGTGACCTCGGGGCCGATCAGGTGGCCGCCGAGCAGCTCGCCGTACTTCGCGTCGCTGATCAGCTTG
>DASRHY010000337.1:0-52502 GCA_035650275.1 Kribbellaceae bacterium | reverse complement strand
CCGGGACGGTGACGTTCGACTCCTACGACCGCTGGGTGAAACTGCAGATCAGCCACACCCCGGGCCTGAACCTGGCGCTCGGCGGCATCCTGCTCGCGATCGCCGGGCTGATGGCGTCGCTGTTCATCCGGCCGCGCCGGACCTGGGTACGGGTGGCGACGACCGACGGGCGTACCGTTGTCGAGGTCGCCGGGCTGGACCGGAGCGCCGACACCGGTGCCGGGCATGGTCTGGGCGACGAGGTGAAGTCCATCGCACAGTCCCTTCAGCCGCCCGCGCGCAGACCGCAGGAGGAGCAGGAATGAGCTCGGAGTCGTTCGCGAGCATCTCGAACCTGACCATCCCGACCGCCACCGTGGTCTACGCACTGGCGCTGGTCGCGCACGCGGTCGAGTGGGCCGGCAGCCGGACCGTCAGCGCTGGTGCTTCCGAGAAGAAGGCCCTGGTCGGCGCCGGCGGCCCGGACCTGTCGTCCGAGACGCCCGGTGTGGTGTCGGCGCCGCCGAGCCGCGCCGAGGCCGCGAGCCGGATCGGGCTGATGCTGACCGGGCTCGCGTTCCTCCTGCACGCCGTCGGCGTGGTGACCCGCGGACTGGCCGCCGGCCGGGCGCCGTGGGGCAACATGTACGAGTTCTCGATCACCGCCACCCTGGCGGTCGCGGTCGTCTACCTGGCCCTGGTGCGCCGCTACCGGCTGCAGTGGCTCGGCCTGGGCGTGACTCTGGTGATCGGCTCGGTCCTCGGGCTCGCCGTCCTCGCGCTGTACGTCCCGGCCGGCCCGCTGGTGCCGGCGCTGCACTCGTACTGGCTGGTGATCCATGTGTCGGCCGCCGCCGTCGCGGGTGGCGCGTTCACGGTCGGTGCGCTGGCCTCGGTGCTGTACCTGGTGAAGGCCCGGGCGGAGCGCCGGGTGCTGGCCGGCGGCACGATGCCGGGCCAGCTGGGCCGGGTACCGAGTTCGGACGCGATCGACGCGCTGGCGTACAAGGTGCACGCGTTCGCGTTCCCGCTGTGGACGTTCGGGGTGCTGGTCGCGGGGCCGATCTGGGCCGAGTACGCCTGGGGCCGGTACTGGGGCTGGGACCCCAAGGAGGTCTGGTCGCTGGTCACCTGGGTGATCTACGCGGCGTACCTTCACGCCCGTGCTACCGCCGGCTGGCGCGGCCGCCGGGCCGCGATCGTGGCCATCGTGGGCTGGGTGGCGTTCATCTTCAACTTCGTCGGCGTGAACCTGCTGGTCTCCGGCCTGCACTCGTACGCCGGCGTCTGAGCCCGATGCGTGAGTTCGCGATCTACACGGGGCTGCGACTGGTGCTGTTCGCCGGCGCCTTCGGCCTGCTGTGGGTGCTGCTGCACAACCAGCTCACGGTCTTCCCGATCCTCCTGATCGCGCTGATGATCTCGTCCATCGCGTCGATCTTCGTCCTACGCGCCGCCCGGGACCGCCTCGCCGGTACGATCGAGGACCGCGCCACCCGCATCTCCCGCCGCCTCGACGAGTCCCGCCGCGCCGAAGACACCGACTGATCGTTCGTCAGTTCCGCCCCGGCGTGGCGCTACGGGAGGTCGGGCTCGAGCGCGCGAGGCGTGATCCGGGGTGGGGTGCGGGTGCGTACTGGCGGGGCGGACACCGGTGGGGTGAGCGAGGTCACCGGGAATTCATTTGCGGGGATTTGGGGTGGGGTCGTAGCGTGTTACTTGAAACGAAACGGTTTCGTTCCAATCGCGCGAGAACCTAGTGACACAGGGTCAACACGAATCATGACAGACACGACTGCCGCACCGCGCCACCGGCCCCGGGTAGAGGGTGACCGGGAGGACGAGATCCTCCAGGCAACCATCGGCGTGCTGATCGAGCTCGGGTACGACCGGCTCACCATGGATGCCGTCGCGACCGCATCCAAGGCGAGCAAGGCGACGCTGTACCGGCGCTGGTCCAGCAAGGCCGAGCTGGTGGTCGACGCGGTGAGCCGCGCCAAGGGCTGTGCACAGCCCACGGACGTGGACACCGGCACGCTGCGCGGTGACCTGCTGGGGATGTCCTGCGGCGACGGCGGCCTGACCGACGACGTACCGATGTCGGTCGTTGCCGGTCTGCTGACCGCGCTGCACCGGGACGCGGATCTGCAGCAGGCGTTCCAGGAGCGCTTCCTGGCGCCGCGGATCGCGGCCATGAGCGCGGTCTACGGACGGGCGATCACCCGCGGTGAGATCGCCGAGGACGTGGATGTCGAGCTGCTGGTGCAGGCGCTGCCGGCGATCGCGGTGCACAGGTCCTTCCTGCTGGGTGAGCCGACCGACGACGAGTTCGTCGCGCGGGTCATCGACAACATCATCCTGCCTGCGGCGCGGGGGCCGCGGGTGGCCGGACCGGACAAGGGGACGGTCCGGCACAGCTAGGTCCGATCGGGACCTCATAGCCAGACCCGTACTTAACGATTCAAGAGGGGAATCTTGATGTCTGAAAACACCAGGACGGTGGATCCGCCGGAGCCGTCGCGCGCCGGCGCGGACGACACCGTCGACGCCCCGGCCGAGGACAAGGGCCACGGGCACCGGCACCTTGGGATCGCGCTCGCGCTTATCTCGATGGCGCAGCTGATGGTGGTACTGGACGCCACGATCGTGAACATCGCGTTGCCGAGCCTGAAGGAAGATCTCGGCTTCACCGACGCGAGCCTGCCGTGGGTGGTCAACGCCTACGCCCTCGCGTTCGGTGGCCTGCTCCTGCTCGGCGGCCGGATGGGTGACATCCTCGGCCGCCGGAAGGTGTTCATGTTCGGCGTCGTGCTGTTCGGCGTGGCGTCGTTCCTCGGTGGTATCGCGCAGAGCGAGACCGTGCTGCTGCTGAGCAGGGCGCTGCAGGGTGTCGGTGCCGCGGCGGCGTCGCCGAACGCGCTGGCCCTGATCACCACCACGTTCCCGTCCGGCAGGCAGCGCAACCGCGCGATGGCCGTGTACGCCGCGATGTCCGGCGCCGGCGCAGCGGTCGGGCTCATCCTGGGTGGCGTGCTCACCGAGGCGTCCTGGCGCTGGACGTTCTTCATCAACACGCCGATCGGTATCGCCGTGGCCGTGGCCGCGACGGTGTTCCTCGGAGAGTCGGCCCGGCAGAAGGGCAAGTTCGACCTGCCCGGTGCGATCACCGGCACCGTCGGTCTGACCTCGCTCGTCTACGGTCTGACCTACGCTGCCGACCCGAAGGGCGGCTGGGACAGCACCCGGACCTGGACGTTCATCCTCGGCGGGCTGGCCCTGGTCGGGCTGTTCCTGCTGATCGAGGCGCGGTCGCGGCATGCGCTGCTGCCGTTCCGCATCCTGGCCAACCGGACCCGCGCGGTGAGCTTCGTGGTGATGCTGGTGACCGCGGCGGCGATGTTCGCGATGTTCTACTTCATCGGGATCTACATCCAGGGGATCCTCGGGTACAGCCCGCTGAAGACCGGGTTCGCGTTCCTGCCGTTCAGCGTCGGCATCGTGGTCGCGGCGCAGGTCGCGTCGACGCTGATGTCGCGGGTCGACCCACGCTGGATCGCCGGCGCCGGGTCCGGGCTGATGGCGCTCGGGATGTGGGGCTACAGCAACATCCAGCCGGACTCGACGTACGTCGGTGGCGTGCTGCCGTGGCTCATCGTCCAGTCGGTCGGCATGGGCCTGGTCTTCGTGCCGCTCACGCTGACCGCGGTCAGCGGGGTGGCGAAGGAGGACTCCGGTGTCGGCTCCGCGGTGCTGAACACGATGCAGCAGATCGGTGGTGCGGTCGGCCTGGCCGTGCTGACCACGGTGTCCACCACCGCGATCGCCTCGAAGGTCAGCGAGCTGAGCCCGGGGATCGCCAAGGCTGCGGCCGACGGCGCGACCCCGGAGCAGTTGCAGCAGCTTCAGCTGCAGCTGCAGGCCGAGGCCACCACGTACGGGTTCACCCGGGCGTTCCTGGTGGCCGGAGCGATGATCCTCGGGGCGGCGGCGATCACGCTGTTCGGCCTGGCGGTCAAGCACGAGGAGGTCGCTGCCGACAGCAACGGCGGCGTGCACGTCGGCTGAGTCCGGCGGGAGGAGAGCGGACGGCCCGGGCCAGGTGGTCCGGGCCGTCTGTTTCTCCAATTGGCGTATCGCATGACCTACTGGGGCGAGTCGTTCTGGGACGAGTCGTTCGACGGGCGCGGCGGGAACCTGCCGGACATCCACTCGCGCACACCGGTGGCGCCAACGCCGATGTCGCGCAGGAACTTGGCCAGCGGGTCCTGCGAACGGCTGAACGCGTCGGCGTACGACTTGGCCGCGTTCTTCGCCTCCTGGGACATCGAGGCGGTGGCGTCATCCTGCCGGCGCGGGTAGCTGCCGGTCACGATCGCGGTGTACTCGCCCTCGTCCACCCAGCGCCGCAGCTCGTGCGCTCGGACCACCGCGAACGGGTGGGACTGCGCCTCGAGCAGCAGCAGCTTCAGCACGCTGTCGCGCAGGTCGCCGGCGGACTCGTACTCGGTGCCCTGGGCAAGGAATGCGGTGGTGTCCAGCTGTGACAGGTCACCTCCGCCGGCCATCTTCATCTGCACCCGTAGCGCCACCGCCGGATCCTGTACGGCGAGCAGGCCGGCGCGGTCGCCGGACAGTTCGGCCTTGCGGGACCACTCCTGCAGGGCGGCCACGATCGCGCGCAGCCCGAGCGCGCCGAGCGGCACCCAGGACAGCGCGCCGGTAAGCCGCATCAGCCAGAACAGCAGCGACTGGTACAGCGCGTGCCCGCTCTGCGCATGCCCCAGCTCGTGCCCGAGGATAAAGCGGGTCTCCTCCTCGTCCAGTCCGTCCAGCAGTGCTGAGTTGAGCACGATGAACGGCTTGTCCATCCCGATCGTGGTTGCGTTCCAGATCGGGAAGTTGGTGACGTACAGCTCCGGCAGCTCGTGGACATCGAGCGTGGCGGCGGCTTCGGTGTAGAGCCAGTGCACGCGCGGGAACTGCCGCTCGTCGATCCGGACCGCCGAGCCGAGCAACGCCAGCCTGAACGCGCGCTCGTTGATCAGCCCGGACAGCTTGCGCAGCACGTAGTCGAAGCCGCGCAGCTGGCGCAGTGCGACCAGCGCGCCACGGTCGGCGGGATGCTCCCAGGCCCTCGAGCTGATGTCGGTCAGCGTCACCCGCCGCCGCGTCGGCCGCCCGCCGTTCTCGGTCATCCTGCTCGCCGCCCTCGTCGTCTCCTGTCATCCAACCTAGCCGCGTTCCGGTCCAGGCTGGCCTCGTCGTCGGTCATCCCTTCGCGAGCGCGCAGCACCCCGGGCTGGGTCGTTGACAGCGCAGATACCCGGGCGTTGAGTGACCCTACTGGCGTTTCGAGCGCCCGCCATCGTCGCGGAGCGGTCGGGCAGGCCGCTGCGTGGCTCAACTCAAGGGGTGGAGCCCATGAAGCGTGTCGTCCTGGCCGGCTCACTGGTCGCCGGCCTGCTGGTCTCCCTGCTGGCCGCCGTCGCCACAGCGGCGCCGGCCGCAGACGTCGCCGTGAGCGACCAGACGTACGTTCGGTACGACGGCGGCACCGACCCGGTGCTGGCCGCCTGCTCGACCAACAACCGGCAGCAGAACGAACCTGCGGCCAGCGTCGCGCCGCACAACCCGATGCTGATGAGCGCGGGCTCCAACGACTACTGCACGGTGCCCAGCTTCGGTGGCAACTGGGCCGGCTTCTACTACTCGGCCAACGGCGGCAACACCTGGACGGACAGTCTGCTCCCCGGCTACCCGGGTGACGCGTCGGCCGCCGGCAGCGCGTCGCCGCTGCAGCGGATCGGCGTGACCAACGCCGGCGACCCGGTGCAGGCGTGGGACAACGATGGCCACCTCTACTACGCCGGCATCGCGTTCAACCGGGCCCGCCCCGCGCTCGGGTCGATCTGGGTGGCGCGCTACGGCTGGCCCGGCGGCGCCGCACCGTCGTACCAGTTCACCACGCTGGTGGAGCGGGGCACCCCGAGCCCGATCTTCCTCGGCCTGTTCCACGACAAGATCCAGCTCGAGGTGGATCGTGGTGCCGACAGCCCGTTCGCCGGCAACGTGTACGTGTGCTGGTCGCGGTTCACGGCCAGCGGTCCGAACAACGGGGTGTTCCTGGCCCGGTCGGAGGACGGCGGGCAGACCTTCAGGAGCCAGAAGGTGTCCGAGTCGGTGCACGGCAGCCAGTTCTGCGACATCGCTGTGACCCGCGACGGTGACGTCTACGTCGCGTGGCGGCAGTTCGAGTTCCGTCCCGACAGCGGGCAGATGCAGGGCAACGGGGTCGCATGGGTGAAGTCCACGAACGGCGGCCGGGCCTTCAGCAAGCCGCAGATCGCCACCGGCTTCATCGGCTGGGACCCCGGCGACCAGACCGTGAACGCGCCGGCGTACGGCCAGGCGAAGTACGACGCCTGCCTGGTCGGCGACACCGGTCCGGGTGCCTGCGCCAGCCCGGAGCCGCGGGCGTTCGCGCGCGACTGCGGTGACGGCCCGCTGGCCTGCCGGTCCGGTTACGTGTTCCACCGGGCCAACACCCAGGTCCGGATCACCGCCGACCCGACCACCGCCGGTGATGCCGACGATGTGTTCGTCGTGTACGACGCCAGCGTGCCGGGCAGCCAGGTTCCGACCGGTACGACGTACGGCACCATCTCGGAGGGCGTCGGCAGCCAGGCCGCGGTCTACCTGGTGAAGACCACGAACGGCGGTACCAGCTGGTCGGCCCCAGCCCGGATCGACCCGCAGGCCAGGGGACACCAGTACTTCCCGGACCTCGTGGCGGAGTCCGGTGCGCTGCACGCGGTCTGGCAGGACAGCCGGTCCGACACGGCGACCGGCCCGGGCGGCGGCGACTTCCGTACCGTCCCGGTCGGCAACCGGGCCGTCGCGGCGAACCCGCCGGGCGCGGTGGCGACGCCGCCTGGCCTGGAGGCGTTCTACGCCACGTCGGCTAACGGCGGCGCCAGCTGGACGGTCACCGAGATCTCCGAGGTCGCGACCATGCCGCAGTACGAGCAGTTCGGCGACCGCGACGTGCCGTTCTTCGGCGACTACAACTACATCGCGGCGTCCGGCGCGACGGTGCTGGCCACCTGGACCGACCACCGTGACGTGGTGCCCGGGGTGGATCCGCGGTACCCGGTCGACGGGATGGACGGGTTCGACGTGCTGCAGTGCCGGGTGGCGAACCCGGACGGCACCTTCGGCCCGGACACGTGCCCGAGCGCCGGCGGCCTGGACCAGAACATCTACGGTGCGGTGATCGGCTGACGGCGGCCGGGAACTACCCTCGGCGGCATGAGCTGCCGCGAGGTCGACCGAGGGTCCGAAGACACACGTGCGTGGGTGTCCGAGGCGATCCGCATCGTCGACGCGGACGCGAACCGGAGTGCGGACACCCACCTGCACGTGTTCCCGATGCCGGCGGGCATCGGCGTGGACCTGTACCTGAAGGACGAGTCTGTGCACCCGACCGGGTCGCTGAAGCACCGGTTGGCGCGGTCGCTGTTCCTGTACGCGCTGTGCAACGGCTGGATCCGCGAGGGCACCACCGTGATCGAGGCGTCGAGCGGATCCACAGCGGTCAGTGAGGCGTACTTCGCCAGATTGCTCGGGCTGCCCTTCGTCGCGGTGATGCCGAGCTCGACCAGCAAGGAGAAGGTCGAGCTGATCGAGTTCCACGGCGGCCGGTGCCACTTCGTCGAGCGGCCGCCGGAGATCTACGACGAGGCGCGCCGGCTCGCGGAGGAGACCGGCGGGCACTACATGGACCAGTTCACCTACGCCGAGCGGGCGACCGACTGGCGCGGCAACAACAACATCGCCGAGTCGGTGTTCGAGCAGCTCGCGCACGAGCGGTACCCGGTGCCGTCGTGGATCGTCGTCGGCGCCGGCACCGGCGGTACGTCGGCGACCATCGGCCGGTACGTGCGGTACCTGCGGCACGCCACCCAGGTCGCCGTGGTCGACCCGGAGAACTCGGCGTTCTTCCCGTCGTACGAGACCGGGCGGCAGGACTACACGACCGGGTTGTCGTCGCGGATCGAGGGCATCGGCCGGCCCCGGGTCGAGCCGAGCTTCGTGCCGACGATCGTGGACCGGATGATCGCGGTGCCGGACGCGGCGTCGTTCGCGGCGATGCGGTTCTGCTCCCGGGTAACCGGCCGGTCGGTGGGCGGGTCGACCGGTACCAACCTCTGGGGCGCGCTCCGGCTGGCCGCCGAGATGCACACGGCCGGGACCGCGGGCAGCATCGTCACGCTGCTCTGCGACGGCGGCGAGCGGTACCGGCAGACGTACTACGACGACGGCTGGGTCGAGTCCCGCGGGCTGGATCTGGCGCCGTACCTGGACACGCTGGAGCGGTTCGCCGCCACCGGCGAGTGGCGGGAACCGCCCGCGCGCGCGGATCAGCCGTAGCAGCGGAACACCGCGACCGAGCTCGTGCCGCAGGGCCGCCCGTCGTACCGGCAGCCGAGACGACGACTGGCCGCGAGCGACGAGCGCTCGCGGCCAGTGCGTTCAGATGCGGGAAGGTCAGCCGCGCCAGATGATCTGGTGGTTCGGGCCGTAGGTCACGCCCCAGATGCCGTCCTTGATGATGATGGTGTCGGCGCCGATCTTGCGGGCGTTCACCTGGAAGGTGCCCTTGGCGGTGCCCTTGCAGGAGTTCGGCACGTAAGCGGAGTTGTAGTAGACCCACTTGCGGCCGTCGTTGTCCCAGGCACGGATCAGGATCGCGGCCCTGCGGCTGTCGCAGACGGTGTCGTAGCCGTACGCCGTGATGTACAGCACGCCCTGGTTCGTGTCGTAGCGGCTGACGGTCTTGACGTAGGCGCCGCTGACGTTGTTGGCGTAGCTGGTGTCGGCGTAGAAGTAGCCGTTCTTCCAATAGCCGTAGGCGTTCGCCTGCGGCGCGGTGGCGATGCCGATGCCGGCTGCGGCCACCAGGCTCGCGGCAGCGGCGATGATCTTCCGCATCATCAACTTTCTCCCAGGAGTTGAGGTTGCCGGGTATCCCCGGCCGGTCGTGCGTGCGACGGCGGAGACCCTCGCCCGTTCCCGCACACTCGCAGGGACCCTAGTGGCCGGGAGGGTCAGGAACCGAGCACCAGGCCGATGGTGAGACCTACGGCATACACCAGCTCGGTGAGGCCGGTGTCGCGCAGTACCGGGATCAGCGCGGGACCCACGGCATCGCCGACGACCACCCGTACCGCCCGTACGGCGAGCGGCAGCGCAAGCAGTGCGAGCAGCGCCCACGGGGTGGCCAGTCCGGACACCGCCGCCAGTACGAACGCCAGCGCCACCAGGCCGGCGTACAGCCGTCTCGACCGGGGCGCACCCAGCACGACGGCGAGGGTGCGCTTCCCGGCGGCGGTGTCGGTCGGGATGTCGCGCAGGTTGTTCGCGACCAGCAGGGCGCACGCCAGCGCGCCGATGCCGACCGCGCCGGCGACCGCGGTCCAGTGCAGCCGGCCGGCCTGCACGTAGGTCGTGCCCAGCACCGCGACCAGCCCGAAGAACAGGAAGACGCTGACCTCGCCGAGCGCGCGATACCCGTACGGCGTCCTGCCGCCGGTGTAGAACCATGCGGCAAGGATCGCGACGGCCCCGACCGCCAGCAGCCACCACGCGCTGGTCGCCGCCAGTACCAGGCCGAGTGCGGCGCCGACCCCGAAGCAGACGAACGCGGCGAGCTTGACCTGCCGTGCCGTCGCCACCTTCGAGCCGACCAGCCGCAGCGGCCCGACCCGGTGCTCGTCGGTGCCGCGGATCCCGTCGGAGTAGTCGTTGGCGTAGTTCACCCCGATCTGCAGTGCGAGCGCGACACCGAGCGCCAGCAGTGCCTTCCACCAGACGAACCCGTCGATGAACGCCGCGGCACCGGATCCGACCAGAACGGGCGCGATCGCGGCCGGGAGCGTGCGCGGACGGGCACCTTCGATCCACTGAGCGGGGGTCGCCATGACCGCAGATTGTGTCAGGTGGTTGGCTGTGGTCCATGTCATACGCCAAGGATGTGGGCGAGGCCAGCGCAGTACGCCGGCTGGTCGGCGATGTACCCGAGCTCACGATGAAGTCGGGGACCAACGTCCGGTTCGTCGCGCCGGGCAGCGCGACCAACTCCGAGTTCGGTCTGTTCGAGTGGAACATGGGCTCGGCCGGCGGCGGGCCGGACGCGCATTTCCACAAGACGTTCTCCGAGTCGTTCTACGTGACCAAGGGGACGGTCGCGCTCTACGACGGCACCGCCTGGGTGGACGCGACGCCCGGCGACCTCGTCTACATTCCGCCCGGCGGGATCCACGCGTTCCACAACACCAGCGGAGAGCCGGCGTCGATGCTCATCCTGTTCGCGCCCGCGCCGCCACGAGAGAAGTACTTCGAGGAGCTCGCCGAGATCGGCCACTCCGGTCGCACGCTGACCGACGACGAGTGGGTCGAGCTCTGGGCCCGGCACGACCAGTACCCCGTGCGCTAGGTGGCCGGCCCACGTACGATCCCCGGCACGCCCGAGTCAGTGCTGGCCGCGCTGGCGAGCGTGCTGTCCGGATCCGCCGGCGCCTTCGTCCCGGTACCGGATGATCCGGCACTGCTCGACCGCGTGCTCGCGGCGGCGCGTCCGGACGAGCCACTCGAGCGGGAGTGCGCGGTCGTGCTGCCGACGTCCGGGTCGACCGGGGAGCCGAAGGCGGTCCTGCTGACCGCGCAGGCGCTGCGCGCCTCGGCGGCGGCGACGCACGCACGGCTAGGCGGTCCGGGTCAGTGGTTGCTGGCGATGCCGTCGTACTTCATCGGCGGCCTGCAGGTCCTGACGCGTTCGCTGCTGGCCGGGACCGCACCGATCGTTGTCGATGGCAACTTCAGCGAGGCGGCCCGGTGGATGACCGGCGACCGGCGCTACACCGCGATCGTGCCGACCCAGCTGCGTCGGCTGCTGGCCACGTCGGTGGGTGCGCTGCGGTCCTTCGACGCCGTGCTCGTCGGTGCCGCGGCCGCCCCGCCCGGGCTGCTGGCCGACGCCCGCGCGGCCGGGGTCCGGGTGGTGGCGACGTACGGGATGACCGAGACCGGTGGTGGCTGCGTGTACGACGGCGTGCCGCTGGACGGCGTCACCGCCGAGGTAGTGGACGGCCGGATCGTGCTCGGCGGGCGGACGTTGTTCTCCGGCTACCGGTTGCGGCCCGACCTGACCGCGCAGGTGCTGGTCGACGGGCGGTTCCTGACCCAGGACTGCGGCCGGCTCGAGGACGGTCGGCTGGAGGTGCTCGGCCGGCTGGACGACGTGGTGATCTCCGGCGGCGTGAACGTGGCGCTGCCCGCGGTGCGGGACCGGGTGCTCGCTCACCCGTCCGTGACCGACGCAGCGGTGCTCGGCCTGCCCGATCCGGAGTGGGGTACCCGGGTGGTGGCGTACATCGTCGGACCGGTCGCGCTCGACGACCTGCGCGACTTCGTCGCCGCCGAGCTGCCGCGGACCTGGGCACCGCGCGAAGTGGTCGTACTCGAGGCACTGCCGATGCTTGCCTCGGGCAAGGTCGACCGTCAGGCGCTGCTCGGGTGAGTGTCTACGCGCTGCCGCTGCGGAACAGGTTCCGCGGCATCGCGGTGCGGGAGGGGATGCTGTTCGAGGGCCCGGCCGGCTGGGCGGAGTGGAGCCCGTTCGCCGAGTACGACGACCGGACCTGCGTCGCCTGGCTGCGCGCGGCGCGCGAGGCGGCGTACGACGGATGGCCGGCCGCCGTGCGCGACAGCGTGCCGGTGAACTGCACGGTCCCGGCGGTCGGTCCACAGCGGGCCGCGGAGATCGTCGCGGCCTCCGGGTGTGCGACCGCCAAGGTCAAGGTGGCCGAGCGCGGGCAGAGTCTGGCCGACGATCTGGACCGGGTCGAGGCGGTGCGATCGGCGCTCGGGCCGTCCGGACGGATCCGGGTGGACGCGAACGGTGCCTGGTCGGTGGACGAGGCGGTCACGGCGCTGCGGTCGCTGGCGCGGTTCTCGCTGGAGTACGCCGAGCAGCCGTGCGCGTCCGTCGAGGAGCTGGCCCAGGTACGGCGGCGCGCGGCGGTCCCGGTCGCGGCGGACGAGTCGATCCGGCGAGCCGCGGACCCGTACCGGGTGCGGGACCTGGACGCGGCCGATGTGGCGGTGCTCAAGGTGCAGCCGCTCGGCGGGGTCCGGGCCTGCCTGGGGATCGCGGAACGGATCGGTCTGCCGGTCGTGGTGTCGTCGGCGCTGGAGACGTCGGTCGGGATCGCGGCCGGGGTGGCGCTGGCCGCGGCGCTGCCGGAGCTGTCGTACGCGTGCGGGCTGGCGACGGTGTCGATGTTCACTGCCGACGTGGTCGCCGAGCCGCTGGTACCGGTGAAAGGCCGGCTGCCCGTCGTACGCCCGGCGCCTGATCCCGCACTGCTCGCGGCCGCGCGTGCCGATGACGCGGTCGTGGCGCGCTGGCAGGAACGCCTGGGGCGGGTGGAGAAGCTGCTCTGAGCGGCAACGGATCGGGTCGTGCGCGCGTGCTCAGGGTATGAGCCGATTTCGCTGGATAGCGCCGGTGGCGCTGCCGCTCGCGCTGGTCGCCGGATGCGGTACGACGAGTGCAGGCCCGGGTGGTGGCGCAGTGCTCGTCGCCGAGGGCGTCAGCCGGGTCGAACCGGCCGCGGATACTCAGGTTGGTCCGGCGGTGACCGGGATGACGAAGTTCGGGTACGACCTGCTCCGCGCGATGGAGACCGACGCGGACGGCAATGTGGTGCTGTCACCGCTGTCGATCGCGTACGCGTTCGGGATGGCCGAGGCGGGTGCCGCGGGCGACACCCGGCAGCAGATCGACGCGACGTTCGGGTTCCCCGGGGGTGGCCCGCATGCGCCCTTCAACCTGCTGACCCGGCAGGTCGGCGCGCAGGACACGCCCCCGCCACGGACCCCGCCGACGACACTGGAGCCGGGCGAACGGCACGAGCCGCGGCCGCCGATCCTTGCCATCGCCAACGGCTTGTTCGTGCAGCATGACTACCCGGTCAAGCAGGACTTCCTGCGGACGCTGGCCGAGCAGTACGGCGCCGGTGCCCGGACCGTGGACTTCGGCGGCAGTTCGGGGGACGCGGCGAATGTCATCAACGACTGGGTCCAGAAGCAGACCGCGGACCGGATCGAGAAGTTGTTCGACCGGCTGGACCCGGATACCCGGCTGGTGCTCGCCAACGCCGTCTATCTGAAGGCCGACTGGGCCAGCAGTTTCGAGCGGTCGGCGACTGAGGACAAGCCGTTCCACCTCGCGGGCGGCCGGAACGTGAACGTGCCGATGATGAGTCAGCAGGCCTCGCTCGGCTACGCGAAGGGCGACGGATGGCAGGCGGTCGAGCTGCCGTACGCGGACAGCGACCTGGCGATGTGGGTGCTGCTGCCGATCGGATCCAGCGAACCTCTCGACCTGCTCGCTCCGGCGACGATGGCCGAGGTGGGGAATGCGTTGCGGCCGAAGCGGGTCGATCTCACGCTGCCGCGTTGGGACTTCGGGGAGGACGACCAGATCGCGCTCGGAACGGTGCTGCCGAGGCTCGGGATGACGCTGCCGTTCGATCGGAATCGCGCCGACTTCTCCGGTATGACCGATACGGAGAAGCTGTACATCGCGCAGGCGGTGCATCGCGCCAACATCACGGTCGACGAGGACGGGACCGAGGCGGCCGCCGTCACGGGCATCGCGATCGAACCGGACTCCGCGGACCCCGGTCCGGAAGTCACCGTGCGGGCGGACCGCCCGTTCGCGTTCGCGGTCGTGCACAAGCCGACGGGGGCTCCGCTGTTCATCGGCCAGGTGGCGGACCCGACGCAGAAGTAGCCGCCTGGCATGCTCGGGGCATGAACCCGTCCACTGCGTTCGCGACTGTCGTCGTCGACGAGCTGATCCGGTGCGGTGTCCGGGAGGCGGTGCTGGCGCCCGGCTCGCGCAGTGCGCCGCTCGCGCTGGCTCTGGCCGCGGCGGACCGCGCCGGCCGGCTGCGGCTGCACGTCCGGATCGACGAGCGGACCGCGGGTTTCCTCGCGCTCGGGCTGATCCGCGGATCGAGCCTGCCGGTGCCGGTTGTGACGACCTCCGGTACCGCGGTGGCGAATCTGCATCCGGCCGTGCTGGAGGCGTCGCACGGCGGGCTGCCGCTACTGGTGCTGAGCGCGGACCGTCCGCCCGAGCTGCGCGGGAGCGGGGCGAACCAGACCACCGACCAGATCAAGCTGTTCGGCTCCGCGGTCCGCGCGTTCCACGAGGTCGGCGTACCGGCGGATCGGCCGGGCCAGGCGTCGTACTGGCGCTCGCTGGTGGCCCGCTCGGTCTCGGTGGCGCGCGGTGAGCTGACCGCGGACCCAGGCCCGGTGCAGCTGAACTGCTCGCTGGTCGAGCCGCTCGTGCCGGATGGCTCGCAGGCGTGGCCGGAGTCCCTCGAGGGTCGCGGTCGTGCGTGGACGACGGTGCACGGCGCCGCGGTGTCCGTCTCGGCCGTGGCACCGGGACCGCGGACCGTGGTCGTCGCCGGGGACAGTGCGTCGCAGGCGGCCCGGTTGGTGGCGGAGGCCGGTCGCTGGCCACTGTTCGCGGAACCGTCCAGCCGGTCCCGGCTCGGCCCGTCGGTGGTCGCGACGTACCGGTTGTTGCTCTCGGCAAGCGACCTGGCCGACGAGATCGAACGGGTGCTGGTATTCGGCCACCCGACACTGTCACGGCCGGTCAGTCGGCTGCTCTCCCGCGGCGACGTCGAGATCGTCGTGGTGTCGCCGACCGCCCGCTGGCCCGACGCGGGACGCCGGGCCAGCGCCGTCGTACCGGCGCTGGAGGTGACCGATGCCGATCACACCGACTGGCTGGAGCGGTGGCTGGCGGCCGACGAGGCGGGCCGGATCGCGGTCGCCAAGGTGCTGGACGAGGGTCCGCTGACCGGCCCGGCGGTGGCGGCGGCGCTGACCGCCGCGATCGGCGCCGACGACATGCTGGTGGTCGGCTCGTCGAACGCGATCCGCGACCTGGACCTGGCACCTGTGGTCCCGATTCGAACGATCGCGAACCGTGGACTGGCAGGTATCGACGGCACCGTCTCGACGGCGGTCGGCGCCGCACTGGCGAACGCCGGCCCGACGTACGCCCTGCTCGGCGACCTCGCGTTCCTGCACGACGTGAACGGGTTGCTGCTCGGGCCCGCGGAACCGCGGCCGGACCTGCGGATCGTGGTGCTGAACGACGACGGTGGCGGGATCTTCTCGTTGCTGGAGCAGGGATCGGCCGAGCACGCGGCCGACTTCGAGCGGGTCTTCGGTACTCCACACGGTGCGTCGCTCGCGGCGGTCTGCGCGGCGACGGGTACGCCGTACCTGCTGGTCGACTCCGTGGAGTCGCTGACCGAGGCGGTGCGCCGTACCGTCGCCGGCATCGACGTCGTGGAGGTCCGGGTGGACCGCGCCGGTCATCGCGATCTGCACGCCCGGTTGGCTGCGGCTGTGGCTGCCGCCATCTCCTAGCGGCCTCCTAGCGACGCAGACCGACCAGGTGCGCGAGCTGGTTCGTCGCGTGCTCGAACATCACCTGCTTGTCGTCGATCACGCCTTCGAGGTGGCCGAACAGCTCGAAGCTCACCATGCCGTACAGCTGGGTCCACGCGATCACGACCGCAGCGAGGTTGGCCCGCGGGACCGGGCGCAGGTCCAGGTCCAGGTCCTCGACCGCCTCGACGATCAGGTCGACCTGCCGGGCCGCGGCCGGCGACAACGCGGGCCTGTTCGGAGCGTCGGCGAGCTTTCCCGCCTGGTGGCTGTCCTGGACGATGCGCAGCAGCACGACCGGCACCCGGGCCGCGGGCGCCGCGGTGTCCCGCGGCGCCCGGTAGCCGACCACGGGTGAGCCGTAGATCAGCGCGTACTCCTGCGGGTTGGCCAGTCCCCACTCCCGGACGGCGTTGCAGGCTGCGCGCCACCGTCCGAGGAAGTCCCCGGTACGACGCTTGGCGACGGCCTGCTCGACCTGCTCGGCGACCGCGTTGTATGCGTCGAGGATCAGCGCGGTCAGCAGCTCGTCGCGGCTCGGGTAGTACCGGTACAACGCGGACGAGACCATGCCGAGCTCACGCGCGACGGCACGCAACGACAAGCCTTCCGCGCCGTGTGTCGCCAGCTGGCGGCGCGCCTCGACCTTGATCTCGCGGGTCAGCTCCTCGCGAGCCCGTTCCCTCGCCGTGGGTGCCTTGGGCATGACGACAGTCTGTCACAGTCATGTGAGCAGTGCACGCAAGTGTGAGCACTGCTCTTGATTTCTCAGACTGCGCGTGGAACACTGATCTTGAACGAGAGCACTGCTCACACTTTAAGGAGATCCGCTCATGAGTCAGTCACCCGCCGACCGCTACATCGCTCCCAGCGGCCGGAACGCGATCCACACAGCCGCCCGGTGGCTGACCGCGCACGGCGTCAGCCTGTTCGGCTCCCGGATGCTGCGCGTCCGCGGCCGCAAGTCCGGGGAGATTCGCACGACCCTGGTCAACCTGCTGGAGGTGGACGGCGTCCGCTACCTGGTCGCCCCACGCGGCCACACCCAATGGGTGCGCAACCTGCGAGCTGCCGGCTCCGCGGAACTCGCACTGGGCCGCCGGGTGACGCCTGTGACGGCGGTCGAGCTGCCGGATGACGAGAAGAACCCGGTGCTGCGGGCATACCTGAGACGGTTCGGCTGGGAGGTCGGCATGTTCTTCGAGAACCTCACCAAGAAGTCCACCGACGACGAGCTCCGCGAGGTGGCACCCGGCTTCCCGGTCTTCCGGCTGTCCTGAACCGGCAGTAGCGACGTCATGCAGGTGGGCACCTGTACCCGTGCTTCTCGACGGCTTTGGCGGTCCGCGGACCGAAGATGCCGTCGGCCTTGAGTTGCTTGATCTGCTGGACCCGGATCACGGCGTACCACACGCCGCGGGACCATGACCTTTCCTTGCGCCACTTGTTGTAGGTCGTCCATGGGATGGCCTTGAGCCCTGCAGGGCTGGCGAACGCCATGAACTGAGCTACGTCGTAGGCGTACTGGCCAGACAGTGGTTTGCCGTTCACGGCCATCTGGACGGCCCTCTGCGTGATGGTGACGTCGCGCACGGCGGTGGGGGCGCGCGAAGGCGCCGCAGCGGCGCCACGAGGCGACGCCGCAGCGCTGCGAGACTGCACCGCAGCGGTGCGAGAGGTGGACGCAGCCCAGCGCTGCGCCTGCAGGAGATCCGCCGCGACGTCGCGCGGCCGGCCGATGTACTCGAAGTGCATCGCATCGGGCCGCTTCTGGTAGCGCCCGCCCCAGTAGAGCCCGCATGCCTCCCACATCGCCACCACGGCGGGCGGAATGTCGGTGACGAACCGGGAGCCCATCGGGTTGGCGAGCGAGTTGATATCTATGGCAAGCCCCCATGAATGATTGCTCGGGGTCCTGGTGCCACGGATCGCGCGGTTCGCGAACCCCCAGGTCTGGCCCTTCTTGATGTCGTACTTGAACAGCCGCTCGGTGTTGTCCAGCAGCACCGCGACCAGCGGTGCGATCTCACGGCGAACGTAGACCGTGACGCCTGCCTTGCCGACCTTCGCCATCCGCGCGGTCTGAGCATTCGGCCACCCAGAGCCCCAGCCGCGCTCGGCGGCGTTGTTCCTGGACTTCCCGGCGTTCGGGTTGTTGCCGTAGTCGCTACGCGAGTAGGTCGTCATCGGTCAGCCTCCTCGTCGTCACCCCAACCGGAGTCATCGCCCACCTGACAGGAGGCCCCGGACTCCTCGGCGGTCTCCTCCATCAGCGCCTGCTGCTCCTCCGGAGTCAGGTCGGCGATCTCCCATTCGCCGTCAGCCGAAACCTCGACGACCTGGTCACCCACGGGCCCGGCCTCGATGGGCGTCTCACTGGAGATGGCCTCGACGCCGTCGCCTGGTTGGTCAGCGGTCGGGGTGACCGCGGCCGCCTGGTCTGCCGGAACCGGTTGTTCCACGACGTCGTCCGGCCCAATCGCAGGCGGCGTGCCCGGCTCGGCCTCGACGGCTGGCTCTGGTTCTGCCGGGGCCGCCGGTTCTGCCGTGGCCTCCGGTTCCGCCGGGGCCTCCGGTTCTACTGGGGCCGCCGACTCTGCTGACGGCTGCGGCGCTGCCGGGCTCTGTGGCTGCGGTTCCGTACCAGTACCGCCGGGGAATCCCTCCATCAGGGTCTGGGCCTGGCGGTCGAGCAGTCGGCTGAAAGCCTGCTGAGCGAACCCGAAGACAAGGGCGTAGGCCAGGATCTGTCCCTGGGAGTCAAGCGCCGACAACCCGGGTATGAACTCGCCCTGGATGGCGACCAGCGCCAATATCGCGGTGAATGCGCCCAGCGGAACCTTGAGGGCGGCCAATGCGACGGGGACGTCGTACGGCGTGGAGGTGCCCTTGAGGTTGCGGATCGACAGCGCCGCTGATAGCGCACCACCGAGGGCTCCCAGCATGGCCACGACCACGATGTCGGCACCGGTCGGGTGAGCGGTCGGCCCGCTACTTGTCGGGCAGTTCTGCCCCATCTCCTGGGTGGCTCCCGCAGCGGTGGTCACATCGTTGGCGAAGCACAGCGGCATCCAGGTCGGGTTCTGTGACACGACGACAATTGTGACCACGACGAGGACGAAGAGGGACATCGCAGACAAGAGCACGATGTTTCGGAAGCTGCGCAGCTGCGCGTGCTCGAGGTCCAGCTGCTCATAGCTGTCGCCGATCAGACGACGTAGCCGCGGCCGCAGCCGATCCACCGAGTCGTGTTGTGACTCCCCGGCCTGGAGTTGCTCGGCGGCGATCAGGCGGGGGTCGTCCCGACGCAACGTCGACCGCGCCCTCGCCAACGCCATCGGAATCTCGGCCCGTAGTTCATCCTCGCCGTACAGATCAATCATCTGCGCCCGGGCCGTATGCAAGTTTCGGTACGCCGCCTCGACCAGCGTGCCCCGCCACCAGTTCCACCAACGGCGCGGAATGGGATCCTCCCGCAGAGCGGCTGCGCGCGCGATACCGATGAACTTGGCAACTCCCCGAGCAATAGCGTCCTGCTGAGGGCTCAAGGGCCCGGCCTGGGCCGCCTCTAACCGCATCTGCAGCTTGTTGGCATCGACAGCCACATGCTGGACCCAGATGCGCCTGCGTGGCTTCGGCACTTTCTGCTTCCGGTTCACGACAACATCCCCCCACCTACGCCCACCCCATGAGGCGCCATCAAACCCCACCGCTTGACGGAGATCAGCCTTCGAGAAGCCGCCAAACTCGCATCCATCGAATCTGACGCGGCGTCCTCGTAAAGTCCTCCTAATAGCGCATCAGGTCAAGCGTGGACCTCCACGAGGCCCGTTGGCAACAGGAAATCCGGAGCCTGTCATCGTTTCTGAGAAACGTCCTTGGCGTAGTGCCGGTTTCTCCTTTCCGGGTTTGCCGATCCGGGCGGTCGAGGCCGCCGTTCGGTCAGCGACACGAACCGGACCGCGCCGTCGTGCATCATGGAGAACTCCGGTGTCCTGGTCATTGCTAATGGCAACTATGAGGCTGTCGCGCGCTGCACGCGGACCAGGGGTGCGGGTTGCAGGGTGCGCAGCCGGCCGAGCAGGACGCCGGCCACGACCAGCACCAGCAACGTCGTGACCACGATCGGGACCAGCGCCCCGCGCAGTGAGGAGTTCAGCGGTGCCGCGATAGTCAGGATGATGCTGACCCCGACCAGCACCGTGGTGACCCGGCGGCCGGGCCGGGCCGCGGCGAGGAACGGCAGACACCAAAGGAAGTACCAGTCGTGTGCGGTCGGGCCGAGCAGCACCACGGCGAGCAGCGCGATCCCGACGCCGCGGACCGCCTGGTGCATCGACGACCGCAGCGCCAGCGTCGCCACCAGGCCGAGCGCGGCCGCGATGCCGGCGAGCCGGAAGACGCCGAACGCCCGCTCGGCCGCGTCGTCGGCGCCGAACCAGTCGAGCACGCCCGACGTACCCAGGCCGGCCAGGTTCGCCAGCGAGAACGGCGAGCGCACCAGACCGGGCACGCCGAGTGCGCCGAGCCAGCCGGACCCGACCCCGACCAGCTCGCCGATCGTCACCAGCGACAGCACCGAGACCGTGCCGGCGATCAGCAGGCTGGCGGTCCTGGTCCGCACCCGGGACGCCAGCGGGCTCATCACCGCGGCGATCGCGATCACCACGAGACCGCCCGGCAGCTTGACCGCGGCCGCGGCGCCGGCCAGTACCGCCGCGGTACCCCAGCGGCCGGCCTTCGCGAGAGTGACCGCGTAGCAGGCGAGGCCGATCATCAGGATGTCGTTGTGCGCGGCACCGATCCCGTGCGCGATCATCATCGGGTTCGCGATCACCAGCCAGGCCGTCACCGTCGGGTTCACCCGGCACGCCTCGGCCAGCTTCGGCACCGAGATCGCGATCAGCCAGAGCCCGAGCACGGCCAGCGCGCGATGCAGCAGCATGAGCAGGTACGGGTCGAGGGTCACGTGCGCCCACACTCCGCCGTACCCGAGCGGGATCGGACCGTACGGCGCCGGGGTCCACCTCCACATCGGGTCGACCGCCTCGACCACCGGGCCGGACAGCACGCCGGGCCCGGTGCCGTACGGGTCGTACCCCTGCGCCACCATCGCACCCTGCGCCGCGTAGCTCCAGGCGTCCCGGCTGAACAGCGGCGGCGCGAGCAGCAATGGCACCGACCAGAGCGCGGCCAGCCGGTTGATCCGGTGCCGCCAGCCGATCGGGTCCGCCAGCACGCCACGGCCGGCGGTGAGCCAGGCCCGGACCAGCAACCCGAGCCCGGCCACGACCACGACCAGCCCGGCCATCCGGCCCGGCATCGACGACCGCAGCGGCAGCCCGGCCAGCCAGGACGACGCGGGTACGACGGACGTCACCAGGCTGCCGATACCGACGAGCGCCGTCCCGGCCAGCCCGGTGACAGCAGGACTCGGCCGGCGCACTCTTGCGACGCTAGACAGTCGCGGTGAACAACACGTTGCGTCCGAAGAACCGTGCGCTGTAGGGCAAGGTTGTCAGGACGCAAAGCACTAGGCGGACTCCTTACGAAAGGTGCGCGCGCCGGACCAGAGGCCGATCACGGTCAGCAGCAGTACCCAGAACAGGCCCCACATCGACGTGCTGGAGCTGATGTCGCCGCGGAACAGGGCACGGACGCCCTCGACGATGTGCTTCAGCGGGCTGATGTCGGACAGCCGCTCGAGCCAGGTCGGGCCCAGCGACATCGGCAGCAGGATGCCGGACAGCAGCAGCAGCGGCATCGCGATCCCGTTCAGCAGCGGCGCCAGTGCGTCCTCGCTCTTGGTGATCAGCGCGACCGAGTACGACAGGCTGGCGAACGTCGCGCCGAGCAGAGCCACGATGACCAGCGCCAGCAGCACGCCGCCGATCGGCGCCCGCAAGCCCATCGGGTACGACAGCGCGATCAGGATCAGCGACTGCACGACCAGCACGATCACGTCGCGCAGTACCCGGCCGGCCAGCAGCGCGATCCGGCTCGCCGGCGTGACCCGGTCGGCCTCGATCACACCGGCGCGGTACTCAGCGATCAGCGCGAACCCGACGAACATCGCGCCGAACATGCCGAGCTGCACGATCAGGCCGGGGATGAACACCTGGTAGGCGTTCACATCGTTGCCCTGGGCAATCTGTCCGGTGATCGGCTTCAGCAGCGGGCCGAACAGGAACAGGTACAACAGTGGCTGGCTGAGCATCAGGATCGACCAGGTCGGGTTGCGCAGCGACAGCGTCATCTGCCGGTGGAAGACGATCCAGGTCTCACGGAGAACGGTCATACCGTCACCGCCTCCTTCTCGGTGTCGGTTTCGGTCTCGGCCGCCGGCGGCGTGTCGGTGTCGTCGCGCAACGAGCGGCCGGTCATGGTCAGGAAGACGTCGTCGAGCGTCGGGCGGTGCACCTCGACGCCCGCCAGCTCGATACCCTGCAGGTCGATCGAACGCAGCAGGCCGGGTAGCACCGAGCCGCCCTGCGGGATCCGGAAGGTCACCGTGTTGCTGTCGGTCTCGGCCTCGGTTGCGCCAGGCAACGAGCTGGCGATCTTGCTCACCGTCTCGACCTGGGACGCGTCGGCCAGGGTGAGCTTGACCGCGTCGCCGGAGACCTGCTGCTTGAGCTCCTCCGGCGTACCGGACGCCACGATCTTGCCGTGGTCGATCACCAGGATCCGGTCGCATAGCGCGTCCGCCTCGTCCAGGTAGTGCGTGGTGAGGAAGATGGTCGCGCCGCGCTCGCGCAGCCCGCGGATGTGCTCCCACAGGTTGGCCCGCGCCTGCGGGTCGAGACCGGTGGTGGGCTCGTCCATGAAGATCAGCTTGGGGTCGTGGATCAGCCCCATCACTATGTCCAGCCGGCGACGCTGGCCGCCGGACAGGGTCTTGCTCTGCCGCCGCCACATGCCGGGCAGGTCCAGCTCGTCGAACAGCTTCTGGCCGCGAGCGATCGCGGTCGCCTTCGGCACGCCGTACAGCCGGGCGTGCGCGACGACCTCGTCACCGGCGATGGCCTCGGGCAGGGTGGAGCCGCTCTGGGCGACGTACCCGATCCGGCGGCGCACGCCGACGGGGTCCTCGGCGAGGTCGCAGCCGGCGACGGTCGCGGTGCCGGCGGTGGGTTTGATCAGGGTGGCGAGCATCCGCATGGTGGTGGTCTTGCCGGCCCCGTTCGGGCCGAGAAAGCCGACGATCTCCCCGTCGGCGACGTCCAGATCGACGCCTTGCACGGCATGCACGAGGTTGGTGCCCCGGCCGCGCTTGGTCTTGAAGGTGCGGACGAGTCCGCGAGCTTCGATCATCATGGGTAATATTCTGGCCTGATCAACCTTGAATAGTCAAAGTTGAATAGTCGCGCTCAGGGCTTCCGCTGCCAGTAGGTGACCATGTCCTTCGGAGGCTGCCAGTCCGGTGGCTCGCCGGCAAACGAGTATTCGCCCTGCCGGACGCGGTCCAGGAACTCCCGGGTCCAGTCCAGCTCGCCGAGGTTGCGGGCCTGGGTGATCCGCATCATCTCCACCACGTGGTTCGGCGTGCCCGGGTCCTCCGCGACGTGCCGCTCGGTGAACGGCTGCTGCTTCACGAACTGCTCCAGCTGCGAGATCCGCGCCTCCAGCCCGGCCTCCACCTCGTCGCGGCGCAGGTCCGGCAGGAAGTTCAGCGCCACCTGCAGCTGGTCCGGACGGAACGGCTGCACCTGCCACAACGTGGTCCGCAGCAGCGTGAAGTACTCGGTCTCGCCGTCCGCGGTCAGCTTGTACGACGTCCGCCCCGGCCGCCGCCCGCCGTCCTCGGTGAGCTCCTCCAGATAGCCGTGCTTGGCCAGTGTGCGTAACCCGGTGTAGATCGACCCGGGGTTGATGTTCGCCCACTCCTGCACGTGCCACGTCATCAGCTCGCGCCGCAGCTGGTAGCCGTACGCGGGCTGGAAGATGCGCACGACGCCGAGCAGCAGCAGCCGTGTCGTGGACATGTCCGAAGTGTAGGAGTTGCCGTGGCTGCCGCGCCGTTGACAGTGCGTGGACGGCGCAGGAGCATCGAGTGAGTGCGGGCTCCTGGGAGGGGTCTTCGGGGCCCGGTTGCCAATCGCGCGAGGGGGCTGCGGCATGAGTGCGATCTTCGGTGAGACCCTGACCTTCACCCAGGACGACGGCGGCCCGGTCCGCCTGGTCGTGTTCGGTGACGACCTCTACTCCCGGTACGAGACGCCGGACGGCTACACCGCCGTGTACGACGACGCGCTCGGCGGGTACTGCTACGCCGACGTGGCCGACGGCCGGTTCGTCTCGACCAAGCAACGCGTCGACGCCGATCCGCCGTATGGGCTGGACCGGCACCTGCACGAGTCGATGGAGACTCGCAACCGGGTCGTGCTGGACCGGCACGAGGCGATGATCCCGGAGGGCGAGGCAGGCCGGCTATCGCACGGCGACCGGGAGAAGCTGCTCACCTTCGGGGCCAGCGGAGGGCTGCTGCCCGGGCGCCGGCTGGACTCGGGAGCGGTCCGCGGGCTCACCATCCTGGTCAGCTTCCCCGACCTCGCCACCGCGGTCACCCGGCCGGACGTCGACGCGCTGCTGAACAGCCCGTCGTACCGGGAGAACGGCAACGCCTGCTCGGTGAACGAGTTCTTCAAGACGATGTCCACGAACCGGCTCGACTTCACCAACGACGTGGTCGGGCCCTTCCGGCTCAGCCGGCCGCGGCTGTTCTACGCCAACACCGAGGGCGAGCTGGTCCCGGAGGCGCTCCAGCTGGCGCAGGACAACGGGGTGGACTTCAGCCGGTACGACTCGCTCGGGCAGGGCATCGTCGACTCGATCTGCATCATGTACGCCGGCCAGACCGAGTACCGCGGCGACCTGTGGCCGCACAACTGGGTGCACCGGGCCACCTTCGACGGGGTGCGGACCGAGCTCTACATCGTCACCAGCATGGGCCGCAGCACCGCCGACCTGAGCATCGGCACCTTCTGCCACGAGAGCGGGCACCTGCTGTGCCGCTGGCCCGACCTGTACGACTACGGCCGGATCGAACGCGAGGGTGACGACTTCAAGAGCGCCGGTATCGGCACGTACTGCGTGATGGGTGCCGGCAACCACCTGGACCGCGGCCGTACGCCGGCGCCGGTCTGCTCCTACCTCCGCGACCTGGTCAGCTGGTGCGGCGACGAGATCGACCTGTCCGCAGGCGGTGAGTTCACCGCCCAGCAGGGCGCCTACGACACCGTGCTGCGCTATCCGACCTCGCTCGACAACGAGTACTTCCTGGTGGAGAACCGGTCCCGGGCCGGGTTCGACACCTACCTGCCGTCCAGCGGGCTGGCCGTGTTCCACTGCGACACCAGGGGCTCGAACGAGTTCCAGCAGGGCACCCGCGAGCAGCACTACCAGTGCGCGCTGCTGCAGGCCGACGGTCACCTGGACCTGGAGCAGAACATCAACCAGGGCGACGGCGGCGACCTGTACGCGGCCGTGCAGGGAACCGCGCTGTCGCACAGCAGCCGGCCGGCCTCGCTCAAGTGGGACGGCTCGGAGTCCGGCCTGACGTTGTCCGCGATCAGCGATCCGGGGCCGCGGGTCACGTTCACCGTCGGGGCGGTCACCGCCCCCAGCGGGCAGGTCGTCACCGGCGAGTCGGCACCCGGCGCGAGTATCCCGGACAACCGGCCGGCCGGAGTGGTGGACACGATCACGCTCGCCGGGTCCGGCACGGTCCGGTCGATCGAGCTGACTGTCGACATCACCCATTCGTACGTCGGTGACCTGCGGGTGGTCCTGTTGTCGCCGACCGGCCGCCGGGCCGTGCTGCACAACCGGACCGGTGGCAGCTCGGACGACCTGCACCTGGAGCTGGATTCGGACCCGCCGTCCGCGCTCGCGCCGATGGTCGGCCAGCCGATCGCCGGGGACTGGTCGCTGCGGATCACCGACCACGCACGGGTGGACACCGGAACCCTCGACCGCTGGTCGCTGAAGCTCACCACCGGCACCTGAAAACCGCTAGGTGGCAGCGTCGGCTGCGGCTACCGTCGGCTGCCATGAGGGTGACCCTGACGAGTGACGCCGCCGCGTTCTCCGACGCCGTCTTCGACTCGCTGCGGGCGGATCCGGTGCTGCACAGCGTGATGCTCACCGCCGTCACGCAGCGGGCCGATGGTGCCATCGTCGACGATGCACCGGCGACGTACGCGCAGCTGCTCTCGGACGACGACACGCTGGTCACCACCGCGATGCGGACGCCGCCGCACTTCGTAGTGCTCAGCGCCGGAACGACGCCGGAGCAGGCCGTGCTCTTCGCGGACGCGATGTCCGGCGAGTGCGCGGACGCGATCGGCGTGCGTGCTACCCGCGAGACCGCGCTGGCGTTCGCCGAGCGCTGGAACGCCCTGCTGGGCAGGGACTTCGCGCTGCGCCGGGAAGATCGGCTGCACCGGCTCGGCACCCTCACCGTTCCGGACGTCGCGGGCAGTGCGCGGCTCGCCGGGCCGGGCGACGTACCGCTGGTCGTGGAGTGGCTGTCCGCGTTCGGCGGGGAGGTACGCGAGCACCAGTCGGCCGAGGAGGTCGAGCAGGACGCAAGCCGCAGGATCGCGGATGGCGGCCTGTGGCTCTGGTACGACGACGGTGAGCCGGTCTCGATGGCCGGTAACACCCCGCCCGTCTTCGGGTCGTCCCGGATCGGGCCGGTCTACACGCCACCGTCGATGCGCGGACGCGGCTACGGCAGCGCGATCACGGCTCATGTCTCGCGGCTTCTGCGCGACGCAGGCCACCAGGTGTGCCTGCACACGGACCTGGCGAACCCGACCTCGAACAAGGTCTACGCCGCGATCGGGTACCGGCCGGTCGCCGACTTCGTGATCTACGAGTTCGGCTGAGCGGCTCGCGGGTCAGCCGACGTCGATCGCGTCGCGCGGGGCGAGCTCGACATACGGCTTGCCGCCCTGGCCGCCGATCCAGTTCTTGCCGATCGTCATACCGCGCTCGTTGAGCAGGCCGTCGTGGATGTTCACGGTCTGCTCGGCGGGTACCTCACGCACGTACTCGACCGCCTCGGCCATCACGTGCCACGGCGCCGACAGCGGCACCAGGTTGGTGTGCACCGCGCGGTCCGGGCGGGTCCACGAATCGCCTGGGTGGTACACCGCGTCGTCGACCAGGAAGGCGGTGTTCCGGCACGGTACGCCGATCTCGGGGAGGATCACCGCGTGGTCCTCGCCGAACACCCGGACGCTGAAGCCGGCGGCCTCGAACGCCTGGCCCGCGCTCACCACCGTGACCTGGTCGCCGAGTATGCCGAGCTGGGCGGCGACGCCGGCATTGGTCCAGACCGGCGCCGTCAGGGTGGCGAGCAACTCGGCGTTCAGGTGGTCGGAATGCTCGTGCGTGACCAGTATGGCGTCCGCCTCGTCCAGTGCCTCCAGCTCGGTCCAGACACCCGGGTCGATCACCAGCCGCTTGCCGTCCTTCTCCAGCCGGACGCAGGCATGTGTGTACTTCGTCAGCCTCACGTGGATCAGTCCCCTAACGCGTCGCGCATCGGCACCAGCTTCGCGTTCGACTCGGCGAGCTCGGCGACCGGGTCGGACCCCGCGACGATGCCACAGCCCGCGAACAGCCGCATCCGGGACGGGTCCTCGGGATCGGCCTGGCCGCAGCGCAGCGCGATGCCCCACTCGCCGTCGCCGTTGCCGTCCATCCAGCCGACCGGCCCGCTGTACCGGCCGCGCTGCATGCCTTCCAGCTCGGCGATCAGGTCCCGCGCGACCGGCGTCGGCGTACCACACACGGCCGCGGACGGGTGCAACGCGGCGGCCAGCCCGAGCGCGGACGCGCCGTTCGCGGCGACACCGGTGACATCGGTGGCCAGGTGCATGACGTTCGGCAGGTGCAGGACGAACGGGGTCTCCGGTACCAGCATCGACTGGCAGTGCGGCTGCAGCGCGTCGGCGACCGAGCGGACCGCGAACTCGTGCTCCTCCAGGTCCTTGCTGGACCGGGCCAGTGACGCGGCCAGCGCCAGGTCGTGTGCGTCGTCGCCGGTACGGCGGATGGTGCCGGCCAGTACCCGGGACGTGATCAGCCCGCGCTCGCGTCGTACCAGCAGCTCAGGGGTGGCGCCGATCAGCCCGTCGACCGCGAACGTCCAGCAGGCCGGGTACGACTCGGCCAGCCGGCGCAGCGGCAGGCGCAGGTCGATCGGCCGGTCGGCCAGCGCCACCAGGTCGCGGGCCAGCACCACCTTGTCGAGTGCGCCGGCACCGATCCGGCGGACCGCGTCCGCCACGATCGCCGACCACTGCGCTCCGGACCGGGCACCGTCGGCGAACGTCACCTGACCCGCGGGCGATGGCACGTATCGGGTGAGCTCGGGCGGCGCGGTGATCGAGCTCACCGGCGACACGGTCGTCACCCAGGTCGTCGGGCCACGGCGGCCGACCACCACCTCGGGCACCACCAGCACGCTGGGGTCGCTCATGTCGGTGCTCTGCCCGTCAGTGAAGGCGAACGAGCCGAAACAGACCAGGCCGGAGCCGGGTACGTCGACCTCGTCGCGGACCACCGCGGCCGCGGTCAGCTTCGACCACCAACGCTGTGCGTCGGTGAACCGGTTGCTCCCGGCAATGTCCAGCCGGGCGGCCCGGCCCCAGCCCGCGATGCCATCGCCGCGGCGTACCCAGGCCAGCGTCCCGTCCGGCGGAAGGTGGTCCAGCAGCGCGGGCGACACGTCGTCCACCCGCTGGCTGCGCACCACGAGGTGCGGAGTCGCGCTCGGGTCCGCCGGCGCTGTACTCGGAAGGCTCACGACATGGAAGCGTAAGCCGCGCGGTCCACCTGGCGCAGGGCTGGGCGCCGTGACACTGATGACATCCTGTCCGGGTGACACGCGCCGACCTGACCAAGCAGCCGCACGAGGTTGCCAAGATGTTCGACGACCTCGCGGAGGGTTACGACCGCACGAACGCGGTCGCCACCCTGGGCATGGAGCGGTACCACTGGCGCCCGCAGACCTTCGCCGCGATCGACCCGAAACCCGGTGAGCGGATCCTCGACTTGGCCGCCGGGACCGGGATGTCGAGCGCGACCCTGCGCGAGTCCGGGGCGCACGTCGTACCGTGCGACTTCTCCCTTGGGATGCTTCGGGTCGGCCAGCGGATGTTCCCGGAACTGGACTTCGTCGCCGGCGATGCCCTGCGGCTGCCGTTCGCGGACGCCAGCTTCGACTGCGTGACGATCTCGTGGGCGCTGCGTAACCTGCACGACCCCGGCGCCGGGCTGGCCGAGATGCTCCGGGTGACCCGGGCCGGCGGCCGGCTGGTGGTACTCGAGTGCTCGCACCCGACCTGGAAGCCGTTCCGCGTCGGCTACCTCGAGTACATGATGCGAGCCGTCCCGGCACTGGCCCGCACGCTGTCACCGAACCCAGAGGCGTACGTCTACCTGGCCGAGTCCGTCCGCGCCTGGCCGAACCAGCCCGGCGTGGCCCGGATGATCGCCGCCGCCGGCTGGGACGCCGTACAGTGGCGCAACCTCTCCGGCGGCCTGGTCGCCATCCACCGAGCCACCCGCCCCACCTAACCCTCATCCCTCCCCGCAGCCGGCGTGGTGAACCCGGCGACCCGCCCCGCTCGCCATTCGCAATTGGCGTGGTGCACCCGGCGAATGGAGGGTCTCCCCCGGCTATGACCGTGGCGAACCCGCTGTTCGCGTGGTTGACCACGCGAGTTGCGTCGGTGCCCGCAGGCGCTGTGCCCGGGTCGCCCCAGGGCCCGCCTGCGCCGCAAGGTCAACGCCGGTCTCGGCGCAATTGGCGTGGTTCACCCCGCGGGTGGAGGGTTGGCCCCGGTTATGAGCGTGGCGGACCCGCCGTTCGCGGGGTTAGCCACGCGGATTGCGCGGGGCTCCGCAGAGGGTGGGCCGGGGTGGTTGGGTGGAGGTTGGGGGAGGGAGAATTTCGCAACGTGGGGAGTGCGTAAATGCCTTGCTGGCAACAGGTTCAGGGGCGGTTTCGCGTGATCCGATGACGGTCCTAGACTGTCCCGTGACCGAGGTTCGTGAAATCGTTCACGAACGCACGAGCGTCGGGGCAGGGCCACAGGAGAGCGGCTAACCAGACCACGTCAGGCCGGGATGAGATGAGCGAGATCGCGTCGACTGCCGACAGGCATGCCGATGTCATCGTGGTAGGTGCGGGACCGGCCGGGTCCACCGCGGCGTACCACCTCGCGAACGCCGGGCTGGACGTGCTGCTGCTGGAGAAGACGGCGTTCCCGCGGGAGAAGGTGTGCGGCGACGGGCTCACTCCGCGCGCCACCAAGCAGCTGATCGCGCTCGGCATCGACGTGTCCAAGGAGGCCGGCTGGCTGCAGAACCGCGGCCTGCGGATCCACGGTGGCAGCCACCTGCTCGAGCTGGACTGGCCGGACCTGGCGGAGTTCCCGGACTACGGGCTGGTGCGGACCCGGTACGACTTCGACGACATGCTGGTCCGGCAGGCGGTCAAGGCCGGGGCGCGGCTGCACGAGCGGACCAACGTGACCGGCCCGGTGCTGGACGAGCGCACCGGCCACATCGTCGGTGTCACCGCCCGGCCGCTGGACGAGAACGGCCGGCGGGCCGGCGACGACCAGACCTTCAGTGCGCCGCTGGTGCTCGCAGCGGACGGCAACTCGACCCGGCTCAGCGTCGGGATGGGCCTGCACAAGCGGGACGACCGCCCGATGGGTGTGGCGGTCCGGACGTACTACAACAGCCCGCGGCACATCGACGACTACCTCGAGTCCTGGCTCGAGCTGTGGGACGGCCCCCCGCAGACAGGGAACCTGCTCCCCGGCTACGGCTGGATCTTCGGGATGGGCGACGGTACGGCGAACGTCGGCCTCGGCATCCTGAACACCTCCGACGCGTTCGGCAAGGTCGACTACGCCGACCTGCTGAAGCGCTGGCTGGACAACACCCCCGCGGAGTGGGGGTTCCGCGACGAGAACATGACGCAGCCGGTGCGCGGTGCGGCACTGCCGATGGGCTTCAATCGGCAGCCGCACTACACCCGCGGTCTGATGCTGCTCGGCGATGCCGGCGGCATGGTCAACCCGTTCAACGGCGAGGGCATCGCCTACGCGATGGAGTCGGCGCACCTGGCCGCCGAGGTCGCGGTGCAGGCCCTGGCCAGGCCGGCGAACCAGCGGGACCGGGCGCTGGCGGCGTACCCGAAGGTGCTGAAGGAGACGTATGGCGGCTACTACACGCTCGGCCGGGTCTTCGTGAAGCTGATCGGGAACCCGAACGTGATGAAGGTGGCGACCAAGTACGGTCTGCCCCGGACCACGCTGATGAAGTTCACCCTGAAGCTGCTCGCCAACCTCACCGACCCGCGCGGAGGGGACGCGATGGACAGGGTGATCAACGGGCTCTGCAAGGTCGCGCCCGCGGCCTGAGGGGTGCCCTTGTGAAAGTGCAGTATCGCGGTACTGGTACGAAGGCACTCGACGTACGACGGACTTGAGGAGGCAGCGCGACCGTGCACCCCTACGTACCGATCCTCGGCCTGATGGCGCTGGCGGCGGTCTTCGTGGCGGGCACGCTGATCACCAGCGCGCTCGTCGGGCAGAAGCGCTACAACCGGGCGAAGCTGGACTCCTACGAGTGCGGTATCGAACCGACCCCGCAGCCCGTCGGCGGCGGCCGGTTCCCGGTGAAGTACTACATCACCGCGATGCTGTTCATCGTTTTCGACATCGAGATCATCTTCCTCTACCCATGGGCGGTGGCCTTCGACCAGATGGCGCTGTTCGGGCTGGTGGAGATGGTGCTCTTCATCGTGACCGTGTTCATCGCGTACGCCTACGTGTGGCGTCGCGGCGGACTCGAGTGGGATTGAGTGTGGGACTGAGACATGGGTGTTGAGGAAAAGCTCCCGGCCGGCGTACTGCTATCCACCGTCGAGGGCCTTGCGGGCTACATGCGCAAGGCCTCGTTGTGGCCGGCAACGTTCGGCCTGGCGTGCTGCGCGATCGAGATGATGACCACGGGCGCACCCCGGTACGACGCTGCGCGGTTCGGCATGGAGGTGTTCCGCGCGTCGCCGCGGCAGGCCGACCTGATGATCGTGGCCGGCCGTGTGAGCCAGAAGATGGCGCCGGTGCTACGGCAGATCTACGACCAGATGGCGAACCCGAAGTGGGTACTGGCGATGGGCGTCTGCGCGTCGTCCGGCGGGATGTTCAACAACTACGCGATCGTGCAGGGCGTGGACCATGTGGTCCCGGTCGACATGTACCTGCCCGGCTGCCCGCCGCGGCCGGAGATGCTGCTGGACGCGTTCCTCAAGCTGCACGAGGACATCAAGGCGGGCAAGCTCGGCAAGAACCGCCGTGAGCTCGAGGCCGAGCAGGAGCGGGCCGCGCTGGAGGCCGCGCCGACGATCGAGATGAAGGGCCTGTTGAGGTGAGCGAGCACCAGCCCGAGAACCTGCCCGCGGAGGTGCCGGGCGGTGACGCGTTGACGCCAGGCCCGACCGAGGTGGTGGACCGCAGGCAGGGCATGTTCGGGGTCCGCGGTACTGGTGACACCTCCGGTTTCGGCGGCCTGCGCCGCGACGTCGAGTTCCCCGGCGCGTCGCCGAAGCCGTACGGCGGCTGGTACGACGCGGTCGCGGAACGGCTGGAGAACCTGGTTGGCGATGACGCGATAGAGAAGGTCGTGGTGGATCGCGGCGAGATCACCTTCCACGTGACGCGCGAGCGGCTGGTCGAGTTCTGCCGGCACCTGCGCGACGACGAGGCGCTGCGGTTCGAGTTCTGCTCCGGGGTCAGCGGGGTGCACTACCCGAACGACACAGACCGCGAGCTACACGCCGTCTACCACCTGCTGTCGATCACGCACAACCGCCGGATCCGGGTCGAGGTGAGCTGCCCGGACGCCGACCCGCACATCCCGTCGGTGGTCTCGGTCTACCCGGCCAACGACTGGCACGAGCGGGAGACCTGGGACTTCTTCGGCATCATCTTCGACGGACACCCGGCGCTGACCCGCATCCAGATGCCGGACGACTGGCCCGGCCACCCGCAACGCAAGGACTACCCGCTCGGCGGCATCGACGTCGAGTACAAGGGCGCCACCATCCCGCCGCCCGACACCCGGAGGTCGTACAACTGATGACTGCTCCGCACGTAGAGACCGATCCGTACGCCGACGTACGGGAGACCACCGAAGGCCGGGTCTTCACCGTCACCGGTCAGGACTGGGACTCCGTCGTGGCCGACATCGCCGAGGAGTCCGACGAACGGGTCGTCGTCAACATGGGCCCGCAGCACCCGTCCACGCACGGCGTGCTCCGGCTGATCCTCGAGCTGGACGGCGAGACGGTGACCGAGGCCCGGTGTGGCATCGGTTACCTGCATACCGGTATCGAGAAAAACATGGAGTACCGCAACTGGACGCAGGGTGTGACGTTCTGCACCCGGATGGACTACCTGTCGCCGTTCTACAACGAGGCGGCGTACTGCCTGGCGGTCGAGCGGTTGCTCGGTATCGAGGAGCAGGTCCCGCAGAAGGCGTCGGTGATGCGGGTGTTGCTGATGGAGCTGAACCGGATCTCCAGCCACCTGGTCGCGATCGCGACCGGCGGGATGGAGATCGGCGCGCTGACGGTGATGACGATCGGGTTCCGCGAGCGTGAGATGACGCTGGACCTGTTCGAGCTGATCACCGGGCTGCGGATGAACCACGCGTTCATCCGGCCGGGTGGTGTCGCGCAGGACCTGCCGCCGGGTGCGCTGGACAAGATCCGCGACTACATCGTGTGGATGAAGAAGCACCTGAAGGAGTACGCCGAGCTCTGTAACGCGAACCCGATCTTCAAGGCGCGGCTGCAGAACGTGGGACACCTGGATCTGGCCGGCTGTATGGCGCTGGGCATCTCCGGGCCGCCGCTGCGCTCGGCCGGGTACGCGCACGATCTGCGCAAGACCCAGCCGTACTGCGGGTACGAGACCTACGAGTTCGACGTGCCGACCCGGGACACCGCGGACTCCTACGGGCGGTTCCGGATCCGGCTGGACGAGATGCACGAGTCGCTCAAGATCGTCGAGCAGTGCGCCGACCGGCTCGGCCGGATGGAGGGCGAGCCGGTGATGGTGGCGGACAAGAAGATCGGCTGGCCGAGCCAGCTTGCCGTCGGCAACGACGGGATGGGCAACTCGCTGGACCACATCAAGCACATCATGGGCGAGTCGATGGAGGCGCTGATCCACCACTTCAAGCTGGTGACCGAGGGCTTCCGGGTGCCGGCCGGCCAGGCGTACGTCGCGGTCGAGTCGCCGCGCGGCGAGCTCGGCTGCCACGTCGTCTCCGACGGCGGTACCCGGCCGTTCCGGGCGCATTTCCGCGACCCGTCCTTCTGCAACCTGCAGGCGATGCCGATCATGTGCGAAGGTGCCATGGTCGCCGACGTGATCGTCGCCGTCGCCAGCCTCGATCCCGTGATGGGTGGAGTGGACCGCTGACCATGGCCGAGTCAACCGTTTCGCCGTACAGCACCGGCGACAGCGCTGTCACCGAGCAGACGATCGCGGAGATGCGCGAGCTGGCCGCTCGCTACCCGGTCGGCCGGTCCGCGCTGCTGCCGATGCTGCACCTGGTCCAGTCTGTGGAGGGCAGGATCACCCCGGAGGGCATCGAGGCCTGCGCCGACGTGCTCGGGCTGACCGGCGCCGAGGTGTCCGCGGTGGCGACGTTCTACACGATGTACAAGCGTCGCCCGGTCGGCGACTACCACGTCGGGGTCTGCACCAACACGCTGTGCGCGATCATGGGCGGCGACCTGATCTTCTCCCGGCTCAAGGAACACCTGGACGTCGGCAACGACGAGACCACCGAGGACGGCAAGATCACGCTGGAGCACATCGAGTGCAACGCGGCGTGCGACTACGCCCCGGTGATGATGGTGAACTGGGAGTTCTTCGACGACATGACGCCGGAGTCGGCGACCGCACTGGTGGACGACCTCCGCGAGGGCCACGAGGTGAAGTCGCCGCGTGGTGCCACCGTCTGCACCTGGCGGGAGGCCGAGCGGGTGCTCGCCGGGTTCCCCGACGGGCGCGCCGACGAGGGCCCGGCAGGTGGTGCCGCCACCATGGTTGGCCTGCAGATCGCGCGGGAGCGCGGCTGGACCGCGCCGAACGGCGCGAACGGCTCCCGGAAGACCGCGCCGGCGGCCGAGCCGGTGCCCGGTCCGCGGCCGGAAGACCAGCCGGGCAAGGAGTCGCAGGCGGTCCACGCCGATGACGAGCGGAAGGAGTCCTGATGGCCCCCCAAGGCACGGACACCCTGACCCCGGTGCTGTCGGACAACTGGGACGCCGACCAGCCGTGGCGGCTGGACAGCTACGAGGAGGGCGGCGGCTACCTGGCGTTGCGCAAGGCGCTGCGGATGGCGCCGGACCAGATCGTCACCCAGGTGAAGGACTCCGGTCTGCGCGGCCGGGGTGGTGCGGGCTTCCCGACCGGGATGAAGTGGTCGTTCATCCCGCAGGACAACCCGAAGCCGAAGTACCTGGTCGTGAACGCGGACGAGTCCGAGCCGGGCACCTGCAAGGACATCCCGCTGATGCTGGCCTCGCCGCACACGCTGGTCGAGGGCGTGATCATCTCGTCGTACGCGATCCGGGCCAGTGTCGCGTTCATCTACGTCCGCGGTGAGGTGCTGCACGTGATCCGCCGGCTGCAGCAGGCGGTCGCGGAGGCCAGGGAACGCGGCTTCATCGGCACCAACGTCCTCGGCTCCGGCTGGGATCTGGACGTGGTCGTGCACGCCGGTGCCGGCGCCTACATCTGCGGCGAGGAGACCGCGCTGCTCGACTCGCTCGAGGGGCGCCGGGGCCAGCCGCGGCTGCGGCCACCGTTCCCCGCGGTGGCCGGCCTGTACGGCTGCCCGACGGTGATCAACAACGTCGAGTCGATCGCGTCGGTGCCGTCGATCATCGACAACGGCGCGGACTGGTTCGCCTCGATGGGCACCGAGAAGTCCAAGGGCATGACGCTGTACTCGCTGTCCGGGCATGTCACCCGGCCCGGCCAGTACGAGGCCCCGCTCGGCATCACGCTGCGCGAGCTGCTCGACCTGGCCGGCGGCGTCCGGGAGGGTCACCAGCTGAAGTTCTGGACCCCGGGCGGGTCGTCGACGCCGCTGCTCACCGACGAGCACCTGGACATCCCGCTGGACTACGAGGGCGTCGCCGGAGCCGGTTCGATGCTCGGCACGAAGGCGCTGCAGGTCTTCGACGAGACCACCTCGGTGGTCCGGGCGGTGCTGCGCTGGACCGAGTTCTACAAGCACGAGTCCTGCGGCAAGTGCACGCCGTGCCGGGAGGGCACCTGGTGGCTGGTGCAGATCCTGGAGCGGCTCGCCGCCGGCAAGGGCCGCGAGGGTGACATCGAGACGCTGCTCGATCTGTCCGACAACATCTTCGGCCGGTCGTTCTGCGCGCTCGCCGATGGCGCCACCGCTCCGATCACGTCGGCGATCCAGTACTTCCGGGACGAGTTCGAGGCCGGTATGCACACGCCGGCGCACGAGCTGTTCCCGCCGGAGGCTTCGACCCTGTTCGCCACCGCTGGAGCCAACGCATGACCACGCAAGAGGTCGAGAAGACCGATCTCGTGACGGTGACCATCGACGACGTCGAGGTCAAGGTCCCGAAGGACACGCTGGCGATCCGCGCCGCCGAGCAGATCGGCGTACAGATCCCGCGGTTCTGCGACCACCCGCTGCTCGACCCGGTCGGCGCCTGCCGGCAGTGCCTCGTCGAGGTGGTTGACGCGGGCAATGGTCGCGGGATGCCGAAGCCGCAGGCGTCCTGCACGCTGACGGTTGCCGACGGCATGGTGATCCGCACCCAGCTGACCTCGCCCGTCGCGGACAAGGCGCAGCAGGGCAACATGGAGTTCCTGCTGATCAACCACCCGCTGGACTGCCCGGTATGCGACAAGGGCGGCGAGTGCCCGCTGCAGAACCAGGCGATGACCAACGGGCGCGGCGAGTCCCGGTTCGCGGCAGGCAATGGGGTGAAGCGAACCTTCCCGAAGCCGATCAACATCTCCGCCGAGGTGCTGCTGGACCGCGAACGCTGCGTGCTCTGCGCCCGCTGTACCCGGTTCTCGGAGCAGATCGCCGGTGACCCGTTCATCGCGCTGGTCGAGCGCGGCGCGCTGCAGCAGGTCGGGATCTACGAGAAGGAGCCGTTCGAGAGCTACTTCGCCGGCAACACGATCCAGATATGCCCGGTCGGCGCGCTGACGTCCGCGGCGTACCGGTTCCGGTCCCGGCCGTTCGACCTGGTCTCGGTCCCGTCGGTCGCCGAGCACGACGCGTGCGGTGCGGCGATCCGGGTCGACCACCGGCGCGGCAAGGTGATGCGCCGGCTGGCCGGCGACGACCCGGCGGTGAACGAGGAATGGATCTCCGACCGGGACCGGTTCGCCTTCAACTACGCGACCACCGGCGACCGGCTCACCCACCCGCTGGTCCGCGAGGACGGCGAGCTGCGGCCGGCATCCTGGCCGGAGGCGCTCGGGATCGCCGCGGAGAGGCTGAGCAGCGCGCAGGGCAACGCCGCGGTGCTCACCGGCGGCCGGCTGACGCTCGAGGACGCGTACGCGTACGCCAAGTTCGCCCGGCTGGTGCTCGGCACCAACGACATCGACTTCCGGGCCAGGCCGCACTCGATCGAGGAGGCGGAGTTCCTCGCCGCCGCGGTCGCGGGACGCGGACTCGGGACTACGTACGCCGATCTGGAGCGCGCGTCGAGTGTGCTGCTGGTCGGGTTCGAGCCCGAGGAGGAGGCGCCGACGGTCTTCCTGCGGCTGCGCAAGGCGGTCCGCAAGCACGGCACCCAGGTCTTCACGGTCGCGGCGTACGCGTCCCGCGGGGTGGAGAAGCTCTCCGGCCGGCTGGTGCCGACGGTGCCGGGCAACGAGACCCGGGTGCTGAACGACCTGGCCGGTAGCGGCGAGACCGGCGCGGACGCCGCCGCGGCGCTCGGTCCGGAGTCGGTGATCGTGGTCGGTGAGCGGCTCGCCACCGTGCCCGGCGGGCTCAGTGCGGCCGGCCGGCTCGCGCAGGCGACCGGCGCCAAGCTGGCCTGGATCTCGCGGCGCGCCGGCGACCGCGGCGCGATCGAGGCCGGCTGCCTACCGAACCTGCTGCCCGGCGGTCGCCAGGTCAGCGACCCGGCGGCCCGGGTCGACCTGCAGGCCGCCTGGGGCACCGATACACTGCCGATCCGCAGCGGGCGGAACCTGAGCACGGTGGTCGCGGACGCGGTGAACCCCGAGGTCGGGGTCCGGGCGCTGGTCGTGGCCGGCGTCGAGATCGACGACCTGCCGAACCCGAGGGCGGCGCTGGCGGCACTCGAGGCGGCACCGGTGGTGATCAGCTTCGAGGTGCGCACCTCGCAGGTGACCGAGTTCGCCGACGTGGTGTTCCCGGTCGTCCCGCCGGCGGAGAAGAGCGGCACGTTCGTGAACTGGGAGGGCCGGGAGCGGCCATTCGGCACGGTGCTCACGGTGCCGGCCGCGATGCCGGACCTGCGGGCGCTGGCGGCGCTGGCCGACGAGATGGGTACGCCGCTCGGCTTCAGCACCGCCGCCCAGGCCAAGGCCGAGCTGGACGAGCTGGCGGGCTGGGACGGCGACCGTGCCGGGCTGCCGAACGTCGGTGCCGAGCTGCAGTTCGGGTCTCCCCCGGACCAGTCGGTCCGGCTGGCCAGCTGGCGGATGCTGATCGACGACAGCCGCGGCAACGACGGGGAGCCGTACCTGGTCGCCACCGGCCGGCGGCCCGTGGCCCGGATGTCACCGGCGACGGCCGCCGCGGCCGGTGTCGACGGCGAGTCGGTGGTGGTGAAGACGGCCGCCGGTTCGGTCGAGCTGCCGGTTCAGATCGTCGCGGAGATGGCCGACAACGTGGTCTGGCTGCCGACGAACTCGCCGGGCTCCAAGGTGCGTAGCGCGCTGCACGCCGACCACGGTTCGAGTGTGACGATCGCTCCTGCGGGAGGGGAGAGCTGATGCCCGGCTTCGGGAACGACCCGTGGTGGGTCGTGGTCATCAAGGTCTTGCTGATCTTCGTCTTCCTGGTCGTGCTGACGCTGTTCAACATCTGGTTCGAGCGGCGCGTGGTGGCGCGGATGCAGCACCGGGTCGGCCCGAACGTGCACGGCCCGTTCGGCCTGCTGCAGTCACTCGCCGACGGCATGAAGCTTATGTTCAAGGAGGACCTCAATCCGAAGAACGTCGACAAGCTCGTCTTCATCGCGGCCCCGGTCATCGCCTCGATCCCGGCGTTCCTGACCTTCGCGGTGATCCCGTTCGGTCCCGAGGTGACGATCCCGTTCACCGACACGACCACCCGGCTGCAGCTGACCGACCTGCCGGTCTCGGTGCTGTACGTGATGGCGGTCGCCTCGATCGGCATCTACGGCATCGTGCTCGCGGGCTGGTCGTCGAACTCGACGTACTCGCTGCTCGGCGGGCTGCGGTCCAGCGCGCAGATGATCTCCTACGAGGTCGCGATGGGCCTCGCGTTGGTCGCGGTGTTCCTGTTCGCCGGCTCGATGTCGACCTCCGAGATCGTCGCGGCGCAGTCGCAGGCGAACGAGGTGTCGCTGTTCGGGGTCGATGTGCCGATCCCGGGCTGGTACGCGTTCCTGCTGTTCCCGTCCTTCCTGATCTACGTGATCTCGATGGTCGGTGAGACGAACCGGGCACCGTTCGACCTGCCCGAGGCCGAGGGCGAGCTGGTCGCGGGCTTCCTGACCGAGTACTCGTCGATGAAGTACGCGATGTTCTTCCTCGCCGAGTACATCAACATGGCGACCGTGTCGGCGCTGGCGACGACGCTGTTCCTGGGCGGCTGGTACGCGCCGTGGCCGATCTCGCAGTGGGACGGCGCGAACTCCGGCTACTGGCCGGTGCTGTGGTTCATCGGCAAGCTGATGGCCTTCATCTTCCTGTACATCTGGCTGCGCGGCACGCTGCCGCGGCTGCGCTACGACCAGTTCATGAAGTTCGGCTGGAAGGCGCTGATCCCGGTCTCGCTGGGCTGGATCATCCTGGTCGCGACCGTGCGGGCGGTCGGCCGCGAGGTCGAGGTGCAGCGGAACTACCTGCTGATCGCTGCCGGCGTGATCGCACTGATCGCGGTGGTCAGCCTGTTCCTGCCGGCTAAGGAGGACAAGGCGGCCGTGGAACCGGAGGCCGAGTTCGACGCCTTCGCCGGCGGTTATCCGGTGCCGCCGCCGATCGGAAGCACGCCCGCCCCAGCTGCCAGCACTGTGAGAAGCGAGGACAACCGTGGCTAGCGTCAAGGAGTCCCTCTGGGACCCGATCGCCGGGTTCGGCGTCACCTTCCGGACCATGTTCCGGAAGGTGTTCACCGAGCAGTACCCCTTCGAGAAGAAGCCGACCGCGCCCCGGTTCCACGGCCGGCACCAGCTGAACCGCTGGCCGGACGGGCTGGAGAAGTGCATCGGCTGCGAGCTGTGCGCGTGGGCCTGTCCGGCGGATGCGATCTATGTCGAGGGTGCGGACAACACCGAGGACGAGCGGTTCTCGCCGGGTGAGCGGTACGGCCGGGTGTACCAGATCAACTACCTGCGGTGCATCCTCTGCGGGCTGTGCATCGAGGCGTGCCCGACCCGGGCCCTGACGATGACCAACGAGTACGAGCTGGCCGACCGCAGCCGCGAGTCGCTGATCTACGAGAAGAAGGACCTGCTCGCGCCGCTGCTGCCCGGCATGACCGAGCCGCCGCACGAGATGCAGCTCGGCAGCAGCGAGCGCGACTACTACCTCGGCCTGACGTCCGGCAGGCCTGGCACGGGTGGTGAGCAGCGGTGATCGTTCTGGTCACTGGCGCCGAGGTGGCGTTCTGGATGCTCGCGCCGGTGATGGTGCTCGCCGCGCTCGGCATGCTGCTGGCCCGCAAGGCGGTGCATTGTGCGCTGATGCTGGCCACCGTGATGATCTGCCTGGCGATCCAGTACGCCGCGATGGAGGCGCCGTTCCTGTTCGCGGTGCAGATCATCGTGTACACGGGCGCGATCCTGATGCTGTTCCTGTTCGTGCTGATGCTGGTCGGCGTGGACGCGTCCGACTCGCTGGTCGAGACGATCCGCGGACAGCGCGGGCTCGGCGCGCTCGCCGCCGTCGGCTTCGCGGTGCTGCTGGTGTCCGCGGTCGGCAGCGCGGTGTACGGCGAGGCGGCCGGCCTCGGCCAGGCCCAGCCGGATGGCAACCCGAAGGCACTCGCGCAGCTGCTGTTCACCAAGTACGTGTGGGCCTTCGAGGTCTCCTCGGCGCTGCTGATCACCGCGGCGCTGGGCGCGATGATGCTGGCCCACCGGGAGCGGCTGACCCCGAAGCGGACGCAGAAGGATCTGGCCGGGGAGCGGATCCGCAGGTTCGCCGAGGACGGTGTGCACCCCGGTCCGCTGCCGACACCCGGTGTGCTTGCCCGGCACAACGCGGTCGACACGCCGGCGCTGCTGCCGGACGGCTCGATCGCGCCGACCTCGGTGTCGCGGGTGCTGCAGGCTCGGGGCACCGTGCTGCCGGAGGCGACCGAGCGCAAGGATGTCTCGGACGTGCGAGCGCTCGACCCGGGGACGACGGCCGGCCGCAAGCTGGACACCGACGCGGCCACCAACGACCCGAACCCTCGCGGTGAAGGGAGCCTGTCGTGAGTACCGAGCCGTACATCGTGTTGTCCGCGCTGCTGTTCAGTATCGGCGCGCTCGGGGTGCTGATCCGGCGCAACGCGATCGTGGTGTTCATGTGCGTCGAGCTGATGCTGAACGCGACGAACCTCGCGTTCGTCGCCTTCGCCCGTCAGCACGGCAACCTGGACGGCCAGATCGCCGCGTTCTTCGTGATGGTGGTCGCCGCCGCGGAGGTCGTGATCGGGCTGGCGATCATCATGGCCATCTTCCGGACCCGTCGCTCGGCCTCGGTCGACGACGCCAACCTGCTGAAGTACTGAGGATCTCGCGATGAGTCATACGCTCACGTGGTTGCTGGTCGCCGTACCGGCGCTGTCCGCGGCGATCCTGCTGCTCGGCGGCCGCCGTACCGATGCCTGGGGCCACCTGCTCGGCTGCGCCGCGCCGCTGCTGTCGTTCGTGTTCGGCGTGGTGCTGTTCGTCCAGATGCTCGGCCTCGAGGCGGAGGAGCGGCACGAGACGGTCCGGCTGTACGAGTTGTTCTCGGTCGGTCAGATCACCGTCGACATGTCGCTGCTGGTCGACCAGCTCTCGATCGTGTTCGTGCTGCTGATCACCGGTGTGGGCAGCCTGATCCACATCTACTCGATCGGGTACATGGGGCACGACCCGCGCCGGCGCCGGTTCTTCGGGTACCTGAACCTGTTCATCGCGGCGATGCTGCTGCTGGTGCTGGCCGCTGACTACCTGGTGGTGTTCATCGGCTGGGAGGGCGTCGGCCTGGCGTCGTACCTGCTGATCGGTTTCTGGCAGTACAAGCACTCGGCCGCCACGGCGGCGAAGAAGGCGTTCGTGGTGAACCGGGTCGGCGACATGGGCATGTCGCTCGCGGTGATGTCGATGTGGGCGCTGTTCGGCTCGTCGTCGTTCGCCGCCGTCGACCGCGGTGCCGAGGAGCTGTCGTCGACCTGGGCCACGCTGCTCGGGCTGATGCTGCTGCTGGCGGCCTGCGGCAAGTCCGCCCAGGTGCCGCTGCAGTCCTGGCTGCTGGACGCGATGGAGGGCCCGACCCCGGTGTCGGCGCTGATCCACGCGGCGACCATGGTGACCGCGGGCGTGTACCTGGTGACCCGGTCGAGCGCGATCTACGAGCAGACCGAGGTGGCGTCCACCGCGGTGGTCGTGGTCGGTGCCGTCACCCTGCTGGTCGGCGCGATCATCGGCTGCGCGAAGGACGACATCAAGAAGGTGCTCGCCGGTTCGACGATGTCGCAGATCGGCTACATGATGCTCGCCGCGGGCCTCGGCCCGGCCGGGTACGCGCTGGCGATCTTCCACCTGCTCATGCACGGCTTCTTCAAGGCGGACATGTTCCTCGGGGCCGGTTCGGTGATGCACGGCATGAACGACGACGTCGACATGCGGCACTATGGTGCGCTGCGCAACTACATGAAGGTCACCTTCGTGACGTTCACGTTCGGCTACCTGGCGATCCTGGGCATCCCGCCGTTCTCGGGCTTCTTCAGCAAGGACAAGATCATCGAGGTCGCGTTCGCCGACAACGTGGTGGTCGGGGGCGCGGCGCTGCTCGGCGCCGGCATCACCGCGTTCTACATGACCCGGCTGATGATGATGACGTTCTTCGGCAAGCGGCGCTGGGAGCCCGGCGTGCACCCGCACGAGTCGCCGTCGGTGATGACCTGGCCGCTTATCATCCTCGCCGCGCTGTCGCTCACCGGCGGTGCGCTGTGGTTCGCCGGCAACGGGTTCCCCGAGTTCCTGGAGCCGGTCGTCGGCCTTGAGGAGGTGCACCCGCCGGTCAGCGCGCTGGTGATGACCCTGATCACGCTCGCGGTGGTAGTGGTCGGTGCCGCCATCGGGTACGTGCGCTTCCGCGCCGACGTCCCGCGCGAGGCACCGGTCCAGGTCTCGCCGGTCACCACCTTCGCCCGCAAGGACCTGTACGGTGACGCGCTGAACGAGACAGTGTTCATGCGTCCCGGCCAGTACCTCACCCGCACCCTCGTGTGGGTTGACAACCGCGGAGTGGACGGACTGGTGAACGGCACCGCCGCACTGTTCGGCGGCCTGTCCGGGCGGCTGCGCCGGGTCCAGACCGGTTTCGTTCGTTCGTACGCACTCAGCATGGTCTTCGGCGCCGCACTCGTGGTCGTCGCACTCCTGGCAGTGAGGTTGTCGTGAACTTTCCCTGGCTGACCGTCTGTCTGCTCCTGCCGCTGGTCGGGGCGCTCGCGGTGATGCTCGTCCCGAAGGCGTCGGCCCGCACTGCCAAGCGGGTCGCGCTCGGCTTCGCCGTGGTGACCTTCGTGCTGGTCGCGATCGTTGCCATCGGCTTCAAGGCCGACGGTCCGGAGCCGTACGCCGAGGACCACACCTGGATCGCCGCGTTCGGCGCGCACTACGCACTCGGGCTGGACGGCATCGGCATCGTGCTGATCGTGCTGACCGCGCTGCTCACGCCGGTCGTGCTGGTGGCGTCCTGGCACGACGCCCGCGGCGGCCGGTGGAGCGAGCGGTCCTTCTTCGCCTGGATCCTGGCACTGGAGGCGCTGTCCATCGGCGTGTTCGCCGCGGTCGACGTTTTCCTGTTCTACGTACTGTTCGAGGCCACGCTGATCCCGATGTACTTCCTGATCGGCGGTTTCGGCGGGGCGCAGCGTTCCTACGCGGCGGTGAAGTTCCTGCTCTACTCGCTGCTCGGCGGCCTGCTGATGCTCGCGTCGGTGATCGGGCTGTACGTCGTGTCGGCCCAGGAGGGCCCGCCGTCGTACCTGATCTCGGACCTGGCGCAGCTCGACATGGGCACCAACACCGAGCGCTGGCTGATGCTCGGGTTCCTGTTCGCGTTCGCGGTCAAGGCGCCGATGGTGCCGTTCCACACCTGGTTGCCGGACGCCGCCGCCGAGGCGACGCCGGGTACTTCGGTGCTGCTGGTCGGCATCCTGGACAAGATCGGCACCTTCGGCATGCTGCGGTACTGCCTCGGCGTGTTCCCGAACGCGTCCGAATGGGCGACCCCGGTGGTACTGGCGCTGGCGCTGGTCAGCGTCCTGTACGGCGCACTGCTGGCGATCGGCCAGACCGATATCAAGCGGTTGATCGCCTACACATCCATCTCGCACTTCGGGTTCATCGTGATGGGCATCTACGCGCTGACCTCGCAGGGTATGACCGGCTCGACGCTCTACATGTTCAACCACGGGTTGTCGACGGCCGCACTGTTCATCGTGGCCGGCTACCTGATCTCGCGGCACGGGTCCGCCCGGATCGCCGACTACGGCGGGGTGGAGAAGGTCGCGCCGGTGCTGGCCGGGACGTTCCTGTTCGCCGGCCTGTCCAGCCTGTCCCTGCCGGGGCTGTCGCCGTTCATCTCCGAGTTCATGGTGGTGGCCGGGACGTTCAGCAGGCACAAGGAGATCGCGGTGATCGCGGTGCTCGGCGTCGTGCTCGCGGCGCTCTACATCCTGATCATGTACCAACGCCTGATGACCGGCCCGCTGGAGAACGACCGGCTGGCCCGGATGCCCGACCTGCGCTTCCGCGAGCGGCTCGCGATCGCTCCACTGATACTGCTGATCATCGGCCTGGGCTTCTACCCGAAGCCGGTGGTGGACGTGATCAAGCCTGCCGTCGAAGCGACGATGACCCAGGTGGGTGTCACCGACCCCGAGCCTGAGATCCCTGTCACGGAGGGAGAACGGTGAGCGCGCTGCTCGTGCCGCTGGCTGACTTCACGGCACCGAAGATCGAGTACGGCGAGCTGGCGCCGCTGCTGATCGTGTTCATCGCCGCGTGCGCCGGCGTCCTGGTCGAGGCGTTCCTGCCCCGGCCGCTGCGGTACCCGGTGCAGCTGGCGCTGTCCATCGTGTCGCTGGTCGTCGCCGGGGGCGTGACCGTGCTGTCGATGTGGGACAAGGACCGGCTGATCGCCGCCGAGGGCGCGATCGCGGTCGACGGACCGGCGCTGTTCGTCTGGATGACGCTGCTCGGCCTGTCGCTGATCAGCGTGCTGATGTTCGCCGAGCGATCGGTGGACGGCGGGCTGTCCGCGTTCGCCGGCCAGGCCGCCGCGGTCCCGGGCTCCGAGGCCGAGCGGGAGGCGACCGCGCTGCGGGTGGAGCACACCGAGATCTTCCCGCTGACGCTGTTCGCGATCGGCGGCATGATGCTGTTCGCCGCCGCCAACGACCTGCTCACGCTGTTCGTCGCGCTCGAGGTGTTCTCGCTGCCGCTGTACCTGCTGTGCGGGCTGTCGCGCCGCCGCCGGCTGCTGTCGCAGGAGTCGGCGATGAAGTACTTCCTGCTCGGCGCCTTCTCGTCCGCCTTCCTGCTCTACGGCATCGCGCTGATCTACGGCTACACCGGCACGATGTCGCTGGGCGGTATCGCCGACGCGCTGCCGAACAAGATCGGCAGCAACGCGATGCTGCTGGCCGGGATGGGCCTGCTCGCGGTCGGCCTGCTGTTCAAGGTGAGTGCGGTGCCGTTCCATGCTTGGACCCCGGACGCCTACCAGGGTGCGCCGACCCCGGTCACCGGGTTCATGGCCGCGTGCACCAAGATCGCCGCGTTCGCCGGGCTGGCCCGGGTCTTCTACGTCGCGTTCGGCGGCGAACGCTGGGACTGGTCGCCGATGATCTGGGTGGTGGCGATCCTGACCATGGCGGTCGGCTCGATCGTGGCGATCACCCAGACCGACGTGAAGCGGATGCTCGCCTACTCCTCGATCGCACATGCGGGCTTCCTGCTCACCGCGTTCGTCGGAGCCGCGCAGCTCGGGTCCGGGGTGACCCGCGGGGTGACGTCGATGCAGGCGGTGCTGTTCTACCTGGTCGCGTACGGGTTCGCGACGATCGGCGCCTTCGCGGTGGTGACGCTGGTCCGCGACGCCGGCGGTGAGGCGACCCACCTGTCCCGCTGGGTCGGGCTGGGCAAGAAGTCGCCGCTGCTGGCCGGCATCTTCGCGTTCTTCCTGCTCGCGTTCGCGGGGATCCCGCTGACGTCGGGCTTCACCAGCAAGTGGGTCGTGTTCACCGCGGCCTGGACCGGCGGCGCCTGGCCGCTGGTGGTGGTCGGTGTGCTGTGCAGCCTGGTCGCCGCGTTCTTCTACGTCCGGGTGATCGTGCTGATGTTCTTCTCCGAGCCATCCGCGGAGGGCCCGGATGTCGCGTTGCCCGGCTGGCAGACCACGGTCGCGGTGTCCCTCGGGCTGGCGGCGACCGTTGTCCTCGGCATCATTCCCGGACCGGTGCTCGACCTCGCGGCACGGGCGGGTGAGTTCATCCGGTGACCTCGCAGCCGCATGCGGAACAGGGGCTCGGGCTGGCCTTCAGTGACGTCGAGCTCGAGTCCCGGATCCGCGCGCGCCTGGCCGAGATCGAGCAGCTGCTGCGTGACTCCGCCGTGTCCGAGGCGCCGTTCATCACCGAGGCCGCGCAGCACGTGATGGCCGCCGGCGGCAAGCGGTTCCGCCCGCTGCTCACGCTGCTGGCCGCCGAGTTCGGCCCTATTCCGGGGACCCGCGAGGTCGTCGACGCCGCCGCGGTCGTCGAGCTCACCCACCTGGCCACCCTGTACCACGACGACGTGATGGACGAGGCGTCCCTGCGCCGCGGTGCCGACACCGCGAACGCGCGCTGGGACAACTCGGTCGCCATCCTCACCGGCGACTGGCTGTTCGCGCAGGCGTCCGATCTGGTCGCCGGGCTCGGTGCCGAGGCGGTGAAGATCCAGGCCGCGACGTTCCGCCGGCTGGTCGAGGGCCAGATCCGCGAGACGCTCGGCGTCCCGGACGGCCAGGACGCGCTCGCGCACTACCTGTCCGTGGTCCGCGACAAGACCGGCGCGCTGATCGCCACGTCCGCCCTGTTCGGTGCCCGGTTCGCAGGCGCCGGCGCCGCCGTCCAGGAGGCGCTGCGCGCCTTCGGCGAGGAGATCGGTCAGGCGTTCCAGCTCGCCGACGACATCCTGGACGTCGCCTCGGACTCGAGCCAGTCCGGCAAGACCCCGGGCACCGACCTCCGCGAGGGCGTACCGACCCTGCCGGTGCTGATCGCCCGCCGCTCGACCTCGCCGTCCGACGCCCGGCTGCACGAGCTGCTCGACTCCGACCTGTCGTCGGACGACGCCCTGGTGGCCGAGACCCTGTCCCTGCTGCGGGCCCACCCCGCGCTCCGCGAGGCCGAGACCGACGTCCGCGGCCGCGCCGAGAACGCCCGCAAGCTGTTGTCGACCCTCCCCGACATCCCGGCCCGTGCCGCCCTCGAAGCCCTCTGCGACCTAGTCGTCTCCCGCACCGTCTAACCCACCCCACCAGCGCCCCCTGCCCCACCCGCCAGCCCCTGCCCCGCCGCCCTTTGTGGCCGGCGAGACTCGCCGGGCCAGGCGCAATTCGCGTGGTGAACCCGTCCAAGTGTGGGTTCGCTCCGGGCATAGCCGTGGTGAACCCACCGTTCGGCGGGTTCACCACGCGAATTGCAGTCCGAGGCGGGAGCGGTGGGTCAGGTGGTGTGGGCGGTCCAGGCCGGGCTTTCCACGTAGTGGTTGTCGTACAGGTCCTGGGTGTCGGACAGGGTGGACGGGTCGGCCTCACCGCGGTAGACCTGCTCGAGCAGACGGTAGTACAAGACACTGCGTCCGCCGAAGTGGCGTCACGGTGACGGCACTTCGGCGGACGCGAGCTTTCCGTCAGACTCCGGCGGGGCGGCCGTCGCGGCGCCAGACGCAGGAGATCGCGGGCCGGGGGTAGTTGTGCGTGTGCGGCCAGGTCGAGGACGGGTTCTCGAACGTCGCGTCGTCGGTCTCGCCCGGGTGCTGGACGGCGACGAACACCGTCTTGTCGTCGTCGCTGATCAGCGGACCGCAGGCCTCGGACGCGAACGGTACCGAGAGGAACTGCCGGACCCGGCCGCGCTCCGGGCCCGCGACCGGCACCGTGAAGATGCCGTCGTTCGAGCCCAGCACGTTGCCGTCGGTCGAGATCCAGAGGTTGCCTCGGGCATCGAACGCCACATTGTCCGGGCAGGAGATCGGCGAGACCTTGGCCTTGTCGTACCCGCCGAAGTACGTCTCCTGCGCCGTCCCGTCACCGCAGATCAGGAACAGCGACCAGCTGAACGACGTCCGGCCCGCGTCGTCGCCATCCTCGGTCAGCTCGAGGATGTACCCGTTGCGGTTGCCGGAGGCCTCCTTCAGCGGGCCGTCGAGGGTGTCGCGCACCATCGACTTGGCGAGCGGGTTCGGCTCGTCGACCGGGAACGTGCCGCCACGGTTCGAGTTGTTGGTCAGCGCGGCGTACACGCGTCCGGTGACCGGGTTGCGCTCGATATCCTCGGGGCGGTCCATCCGGGTCGGACTGACCGTGTCCGCCGCCAGCCGGGTGTTGATCAGCACCTCGGCGACGCTCATCCCCGGAACGAACGACTCGGTGTCCGAGGTCAGCGGGATCCACCGGCCGGTGCCGTCGGAGAGCCCGTCCTCGGTGCCGTCACCGGTGAACCTGGCGACGTACAAGGTGCCGTGGTCGAGCAGGTCGAAGTTGGTCTTGCGGTCGTGCCGGTTGTACTTGCCCTTGGAGACGAACTTGTAGATGTACTCGCCGCGCTCGTCGTCGCCGGTGTAGGCCGCCACCCGGCCGTCCGCGGTCAGCGTGATCGTCGCGCCCTCGTGCTTGAGCCGGCCGAGCATGGTCCGCTTCCTCGGCGTCGACTTCGGCTCGTACGGGTCGACCTCCACGATCCAGCCGAACCGGTACGCCTCGGTCGGGGTCTTGGTGAGGTCGAAGCGTGACTCAACCGTGCTCCAGCCCTTCTGCGTGACCTTCGCCGTCGGCACGCCGTACCTCTTGAAGCTCGCGGAGTGCTCGGCGGCGACGGTGTCGGAGACGTCGAAGTAGCCCTGGAAGTTCTCCTCGCCGGACAGCACAGTTCCCCACGGGGTGACACCGCCGGCGCAGTTGCCGAAGGTGCCGGACACCTTCTTGCCGACGCGCGGGTCGGCGGCGGCCGGGCCGGTGACCTGGAACTCGGTGTGCACGGTGATCCGACGGTTGTACTTAGGCAGCGACCTGTCGCGCCGCCACTGCCCGGACCGGCCGACCCGCTCGATGCCGACGACGGCCATGCCGTGCGCTGCCATCGCGATCCGCTTGATCGTGTCGTCGTCGTACATGCCGGTCGGGAACATCAGGTACTCGTCGGTGTACTCGTGGTTGCACACCAGCAGCGACTTCCGGTCGTCCCGCAGCGGCAGGACCATCGTGTAGTCGTTGTTGTAGCCGAACTGCCTGGCCTGCGCCTCCGGCGTCTGCCTGTTCACGTCGAAGCGCGGCGCGCCCGGTACCACCGGGTCACCCCAGCCGATGATCACGGACTGCTCGTACCCGCGCGGGACGACGATGTCGTCCTCGCGGTTCGGCGGTACGACGCTGTGGCCGATCGCGTCCGGCCCCTGGCCGCCGCCGTGACCACCGTGTCCGTTGCCGTTCTGGGAACCGGCTGCGGCCGGCACCGCCGAGACCACCCCGGCGACGCTCGCTGCCGCAGCGGCGGCGCCGCCGGCGACCAGCAGGCTGCGGCGGGACATCGCGGCACGCAGCACCTGCCGGATGTGCTCGTTGCCGCTCTCGTTCGGCTCGGGGTGGTCGCACTGGTTCGCGCACTTCAGCTCGCAGGTGCGGAACGAGCGGGATCCGTGCCGGGTGCCGGTCATGCTGACCAGCGGGAGGAGTTTCGGTGTGCTCACGCGGGGACGCTCCAGCTTCTCGAAGGTGCTGCCATCCACAGGGGTCGCCGTGAGGCTAAGGAGCGCAACGAAAAACCGGGTGACGCCGAGGTGAACCTCGAAAGGCTTAGGGCACCCTCAGTAACGGTCCGTCATGCGGCACTGGCGGACGCGGCGAGAGCGAGCCTACGACGCCGGTGCGCCAGGCCGTCCCAGGTGAGTACGACGAGTGCCAGCCAGACCAGTGCGAACCCGGCCCAGCGCATCGGCGGCATCGCCTCGTGGTAGAGCAGGACACCGAACGCGAACTGCATCACCGGGGTGATGTACTGCAGCATCCCCAGCGTGATCAGCGAGATCCGGGTCGCGGCGGCTCCGAACAGCAGCAGCGGCAGCGCGGTCACCGAGCCGGACACCATCACCAGCGCCGTGTACCACCATCCGTGCGCGACGACGGTCCCGTCTCCTCGGAGCGCGAGCGCCACGATCACGCCGAGCGCGACCGGCGCGACCACGGCGGTCTCGATCGCCATACCCTCGATCGCGGGAGCACCGGCCTTCTTCTTCGCCAGCCCGTAGGTCCCGAACGACGCGGTCAGGATCAGCGCGATCCACGGCGGCCGGCCGTAGTCGATCGCCAGTGCGAGCACCGCGACCCCGGCGATGCCGAGGGCGGTCCACTGTGCCGGCCGGAGCCGCTCGGACAGCACGATGACCCCGAGCATCACCGTGAACAGCGGTGTGACGAAGTACCCGAGCGAGGTCTCCACCACGTGGCCGTTGGTCACGCCCCAGATGAACGTGCCCCAGTTGAACGTGATCAGCACCGCGGCCAAGACCAGCCACCAGCGCCGCACCGGGTCGGCCCAGACCGCCTTCAGCTGGGGGAACCTGCGCCGTACGGCGACCAGGCCGGCGATCGTGACCATCGACCAGAAGATCCGGTGCGCCAGCAGCTCGACCGCGCCGGTGTCGTCGAGCAGCTTCCAGTACAGCGGGAACAGCCCCCACACGACGAAGGCGCTGAGCCCGAACAGGAACCCGCGGCGCTGCTCTGACACGCCTGCCAGCCTAACCGACGGTCATGCGCGTCTCGACGTTTACTCATTACGCATCGATGGTCGCCCATGCGTAAGGCATTGACGGTCACTGAGAGGAGGACGCAGGATACTTTCGGTAACCTCCCTCTCCGACGTGGAGGCACCGATGATCCGCCCATCACTCTCCGTTCCCGACCTCATGACCCGCCCGTTGCCCCGCCTGCTCGCGGTCCTCGCCCTGCTGGCGGCGTTCCTCACCGTGTCCGTCGTCAATGCCCCCGAGGCCCAGGCGGACGGCTGCTACACCTGGGGCCGCACCCTCAGCCAGGGCGCGTCCGGCGAGGACGTCCGGCAGCTCCAGATCCGGGTCGCCGGCTACCCCGGGTACGGCGGCCACCTCGCCACCGACGGCGCGTTCGGCCCCGCCACCAAGGCCGCCGTGCAGCGGTTCCAGTCGGCGTACGGCCTGGCGTCCGACGGCATCGCCGGGCCCGCGACGTTCAGCAAGATCTACGCGCTGCAGGACGACGACTGCACGCCGATCCACTTCACCTACTCCGAGCTCGACGACGGCTGCGGCGGCAGCGGCTGGGACGGCGGACCGCTGTCCCCGGCACAGACCAAGGCGAACGCGTTGCAGACCATGTGGCAGCTGGAGGCGATGCGGCATGCACTCGGTGACGTCCCGCTGAACATCACCAGCGGCTTCCGGTCGATCGCGTGCAACAACGCGGTCGGCGGTGCGAGCAACAGCCAGCACCTGTACGGCCGGTCCGCGGACCTGGTCGGCTCGCCGTCCCTGTGCACCCTGGCTCAGCGGGCCCGCTACCACGGGTTCGGCGGTATCTTCGGCCCTGGCTACCCAGGCCACAACGACCACACCCACGTCGACATCCGCACCAGCAACTCCTGGTCCGCCCCGAACTGCGGCATCTGACCCCTGCGGTTGCGTCCGAATAACATCGGCCTATGGCGCGGGGTTCTTCGGACGCAACGCGGTGGCGAGCAGGTCGTGGCCGACGCGGCGGTCCAGGTGGGCGGCGGACAGGCCCGTGGCCCGTGCGGCGGTGACGTCGAGGTCCAGGTTGTCGCCGACCACCAGCGTCCGGGCCGGATCGACTCCCAGCGCCGCGCAGGTCTGATGGAACGCCTCGGGCGCCGGGTTGCCGCTGCCCAGGTCCTCAGCGGTGCGGACGATGTCGACCAGGTCGGCCAGTCCGATCCCCGCCAGCTTGGCGTTCTGCTGCTTCGTGCTGCCGTGGGTCAGCACCCCGGTCCGCAGGTCGTTGCCGCGGGCAAGCTCCAGTGCGGCACGGGCGTTGTCGAAAGCCCGCCAGCTGCCTGGTACCAGCCGAGGAAGACCGCGAACGACGCGTCGAGCTCGTCGTCGCGTCGGGGGGCGTACCACCGAGCTCGGTCACCCAGCCGCGAACGGCCGCGGTCGCCGACCCGGTGTGGTC
>DASRHY010000336.1:0-21975 GCA_035650275.1 Kribbellaceae bacterium | reverse complement strand
CGCGGAGGTGGCGTCGACGAACGACGCGATCGTTGCCACCAGCAACCTGATCCGGACCTACGGCGGCAGCCCGATCCTGGCCGAGTTCTCCTCGTCGAACGGTGGCTACACCGCACCGGGCGGCACGGCGTACCTGCCGGCAAAGCCCGACCCGTACGACGCGTACGCCGGCAACGGCAACCCCAACTCGAACTGGACGGTGTCGATCGCACGGGCCACCGCAGAGGCCAAGTTCGGTGTCGGCACGGTCAAGCTGATCGTGATCGCGCAACGCAATGGGTATGGCACCTTGGGCGGCCGTGTGCTCTCGGTCGACGTCGTGGGGACCACCGGCTCGAAGACCTACACCGGTGACGAGCTGCGGTTCCTACTCGGGCTGAAGTCCGCCTGGTTCCTGTTCGACCACTCGGCCATCACCAAACGCTGGATCGCGATCGGTGGGGACGCGTCACCGGTCGGGTCGCCGATCGGCTACGAGTGGCCGGTCGTCGGCGGCACCGGGCAGGCGTTCGCGACCGGTCACATCTACTGGACGTCGGACTACGGCGCCTGGGAGACCTTCGGCGGGTTCGAGACGCGGTACCAGCAGATCGGCGGTCCGGCCCACGCGATCGGGCTGCCGATCGGGCCACGGCTCGACGGTGCCGTCGTGGGCTCGGTGGTGCAGCGGTTCCGCAACGGGCGGATTTTCGCGGCCGACGAGATCCTGACCGAGCGTGAGGTGTACGGCCGGATCTACACCGCCTACTACGGCGTGGGTCTGGAAGGCGGCCGGCTCGGGCTACCGACGTCGTACCAGTACCCGGTGCAGTTCAGCATGACCGCCGGGGCGCAGCAGCTGTTCCAGGGCGGCTACATCAACTGGTACGCCTCGAACGACACCACGGCGGTCATCTACCGCTGACGTCTGTGTTCGCGAATCGCCACGCGAGAGCGCTCCCGCATGGCGATTCGCGAACACACAACCGGGTTGGGACGGGGTGCCGGTGTTACGGGTGACGCGAACGCGGTGTGCCGCCGCCGGTCCATAGCCGGAGCAGCCCGACCGCGATCGCGATGAACGCCGCGCCGGCGATGACCCCAAGAATCACGTCGCTGGCTAGAACAGCCACCACCATGCCGATCACGACGCCGATCGCGGTTAGGCCGGTGATGGCGGTCTGGCTCGGTCCCTGATCTGTCCGTGGCATGGTTGCCTCCAGCTCGCCGTCGCTTCGATCTTGTGCACCGCGCAGCGAGCCGCTGCGCGGCGACTACTCCGACGCTGCGCCCGCCCGGCGCCGCTCGCTAGGGGCGTTCGACCCCGCTGTCGTGGACTGCGGGCCTCGCGTGCGAGGCCCGCAGTGGGTACTTCGACTCCAACCGAGACCGACTTCCGGACCTAGTTACGCGAGCATGCCGCTTGCACGCTGGTATCAGGCAGCAGGGAGATGACGCGTGCTCGAGTTGATCGGCGTCTCGAAGCGCTACGGCGAGGTCGAAGCGCTAGCGGGGTGCACCTTCCAGGTGCGGCCCGGCCGTCTGACCGGGTTCGTCGGGCCCAACGGGGCGGGGAAGACGACGGCGATGCGCGCCGTCCTTGGTCTCGTTACCCCGGACGAGGGAGACGTCCGGTGGCGCGGGCGTCCCGTCACGCCCACCGACCGGCGCAGGTTCGGCTACATGCCGGAGGAGCGGGGGCTGTACCCGCGGATGCGGGTGCTCGACCAGCTCGTGTTCCTCGGCCGACTGTCGGGGCTGTCGGCGGCAGCCGCGGCCCGGGAGGCGACACGCTGGCTGGACGCGCTCGGGCTCGCCGACCGCGCGAGCTCCCGGTTGGACGACCTGTCACACGGCAACCAGCAGCGTGTCCAGCTCGCCGCCGCGCTGGTGCATGCGCCCGACCTGCTGGTGCTCGACGAGCCGTTTTCCGGGCTGGATCCGCTCGCGATGGACGCGATGTCCGGGCTGCTCGGCGACATCGCGCATGGCGGCGCCGGCGTGCTGTTCTCTAGCCACCAGCTCGACGTCATCGAGCACCTGTGCGAGGACCTCGTCGTCATCGACAGCGGCCGTGTGGTGCTGACCGGCGACCTCGACGCCATTCGGGACGCTGCTCCTGTCCGCTATCTCGAGATCACGGTTGCGCGAGACCCCGAGCGACTGCTGCACCTAACGGACGCCGCCGTCGTGGTCCATGACGGCAACCGGGTCCGCCTGCGCGTCGCCCGTACCGTCGACCCGGTGACGCTGCTCGCGGGTGTCGGTGGTGACGTCGTGCGGCTCGCGTACGAGCCGCCGGCGTTGTCCGAGCTGTTCCACGCGGCTGTCGCGGGGCCGGTACCGACGACCCGGGAGGTGTCCGGTGTTGCGCGCTGAGGATCGCGAGGGCTGGCGGCGGACCTGGATAGTCGCGCTGCGTGAGATCCGCGAGCGTGGCGGCAGCCGCGCCTACCGGATATCCACCGTGCTCGGTGTCATCCTCGTCGTCGCGATCGTCCTCGTGCCATCACTGCTCGACAAGTCGACGACTTACCGCGTCGGCATGAGCGGCGCCGTACCCGGCGGAACGGTGACAGCTCTCGCCGAACAGGCCAGGGCCGTCAATCACGACCTCGAGGTGACCCACTACCCGAGCGTCGCTGACGGCGAACGCGCCGTCCGGGACAAGAAGATCGACGTGCTACTCGTGGACGGCACTCGCCTCGAGTGGCGAACAAAGTCTGACAGCACCTTGACGGCCGCGATCGCCAACGCCGTACAGGTGGTTCACATCCGTGATCAGGCGGACCGGCTCGGCATCTCGTCCGACAAACTCGCCCAGCTACTCGTCCCCGTGAGTCTCACCAGTCGCACGCTCGGGGCTGCACACACCGCCGACAAGGACGCGAACACGGTGGGGTTCGTCGCAGTCGGATTGATGTACCTCGCGATCAGCTTCTACGCCGGGTCCGTGCTCACCGGCGTCGTACAGGAGAAGGCGAACCGCGTCGCGGAAGTCCTGCTCGCCAGGATGCCGGCACGTGAGATTCTCGCCGGCAAGGTCGTCGGCATCGGCGTCGTCGGGCTCATACAGCTCGCCGCGATCGGCGTCGCGGCCGTCACCACCGCCGCGTTCATAGGCGGCGCGGACGCGCCCAGCATCTCCGGCGATGTACTGGCGTGGACCTGCCTGTGGTTCGTCCTCGGCTACCTGTTCTACAGCGTGCTGTACGCCGCCCTCGGCGCGACCACGTCCCGAATAGAGGACGCCCAAGCGGCCATCACCCCGATCACCGGCCTCATGCTCCTCAGTTACTTCGGCGTCATCTACGCCGAGGAGAACCCCGACGCCGTCGTCACGATCCTGCTGTCGTACTTCCCGCCGACCGCACCTGTCGTTATGACCTACCGCCTCGCCGTCCACGCAGTCCCAGGCTGGCAGATGATGACGGCAGCGACCTGCATGGTCATCGCGATGTGGGGCCTCATCCGCCTCGCCGGCCGCATCTACTCCGGAGCGCTGCTTCGGTTCGGAGGCCGTGTCCCGCTGCGCGACCTGGTCCGTACGCGCGAGTGAACGGTTCGCGGTGCCAACCCCGGTGCCTGCCACCTCGTTCGGAGCCAGCAGTCGCGAGGAATGCGCCATTCATCGATTCATTCAGATGCCGGTGTGGTCAACGTTGCAGTGCTGCCGGCGGGTCCAAGTTTCGCGCTGGAGTTGGTTAGGGGTCGTGCCAGGTGTGTCGAGTGCGGGGCCGTTGTGGCCCAACTGGAGGTCATGGTCATGTTCGCCAAGTTGGCGAATGACCCGGACCTCCTTGACGACCTTTGGCCGCAGATCGCGCTATTACTCACGACAGCGACGTCCGCATCGATCGCGCCCTCGGTCGAGAGTCCCCGGGTGAACCGGTAGAGCATCTGGGTGACCTTCGGCTGCAGGACGACGCGGTAGCTGCTGAACAGGAATCCGAGCGCAGACGACATTGTCCGCGGCCGCGGGACGGCCCTGGGGCGCGCCCAGTGATTAACACGTGGACAGGTCGACAGCCTCAAGTTCGGACAGATCCGGGTAGACCTCCGTGCTCTCTCAGCTGGCGTGGAGGATCCGAAAGCGATCGGGGTCCGCCGGATCTCGATCAACGACCTGGATTGGCGTCCAAGCCCATTGCCAAACGCTGATGCCTGGCGTGCGGGAGAACTGGATCTGCCCGCGGGTGCCTTCGACTGCAACGCACGGCCAGGATGCGGCAGTGCGCGCCCGGTCCGCGCCGTGAGAACGCAGCACATCGGCGAGGACGGCGACCGTGTCGTAGCCCTCGAAGGCGACGAACGAGGGCGCTTCGGCCAGCCGCTCGCGGAGGGCCGTCTCGACTCGTGCACCGAGTGGGCTGAGGCGCTCGGGCAGGTAGCGCAAGAACGGGATCGCGGTGCTGTCGTCGCCCAGCAACGTCGCCCATTCGGCGAACTCCGGTTGCCCGGCCGGAGCACCAATCATGATCTCGGCGAGGCGCTGATCGTGGCGAACAGACTTGACGATCGACACTGCCGGCTCCGGGTGGCCGACCAGAAGAAGGAGGGCTGTCGCGCGACTGTCGATGAGCTCGTCGCACACCGCCGTGGGGGCGAGCGCGCGCATGTCGAGTTCGATGACGGTGCCGCCGCGTGGAGCGAAGTAGTCCCGCAGAATGCGGGTCCCGGATGCCCAGTAGACACTCGACTCGGCTGCTACGGCGATTCGACTGTGGCCCGCGCTGAGGAGGAAGTCTGCGTAGATCTGCCAGCCGTGGGACTGCGCCGGGGCGAGGCGCGCGACCCAATCCGTCGGCTGTTCGGTGAGCGCGTCGAGAACCGCTGACGAGCAGAGGAACGGCAGGCCGAGGGCGTCGGCCCTGGCAGCAGCGGCGCGAGCGACGACGCTGTGATACTCCCCCGCCAAGGCAGCCACGCCCAGGAGAGCCAGTTCATCTACGGCCGCCGCGGCCCTCTGTGGATCAGCCGCTGTGTCTCGGACCACCAGCTCGAGTGGTCGTCCGACGATCCCGCCGGCGTCATTGACTTCGCGAACGGCCAGCTCGAGTCCAGCGAGCAAGTGTTGGCCTGCCTCGACCCAGCCAGGCCGAGTTAGCGGAACGAGAGCGCCGATCTGGACGGATGATCCGTCAGTCCGCTCCGCTGCAGGTGGCAATGGTGGCGTATTCATGCGTTGGCGTCTCCCGAGTGACGATTCGGTTGCAGCTTGCCCGGATCGCAGAGTGCCGTCAGTGGCGCGGAGAGAGTAGCCGAGCCGAGAATGGCCAGCTTCGGCGCCCTGTCCCGTGGGCGTCCGCCCGCCCTCGCGCCGCCGATCTAGCCTGAGGGGCTTCGGGCAGCTCAGCCGTAACAGGTCCTCCAGGAGTTGCCAAGGCTCACAAGCGGCCCACACTGAGAAACTACTCGGCCAGTCCTTGCCGCGCGAAGTCGACGGCCTCTGCGAGCACTTGCTGCCACAGGCCGCGGTCGACGGTGGGGATCGACACCCACTCACGGAAGACCTTGCCGGCCGGGGCGAACGGGTCGCCGCGGCCATTGTCGATGAGCTCGGTGACCCGCTCGCGCGGCAGTTTCACGACGAGGCACCGGGCCTTGTCGTCGTAGGACGCCAGGAACCTTCCGGCCAGTCGCACGCACGGGTAGCCCATCATCGTGGCTCGGCCGATGGCCGGGTCGTAGAGAAGGTCGTCGGTGAGCTCGTCGTACAGGTCACGGGCGTCGTCCCCGCCGAGTGAGTCCGGCGGGGACGGGTCCGTCGCGTCGCGCGCCATCAGGCCGCCGGCGGGCTGAAGACGCCGAACTGGTTGCCCGACGGGTCGCGCAGGTAGGCGAACGTCGGTGCGCCGGGGGCGGGGTCGAGGTGCTTGCTCACCACCGAGCCGCCGAGCTGCTCGGCGTCGGCGCAAGTGGCCTCGACGTCGGCGACCAGGATGTAGAACACGGCGTGGCCGGGCGCCTGCCCGCCGGTGCCGAAGATGCCGCCCATCGGTCCGTCGGCGCCCGAGGCCTTGATGTTGCGGTAGTCCATGCCGGCCGAGGCGGCCGGCCCGTCGGCGTCGAAGGTCCAGTCGAAGAGGCTGCCGTAGAACTTCTCGGCGACGTCGGGGGCGCTGGTGGCGACCTCGAACCAGGCCAAGGTGCCGGGAGCGGGGTTGGTCATGGGTCTCCTCCTGCCGTCAGGTCACCTGCCGGAGCGGCGGGCTGCATCGACTGTCTCGAGGTGACGCGACAGCCCTATGTCGGTGTTTGGCAGACGATCTTCGGGACGCAGCGCCGACGCCGGCATCTTCGTCTGGTGGCCGTCGACAACCGGCTCCGGGGCGACGCGCTCGGGGCGCGGCAGCGACGGCGTCCGCTCGGCTCGGGTGATGCGATCCATGCGGAACACCCGATCGTCCTCTCTGAGGTGGCACCAGGCGGTGAGGTACGAGCCGTTGGGGCCGACCACGACGTGCTGCGGCTCGACCTCGCGCTCGGTCTCGATGCCGCCGACGTCGATGTAGCGGATGCGCAAGGCGTGGTTGTCGCGTACGGCGCGCCAGATGGTCTCGGCGATCTTGGCGTCGGGCTCGGGTGCCGGTTGGACGAGGAGCCTGACCTTCGCCGCGGTCGAGCGTGCCTCCTCCAGGGCGCGCTCGGGCATGGCAGCCACGATCTTCTGCAGGGCGCTGCGGGCGTCGTGCGCGAAGAGCACGTGCTCGCTGCGGCTGAGTGCCACGGCGACCGCGGCCGCCTCGCGCGGCGTGAAGTTGAGCGGCGGCAGGCTCATCGAGCGGTCGAGCGTGTAGCCCCCGGTGCGACCAGTCTTCGTCGCAAGCGGGACCCCGGCCTGCCCCAGCGCGCTCAGGTCACGCTCGATGGTTCTGACGCTGACCTCGAAGTGCTCGGCCAACCGCCGCGCCGTACGCCCCCTGGGTCCTGCTGCCCGGAGCTCCTCGACCAGGGCGTACAGGCGGTCGATGCGGTTCATACCCGGAGCGTAAGCGCAGGTGGGGACACTCCTGAGAGCTCCGTTGCCTGGCCGCGGCCGAAGGTCCCCTCGAGTGGCTTGTCGCCCAGCCGCACCGATCAAGCCTCACTCCACGGACGGTTGGGGCATCCGCGCGGGCCGGGGAGCTGCGGTCGTCCGGTACCACAGCAGCATTGCGGCAGCAGCCAGGACGATCGTGACGATGCCGGAACCCCACGACGATCACGGGGGAGATGCTCGGAGTTGAAGCTCACCGTGGGCCTTCGGTGTCAGGCCGCGGCAGTGCCCTACGGTCCATGCTCGCGGGAACTTCTTCCCTGCCGGCGCCGACCCCATGACGGTTGGCTGAAGCTGGTGGCATACGTGTACAGACGGAGGCAGCGATCATGCACGCGAACCCCGGTGACTGGTTGGTCGTCGAAGGAACGCATCTGCACGAACCGCATCGGCACGGCCTGATCCTCGAGGTGCATCACGGGGACGGCTCGCCGCCCTACCTGGTGCGCTGGAGCGACACCGAGACCGAGACGCTCGTCTTCCCCGGCCCGGACGCTCGTGTCGTCACCGAAGCGAACCTCTGGCCACAGCCTGCGGCCGACTGACGACGCGATGGTCGAGACGACGGCTGTCACCGGCATCCTTGACCAAGACCAGATGACCGGATCGGCTCGGAGGGAGAGTTGACATGACTCAATCACGGGAGCACTGGGACGAGGTGGCGCGCAGGTTCGAGAGCCTCGCGCTCAAGCTGAAGCTGCACTACGAGGAGAATGCCGCCGAGGACAGGGCCGAGCTGGACTCGGCACTTCGGACGATCGGCGAGTCGCTGCGGCAGAGTGTCCGATCACTCGACGACGCGGTCCGCGACCCCGCCGTACGGCAGGACGCCGACGATCTCGCGACGTCGCTGGGCGACGCGCTGTCCCGGACGTTCTCCGAGGTCGGGAGCGAGGTCCGCGACGCGCTGACCCAGCGGCGCCGCGGGACCTGAGAGGCGTGTCCTTCAAGGAGTGGAGATGCCTTCTTCCCGGCGTTCAGTCAGGGCTCACGCAGCGTTGGCAGCTCTCCATGGTTCACACCTCCTGGCCGGGCAGCGTCCGGGCGACGATCTCGGTGAGGTCCGCGAGCCTGCTCGCGTAGCCCCATTCGTTGTCATACCAGCCGAAGACCTTCACGAGGTTGCCGTCGGCCTGGGTGAGTGTGGCGTCGAAGACGACCGACGCCGGGTCGCCGATGATGTCGCGGGACACGATCGGGTCCTCGTTGTAGCGCAGTACCCCCTTGAGCCGGGTCGAGGCCGCGGCCGCGAACACCTGGTTCACCTGTTCGGCCGTCACCGGCTCGTCCAGCTCGACGACCAGGTCGGTCAGCGAGCCGTCCTCGAGCGGCACCCGGATCGCCACACCGTCGATCCGGCCGGCGAGATCGGGGATCACCAGGCCGACGGCCCGGGCGGCGCCGGTGCTGGTCGGGATCATGTTAGAGGCCGCCGACCGGGCCCGACGCAGGTCCTTGTGCGGCGAGTCGAGCAGCATCTGGTCGTTCGTGTACGCGTGGATCGTGGTCATCAGGCCGCGTCGTACGCCGAACTCGCGGTGCAGCACGTCGAGCATCGGCGCGACGCAGTTGGTCGTGCAGGACGCGTTGGAGATGACGTGGTGCTGCTCCGGGTCGTACAGGTCATCGTTGACGCCGAGCACGATGCTGAGGTCGACGTCCTTGCCGGGCGCGGACAGCAGCACCTTGCGGGCTCCGCCGGTCAGGTGCGCACCGGCGGCCTCGCGGGTCCGGAACCGCCCGGACGCCTCGATCACGACGTCCGCGCCCACGCCGCGCCAGTCGATGGCCGCCGGATCCGGCTCGGCAAATATCCGGATCTGCTGCCCGGCGACGGTCATCACACCGTCGTCGAACGTGACCGGCTCGGTGAGCGGCCCATACGTCGAGTCGTAGCGCAGCAGGTGCGCCAGCGTCTCCGGCTTGCCGATGTCGTTCACGGCGACGACCTGGACCGCGTCGGTGCCTCGGGACAGCACGCAGCGCAGGTAGTCGCGGCCGATCCGGCCGAATCCGTTGATGCCGACCATGACGGTCATGAGTTCCTCCAGCTGTTGTGGGACGGCTCAGTCATCGGGCATCACGACGTCCTCGAGCGGCCGTCGTGGCGTCGGCGGCACCGGCGGTCCGTAGCCGAACCGGATCACCGCCTGCGGCCGGCTCCAGGCGCCTAGTGGGTCGCGGATCAGCCACCGCAGCTCGCGATGCTCGAGCGCCTGGTTGAGCAGCGACGTCGAGACGCCATGTGCCGTTGCCTCCAGCAACACCCGTTCCAGTGCCTGGCCGGCCCGCAGCCACTCGGCCGGGCCCTCGCCACGGGTGGACAGCACCGCCAGCTGCGGGTTCTGCTCGAACGCCGCGCCGGGACGCCGGCTGTCCGCCGGTGTCGCGGCGAGATCCCGCACGGGCGCACGCGGGTTGTACGGCCGCGGACCCAGGGATTCGGAGGGCACACCTTCGGCATCCCGCTCACCGCCGACCCAACGACGTCGTTCAGCGATGCGCGCTTCGTTCCAGCCGTCCTCGGTGTCGGCGTCGGCGATCGTCATCCGCAACCAGTGCAGCCGCGTCGCGTCGTTCACCCACTCGAGCGAGGCGCCTTCCAGCTCGGCGGCCACGCCGAGAAGCTGGCGGACGTCGTCCGGTACGCGCGCCTCCAGGTACGGGTTCCGGTTCGTTCGCCGTTCGGCCAGGGCAGGGTACAAGGCGGCGAGGCGGGACGCGTCGGGACCGGCGGGCATGAGGTCCAGGGCGGCGACCAGATCGGGCTCGGACGGGTTGGACTCGTACCGGACGGCAGCACCGCGGCCGAGATGTGCGGCGGCCACCCGCACGTTGCAGATCGCGGCGCCGAGCGTGAGGTGCAGCATGCGGCCGTCGGGGTCCTCCGCGGGCAGCTCGCGCGCCCGGTCGCGGAAGACCTCGACGCCTCCGGAGGTGAACCGGAACCGCCACGGCTGGGTGTTGTGGATCGACGGAGCGGCGACAGCCGCGCGGAGCAACTCCACGCGGTCGTCGCCGATCAGTGGGCGTCGGTCAGGCGGTTGCATGATGCAACGACTCGTCGGTGAACAGCGCGACTTTCAGTGCGCCGGTTTCGGCCGGCCGGGAGAAGACGTCGTAGGCGTCCTGCATCTCGTCCAGCCCGAACCGGTGTGTGACCAGTCCGGGCAGCTGCAGCTGGCCGGCCGCCAGCATGCCCAGGAGCCGTGGTGTCGTGTAGGTGTCGACCAGTCCTGTGGTGATGGTGACGTTGCGAATCCAGAGCGACTCCAGGTGCAGCGTCGCCGGCGCGCCGTGCACGCCTACGTTGGCCACTCGGCCACCCGCGCGCACCAGGTCGGTGCAGGCCTCGAACGTCGCCGGGATGCCGACCGCCTCGATCGCGACGTCTGCGCCCAGCCCGCCGGTCAGGTCGCGGATCTTGTCCGCCACGCCGTCGTCGGGGCCGAGGGCGAGGTCGGCACCGAACTTCAGCGCCGCCTCCTGGCGGGCCACCGCCGGGTCGATCACGACGATGTGCGACGGGCTGAACAGCTTGGCCGTCGTCACCGCCGCGAGACCGATCGGGCCTGCGCCGACGATGGCGACAGTGTCGCCCGGCGACACCTGCCCGGCCAGCACGCCGACCTCGTACGAGGTCGGCAGGATGTCGGCCAGCAGTACCGCGGCCTCGTCACTCACGTTGTCCGGCAGCAGGTGCACCGAGCGGTCGGCGTACGGGACCCGGACCTTCTCCGCCTGAGTGCCGTCAATGCGGTGCCCGAGGATCCAGCCACCGCCGCCGAGGCACTGGCCGTAGTGGCCCTCGCGACAGTAGCGGCACCGGCCGCACGCGCTGATGCAGGAGATCAGCACCCGGTCACCGGTAGAGATCCCGCGGACGCTGTCACCCACCGCCTCGACCGTGCCGACCGCTTCGTGGCCGAGGACACGGCCAGGCTCGGCGGTCGGGACGTCGCCCTTCAGGATGTGCAGGTCGGTCCCGCAGATCGTGACCGCGTCGACGCGGATGATCGCGTCCTCCGGGTCCTGGATGACGGGGTCCGGTACGTCGCTCCACATCCGCGAGCCCGGTCCGTTGTACACCAGTGCCTTCATCGTCTTCTCGACCTCCGCCTGTGCAGGGAACAGTTCCTACTGCCGACGATGGGCGCGGGCGCAGCGGCTGGGGAGAGGCCAAACGCACCAGCTGCCTGGGACCTTTGCCGCGGGTGACAGGGTCGTTCCACCCTTTGCGGTCGGACCCGGACGGTGTGAGGTTGGAATGTGCCGGTCCGAGTCACAGGAGGACCCGACATGGACAACCATCGGAAGCACCCGGTCATCGTCGGGGTCGACGGTTCGCGCGACGGCCTGACCGCCCTCGCCTGGTCGGTGGACCACGCCGTGCGGAGCCGGGCACCGATCCGGGTGGTGCATGTCGTCGACGACAGCATCCCGCCAGGGCACCTGTCCCCGGCGACGCTGCGGATGCTCGACGCGACCGATGGCAGCGAAATCCTGCAGGACGCCGCGACGGAGTTCCGGAGACTCGGCCGCGGTGCGGTGTCCGCATCCTTCGAGATCCAGCACGGTCATCCGGCCGAGGCATTGCTCGACCTGGCAGGGACGGCCGCCCTGCTGGTGGTGGGCCGCCGCGGGCTCGAGGGCTTCGCTGAGCTGATCGTGGGCTCCACCTCGCAGGTCTGCGCGGCCCTGTCGGACGCGCCCGTGGTCGTGGTACCCGACTGCTGGCCGCCCGGCGCCCCCTCGACGCGCCGCGTCATCGTGGGGGTTGACGGCACCGCCTCCTGCCAGCCGGCCCTCGACTTCGCCTTCGGCATCGCCTCGATGCGCGGTGCGAGCCTGACCGTCGTCCACGCCGCGACGATGCCGGAGCTGTACCCGCCACCGGATCTCTGGCTCAGCGCCGACCAGCCGCCGTGGTCACCCGACGTCGAACACCTGGTCGCCGAGTCGCTGGCCGGGTGGGCGGAGAAGTTCCCGGACGTCGCCGTCGAGACACGACTCGTCGCCGGCCACCCGGTGGAGATCCTGGCCGCCGCGTCGGCGACGGCCGACCTCGTCGTCGTGGGCGGCGTCAGCCGCGCGCGGTTCAGCGCGCTTCGGCTCGGCTCGGTGTCCCGCGGTCTTCTTCACCATGCGGCCTGCCCGGTGGCCGTGGTCCATGAGAGGAGGGCGTGATGGACCGGCTGCTCACGTTGTGGACCGGCGCTACTTCTTGGGCTGGCGCTGTGACCTCTCCACGGCGTACACCGCCGCCTCCGTACGCCGCTCCATGCCGAGCTTGCGAAGCAGGGCGGACACGTAGTTCTTCACCGTCTTCTCGGCCAGGTACAGCGACTCCGCGATCTGCCGGTTGGTCTTTCCCTCGGCGATCAGGTCGAGGATCTTGCGCTCCTGCTCCGTCAGCGACTTGTACAGCGGGTCCTCCTCGTCCTCCGGCGGGTGCCGCAGCCGCTCCAGGACCGCTGTCGTCAGCGCCGGGTCGAGCAGCGACTCACCGGCGGCCAGCCGGCGGACCGCACCGACCAGGTCCGTTCCGCTCACCTGCTTCAGCAGATATCCGGCGGCCCCGGCCATGATCGCGCTGAACAACGCCTCGTCGTCGGAGAACGACGTGAGCATCAGGCAGGCCGGCGGCGGTTGCATGGCCGAGCGGATGTCCCGGCAGACGGTGACACCATCGCCGTCCGGTAGCCGAACGTCGAGCACTGCCACATCCGGCCGCAGCGCCGGTATCCGGGCCATCGCCTGGGCTGCCGTCGATGCCTCGCCGACGACCTCGATGTCGGGCTCACCTTCGAGCAGCTGCTTCAAACCCACCCGGACCACCTCGTGGTCGTCGAGCAGAAAGACCCGAACTGTCATGCGTGTCCACCTCCCGCCGGACGGTGTGCCGTCCGTTCGTCCTGAGCGTAGTCCCGGCCGCACCGCGGTGACGTCATGACCGCGAAGGGCCCGACGTTCGATGCCGAGGGCGTCGAGGTGCTGCCGGAGGGGGAGTGCCTGCGGTTGCTGACCACCCAGCCGGTCGGACGGCTGGTGTTCCACGAGGAAGGGCTGCCCGCGGTCCGGCTGGTCAACTTCGTCGTCGCCGATGGGACCGTCGTCTTCAGGACTGCCGGTGGCCAGACGTACGACGCCGCGCGGCGCGGCGACGTGGTGGCGTTCGAGGTCGACGAGTACGACATCGACACCCACAGCGGCTGGACCGTCACTGCGGTCGGCCACGCCTGGACTGTCACCGACGAGGCCGAGGCCGAGCGGATCGCCGGCTTGCCGGTGCGACCGTGGGCGGCGGGGGAACGACCGCACTGGGTGCGTGTCGACATCGAGGCGATCAGCGGCCGGCGACTGCTGCCGTGGGGGCGGCAGCAGCGCGACTGAGCGGAACCCGCTCACGGCTCACCGGAGCCGGCGGGCATACGGGTCGGTCGCGGGCAGCGCGGGAGTGAGCCGCAGCTTCACATCCACCGCGTAGGCGCCGCCTGGTGCGGCGATCAGCGGGTTGATGTCGAGCTCGGCGACCTCGGGGACCTGCTCGGCCAGTCGCGCCACCCGGTGCACGATGTCGAGCACGGCCGGCTCGTCGACCGGCGGCTGGCCGCGGTAGCCGGCAAGCAGTGGCGCGCACTTCAGCGATCGCAGCATCTCGGTCGCGTCCTGGTCGGTCAGCGGCAGGCCGCGCCAGCGCCGGTCGGCGAGAACGTCGGTGAGCACCCCGCCGCTGCCGGCCATCAGCACCGGGCCGAACAGCTCGTCGCGGTTGAGACCGACCACCAGCTCAACACCGCGCGGCGCCATCGACTGCACGACGACCGTCCGGTCGCCGGTGGCGCCGGTCACCGCGTCGTACGCCGACCGCAGCTCGGCACGGTCGCGGAGCCCGAGCCGGACGCCGCCGACGTCGGTCTTGTGCACAATGCCGGTGGCCGCGGTCTTCAGCGCCACTGGGTATCCGAGCCTGCCTGCCGCCTCCAGGGCTTGGTGCTGGCTCGTCGCCTGCACGGACGGCTGGACGGCGATCCCGACCGTACCGAGCAGCTCGCTCGCCGTCTCCGGGTCGAGCCAGTCACCGTCGGGGTGCGCGGCGAGGAAGCGTCGTACGACGTCCCGGGCGCGGTCGGCGTCCACGCGGTCCAGGTCGGGGACGACGCCTTGCGGGCGCTCCCGCCACTCGGCGTACCTGACCGCATGGCCGAGCGCGCGGATCGCGGTCTCGGGGAACGGGAACACCGGCAGCCCCCGACCGTCGGCCAGCGCGACCTGCGGGTCCGCCTCGGGTGCGCCGAGGCAGTTGACCACGATGGGGATCCCGGCGCCTTCGGCGGCGTCGCCGATCGCGGCGTACACGTCGGCGACGTTGCCGGCCCGCGTCGCCGCGAACACCACCAGCAGCGCGTCGACCTCCCCGCTGTCCTGCAGAATCCGGATCGCGGTCCCGAGCCGTTCCGGCGTCGCCGCCGCGCCGAGGTCGGCCGGATTGCCGGCGGCCACCGCGGCGGTGCCGTCCAGCAGCGCCTGCTTGCTCGCGTCGGACAGCTCCGGGACCGCCAGACCGAGCGCCTCGGCCGCGTCGGCCGCCAGCACACCTGCGCCGCCCGCGTTGCCGACGATGCCGATACGGCGGCCGCGGGGCAGCGGCAGGGCGGACAGCACCCGCGCGGTGTCGGTCAGCTCCTCGACCGTGTCCATCCGCAGCACCCCGGCCTGTGCGAACAGCGCGTCGACCGCGGTGTCGGGCGTGGCGGCCGCTGCGGTGTGCGAGGCACCCGCCCGGCGGCCACCGCCGGAGCGCCCGCCCTTGACCACCAGGACCGGCTTGCCCCGGCCGACCAGCCGGGCGATCCGGCCGAACTTGCGCGGGTTGCCGAACGACTCCAGGTACAGGCCGATCACTTCGGTCCGCGGATCGGACCACCAGTGCAGCAAGAGGTCGTTGCCGCTGACATCGGCCTTGTTGCCTAGCGAGACGAATTCGGAGATGCCGAGGCCCACCCGGTTGGCGTGGTCCAGGATCGCGATCCCGACCGCGCCCGACTGCGATGCGAGTGCGAGCGAGCCCGTCTCTGGACTGACATTCGCGAACGTCGCGTTCAGCCGCACTGCCGGTGCGGTGTTGGCTACGCCGAGGCAGTTCGGGCCGACCAGCCGCATGCCGTGCAACCGCGCCTGTCGGACAACCTCGTGCTGGACGGCGTCGCCGTCGGTTCCGGTCTCGCCGAAGCCGGAGCTCAGGATGACCGCGCCACGGACCCCGGCGGCACCGCACTCCTCGACGACCGCGGCGACCTCGCTGGCCGGCACCGCGATCACGGCGAGCTCGACCGGCCCCGGCACGGCGGTGATCGACGGGTAGGTCGGTACGCCCGCGATGGCGGTCGTGTGCGGGTTCACCGCGGCCAGCCGGCCCGTGAATCCGCCGTGCAGCAGGTTGAGCAGTACCTCGTGGCCGATGCCGCCCGGCCGGCGGCCTGCGCCGATCACCGCAACCGACCGTGGCGCCAGCAGCGGGGCCAGGGAGCGCTCCTCGGCGGCGCGCTCCCGTTCGGCCATCCGGTCGAGCGTGCGCGGTGCGTAGGCGGTGCTCAACGACAGCTCCACCACGCCGCTGTCTACGGTGCGGACCTGCTCGAAGCCGGAGTCGGCGAAGACCCTGAGCATCGGCGCGTTCTCCTCCAGCGTCTCGGCGCGCAGGTGGTGGATGCCCTGCTCGCGGGCGATGGCGGCCAGCTGCTCCAGTAACAGTGTGCCCAGACCGCGGCCGTGGAAGGCGTCGTCGACCAGGAACGCGACCTCGGCCTCGCCGGACACGATCAGCTCGAAGCTGGCGACCGCGACGATCCGGCCACCGACCTCGGCGACGAGCGCGTCATGGGTGTGGCCGGGATCCGGGGCGGACAGATGGTGTGCCTGCTGGTCGGCGCCGCGCCGGTTCATCGTGAAGAAGCGCAGGTAGATGGTTCGGTCCGAGACCCGCTCGTTGAGTGCGCGCAGGGCGTCCTCGTCCTCGGCCCGGACCGGCCGGATGTGTACGACCGAGCCGTCGGTGGCGAGGGTGTCCCAGCCGGCGGCCGGCTGTCGGTCGGTATGCGTCTGTGCAGCCACGTGCCTAGCACACCATGCTGAGGACCCGTCGTGGCAGGGCCGGACGGACCCGGACCGGGCGGACCTTGGACCCTGACGGTCGCTCCGGCACCTGCCTAGCGTCAAAGCTGGAGGAGACGCGCATGGACGACGTAGCGATCAGGACGTGGCAGCTGACGAAGAGCTACCGGCGCCACCCGGCGCTGCGCGGACTGGACTTGGAGGTGCCGGCCGGCGGGGTCTTCGGCTACCTCGGTCCGAACGGTGCCGGCAAGTCCACCACGATCCGGCTGCTCGCCGGGCTGCTCCGCCCGACTGCGGGCCGGGCCGAGGTGTTCGGCTTCGACACCGTTGCGGACCGCGAACGGGTGCAGCGGCGGATCGGCTACCTGCCGGGCGACTTCGTGGCGTACCCGGACCTGACCGGAGCGCAGTACCTGCGGTACCTGTCGTCGCTGCGGGGCGGGGTGGGGTGGACCACGGTCCAGCAGCTGGCGAAGCGCTTCGACCTCGATCTGGAGTTGCGGATCGGGACGCTGTCGCACGGCAACCGGCAGAAGGTGGGCATCCTGCAGGCCTTCATGCACGAGCCCGAGCTGCTCATCCTGGACGAGCCGACCTCCGGGCTGGACCCGCTGATGCAGCGCGAGTTCCTCACCTTGGTCCGCGAGGTCCGCGAGTCCGGCCGGACGGTCTTCCTGTCCTCACACATCATGTCCGAGGTCGACCCCGTGGCCGACACGGTCGGCATCCTGCGCGCCGGGCAGCTGGTGGTCACCCGGCCGGTCGAGGAGCTGAGGGCTCGCACGGTTCGCCGGGTCGACCTCGCCTTCGCCCGCGCGGTGCACGCTCGGCCAGCGCCATCAGCAGCTGGTTGTCGTTGGTCGCGGTCAGGTTCACCGGCGCCGCCAGGAAGCCGCCCTCGTTGCCGATGGCCCATACCTCGACACCCGGGATCTGGTTGAAGTCGAGGATCAGGAAGCGGGACTGGCAGCCGTTGAGGAACCGCAGGCGGTACCGCCGCTTCTCGACAGTCTGGAACGGCCAGGTGTTGCCGTTGACCATCGTCATGTTGCCGAAGAACTCCGGGTTCCACATCGGCGAGAACGGCCCGTCCGGGATGTAGGGGCCGACGAGCTCGTCGAAGAACTTACGGGTGTCGGGATAGAACAGCGACCCGTCCTCCTTGTTGAACGAGCGATCTTGGATCGCTATCGGGATCTCGTAGTAGGTCTTGTTCGGCGGGAACTGGTCGTTCTCCATGGGCGCCGGGCCCGGGAGCACGGCCACCGCGCCGGACCGGCTGTCCAACACTGCCTTGTCGCCCGCCGGGCCGCCGCGCACGAGGTAGAAGCCGGCCGGGCCGGCGTAGACGTTGAGCCTGGTCATGCCCAGCGCGTGGTCGTGGTACCAGATGGTCGAGGCACGATTTTGGTTGGGGTACTGGAACGTCGCGAATCCCGGCCCCCACGCCACTCCGAAAGCGGCGGACGCCTTGCCCGCGAAGAAGTCGTACCAGGTGCCTTTCGTCGCGTAGCCGCCCGGCAGATTGTTCGCCGCCGGAAGGTACCAGGCCTCCGCGTACCCGTCGCTCTCGTCACCCACGCCGATGGTGCCGTGCACGTGCGTGACGACTGGGACGGGGCCCGTGTACGGGCCGGGCGTCGGCTGGCCGGTGAAGTCCGGACGGTGGTCGCGGTGCATGGTGCCGCCCGGCGGGTTCGCCCAGTGCAACGTGGGGTCGACCGGCAGCAGGTGCGGCCTATAGTTGCCTCCTGCATCGACCAGGTCGTTGATCCACTTGATCCGCACCGGTCGGTTGGCTTGGGCCTCGATGGTCAGCGAGGGCGCGTTGTGGATGAGCAGGCCGCGACTGCTCGCCGCCTTGACCGCGCCGTACCCCCACACGGTGGTGGCGGGCAGCGGGGCCGGCAGGATCTGCTGCGTGATCTGTTTCATCGAGATCTCGTAGTAGTCCGCGGGCTTGCCGCCCGGCATGACCAACGTGCCGGCACGCGGCATCACCGGCGGGATCAGCATCGCCGTCTGGAACTTGGGCACCAGGTGCGGATCCAGAGTGCCGCCAGGGATCTGGGCCAGGGCTATGACCCCACCCCCGGGCAGGTAGGCGTACAGCGCGAAGCCGACCCCTGTCCCACCCACCGCCTTGATGAACGTGCGCCGGCTGAGCGGCCTGACTGCTTCAGTGTGACGAGCCATCGCACACCCCCACGACTTCGTGAGCCGCACGGTGTCGGGCCTGTGCGTGGCGACCAACGCCGCCTGAATGCTTCCAGGGTCGGCAGCACTGCGGGTGGCCGACAGGGACTTCTTGCTCCATTTCAGCGGGCACAGGACCTACCCGAGGTGCTGGACTGGACCTGGTCCGGCTGATCCAGGACCGGGCACATCGCCCGGGCGCACGGACCGGGCGGCCAGCACCAGGCCTGCTCGCCAACCGGGCGCGAGGCCGCCGTTCGGCGGCCGGATCGGTGCCGTCGGCAGTCCGCTGCGCGCGAGCAGCCAGGACACCACCGAGTTCGAGTTCCACATCTCGCCGGTGCCGAGCTCGTCGCGTCCCCAGACGGGAGCCGGAAGCTCGTCGACCACCTCGAGCAGGCGACGGGCGAGTCCTATGTCGTCGCTGAGCCGCCGCGGACCACCGACCGCCTCGGCGACGTCGGGGATCACGCCGTCCCGCCACCGGCGCACCTCGTACCGGAACGCCCGGAGGCGCGCGATCTCGCGGTGCACGACCGGGCCCTCGACGATGACCCCCCGCGCAGCGCCGTCCCGATCGGGGATCGGCCAGGAGTTCTCGATGACGAACCGGCCCTCCGGCACCTGCACCTCGAGCGCGGAGTGGTAGAGGTCGAGCGGCCGCCGGTGCTCGCGTCGCGCCCGGACCGCCTCGTAGAGCCGGCCGTTCAGCCGCACGAACCAGCCGCCGGCACCGAGCGGGAGCCAGTACAGGTCGACGGCCGCCGTGCCGTCAGCGGGCACCATCGGTCCGTTTCGCACGGTTCCGACCTCCTCGGTTGGCATCGGCACCATCCTGCGGAGGCCGTCGGCACTGCGGCACCGGCGGAAGTCCCGGAGATTGCCTGACCCTGGTCCCGGCCGGGTGGGCCCGACCCTGCCGCAGGTCCCCGCGACGGTGGACCGTCGGCCCTGTGGGCACCTGGTGCCTCGCGGTTGGCTGGAAGTGGTGAGGAGAGCACCAGAGAGGAGACGGTCGCGATGACGACACTCGCACGGCGCGAACGCGGCACGTTCGCGGACCTGTTCGACTGGCTGGAGGCGGAGCTCCCGACCTTCCCGGTCTTCCGTCCGTTCACCGCTACGCAGATGATGCGCGTGGAGGCGTTCGACGAGGAAGGCCACTTCGTGATGCGGGCGGAGCTGCCGGGGATCGACCCCGACAAGGACGTCGAGATCGCGGTTCAGGACGGCGTGCTGACCGTCAGGGCCGAACGGCGGGAGGAGAAGAAGGAAGGGCGGCGCTCCGAGTTCCACTACGGCACGTTCAGGCGCAGCATGACGCTGCCGGCCGGTGCGGACGTGGATGACGTCAAGGCCACGTACATCGACGGGATCCTCGAGATCCGGATCGCTGTAGCCGAACTGAAGAAGCCGGAGGCGAAGCGCATCTCCGTCGTCAAGGGTTGAGATCCCGCGAGACGTGGGTGGGGCGGTCCGGGCTGGGACCGCCCCACCCCGCCGCTCCCGCGCGCGGTCAGTCCCACACACTTTCGCGGATCCTCGCCCGCGCCTCGTCGAAGTCCGCGTCGTTGATCGCGCCTTCGGCGTACCGCCGCTCGAGGATCTCGAGCGGTGACTCGCGGTCCACCCGAGGCGGCTTGGTGGCGTTGTGCAGGTACCGTCCGAGTGCCCATCCGGCGAGTCCGACCAGACCCAGCCACACGACCGCGCCGAAGACCATCATCCATGCCATCCCGCTGCCGGCGTACATCACGGTGATCGCCTCCTTCAACTCCACGGTGCGGTGCGCCGGGGCAGTGCGCGACGGTCCTTGGTCCCGGCCCGGTCGGGACAGTTCGGGACCAACCGCCCTCGTCCGCGCCCGCCGGTGCGGTGCATGGTCGAAAGCAGGATTCGAGGGAGGAGCCACCATGACCATGTCGTCGACCGGGTCCGTCGTCGTCGGGTACGACGGATCGCCGGCCAGCGCCGCCGCGCTCGCCTGGGCGGCCGGCTACGCGGCCAGGACCCATTCCCCGCTCAGGCTGGTGCACGCCCTGGCGCTGCCCGTCGTGCGTGGCCCGATGGGCGTCGCCGCGGTGCTGCCCGTGGACGACCTGGTCGCGTCGGCGGAGGAGCTGCTGGAGCAGGCCGCCGATCGGGTTCGGGCGGACCATCCGGAGCTCGCGGCCGAGGTGGCGGTGCGCGTCGGACCGGCCACGCCGGTACTGCTCGAGGAGGCGCACCCGGCCCGGTTGGTCGTCGTCGGCAGCACCGGTCTCGGTGAGCTGCGCGACATCATGCTGGGGTCGGTGGCGCTCGAGCTGGCCGAGCATGCCGGTCGGCCGGTGGTCGTCGTACCGGCGGGCTGGACTGCTCCGCAGGCGTCGGACGAGCGACGGGTGGTGGTCGGTGTCGACGGGTCGGACGTCTCGTCGCCGGCGGTGGACTTCGCCTTCAGGCAGGCGGCCGACACCGGGGCCGTGCTAGACGCCGTGCTGGCCTGGACCGGCCCGGTGTCGACCGGGCCCGGGGACATGCTCCCGCTGGTGTACGACGCCGAGGCGCTCGCGGAGGAGAACCGGGTGACGCTGGCCGAGTCGCTGGCCGGCCACATGGACAAGTATCCCGATGTCCGGGTCCGGCCGCGGGTGGTCCGCGGCCGTCCCGCATCAGTGCTGGCGGAAGCCGCGCGCGGCGCGGAGCTGCTGGTCGTCGGCTCGCGCGGCCGCGGCGGCTTCCGCGGGTTGCTGCTCGGTTCGGTCAGCCGAGCGGTGCTGCACCGCTGCGCGGGTCCGGTCGCGGTTGTGCGCTGACCGTGGACCGGGTCACCGCGAGTACCACGGCGACGACTCCCAGCACGAACAGCACGATGGACGTCACCAGCACCGTCACCGACAGCCAGTCGAGCGCGGGCACGGTCGCCGCGATGTCGGCGCGGACTGCCACGCCGGCGGTGCCGTCGGCGCGCATCACGACCACCGTCCAGTCACCGTTCTCGACCGCCCACCGGATGGACTGCGTGCCGGTTCCGTCCGACTGCGCCGCCCAGATCGGCAGCTCGGCCGGTGGCCGCGCCGGCGCCGTACCGGCGTGGTCGGTGTACCGCACACCGTTCGGACCGATCGATGTCACCGAGGTGTACCGGACTCCGCCGAGGTAGGAGCGGACGTCCTCCGACCGCGCCACTCCGACGAAGATCGCGGTGACCCCGTCACTGGCCTCGACCCGGACCCGGGCGTCGCCCAGCAGACGGTCCGGCGTTCCGACGTCGCCCTCGATGTGGACCGACATGGTCTCCGAGGCGAGCGCGTAGCCGGAGGTGCGGAACGTGCGCGAGTCCGACGTGATGAACCCGGCGGCATCCCGCTCGGCGCGGTCCAGCCACATCATCGTGCCACCGGCCGCGATGCCGGCCATCGAGAGCAGCGTCACGATGACGCCGATCGTGGCCGTCACGACGCGTCCGGCCGACCAGCGAGCGGCCGGTTCCGGTGGTCGTGCCGGTGGTTGTGCAGGCGGTTGTGCCGGCGGCGCACCGGCGGGGCCGGCCGGCGGCGGGGAGCCACGGCCGAGCATCGTCGTGCCGGGATCGTCGCCACCCATGTCCAGCCGGAACGGCGGGTAGTCGTCCACCATCAGGCCGGCGTACGCCGCCACCC
>DASRHY010000335.1:0-38373 GCA_035650275.1 Kribbellaceae bacterium | reverse complement strand
GCGCGACGGCTCAACCCGAGCGCGTTCGCGTTCGCCTCGCCCCAGGCGATGACGGCCGGCGCCGCCTCGTCGAAGATCTGATTTACGGCGTTGACCGACTCGCCGAGATCGCTCGCCGCAGCGATGGCGGTGTCGAACGCGCTGACGAGCTTGCCGATCCCCTGGGTGACCAGGTTCGCCACGATGAACCCGCCGGCTATCCTGGCCAGCTCGCCGAGCTTGCCGAACGCCGAGCCGAGCCCCTGTGCTTTGGCCTGGGCAGACGCCATCCCCGGGCCGGACGCGTCCCGACTCGTGACGACGATCTCTACCTCATTGGCCATCCGCCAGCTCCTCCGGCCTGCCCAGCGCCTCGATGTTCAGTAGTTGCAACAGCTCCGCCGACTCGGCACGGACCGCGGCCAGGCTGGCGTACCCGAATCGCTCCATCAACCCGAGCAGTAGCTCGGCATGCCCTAGCTCACGGGGCTTGGCGACAACGTTTCCATGGGAATCGATACCGCCGGGTACGAGACGCCACCTGATGATGGCTGAGCTAAAGGGGCGGGTACCCCCGTCACCGCGTCCAGCCACGCGAACATCAACATGAGTCCGAAGTCCAGATCCTGTGCCCGTACGCCGTCCACAGTGGTCGGTACCGGCTCGCCTTTGTCGTCCTCCAGGTTCCAACTCACCAGGTGCTCGGCGAACAGCTCGAACAGTTCGAAGATCCTCTTTATGTCGGCCGCGGTAAGCTTGCGCTCACGCAGCTCGGTCAGCTCGCCCACCATATCGAGCACGCCGATCGACATGGGCCGGACGCGAACCTCCAGCGGGTCACCGGTCTCCGGCGAGCAGTACTCGTCATCGGTGAACTTCAGCCGGTAGATCCGGTCACGTACGTAACCCATGGCTCAGCTCCAGGTCGGAACGGTGCCATCGGCGAGTACACCGGGCGCTGTCCAGGTCAGTTCACCGGATGCCGCGCGGGTCAGCGCGTAGTCAGTGAACAAGCATTCGTTGTTCAGGGTCTGACCGCTCACGGCCAGCGAGACGGTACGCAGCACTGACGTACTCGGTACCGTCTTGAACACCGCATGCGAGAAGTCGGCCGCGTCGTTGAACACCCCGTTCAAGGTGATCGAAAAGTCAGCCAGTAGGAGCAGCCGCTCCATGGCCGACTTGTCGACACCGGTCACATCCTGGACACCCCGCGGCGTGGCGAACTGGAAGTTCGTCACGTCGTTTTTGATCGCCTTCGCTGCGCCCGCGCTGTCATCGACGCTCAGCGTCGTCCAGCCGAGCCCGGGTTCCTTAGCCACGGTTCACCCTCTCTGCTATCTCGATCTGATGGTTAGCGAAGTCATCCACCCAGTCATCCGCGCTGGCGTGCCGGCGCAGGATCTCTAGTGACGAGCGGTGGTCACCCGCGCGCACCAGGAAGTGCTCGGGCCGCTCGACCCGCTCCCGGTGCACGTCGAAACACTGCTGACCGGCCGGGAACGTGAACTCGGTGATCCCGTGCTCGTTGCGCCAGCCGGTGCACTCGCGACCAGACTCGGTCCGGACGTAGTGGGCCTGGCGCCGGCCGAGCTCGGTCGACTCGTCCACATAGGAGCGCCAGCCATGCACGTGGTTCGGGCAGTTGTCCGCGGTGCACGGTACCTGCCGCCAGTGCGTCTCGACCGGCGCCAGAATCTGATAGGTCTTCATTGCGGTGACCGGCAGTACCGGCTGCGCCCGGTTGATCGGTTGCACCCTCTCCCCTCCTATGACTCGAACGTCACGGCCGTGGCATTCTTCACGACCACTACAGCAAAAACCGCATTGCTGAACACGCCGGTCGTGACCACCCGCAACCAGCGCTCGACGGTCAACGCCCGAGCAGTCTGCACGCGCTGGAACGCCGGAGCCGCGGCGACCGCGGTGAACGACGCGCCGACCACGTCCGCGTACGGGTCGCCAACCGCATTGTCACTGCTCTCTTGGATCTTCACGGTGACGGACGTACCGGTGAAGGCGAAGACCTGCAGGTACGCCTGCAGGCCGAACGCGGTCGATCCGCCAAAATCAACACCCGTGCCGTTGGCCGCGGCACCGTCCGTGCGCTTGCCGGCCGTCATATTGACGCCCCACTCCAGGCCGTACCCGTTGGCCAGGGCCTGCAGGGTGAACAGCAGCGAGCCGTCCGTCTGCCGGTTGCCATCGTAGTTGACCTGTTTGCCGACCAGCGCCGCGGCCGGGTTGCCGAGCGTGGTCCCGCGCAAGTACATGACCTGAGTGTCCACAGTGGGCAACGCCCGGTAGGCGATGTGCGAGGCTGCCGCGGCCTTGTCGAAGTAGCTCGTCCAGTCGATCCCACCGTCGCGCAGTCCGCCGAGCCGCTCATACGCGGACTTGTCGATCGCGGTCAGGTCGAGCGCAGCCGGACCGCCCCCGATGCGCTGCAGGGACTGCGTGTCGCCGGATACGTCGTACCCGCCCACGTAGCAGTTGTCGCCGAGCCCGGTCTGTTTGGTCATGGCCTCACTCCGCCTGGGTCCACGCGTCGTTGATCACGAGAGGGAGAACGATGGTGATCACCCGGTACATGGTGCTGGGACTACCGAGGATCAGATAGCCGGCGCGCGCCTCCAGCGCCGCGCCGTACGCGCCGAGCAAGTCGACGTTACGGATCAGCCCACCCAGGCTGAAGTCGCCGGAGTACGCGCCGATCAGCGTGTCCACGACCTTGACGATCTCGGGATCGATCGACTCCTGGGGTTCGGTGACCATGCCGAGATAGATACGCAGGTTCAGGGTCAGGAGCGCGCTGGTCGCGGCCAGGCCGGACGCGAGCGGTACCGGCTTGATACCGTCAGCCCAGATCGAGGCGCGCAGCCCGCCGGTTGTGAACGCACCCTTGGGCTCGTGCGTGGTGACCGACTCGAACGCCCCGATGCGCATGGCGTGGCTCGCCACCGCATCGATGATCGCCTGGGTGTCCACGTCAGATCCCACCGTTCATCCGGCGCAGCGTCCCGCCGAACACGAGCACGTGCTGCGCGATGGCCGGCGCCTTGCGGCGCAGTGCCTGGGTAACCCGCCGGAAGATCCAGTAGCCCTTGAACCGAGTCGTCTTGTTCCGCGAGCCGGTGCCCTCCAGCCACGGCCCGTAGATGACATCCGAGTCGTTGACCACGATGTCTTGCCGGACGTGCTCGACCTGCAGTTGGGTCTCCCAGTACGGCGTGGGGTGCTTGAGCATCCGGTCCGCTTCGAAATGCACGTCCGCCAGGCCCTGGAAGGCGATCTCGGCCTTGACCTCCTCGACGTACATGGCCAGCGCTCGCTGCGCCCGGCCGTCGAACAGCGGCCCGTGCACCCGATACTGGATCTTGGGATTGCTCATATCGCGGCCAACCGGACGCGGCCGTACTGCGCTTCCGCACGCTGCGCGGCGATCTTGAGCGCGCGCCCGGATGCCTCGCGCTCGTTGTCGCCCGAGCCGACCATCCGGGCGTACCCGCTCGACTCCTGGAGCAATGTGTCGATGGCCAGCGCGCGAGCCCACGCGTCGACCGCGGCGGGCACGACGTACCGGGTGAGCGCTGTCGTGTCGGCGTGCGCCGCCGCGGTGGTTCCGAGAGCTCCACGAGTCACGGTGAGCGTCCGAGGGGCGTAGATGGAGGAGTTGGTATGGGCAGCGAGCACCGAGCCGTCTACGGCCCGTTTGACGGTCAGCACGTTGCCCGCGATGTCGATCACCTGCATGCGCTCGCTGTCGAGTAGCAGGGTCTCCCCGACGTGCAGAGCGGTACCGTCGGCCACGGTCAGGGACACCACGGCCTTGTCCGCGGCGATGGTGCCGATCAGATCCTGCCCGGTATCGAGCTGCGCGCGATCGGTCACGATCATGCGCTCGCTCTCACACTTGACGATGTTGCCCACGCCGACCAGCGCCGCATTGGTCACGTCGACCGCGGTTTCCGAAGAGTCCAGCGCTTCCGCGAGGGCGCCAGCCGGCGCCGAGGTGTCGTCGAACCCGAACAGCCCGGTCGCGGCGATGCTGCGCTGGTGAGTACTGCCCGAGCCGAATGCGGCCGAGCTCGCCAGGTCGATCTCGATCGAGTCGTACGGCGGTTCGTCGAGCCCATCGCTACGGCGCAGGAAGTAGTCCGAGGCCAGGATCGTCACCCCGCCGGAGACAAGTTGGCTGAGGGAAATTGCCTCGCTGGACTCCAGCCAGAGCCGGAACGTACGCGCGTACTGGTAGTTCGGCCAGTCGAAATAGCGGGTCGCGAGCTCGGGATAGAACCGTCGGTGCAAGCACCCTTCGATCGGTGCACTTGCAGCGTCGATCGCGTCGTCGACCAGCGCGTCTATGCGTGCGGTCGCGCTGATGTCCAACCGGGCCTTGACCTTCTCCCGGGTAGTATACCAAATGCCCATACCCTCGCCTTGCTTCCTGGCCTAGGGGCCGTGCCGCTCACACGACGCAGCCCCGGGTCCGAGCTGTGATATTAAGTTATGCAACCCTCTTCGCGCGGAGCCAGCTATCGGCCTTCATGATCGTCGCGGTTGGGTCGGATGTGCCCTGCGCATAGTCGAGCTCCACGGCGCCGGCCGTGACACCCATCCGGACGATACCCCGGATCATGGCGACCAACGGAGTCACTGCGTCCACCGCGCCCACGATCGCCGTGTCGCTGAACGCTTTCGCACCTAGGCTGACCGCACCCGTCGAGCCGGTTGCCGCGCTGGTGATCCCGCCTGGCACCCACGTACCGGTCGCGCCGGCCGGCACCGTCCAGCCGAACTTGATATCTCCTGTAGTTACACCCGTGTAGACCGCCATCGCTTCGACCAGCCATGTCGAGCTGGCGTCCAACGTGAGCGCCAGGCCACTATGCACCAGCACCGTACTCGCAGCTACGCCAGCATGGTCACCGGTCAGATCATCGAACAACTCCCGGCCGATCCCGGTCTGCCCGCCGTCCTGGCCGACCGCGAAGACCGTCGAGCCGGCGCTGTTGCGCAGGTCGAGCAGTACGCCCGCCCCGCGCAGCGTGAGCACCGGCACCCCGGCGTTGCGGGAGAGCACCCGCAGTGCTTCACCACTGCCCGCGGTCGCGTCCTGCGTCACCCCGAGCGCGGGATGATTCGTCGAACCGCCGCGGGGCGCCGCGGTGAACCAGCCGGCCGGCCCCTCGTTCGGGTCGTACGAAACGGCATCGATCCGAAGCGACGGGCCGGCCATAGTTCAGCTCGGCTGTTCAGGCTGGCTGGATCCAGTCTCGGGGGTACTGCCATCCGTCGAAGGGACAGAAGAGGACGCCGGCTGGTCCGGCCCGAAGAGGCTCTCCGTCGTTGGGACAGGCGACTGGAGGTCTGCTTCGTTCGGCTCGCCATTCGTCAGCGGCCTCTCGGGCAATGTCGATGAGCTGTTGCCATCCGATGGCTCACCCACCTCCTCCACCTGCTCGGACTCGGCCGCCGGCGGTGGCTCGGTGCCCTCCCAACGTGGACCCTCGATGCTCGGCCCACCATACCTAGTGATCTTGGGCATGTCAGGCCGCCGCGATGGTCGCGCCGTCGATCACGGCGACGTAGGTGAGATACCAGGTAATACCACCATCGGCACCGGTCGCGTTGACCTGCTCGATGGCGCCGGCCGGTACCGCGATCGGCCGCTGGAGCATCGGCACTCCGCCTCCGCCGGCCGCCCCGACGTACTGGATCGAGGACGCCCGGATGCCGTCGAAGCTGAGCAGCGAGCCCACCTCGGTATCGGTCGTGCCCAGGTCGGTCGCGGCAACCAGGTCGGTCGTGACCGCGCTGGCCAAGGTCGGGTTGAACTGCAGCTTGGACGTGCCGGCCACGGATATCCGGGTGGTCACCACACCGAAGATCGCGGTGATGATGCACAGGTCGGAGACGTTGAACAGCACCTTGGTTTCGACGGCCAGGGGCGTGTATGCCTTGCTGACCAGGGAGCCGAACGCGCTCTTTCGGAATGCAGCGGCATCGTTGTAGACGCTCACGTCACACCATCGCCGGCAGGTTCTGCGGTGCCCGCTGAATGGCGAGGTCCCGCGTGATGGCGTACACCAGCCCAGCGCCCGTACTGGTGAGCTTCACCCAGTCATAGAGCGCCGAGAGCTCGACTCCCTCGATCTCGACCACGAGCACGTCCTGAGACGCCGTGGTCACGATCGTGGATGCCGCGGCCTGCGTCAGTTTCTGCCAGACCGCGCCGTTGGTCGCGCTGACGTAGTACTGCGTCATGGTCGCCAGTACCTGCGCACCCGTGCCGGCCGCGTCCTTGGCCTCGGTCAGCGTCCACGTGTCGCCCGCGGCATTGACGCCAATGAACGTGACGCCAGCGCACGACTTCAGGTCGACGTACACGTCATCGGCGATCGGCAGGATGTTGAACAACCTACCCAGAGCCCACATATCTCGTCCTCTCCGGCCGGGGGTTGATTGCCGGCGCGGTTCCGCCTACTCCCGGACGGTCCGGGTACGGCGTAGAGCGTGTCACGACCGGTAACGATCCGATCCCCTGCGCGGTCCGGTCTCCCGATCCCTCGCTGCGCGCCTGCGCCCGTGACGACCATCCGTTTCCCGACGCTGCAGCCCCGGTACCGCGGAGGTTTCTTGTAATTACGAACGTGTCTCGATCTGCACGAACGGGGAGAGCGTCGGGCCGTTGTTCTTGGGCGTGATCGCGCTCTGCAACCACGGCCGGCCGTCGACCCTTTCGATGATCCGGTACGCGGTCATGTCGTTACCGAACTTGAAGTGCTCGGACGACATGGCACTCATGGCCTGCCGGTCGCCGATCAGGTAGTAACCGAAGTCCACGAAGGACAGATCTCCCGCGGTGCCCAGCGGCGGGACCTTCTCGGTGAACAGCACCGGCCGGCCGAGGATACTCACGGGCGGACCCTCGACACCGTTGTTCAGCCAGATCGCCGAACCGCCGGTGCCGACCGTGAGCGCCATCGTGGCCAGCTCGGGGAATGTGTTGATCGAGGCAACCCAGACCGCCCGGCCGAGCGAGGACGGCAGCATCCGGGAGTACATCTTGACGATGTTCTCCCAGACGATGGTGCTGGCGACCTGCCCGACTTCCTTGGTCACCGAGATCATGGCCGAGCCGTTCAGGTAGCCGAGCGGCTCGCCCACACCGGTCCCGCTGATGAAGGCGTCGTCCTCGTAGAAACCGAGCGCCTCCGGGAAGAGCATGTCCAGGTACGCCGTGAACGAGGTGATCGAGTCACTGATCAGCTCGCTCGGGACCTCGGTGTACGCGGTCAGCTTCTTGGCATCCAGCACGACCCGGCCGAACGTGGCCGAGCTGGCGGTCAGCGCCGCGGCCTCCTCGGTCCAGTAGGCGACGATGCCGCCGTACACCGAAGACACGTTGCTGGTCGAGTCGACGGCCGGGAACGGCACCCGCAACGACTCCATGGGGATGACCCGAGCGCGCGACCGCACAATCGCGTTCTCCAGCGCCACCCGGAGCAGTTCGGAGCGCAGCGTCTCGGGGATCAGGAAACCGCCCTCGGACGGAATCGTGGAGGAGAACGCATTGCGCAGGGTGCGCAGCTTGGTCTGCAGCTCGACATCTTTCGGCGTGTTGTGCCAGATCGCCTTGAAGTAGTCGCCGCTCGTCTCGAACATGCCATCGATCGAGGCACCCATCGCCCGACTGTTGTACAGCCCGGCGCGCTTGGCCTTGTCGCCGCGCATCCGGTCGGTCGGGCTGACCCGCTGAGCGAGATCGAGGTTCAGCCGGCGTACCGCGTCCGGCTGGTTCTCGGTCAGCCACTGAGCCATGAACCGCTGTGCCTCGACACGGACCTCTTGCATGATGTCGGCCTGGTTGCGCATGACCCCACCCGCGTAGTTGCGGATGAACTGGGTTGCGGTCTCCCGATTGCTGAACACCTTCTGCAGCTTGGCCGGATCGGAGAGCATCTCCTCCAGTTCACGCGGGTCGTTCGGAATGGTCAGGGTGTCCAGATCGGGTGCGTTGGTCGGAGGCGCCGCGCGGTTGAACATGGCCTGCTTGCGGTAAGCGTCGAAACCGAGTTGTGCGAGCCGGTGACGTACGCCCCTGCTCATCATGTGAGATCGATTGCTCACTGTCCCTCCCTTTCGGGGGCGTTGTCGGGCTCGGCAGGCCGACTGGCCGACCGAAGGCTGTCGAGGACGGCCGAGCGAACGTCGATCATGTCGAACGGAAGACCGGTCGTCACGGGTACCGGTACCGGCTCGGGTACGGGATCGGGCAGGGCCGGCGCGTCTCGGCGCAGGTCTTCGAAAATGCCCCGGAAGTCGTCAGGGCTGAACGCGATCAGCGGCGCAGACACAGGTTCCGGCGCCGATCGCATGGGGAGTGCGGGTGCGGCCGGCGCCGGAACACTCACGGGCTCGCGCGGCTGCGGAGCACTCGCCACGGGAGCCGGAGCCCGATCCCGGCCAGCGTACTGGAAGACCGAGAGGTCCCAGTTGTTCTCCGGTGCCGGACCGGGCCGCAACGCAACCACCTCGTCCGCCAGGCCGGCACTGACCGCTTCGTCCGCGGAGTACCACGTCTCGGCGCGCATCCGTTCGCGCCACTCGTCGACCGTTCCACCCGCTCGATCGGCGTACACGCTGGCGATGTTGGCCGACTGCACATCGAGATCGTCAGCCATCCGGCGCATGTCCTCGGCGTTGCCGACGCACAGCCCCATCCCGTCATGGATCATCATTTGCGAATTCCGACCCATGATGATCTTGTCGCCGGCCATCGCGATGACCGAAGCGATCGAAGCCGCGAGCGAGTCGACGTACGTGGTCACCGCGGCCGGGTGCGCCAGCAGGCAGTTGTAGATCGCGATGCCGTCGAAGATCTCCCCACCCGGAGAGTTGATGTGCAGGTCGATCCCGGCCGCGGTGATGGCGCGCAGCTCCTTGACGAAATCGTCAGCCGTGGTACCGAACCAACCAATCTCGTTGTAGATGTAGATCTCGGCCTGGGGAGCGGTCGCGTTGACGATTCGGTACCAGTCGGTACGGCCGGCGCGCAGCTCGGCGCGCGGCCGGGCAACCCGTAGCGCCCGGTCGGGCAGCGTCTTTCTGTTCAGCATGCGCGAAACGCGGCGCCTCATGGCATCGCAGGGTAGCACCTCTACCCGGCAACCAGGACAAGATGACCGTTGCTCCAGCCGTTGACCGCGAGCAGGTCGAACGCTTCCGTCCGGTCGACCGCGACCGCACGCATCACCCGGAGCAGGATCGATTCGGCCACGTCACCCTGGCTGGATACCCGCCCGCTCTCGGTCCGGCGCAGCTCACCGAGCTTGCGCCCGACCGCCGCGGCTTGATCTACGACGCGCAGCTCCAGCACCATCGGCTCAGCCATAGAGACCCGACCCCTTCCCAGTCGCGTGCCCGGCCAGCTCGTCGAGCATCGACAGCGAGTAGTCCAGCCAGTAACCGCGGTCCAGTTTGTCGAAATCGGCACGCAGTGAAACCAACCGCTGTCGTATCTCCGACACATCATCGGCAGTCAATGGGTTATCGATCCACGAATTCGTGGTGATGTCCAACCGCTCATCGTGCCCTCGCACGACGAACGAGCGAGCCGGTATCGCGCCGACACTGCCGAGCCCGTTCGGACCGAACAACCCGAGATCCAGCCCGTTCGTCTCGGCCCCGCCCCAGGCAAACGAGTGATCGAGCCCGACATACTCCCCCGTGTCGGTCAGGAACTGGTTACCCGTGTTGCGGTCGGAGTTCGCGGCCAGTGAATCCATGAGTCCGACCCGCTGAACGGGTTTCGTGTCGAGAATCCGATCGTGCCGCTCCGTCCACAGTGTCCGATCGTCGTGGATCAGCTCGGCGTACGTGCGGCCATGCTCGTAGTCCATCCAGACCACGTCCGGCGCGTCCCGGTAGACCCGTGGTACCCGAGCATCGAGCGACCGGGCGGTCAACGAGTAGAGCTGATCGGCGTCGGCTTCCCGCCGGCTGTCCAGCTCGTCATTCCACTTCGGACCTTTCTTGCGAACCACCCGCCGGCCATCGTCGAGCACGTACAGGTCTACCTCCGCGCTCACCCCACCCGTCAACCGGCTGACGGTCACCCCCTGGCCGCGGCGGTGTGCCCGTTGCGCGGCCTGCGCCGTTGCGACCAGATCCTCCATGCCTTCGATCGAGCGGTGATACGGCTGCGCGTCCGGCGGGACCTTGGCCGAGACACTGGGACCCCAGGAAGGCTCGTACCGGCCGCGGCAACGAAAGCCGCCCAAGCACTCGACGTACCCACCGGCTGGGTACGCTTCGCGCGCCTCCTCCAGGGTGGCGAACAGCGTCCCATCGATCATCCGGCACGGCTTGCAGGTGTTCTTGTCCCTGATCTCGTCGGCCACGTAGTAGCTCGCCGGCTGGGTGGCCAGCATCCCGGCCAGGGTCTGGTACCGCCCTTCCTCCTGCGCGCTCCACAGCGCCCCGCCGAGCTGATCGGACAGCGAGCGCTCGGGCAGGTTCAACAGGTAGTCGACGACAGCCTCCGCGATCTCCGAACCCTCGGCCTGCTCCTCCGCGTAGAGCCGCATCGCTTCCCGTCCTGCGGCCGAGGACATGTTGCCGGCCAGCAAGGCAGCGATGACGCCGGCCTGCGCGGCGAGCGCGGCATCGTCTGGCTCTTTCGGCTCGGCGCCGGCCACCCCCTGCTCGCCGGCCGTGTCGACGATCTCCTGAGCGCCGAGCGCGGCCAGGGTGATCATTGCCGCGGTAAGTAGATCGGCACCATGCGCGCTGGACACGGTCAGGGTTGCCAGCGCGGCCAGGTCGCCGCGGTCGATGGCCTGCTCGATCTGCACGGCCAACTGGTCGCGTTGTTCCTGGCTGACTTCCCGCCAGGCGAGCAGGAGTGCAGCTAGCTCGTCCTCCCAGGGTTCTCGGTTCTCCTCTTCCGGCCCCTGGTCGCGAACGGTTCCCAACCCGCCTCCTGATCGAAAGGGAGCATCACCAGTTCGAGCCGAGCGGTCGGTGCGCCCGGCGCCGGCTGCGCCGAGCCGGTGCCCTCGCCGGCCGCGGAACCGGGGGGCATCGGCGCAGCCGGCGCCGGAGTCGGCTTGAGCTCCCAGTCGGCCGGAAGCTCCAGATATTCGAGGACCGGCTTGTGCTCGAAACCACAGTCCACAATGTACGTCTTGGCCGCGGTCGCCTTGCTGTCCCGTTCGTTGCGCTCAGCTTCCTCGTCCTCGGGCACCGGGTTCTCATAGTCGAATTCCAGGTTCGCACTGGTCGCACCGAACAGCGGCAGGAACCGACCGTTCAGCGCACCCTTGATGCGCTCCAGCCGCGGCACGGTGAGCTGGCGGCCGAACCACACCGCGGCCGCGTCGGCGGTCGCACGGTTCACGTCGTCGACATCACCCACGGCGAACTTGGGAATCCCATATGCCTCCCGGATGACCTCACGGCTGACCCCGCGCAGCTCGGCGAATTGCATGTCCCGCATGTTGAACTGACGTTCAACCCATTTACCCTTTTCGATAACCGCCACCCGGTGCGCATTCGAGACGCCCTGGTGCTGCTCGCGCCAGCGCTTGACGGTCTTCTCCCACTGGGACTCACTCAGCTCGGTCGGGTACTCGATGATGCCGCCCGGCTCGGCGCTGTTCAGGAAGAAATTACGGTTCCACTCGGCGCTGTACCGGGTCGAGTCGAGGTCTACCAGAATCGACTGTACGGGTCCCATGCCACGGTACGGGTCGAGCGGGTTGGGCATCCGAAGCTGGATCACCTCATCAAGCTCCAGGGGTACCTGCTCACCGTTCGGCCCAACGTAGATGTACCCCTGGATGTATTTCTCCGGCGAAGGTACGACCCGCATCCGATCCGGGCGGACCGGCCACAGTTCGAGGGGGATCGAGCGGACGATCTCACTGCGCGAGACGACCCACCACGCCTCGCCGACCAGTTCCAGGTGCTGTTGGAACGTCTCGCGGAACAACTGTCCGGGAAAGAATGGCTTGACCGGATTGTTCCAGATGTCCAGCGCCAAGTGACTGGTGATCTCCACCCGATCGTCATCCTTGCCGGACGGCGCCTTGCGCCACAGCTTCCAGTCGACCGCCGCGGTCGAGTTGGCCAGCCGAGTCACGATCGCGAACAGCGTACCGACCGAGCCCATGGCTCGCATTTGGCCTTCCTGCCCACCGGCGCCGAGCATGGCAGTCAGCCACTGAGTGGCGCGCGGCGCGTACGACACGGGCGCCTTCGCGAAAATCCGTCCGAGCCTACCGACCCCGGTGCCGAACCCGCCGAGCAGGGAATCCATGGCGCTCAGAGTAGCCGCCCGCTAGCCACGTTGGGCCAGCCTCCATTCGATGAGCAGGCACGAGATGCCAGTCGCGGCCAGCCCCCAGCCATAGCCGAGCCCGATCCAGGCCGCCGCAGAGAGCAGGCCGAGCCCGGCAAAGCTGAACGCGACCGGCTTGAGCTGAGCGCGCTGAACGAACGCGGCCACCTGCCACACCACGGCGAAGCGCCCGAACACCCGGCGGTGCCACGGCACCCGTCCTGATCTACTCATAACGTCAGCCACCGCATTCCCGGCCGGTCTCCGAGATCCTGATCCGCCACCATATACCGCATGGCATCACAGCCGTGGTCGTCCTGCTTCAACGGCTCCTCTTTGGCCCGGCGGTTCGCGGCCGGCGGTAGCCAGACATAGCCCGGGATCTCCTCCGCGGTACACGTCGGGAGCTCGGCATCGACCAACTCGGGATCACGCTCGACCCGGCAATCCCGCACGATGAACAGTCGCGGCCGGCCGTCATCCTCGGTCCGCAGTCGCTGGTCGGTTGCCTGAATGCCCTCGGTTACAGCCTTGTGTGCCGGCTCGGTTGACATGCCGAGCTCGCGTTCGAGCTGTGCCCGACCCTCCGCATCGTGATCACAGATGATCCGCTCGGGTTGCGGCTCTGTCCACAGTCGACCCTCGTGGGCGAGGTGGCGATCGCCGCGGTAGTCCGGATCGGGCCGAGTCACGAACTCCATGATCCTGAAGGCATGGTCCCGCACCAGCCGGCGCGTGTGATAGATCTCTCGGTACAGCACCAGCCGGCCGTCCGGGCCCCGAGCCCAGCACTGGAGCACGAAGGGATTGGTGTATCCAAAGTCGACAGTCCAGAACCGCGGCCAGTCACCGGGAACCCGCGGCTGGCCCGACTCGTCGAACTCGATACCGGGCAGATCGACCAGGTCCACGAGGTGGATCACCGGATCCCAGCCCTCGTAGATGATTCCCTCAGCCGCGACCCACAGCCCTTTGCGCAACCGGTAGTACCGCGGACCGGTCAGCCGATCGAGCTTGGTCATGTACGCCGCGCCGCGCTCGGTCAGCTCACCGTCCTCGCCGTACAGTGTCGGATTGTCCTCGTGGCGCGAATCCAACATCCGGGTCTTGCCAGCGTCGCACCGTTGTTTCAGCCAGTGCGTCGGCGTGCTCGGGTTGGTATCGGCGATCAGTTGCTGAAATGACATCCGGCCGTTGCGTAACCTGGTGGTCACGGCTTCCCAGTCGTCCGGTACGAGCTCGATAGCCTCTTGGACATAGGCCACGTCGTACTCCGAAGACATGATCTTCGTTGGCTTGTCGAGCCCGCCGATCGCGATGAACGAGCCATTCTGGTACCGGTAGCCGGGCGGTTCCTCCTGCGACCCGCCGTGGTACCAGCACACCCCATGTTCTAGCGCTTCCGGCACCACGTGCTCGCGCCAGGTCACCAGCGCGGTCGAGCCGAGCGACACCAGCGTCTTACGCAGGATCAGGCCGCGCATACGCTCATTGAGCAACGCCATCAAGTGCAGCTTCTCCAGGCAGCCGCGACTCTTGCCGGTGCCGGCCGGACCGCTGAGCAATACCTCGTCGTCCCGCGCGGCGAACAGCTTGCGGCAGGCGCCCCGCGGGCGGTAGCGATGCTCAACTACCGCCGTCATGCCAGAAACGACGATTCGGGTCCAAACAACGGGTCTGCCAGATGTACCGCTCGACTGCACGCCACCGGTACGGGTCGACGACTTTCGGCATATCGAACGGTTCGGGAGCGTCGTCCGGGCCGAGCACGATCGGTACCACGAACGGCAGTGGGTCTTCACCAGCACCGAGTGCTGCGAGGATGCCACGAGGGGCTCCGTTGTTTGGTCCGATCACTGTCAGCCAGTCCCGTGCGAACAGAATCACGCTGGCGTATTCGCGATAGGTGAGATACCCCAGGCGCCTCATCTCAAATCCTCCATGTCGACACCCTCCACAACGTACTTGACAGTCGAGTCGGTCTGAATCTGGTCTGGCGCGTCGAGCCCGAGCATCTTCGCCTCCCGTGCCTGGATCGCGACGACCGTCTTCATGGCCTCCAGCCGCCCGCCGTGGTCGTAGTACCGCTTGACCACCTCGCCGTCATCGTCGCGGTCCACGATCGGCTCGGCACCACGGAACATGGGCGCCGGCTCGGCATCGACAAGTTCCTGAGCGGCCGAGCGCAGGTCATCGAGCTGCGCGGCCAGCTCCTCCCGCTTGAGCGCCTTGTCGAGGATCGAGAACCTGCCGCGCTCCCTGGTGATGATCTCGCTGACCCGACTGTGCGCCAGGTCGAACCGCTCGCCGAGCCTGACCAGCGTCCAGCCGGCCGCGTACAGGCGCCAGATCTCCGCGTCGCGCCGCTTCCGCTCGGCAGGGTCGTTGATGCGTGGCATGGTCGTTTCGCAACTTTCAGCCGCTTGCTACCAGAAAGGTGGTAAGTCCTTTTACACCATCGAGCCTACCAAGACTTGGGAGGATCCTGTAAGCCACATGGAACCCACCGTCGTGCCAGACCGCGACCGCCCGGCGCCCGTCCGGATGGCGCATCCGCAACGCCAGGGAGTCGACCACCCGCAACGGAGCCCCTGAGCGCGCGTGTGACAGCCAACCACGAGCGTAGGTGCACACGACTACCCACCCAGCCCCCTGGGCCGCCCTGCGCACGCTGAGCGCCCCTCGCGGTACCTCCCCGTCGAGCGCCAGCCGCGCGCCCACCTCCGGCGCCGGGTACGACACCCGATCCCAGCGCTCCGGGTTGTGGCGGGTGGCCGGCGTGCACTTCCACCAATAGATCGTTTTCATATGTCCCAGACCGTGCCCTTCCGGAAGCCGCCACGTTGTTCATATTTGCGCTGCTTAGCCTCCAGGGCTTCAAATATGTCCGTTCCCGACAAACTTAGGTAATCCTCTAGGGCCTGTAAGATGTCGCCCGCTTCCCTTGCTCGGGCGTTCGGGCTGTCAGCCTCGAATAGCTCTCCAGCTTCTTCCAGGATTTTTCTACGTAACAGCGAGAGATGTTCCGCGCGATCATTGATGGGTCGAACAAACCTCTTGCCTTCTGGCAGGAATTCCCATGGGGCATCGGCGAGGTTGTCACGTATCAGCTTCATCGCGTCACTCCGGCCACCATCGCCAGATGGTCGATGCGTGCCGATGCACGTGCAACCGCAATCACATCGCTGACCTGCCCCGCGTACTGCAGCTCGCCGCGCTCGGCCATCCCGAGCCACTCGTTCACCCCGACCAGCCGCTTGAGGTAGTCGAGCTGCCTCTCGGACGCGCTCCCGCGGCGCCAGCTCGCCGAGCGTCGGGTGTACCGCCCGCCGAGCGCGTCGGCCTCCTGCTCGCCCCAGGCCATGGCGTAGCCCATGTCGACGTTCTCGACCACCCAGCGGCCACCCTGCGCCATCGTGGGCACCGCGGCGACACTCCAGCGGCCAGGCTCGCCGGCCGGCACCAGGAACACCACATGCGGCGTACCGCCTCCACCATCGGCGCCAGCCTCGATGAACCACACCCCGCGCTTGGTCTGCAACCAGGTGCGCACCGACCCCTCGAACAGCGAGTACTCGAACGAGTCCAGCGTGCCGTCGAGCATCTCCGGCGCCCGCGCGCCGGCTGACCCGTCGTTCATCGACTCCTGCTCGGCCAGCCCGAGCAGCGACAGCTCCGCGAGCTCTTCATCGCTGAGCGCGTCCTCGACAGCCTCGATCCGGGGCGCGCCGAGCAGGGTCGCCAGCGAAGCGAGCCGATGCCGCGCGCCGACGCCGACTACGTCGAGCAACAGCGCGGTCTCCTGGCCCGGGTACGGGCGCAAAATCCGGCCAGCCATTTGGACGAACAGCGTTGGGCTCTTAGTCGGACGACCGATCACCCCTACGTCGATGTGTGGGAGGTCTGTCCCCTCTGTCAGGACCATGCAGTTTGTCAGCACTTGGATTTCCCCGGCAGCACTGCGCTTGAGCGCCAGCCGGCGATCTTCGATCGACATCCGGCCCTCGACGCACGCCGCGGTCACCCCGACCCGCTCCAGCTCGTCGGCCATGGCGTACGCCGTCTCGACGGTGGGCATGAACACGATCCCCTGCCGGTCGCCCGCGTGCTCGACGTACGCCCGAGCAATCGCAGCCGGCGCCAGACACTCCATGAGCGCGTCACCGAGCGCACCGTCCTGGTAGTCGCCGTGCACCATCCGCACCCGAGCCAGGTCGAGTCCGGCGATGTGCACTCGGCGGGCGCGCACATCGAGCAGGTACCGGCGCCGGATCAGATCGGTGATCGACACCCGGTGCGCGACATCTTCCCAAACCTCGCCGAGCGCAACTCCGTCCGAGCGCGCCAGGGTGGCCGTGAAGCCCACGGTCAGCACACCCACCCGAGCCTCGTCGAAACAGCCCAGGGCGCGAAGAATCTTCATGTACGACTCGGCTACCACGTGGTGCGCCTCGTCCACGACCACCAGCAGCGCCCGACCGCGCGCCCACCCCACCAGCGCGGCCAGCGAGCGCTCCCGGTGCGCGGTCTGCACGCTGGCGACCACGGTCGACCGCCACGGCTCCAGCTCGCGCCGCCGCGCCTTCAGCACACCCGGCGCCGGCATCGATCCGTCCGGTGGATCCTCGAACCGCTGAACCATGCACAGCTTGTCGACCGCTTGCTCGATCAACTCATCGCGGTGCGCCAGGATCAACGTCCGGCCACCAGCCTCCGCCATCCGCCGCGCCATGTGCGCGAAGATCACCGTCTTGCCCGCTCCGGTCGGCAGCACCGCGGCGAGCCGACGCCGTCCGACTCGCCAGCCATCTGTGAGCCGATCGATCGTCTCGGCCTGGTAGTCCCGTAGCGGGAGTCCCGCAAGACTCACGATCCCTCCAGCCGTGGCCGCCACGGAATCGGTATCTCCCACGTCAACCGCCAGCCAGCACCCAAGCTCTCCGCGGTCCCCGCGAGAATCGCTCGGGGCGCCAGGGCGCCGTGTTCGAATGCGGCTCCGCGAGCTGTTACCTCGTCCACCCACCATCCGATAACAAGATATTCGGTCCCATCCGGGGCGATGGCACCCAACGGAAAACCCTGCGAAATGATCATGATTCCCTCCCCCTGAAACTCTACCAGGATCCTACCAGGATTAGCTCTCGAAACCCCTCATTTTCATGATCGATTCGGTGTACGTTCGGCGGGGTGTTCGGCGTACGGTCCCCCTAAAGGAGGACCGTACACTCCGTACAAGATCCCTTTGCTCCGTACAGCTCCGAACACCTCCGTACATTCCCAGGTCAGAGCATTATCAACTCCGTACATTCCTCAGTTGATCTCCGAACAGGCGTACGGAGCATGATCATCTCCCATGATCAAGTCCGTACACCCAATCTGACCTAGTCTGTCCCGAAAAATTTCGCCAGCTCTGCGGCGGAATCGGGCGACGCCAGCGACGTACGCCCAATTACGGACGAAAGGCACCACCGCTCAGTTCCCTCTATTCTCGTTATAACGCCCATCTCGGCCAAACGGGTAAAAGCGGTAGAGAAGGAACTTCTCGTCATGGCTCCGAACCGCTCCGTCACAAGCGCGCGGACCTCCGCGCGGGTACCCCCGAGCATCCCGGTGTGCTCACCGAGCACGTCCACGATCCGCTGTTGGTTCGCGGGCAGGTCGTCCCGCCACGGGCGGGACGGCGGCATCGCGAACGCCGGCGGCATCGCCACGAGCGAGCTGAGATCCCGCCCGGTGTCCGGATCGGTACCGCCGTCCACGTGCGCCAATTCCAGCAGGATCTCAGTAGTATCGTCACGATCCTTCTGTTTGTCCGTTACCACCTTCGCGTACCGACTCTTGGGGCCACCCACCCGCTCGATCCGGAGCTCGGTGTCCTGCGCCCCGTCGATCGCGGACGCGCCGCGGGCATCCATGCCTACTCGGCCGATGTGATGCACGACCAGCACGCAACAGCCGGCCAGCCGGCGCAGCCAATCCACCCGCTCGATGAACCGACCCATCTCCGCGTTGTCGCTCTCTTTGATCCCTACGCTCACCCGGGCCTGGGTGTCCACGATGACCAGTACCGGCGCCCGTCGCTGCACGAGCAGGCTCAGCGTCACCCACTCCTGTGAGTCCACCTGTACCGGGCGGGGTAGGAACCGAACGCCCTCCATCGTCCCGTAATGCTTCTCCCATGCCCTCTTACGCAGCTTGGTCCCCTGTACGCCTTCTGCCACGAGATAGATCACCTCACCCTGGCGCACCTTCGCGCCGGCCCACATGAGCCCGCGGCCCACGTGCCCGGCCAGGGTCAGCGCCAGGAACGACTTGAACGAGCCCGGCTTGCCGATCAGCCACGCGAGCGAGTTCAGATCCAGCAACCCATCGATCAACGGAACCGGGTTGGGCAACTCGTCGAGCTGCGCCGCGGTGAGTAGTTCCGCCTCCATCACGTCGACCGGATCGACCGGTCCGCCCGCCTCCACGCTCTCATCGTTCGGAGTGTTCGGCGCTGTACGGTTCTGATCTTCGCCGCCCTCGACACCGGCCCCACCTTCACCAGGGAAACCCGGGTCGAACCCGACCAACTCCCCTGCCCATGTCGCGCAGCCGCACGACCCGCGCGGCTCCCGATCCGACCCGGCCGCCAGCCGTACCGCCCCCGACAGCATCCGGCGCCACTCGCCGGCCGCGTCCCGCCCGCGCTCACCCTCCAGTGCCTCGACGAACCGCTCCCGCAGTCGCACCAGCGCGGCCCACACTCCCGCATGACCCTCTCCGCCGAGCCGGGCCAGGGCGTGCACGGCATCCCGAGCCGCCTCGTGCCGCGAGCCGACCCCCAGCGCGACGCCGGCCGCGGTCCGCTCGACGATGGGACAGCCGCTCTCTCCGGCGTGCAACCCGCGGCACGCCGCCAGCCATGTCCGCGCGGACTCGTCGTCGAGCTCCGCGCCGACCCGGCGCTCGCCGGGTATCAGCAGATACGCCACCCATGCCGCGGGCAGCTCGGGCAGCTCGCCCGGGTGCTGCGGTGCTCGGTCGATCTCGGCCGGGCCCACAGTGCCGGCCATCCGCCACCGGTACGGCGCGCCGGCCGCGTCCGGGTTCACGCTCGGCGGGACGATCGCGTACCGGTGACCCCAGGCGATCACCTCGATACCGGGCCCCGCCTCGCCCTTCCAGTGCCCGCCGACCGCCGAGCCCGTCACCCGGTAGAGCCGGATACCGGACACCCCGTCGTCGCGCGCCGTGGTGCTCCAGGTGGGCGGCAGCGGCCCGAGCCGTTCGGTCAGGTCTACCAGCGTCCTACCACCGGCCTTCCCGGGGTACGCGTCCACGTCGAGCCCGAGCACGTCCCGCGGCAGGCGCAGCGCCACGTTCCCGCCGGCGGTGCGCTCGTCATCGAGCCACGTCTGCACGTCCGCGCGGCTGGGGTACTCGCCGTCGTAGCCGGTCCATCCCGGGGGCGGAGGCCACTTGCGCCCGGCAGGCAACGGAAGCACGCCCCGCCAGCCGGCACTCCAGTACGCCAGCGCGCTCGCGCCGTATGGCCCGCCCGCGGCTGGTGTCGTCGCGATAGAATCGGCCACGAATGACCTCCATTCTGCGTTTGTGGTGGGTGAACCGGCAGGGGCGCTCTCGGCGGGGCGCCCCTGTTACGCATCCTGGTATAGGTGGTGATCCTTTCCGGGATCCGGGGCGATCACCGTTCCCCGTTTAGCCACCTCCGCGGTGTCGACACGCACAGGTCGATCCCCGCACAACGACATCTCACCGACGCTACGCCGGCACGAACGCCACCGGTACCGGCCCACGGCGCAGCCGCGCCTCGACGTGCGGCAGACCGGCCTCCAGTGCCTCGCGGACCACGTCGGACAGCCCGAGACCCTCCGCTTGCGCGGTCGGCGTCTCGGTCGCGGCTTTGATCCGGTACCGGAGCTCGTCGGGCACCATCGCGTCGACCCGCGCGGGGTACTTCACTGCCATCCCACCATCCTCTCATGATCCTTGTAGGAATCCTGCGCTCGCCGATCAAGCTGGCCGACCGTTCCGAGCTGGCCGACCGTTCCGAGCTGGCCGAGCTTACCAGGATCCTGGTAGGATTCTCGACATGACAGCGAAGACCGCCAGCCATCGAGTGGCCGAGCGCAAGATGAAGGTCGCTTGGAAGGCGCTGCAGCGCGATCCCGATCTCGTACACCGGGCCAGCGTGCGACTCGCCCATTACCGGGCACTGCCGTGCAAGCAAGCCGCCAACGCCGAGATCTTCTTTCCCCCGCCAGGCTCCGCGGCCATTGCGGACAAGGCCAAACGGCTCTGCGCGGAATGCCCGCGGCTGGCACAGCTCGACTGTCTGGTTACCCACCTGGCCAACGGCTCCAGTCATCAGCACGGGATCAGCGCCGGCACCAGCCCCAAGACCCGCACGACGTTCATCAACCGCGAGCACCGGATGGAGCGGGTATTGTCCGAATGAACTACGCCACGATCACGATTGCGTTTTACTGTGTCGGATTTCGCGCCTCGTGCAACTGCGGTAGCTACAGGTCGAACCAGCATCAGACGCCAGCAGGCGCGGCGGAGGCCGGCACGCAACACGTGCGAACCAAGCATCATGGCCACGTGATGATCACCCGTTACCCGACCGGGGCATCTCGATGACCACCTGGAGCGACATCCTGACCGGAGACGTGGTGCTCGGCCACGACGGCCTGGCCTGGTATGTCGAGCGTGACGGGAAAAGGTTCACCCTTCACCGGCCCGACCGCGGCACGCCGGTAGCCGGTCGGCCCGACCCGGCCGCCCCGGTCCGCCGGCTGTTCCCATCCTCGACTACACTTGCAGTCGCTACACTGCAAGCTTTCTTCCCTCATCTGTCCATCGTCGACCATCGCTGACCGCCGAGCGTTCATCCATCCCAACCGCACAGGAGGAAAGATCATGCCGTCCCTGACCCCGCGAGCGCTGGTGCGCAGCCGTATCCGGCGTAGCGCGCTACTGCTCGACCGCGACCGACCCGACTGGTACCGAAAGATCAATGTTCCTAAGTTCGACATGAGTGATTGCACAGCGTGTGTACTCGGCCAGTTGACCGACGCTAAGCGCAAAGGTCTGCTCTGGGAGGGCGTACTTGCCGAGGCCGGCCTCGACGAACACACTGCGTGTCTGCGTGGATTCAACTTAGGCGACGACCTGACCGACACCGAAGATGTCGACTACACCGATCTAGAGCAAGCATGGCTGAGCCAGATCGAGAAACGTCGGGCGGCCGACCGGTGACCCGCCAGGAGATCACAGACGCGATTGCCAGCGAATACTGCCGCAGCAACCACCGCGGCGAGGACGAGGCTCGGCGGTGCGAGTTCGGCGAGCGCGTCGCTCAGGCCGCGCTGGCAGTCTTCAGTCGGCTGGACATACACATTACCTATCACGATCACGCATGCCCACCCGGATGCCCGGCCGCGAGCAAGGTGGGCAGGTGAGACGAGCTACAGTCGCGCTACTGCTCGCGGTTGCGCTACTGCTGGCGTGCGGACCGGGCAAGGGGGTCGATCGGAACAACGACAACGAACCCGGTCCGGCCGCGCTGAGAATCGACGTGCTCGTCGTGTCGTCGGCACCGTACATGAATGTCCTCGTGCACGCCTGGGACGCCAACGGCGATATCGAGAAGTTCGGACCGACGGACATCGCGGCCGGGCTGGATCATCCGTTCGACTCGGCGAACCTGACCTACGACAAGGGCACCCATCCTACGATCGAGGTCCGGGCCAGTGTCGAATGGACCGCGGGCAGCACGTGGTACCTGCGCTGCAAGCTGACCCGCGGCCTGGAGACGTTGGATCGCGACGGACCGATCTCGATCCGGAGCAAGGACAGCCGATCCGAAGTCGTCTGTATGTACACAGCCTGATCAGGAGGAGAGAGATGGAAATCGATGTACGCAGTACAGTGCTCGTCACGATCACGATGGAGCTGCACGAGCTGAGCACCGTGAGAGATCTGGTCAACCTGGGAATGCAAGCCGGGGGACACAACCCGACCGATCAAGCCGGGCGGGTGTCGGGCTCGATCGAACGGGCCTACCTGCGCGCGACCGACATGGAGGGTCGATGACCTGGAATCTGGTGTTTCAGATCTCCATGCTCGCCGTGGTCATCTCGGTGTGCCTCGGGGCGGTTGGCGAGCAATGGATCAAGGAATGGAGAAAGCGCCGATGACTACCGATGATCACGTGCATGACGAGTTCGGCGGACCGGCGCCCCGTGGCCGGGCGCGCATGACCGAGGACGGGATCGAGCTGGATCAGTGGGACCGGTACGTATTGCCCGACCCGCTGACCGGCGAGATGCGGCACTGGACGAGGGCGAGCACGGTGGCCAAGGTGCTACCGGACAACTACCACCTCAACCTGTGGAAGCAGCGCAGCGTGGCGGTCGGTCTGGCTCGCCGGCACGACCTGCTGGCACTGGTAGCCAGCGTGGGCGACCCGCGCAGCGACGCCGGCAAGGCCGAGCTGAACGGGATCTGCACGCGGGCGCTGGAGGCGAGCGGCGGGACCGAGCGCCGCGACCTGGGCACCGCGCTGCACGCGTTCACGGCCAGCCACGATCGCGGCCTGCCACAGCCGGCACCGCCCCACTTGATCCCGGACGTGTCCGCGTACGCCGCGCTGCTCCGCCGCGAAGAGCTGACGGTCATCCCGGCCTACACCGAGCGCGTGGTGTGCGTACCTGAATGGGGGATCGCCGGCCGGCTCGACCGCGCGGTGTCCTGCCTCGATCAGATGATCCGGGTTGCGGACGTGAAGACCGGTGACCGGGCCGACGAGTTCGGCGATCTGGAGTTCGTCGTCCAGCAGGGTATCTACGTTCGCGGGCTGGCCTACGGCGTGTACAACGCCGCGCAGAGGGTCTGGGAACCGTTCCCGTACGCCGGCCAGCTCGGCACCGACGTGGCGCTGATCATTCATCTTCCCGTGGGCGAGCCCGACCGGGCGGACGTGTACGCGTTCAACATCGCCGACGCGGCGCTCTACGTCGAGCAGGCCCTCGCCGTTCGGGTCTCCCGCAAGGTGCGCAACCTACGCGTACCGTGGCGGGACTACGCCGCCTTCCTGCGCACTCGGATGGAGGTCACTCCAATCGACAGCCCGACTCCGCAGTACATAGCGACCACCGTTTCCGACCCGCTCGCCGATGACCGAGATGTCGATCTGTCCACCGAGGACACTCCCGCTCTGCTGTCGACACCGGTCACGATGGCCGAGCAGGCACCAGATCCACGATTAGAGCTGACCGGCTACCTCGATGACAACGGTCAGCGCACATACGGCCCGCATGGTGACGCCATCGTGGCTGCCTATGAGCGTGCCCAGGCAGCCGCACTCGACATGTCGCAATTCACTGGTGTTCAGAACACCAGTGAAGCGCCCGAGATCGTCGAGCGTGTCGACCCGTACCGGGAGACGCTGGAGCGCGCCGCGCTGTGCGTGACCGGCCAGTTTCCGGACCCGCCCACGCTGTTCGATCTCGTTCGGGCCGCGCAGCATGTGGGCGAGCTCAGCGCGCTCTGGCAAGAGCTGCACCCCGCTGGGCTCTGGAGCACGGAAGTGCACGAGCGGGCGGTCGCGCGGGAAGCTGAGCTGGAGCAGGTGAGCGCATGACGACCAGGAGCATCACCACGACCGAGTTCTCTCTCGGTCTGGCAGTCCTGGCGCTGGTCGTGTTCATCGTGGCCTGGGTCCTGCGGCCGGACAGCGCACCGGATCCCTTACCGAGTCAGACACCGAGCACGTCGGTCACTGTCAAGACCTGAGCCGGAAAGTGTGACCCATCTCACAGTCGATCGACTGCACTTGAGCTTGACAGTGCAGTCGATCGACTGTATAGTTCTAGGTGTAAGGCAGCGAGGACAACTAAATAGAGGTCCACTACACAGGAGAAACCACAGGGCCGCGAAGATCTGGTAGCAAGTGCCACACCAGGGAGCGGAAGCCGGAACCGGGTGAGGACCAGAAAGAGATCACAGCAACACGGCAACACACATGAGCCGCGGGTCGCGGCGAGCAGGCTGGGTTCGTTCACCACCGGAAGTCCTGACGCTCGGGAGTTCGACTCTCCCCAGGCTCACGCAAGCAACATCCACTCTCTTGGAGGAGAGATCATGGACAGCAAGAGCCACACCCGCACCGAGTTCTACTGCCAGTGGTACAACGAGCGCACCCAAGCCTGGATCACGCCGACCAAGTGGCTGCACTCCGGCGGGTACGACACGTACGCGGCGGCTGCGACGGCCGGCGCGGAATGGTGCCGGATGGACTCGCCGAGCGTGGGGGTGCGTGTCCGGACCCGTGTGATCACGGACGTTGTGATCGACGAGGTACCGGTCCCCGCGACCACCCTGTGCGTCGACCCGGACTGCATGGACAGTTGGGCCGAGCACGACAAGCACTGATCTACAGTCGAGTGACTGGCAGGCACCGGGGTTCGAGCCCTCGGCACTCACGCCTCCCGCAAGGGAAAGCCGTCAGAGACCGAGACGTAAACAGGGTCAGTCGAGGTAGCACCCCGGACGGATGCGGGGGTGCTCGGCCAAAGGCGCCGTGAAAGTCCACGCAGAGTGCCACTGGGGGCAAAGGCAGGCAGGTGTCCCGATGCTGATAAACGGGCTCAGAGCGCCACTGGGATAAAGGCGCGCGGGACAGGCCACGACCACCGCGGAGACAAAGGGCGTGGCACTCGAGCAGTGAGCGGTTCCGTGGGATCCCACGCAGGGTTCGACTCCCTGGCTGTCCACGTAGGACATCGATCTCCTGGAGGAGAGAATCATGATCCAGATCACCGAAAGGCACTGGTGCGGCCAGGTCCACCCGACCATGACCGAGGTGGAGACGTGCAACGCCGCGGACATCGAGCGCCAGTACGAGCAATGCGCCCGCTGGGCATCCCTGCTCTGGGCGGCCGACTACCCGACCGAACTCCGCAGCTCGGGCGAAGCCGCCCCGTTCGACAAGGAGTGGGTTGTGTTCGGCCCTGGCTGGAATGGCCCGCGGGTCGCCTCGATCATCATCGACGGTTGCGGCGCGAGCTGGCACGGCAGTGACGAGCTGTGGCTGAAGGTCATCGGCCCGAGCGAGGGCGTGACCAAGTAAGACAACCGGGTGACCGGCAGGCAGGCGGGTTCGAGCCCCGCCCACCCACGATCGACGTTTCACGTGAAACAGTCGACTCACTGGAGGAGAGGATCCATGACAGACGCGGAGTACGACGAGAGACGTGACGAACGCTGGGAGTGGGCACGCGCACAAGCCCTCCTGGCGCTGACGACCCCGCTCGCAGGGCACGCCGAGGGACATGCGAACTACGGTCATGATGGTCAACGCCTATGCACACATCATCATGACCGGTGAAGCGCCCGAAGCACCGCCCAGCGTGGCCTGGTAAGGAGGGAGAGAGATGGACGGTAAGGAGCTGTACGAGGCGCTGGACACGGTGTGGGCCGCGCTTCCGGACGACGCGGCACGACAGCAGTTCGCCGAGGTGGTCAGGGTGCTGAACGTCGAGGCACCCTGGCGACTCGACCTGGGCATGACCACAACGCGCTGGTACGGGCAGGTAACGAAGTGATCACGTTTCAGGTAACTCACATGCTGGAGAGCGCTCGGCGTTCCGGCACCTCGGATCTCCGGATCTGGCTGAACGAGAACGCGTCGAGCGACGTGCTCATGTCGCTCGTGCGCAACACTCCGGCGCCGGGCACGCTGGCCTGGCGAGCCGCCCGGTACGCGGCCTGCCCGCACGAGCGCCAGCAGTGCACGGGCATCCTGGCCAACCGCGGCTACTCCGGCCACCACAATGCGGCGCTGTTCCCACAGCCGGTTGCGCCGGCCGGCGACAGCTAGTACAGTGCAGGCACTGGGCGATGCACGTGCACAGTGGTAGAAGCCAAGGGCAATGTCAACGCCGGAGCGATACCGGCGGGTATCCCGAGTGAGCACCGGTCGGAACGGACCGGATGAGACCACAGTGCATCGCCCAGCACAGCTCACGGCCAGCATTCAGAAGCGCTGGTGACCGGCCATTGCCGGGAGACTCACCCTGGCCAGGGTGACAAGCGGGTGCGAGCGCCCGACCGTGAGGCAGAGCCCAGGGGTGGACCCAAGCGTCCGCCGGCAACGCCCCAACCGGGGCGGTCCCCTGGGGGAAGGAGGACCGGCAGAGACGACCGATGGCGGGTTGGCGCCCGACCATCGGGGGACGCACCGATAGGGGACCGGACGGCGCCAACCGTACGGACCGGGTTCGAGCCCCGGGCGCTCTCTATGCACAGTCGACCAACTGGAGGAGAGAAGAATGATCAACGTACCGAAAGCACTGCGGGCGCTCGCGTCCGTCTGGCTCGGTCCCGCCGAGCTGGCCCGTGAGCTACACATCAGCCCGTACCTAGTTCAGGGCTGGCGGGACGGCAACGCGATCAGCGATACCAGTCTGCGCATGCTGCGCGGCTACGTCGGCCACCGGCTCATGGCGCACAACGCCGGTTCGGTGTACCCGGGCTGGATCCAGGATGGCGGCGCGCTGCGCAAGGCGTACGACAGCCTGACCCCCGATCCGGACGGCGAGCTCGTCGAGTCGGTCCGGGCGACGATGCGCGCGGCCGGCTCGCTGGTCGACCTGCCGTCCCAGGCGGACCGGCTGCTCGCCCCGTTCCGGCACCGCAATCACGAGCTTCACGACCGGATCGACCGGGCGTTCCGGTGACCGCCCGGATCGCTGCGACGTACGACACGGCCGGCCGGGAAATGTGGCACAACTGGCAGTGTGCCGCCGCGGCCGGCGTCGGCACCAAGACATGGACCGGCTACGTCAGCCGCGGGCAGGCGCCGGTCGAGGACGGGTACGACCTGGAGGACCGTCCGGTCTGGTACCCAGAGACCGTGCGAGGCTGGCTGGCCGGCCGCAAGAGAGGGTGATGGTGGAGGCGGGTTCGACTCCCGGCCACCCGCGGAGCGCGCGTCATCCCGCGCGCCGGACAGGAGGAGAGCGTATGGGCAAGCACAACGCGCCGAAGGGCACGAGTGCCGGCAATCCGAACCAACCACACAGAAAGCACCGGACCGAGGCCAAGCCGGCCAGCGAGCCCGTCATGGGCAGGATCACCCGCGACATGATCGAGGGTGTCCGCGGGCACGTCAACGACGACACCGCGGCTCGCTGACCCCCCTACCAGGATTCTGGTAGGGTCGAGACGACCGACCCCCGGACGCTATCCACGCGAACCGCACCGTTCGACCGACACCGGGGGTCGGTCACAGAATCCAGAGCACCGAGCATCGAGAAACGAGGACAGAAGAGATGACCAACCCGTTCGGACCGGATACCACCCAGACCGCGCCGGCTCAGCCGGCCTACGCGCCCCCAGCGCCTCAGGGGTATCCCACCACACCGGCCGCGCCGCCCCCGGCCGTCAGCGGCCAGCATGGCGGGGCGGATGACCCGTTCGGCGGGCCAGCACCGCAAGCCAACCGGCCGCGCGTCCGCGACCTGGAGGGGCGCACCCTGCTGATCATGCCGAAGTCGATCAAGCGGGGTCTGATCTCGGCCATGCTGAAGGACGACAAGGGCAACCCGGTCGTTCAGGACCGGATGACCGCGGACGTGGTCGTGCTCGCGCCGGCCGAGCCGGTGGCGTACGGCGGTACGCCCGAAAACCCGCAGGCCAGCCAGCGTCGGCCGCACGACAAGTCCGCCGCGGTGCCGTGGTTCATCCCGGGCATGTGGATCAGCAACGATGGCCTGGTCTCGCAGAGCTCCATCGCGCTGGCCAACGTCCTACGCGCACAGTCCGGCGCGACCCCGGAGCCCGGCGCCGTCACGATGGTCCTCGGCCGGCTGTACCAGGCCGAGCCGACCCAGCGCGGACGGCAGGGGTCTTGGCTGATCGACAAGCCGACCGACGAGGAGAAGGCGCTCGCTCGTGCCTGGCTGCGCGCCAACCCACGCGACCCGTTCGGTGCGTAAAGGCCGAGATAGCTTCGAAGGTCGGCTTCACACGGCAGGCTGAGATCAACCGCCAGGTGATGGAGATCATGAAGGATCTGCTCGACCGGATCGAGCAGGTCAAGCGTGCCCTGCGCGAGTACGACGCCACATTCGATCAACTGCTGGACAAGGAATGATCGTGCCGGTCCCGCTCGACCGCCGCAGTCCAAGACTCGGGCGGGACCGGACACCACCGGAGGAGAGTAGACGATGACCTTCGCAATTCCCTCGCTGGCCGCCCGTGGGCCCGCGCTCATTCTCGTCGGGTGCATGCTCGTCCTCGGCGGGGCGCTCCTGCTGGCCGATCTGACGATCGGCACGATCGCCGCCCGGCGCGCCGAGAGCTACGACGGCGCCGACGAAACATACGCGGTCGAGCTGCACGCCGCATCGGCCGAGGAACCCGACCCGACCGGCTGGAGCACGACCGAGCGCGGGTTCGACGCGCGACTCATCCTGAACCGGATCATCGACGGCTTCACGCCCGAGTCGCCGCCGGCCGTGCTATTCGACACGCTCCATGACCAAATGCCGCAGGCCGACCCGAGCTGGCTGACGTTCGACACGAGCGCCTGGCGGACCGTGCACGCGGCCAGCGTCGAACTGTCGTACGCCGTGGCCGCATTCGACATCGACATCCGGTACGGCGCCGCACTGGAGCTTGCGCGGTGAGTCGCGAGGACTTCACCCACGAGTGTCCGGGCAACTGCGGTACGCGGGTGCACCGCGACAGGCTGGCCTGCCCGACAGACTGGTACCGGCTCCCGTCCGAACTGCGCTCTGCGGTCACCCGCGCATTCAAGGCACAGGACCGTCGCGCCCATCGGGCCGCGCTGGTCGCCGCGATGCGCTGGTACGGCGAGCACCCGAGAGAGCTGGATCCGAAGTGACCGGCGACGCTCAGCCGCGGGAAATCCGTGGCGTAGATCTGGTGCACCCGAGCCATTACCGGCTCGACACCATGAGTCTAGAGATCCCGGACAACGCCGTGACGCCGGCTCAGTTGATCGAATTCGCGAACTCGGTGATCGAGCGATTCGGCCCGAGAGCAGTGATCATACTGCACGAGTACGCATTGCGTGTGGTGAAGATCGACGCCAGCGAAAAGGGTGCCTACCCAAAGAACGGGCTCGCCAGCACCTGGTGTACGCCATGACCGATTGGCCAGAGGAATGTACCTGCGGCGGTCAAATCGGAGCGCCGTGCCCGATGTGCAATCCCGTGCTGGAGTTCGTCGCGTACGGCCGACCAGCGCCCAAGGGCTCGAAACAACACGGTGGATCGGGTCAGTTCTACGAGCAGTCGCGCTACCTGCCCGCGTGGATGGACGCGGTTGTCCTGGCCGCGCAGCGAGCGCGCGTCGCCGCGAAGTGGCGGACCGCCACCATGCCGTGCGTGCTCGATCTCGTGTTCTCGCTCGACCGGGCCGAACACCCGAGTCCGGACACGCCCTGGCTCGACGACTACCCGGCCAAGCCACCGGACCTCGACAAGCTGGCGCGTGGCGTGGCCGACGCGCTTACCCGGGCCGGCGTGTGGGCGGACGATGCACTCTGGATCGGCTGTAATCGACTGCGCAAACTGTATGTAGTACCAGCACCTGATTCCGGTCCGGCCCCCCGTCGGGCGCAGCACTGGCGGAGCAACCCGCTACCGAAACAAGGCTGTTATATCAACGTGTTCGAACTGTCCAAATAGGAGAATGACGTATGACCGAGCTGTACCGCTGGACGCTGGAGAAGCTCGACGGCGACAACCCACCGACGCTCATCGCTCAGGTGAGCGGCGAGCCGGGCATGGTGGGCGCCGGCATCAAGGGCATGGCCGTCGAGCTGGCCAACCGGCTGAATGCCACCCTGACCGCGGCAGGCTTCCCGCCAGTGCCCGAGCCGGCCGCGAACGGGGGCGGCCGGCGTCGCGGTCGCCCGCCCAAGCCGACCGCGCCGACTTCACCCGTCGCTGTCGAGCCGGACCTGCCGGACGTACCGGCCGCCGCGCCGGGCCTGCCCTCGACCGACCCGTTCGCGAAGGTGCATGCGGGCAAACCGTATGAGGACGCGCCGTTCTGAGCGGACGCCAAGTCAAACGATCGAGGCCAGGATTTCTAACCGAGCCGACCTTCGAAGCTATCTCGGCCTTTAACATTTGGAATGTCTACATAGACACACAATGAACCCCTGCCGACCCGTCCGCGGCAGGGGTTCATTGCTTTCTCATGGAGGAGAGAAAAGGTCTACTCGCCGAGGTTCGGATCCGGCGAGTCGGCGTCCTCGGGCTCGGCCGACTCGTCGAGCTCGGTCGCTTCCAGCTCTTCGGCTTCCCGCGTGAGCTCCGCCTCCGCGACCGCGTCCGGATCGTTCTCGGTCGTCACTCCCTCGACGTACTCCCGCTCGGTCTCCATGACCTGATCGCCAGCGACCGGCAGCGGCGTACTGCCCGCGGCTGCGCTGGCGCGGTCCTCGGCGTAACCCTCGTGCGCCAGGCCTGGTGTGCTGGCGTGCTCGTCGCCCATGCGACATCCCTTCCGGTAGTGGGTGGGTGTTCACCGAATCCTACCAGGATCCGGCAAGGTTTACGGTCGATGTAGCCGGCGCTCGCTCTCCATGGCGCGCTGTCCAGCCAGGACTTCCGCGCGCTGCTCGGCGGTCGGCGCGTTCGGCACCGCCCACACGCTCGCCGCGGTCGCGATCGTCGAGAGCACCAGCAGCCAGCCGCGCCAGGTGTCGCTCAGCGGCAGGAACTGCAGCGCGGCCCCCACGCCGGCCATCACGAGCGCGGCGATGAACTTGCGGTACTGATCCATGGTCTAGTCCTTTCGTCCGTCAGCGGAGCGTACAGCGCCCGCGCGGCCCGCCCTGACGAGTAGCACCACCTGGCCCCAGAGTGCCACGTCGAGCGTACCGAGGATCAGGATCCAGACCGCGCCGGGCAGCTCGAACCACCCCGAGCCGGCCAGCGCCAGCGCGAACAGCAGCCAGCCGGCGTTCATCGCCATCATGGCCCGGCCGGCTGCCGAGCGGTACCAGGTGCGCCGTGCGTACACCGCGACGAACGTCACCAGCGCGGCGAGCGCGACCACGAACAGCGCCAGCTCGACGGTCTGAACCGCGCTCATCGTCCCCCCAGAGCTTCCGTGATCCAGGCTGCCAGCAGGTCCAGCCGCTCGCTGGCCCCGCGCACCTGCCGCCGCGCCTCCCGCAGTCGGCGCTCGGCCGCGGCCCGTTCGATCGTCGCGTCCTCCCGCGCCTGCCAGAGCTCCCGCTCCAGCTCCTCGTGTGCCCGTCCGTGCTCGCGGCCGGCTCGTACCCACGGCCAGCGCCAGGTCATGACCTGGTCTCCTCGGCCCGGTCTGCCAGGCGTAGGAACCTGGCCAGTTGTGCGGCGAGCAGGTCAGCTCGCGCCCGTTCGGTCTCGTACGCCATGCGTCGATCCTCGGCCAGCGCTTGCAGCGGTGCACGAACATCCCGCTCGACGGTAGCTCGCGGTACCAGCCGGCCAGTCCCGACCAACCAGAAGAGGGCGCCCATGGCGCCGAGATTGAGGATCGGCAACCAGGCGACCAATTCGGGGGGCATGCCCCAAAAGCTACTCGACCGGTGTCGCCTGCCCGGTCGCCGTTCCGGACAGCTCCAGCGAGACGTTCATCGGTCGCTGGGTGATCTGCTCGGCGATCCGATCGGCCAGGCTCTGGGTCCACGTCTCGTTCGCGGCGAGCTCCGTGGCGACCGCGGCCGGGTCGACGAGCGAGCCGCTCAGCACCGCTTGCGCCGCCTGCAGCAGCAGGTCCCCGACCGAGCCGGCGACCGGTACGCCGAGCGAGCCGGCGCCGGGCTCGGACACAGCCCAGTTGCGGAGGTTCTCGATGTCGGCCAGCACATTGCCCACGGTCCGGTTGGGTGACCCGGTGTCATTGATCAGTCTCTCGGTCTGCTCCATGTCGTCACCTTCCGTCGTCGATATCGGCATGCCAGCCTGTACCCAGGCGCGCAAGTTGTTTCCCGGACAGCTCGTGCTGGCGTACTGCGAGTGGTATCGCTTCGCCAGCGTGCGCCCGGCCAGTCGACAGGCCTCGTCGTAGAGCCACCGGATCGAACGCTTCGCCGCGTCGGTCACGTCCGCATCGGTGCCGATCATGCAACATCCGATGTTCTCGGTGTTGTGGTTCTCGACGTGCGCGCCGATCGCGTCCCAGGTATGTTGACGGCCTTCCCAGACCCGACCGTCCACAGTGACCAGCCAGTTGTATCCGATGTCCCGCCAGCCGTTGCTGTCCATGTGGAAGTTCTGGATCGACCGTACGGTCTGATCCTTGTTCGCGGCCGAGTAGTGCACGACGAACCCGGTCCGCTGGCTCCACTTGGCCAGGTCGACCGCGCTGCTCGGCGAGCGGGCATCCCACTGTGGACGCGTGACGATGGTGACCATGCGCGCAGCCTACGCCACGATTCGCGCCCACAGATACGATCCCGCCTTGATGCTCAGCGCGGTCGCGTTGCTGACGTTTTGAGCGGCCTGGACCTTCAGCGTGCCGGCCGTCGTGGTGGTGAAGTGACCACGGATGAGGGTCAGGCTCTCGGTCGAGGTGACACCCGACGTGACCTCGGTCGGCGTGGTGGCGGTACCCAACATGGTGATCGTGTTCGGTACCGCAGTGATCGCGGCCAACGGTCCCTCGAACCATTCCCGGTACAGGGACGTACTGCCGCTGTAAGCCATTTTGCTGTCCATGTCCGGGGTGTTGCTGGCGCTGGCCGCGAACAGTCCACACTCGAACCGGAAGGTGTAGCCGGTCGGCAGGTCGAGCGACAGGCCGGTCACGTCAGCCAGGGTCGTGTTGCTGACGATGTCCGTGAGCGGCGAGGTCAGGTGGGCGAAGTAGTCGACCAGCACATCGAGCTGATCGGCGGTCGGTATCTGCGCCGCTACGAAATCGACTGCACGAGCCATGGGTTCCTCACAGCGCTAGATGGTTGGGTCGCCAGAGCCGTACGTCGTCGCCGGGTGCGAGCGCCAGCGCGGCGCCGTTGACCGACCGGGTAATGGTCAGGTTCTGCTCGACGACATAGAAGGCCACGACGGCACCACGACTGATCGCGTTCGCCCCGCCGGTCACGACGAACGAGCCGGACGCGATGTTGACCGCGACTCCCACGCTCAGCCGATCCCAGACGATTCCCTGGTCATCGCCGGTTGTCGTATCCGGTTCGCCGATCTCGACCGAACCCGCGAGGGTCGCCACGCTGGTCCAGTCGTCGGCTTTCCAGCCCAGGAACAGCACGAAGACCTGGTTCCAGTTGATCAGATCATCGGGCAGGGTGAGCGCTGGGTAAGCGATGTCCTGCGCCGAGCCGTTGAGCTGAGCCGCGGCAGCGATGATGTCGAGCGTGGTCCCCCGGGCGCGGAACGCCTGCGCGCTGGTGTCGGCGTTGGCCACCCCGCCGGAGAATGTGATCGTGGGATCGGTCTCCGCCGCGGACTCGGCGATCTTCCCGAAGAGCTGGACGTTGGAGTCGGTCGGGAAAACTGCGAGTCGTTCCCAGCCGGCGCTCGCGGTCGCCGGCACGCCGGCACCGCTGTTGCGGATGGCCGCAAGCACGTAGAGCGCGTCCCGGGCGGCATGGTTGGGTAGCGCCGGAGTCACGCTGGCGTTGACCGCGTGCGCCGCGGCGCCGGCTGCGACGAAGCTCGGGGTGACATCCGCGACCGCGGTCACGGTCATTCGTTCGCCCGCGGTGTAACCGGCCGGCGTGACCTCGATGTCGTACCCGGTCACCGACGTGGACCACTTTTTCAGAATCCGGTCGCTGCGCCGGACCGGCAGCGTGGTCGAGCTGGACAGTGTGTCGACCGCGACCACCGAGCCGGCCGTGTCGAGCCGGCCCGTGTTCGCCGAGCCCTCGACCGTCCACATGAGCCAGGGAGAAGCAGGCGAACAGTTCGCCCAAACCTCCCATTGCTTACTGGTGACGAACTCGGTGTACCCCTCGCGAATCAGGTCGATGGTCTCCGGCGGTACGTCGTCCGGCGGGTTGGCGATCGTCATCCGGCCACCCTGGGTGGGCATGTTCAGCCAGTCCGGGATTAGCTCGACCGCGTCCGGCCGGCCCAGGTTGACCGAGATCACCGGGTACCGGTACTCCGGCGGAGTGCCCTGCGCCACCTCCAGCGCGGCGCGGTCGACCAAGTTCTCGTCCGGAGAGATGTTCAGGGTCAATGACCCACCGGTCTCATACGGCCCGACAGTGTCCACACCGGACGGTCCGGTCCGCTTTTCGAACACACCGGTAGAACCGAATGCCCGGACGACGCTGGCTCGGTTGCGCAACCGCTGATCGTCGTCGACCGGCTCGGGCGGTTGCCAGAGGTGACCCTGCGCGTAGTCCGTGGCCAGGCTGACGGGTGGGTTGTACCGACCTACCCGTGTCAGGTAGCCGAGCCCGAATCCTTGTTCGTACAACACTCCGCCGTCGGTCGCCTCGGATGTCCGGTACAGGTCGAGCTGGGTACCGGGTCGCTGGCTGTCCATCCGCATGATGTACGGCTCGTCGACCGGGAACATGGTCAGCTCGATTCCGTCCTCTCGACACAATCGAACCAGCCGGAGATGTGCGGCTTCCGACTTGACGCCCAACAATGAACTGATGCCGAATTCTCCGTAATCGTCGACATAGGTAACTGGAATAATCGAGGTGAGATAGTTATTGGCATTAAGCGATATGTCCCAGAACTCGATGTGACCCATATGCCACGGAACGCTGGTCGAGTTGGCTCGCGGGTTCAACACGAAAGATGACACGTAGGCCAGGGTCCCCGCACGGGTGTCCAAGCCCAGGACCGAGTCCTCCCCCAGTCGTAACGTGATCGTGAAGTTGCTCCCGTCTTGAACCGCGGTGACCACGATCGCGTACAGGTCGAGTGAAGATCGCGCCACGGAGAACACGGTTGTCGCGGTTCCCGATAATGTCGTACCGACCAGTTCGAGCAGGGGAGCCGCGGTCTCCTGTAGGCGCCATTTGGCGAATGTCCCGCCCGGCGTCTCCCACTCCATGAGTACGACGGTTTCTCCCGCGGCTGTCGGATCGATCACCGCGTAAACGATGACGGTCCACCCGATCGGCGATGATGATCCCCGGGGCACGCGCCCGAACAGTTGTCCACCGGTTGCGAAACTGGGCAATGGCTTCGTACCGAAAGTATCCGCAGGGTAGACAGTGATGTCACCTCCGAAGTCGATGTCCGCGTGCGCGAAAACGAGATCGCCAACCACGTCCAGGGGCTGCCCACCCGGAAGCGCACTGAGTGCCGCGATGGCGCCGGATTCGTCCTCCAGCGGCCAGTATCCGAGCAACCCCAGGTCGCGGTATCCCATCGTTCGGTGCCAGATGGACGAGTGCTCTGGCGGAGTGCCCTGTCCGAGTCGATAGAGGACCCCCTTGGCGTTGATCCGGATGTACCGATCGGCTCCCGTCGTCCAGCGCGGCGGCCAGCTCGGCACGAACCCACTGAATCGTTCGGTGAACCCCGATCCCGGATCGACCCACACCCTGATCGGAGTGTTCACCCCGAGCAGGCCAAAGTACGGGGACAACGGATTACGGGCGCTGAACCGTCCACCCTGGACACTGGAGATGATGTTGTCGAGCGTGAGCGCGCACGATCCCGGTTCGATCCGACTCGACTCGTCCGCACGGCCAGCCGTGACGAGGATACCGTCCCGCCAAAACACATACGCGGTGATATCGGTCCAGGTCCAGTCGTCTGGATGGTCGGTCAGATCGGCGCCGAGCGCCAGCTCGACACGGAATCCCATGGCTGTACTGGGAAACGTGACCGCGCCCTGAGAACCAGAGACTACGATCTGGAGAGCGCAGTATCCATTGTTGAACGAGTCGGTTGCGGTCAGTTCACCGGTCGATCCGGCCGCGGCTAACGCGACATAACCCGAGCGTGAGGTGGAAAAGAAACCATCTAGCTCGGCCTGAATGGTCAAGCTGGCCGGCAAAGTGAGATCTGACGAACCAACTCCATTGTCACCGGATAGCCAGATGGCGATCAGTAGTGCGTCATCATCGGGCGCGTACGTCTGACTAGCTACATGGCTGGTGCTGTACAGTTCGTCGACTGTGCTGTTGACGCCCGATCCCCGAAACCGAATCGGGGTGTAGGCGCGTACCCCGGACAACACATAGAGTCGACAGTGATTATCTGTCTGAGCGTTGTTGTCGCGTCGCATGGTGACGGTCTGCGCCCCACCGGAGGTGACCGTGCGAGTCCACAAGCTATAGCGAAATCCCACAGCGGCGAGGAATGATACCGCACCGTTCTCTCCCAGGGTGAAGTATCCGACTCGCTTCCAGTCACCAGCCGTACCCGTAGGCGGCTTCATCTCATGTCCTGGTGAGTAATCCCACCCCTGGACCGCGAACAGTACCCAACCGGCCTGAGTACCGGCGCCGGTCACCAGCGTGACATCCGCGCCGAGCGCGACGCCGGCTAGATACTCCTCGACGACTGGATCGGCCATGGGGTCAGCCCACCGGACCGAGCACGGCGACCACGTCACCGCCGCGCTCGCGGATGACCAGCCGCATCATCTTCAGCAGGGCCGCTCCCAAATCGCCGGCCGGCCCTCCGCCACCGGCCCACGATGCGGTCACGTCCAACGCCCGGCCGCCTCCACCCACCTCACCGCGCTCGGCCATCCCGCGGGACTGCGCGGCACTGTAGACCTGTGAGCCCTGCGGTAGCCGTACGAGCTCCGCGCCGCGCTCGCCGAGCATCGCCCAACCGCCCCGAATACCACCATGGGCCAGCCGTGGGATGTCCGGCAGTCCCAGTGTCACGCCAGGCACCGAGAACCCGAACGCCGAGAATCCCGGTACCCGGAACTCCAGGCCGTTCCAACGATCCACGATCCAGTTGATCGCGCCGCGAAACGCGGCCTTGATGCCATCCCACATGCCGCTTGCCGCGGCGCTGATCCGGCCGGGCAGTTTCTTGAAGAAATCGACTGCCCCGTTCCACACCCGGATGACCGTACCGACTATGGTGATCATGAAACTGATCTGGTTGATCGCGACCTTGAACCCGTTGGCCAGCACCGGTCCGACAACCGGAACCACCTTCTCGATGATGAAGTTCGCGATCCTCTCCAGCCACTCGCCGAGCTGGCGGAGCTCCACCTCGTTGTCTTTGATCACACCCTGCAGGTCGTGGAACGCCTCGACACCGCGGGTGACGTACTCGTCGACCAGTTTCGCGATGACCGGCAGCACCTTCTCCTGGGTCCAGGCCCACAGCCGCTGCAATGCCGGTACGACGTGATCGGCGATGGCCCGGCGTAGCGGCTCGAACTTGACCGCGGCCTTGTCCAGCGCGGGCAGCAACTTGTCCGAGATCGCGGCTACCAGCGCCAGCTTGACCTGTGTCATCTTCATGGCGATCGGCATCAATCGTTCACCGATCTTCGCGTTCAGCTCCTCCGTCTTGGCCGCGGCGATCCGGGCGGAGTTGGCGTACCCGTCCGACGTGTTCCGGAAGTCGCCGGCCACGTCGTTGGTCTGGGCAAAGAGGATCTTCAATCGGGCGAGTTGCTTCTCCTGCTCGGTCAGCGCCGCCGCGGACTTCTTGCCCGTGTCGGCCAGCGCCTGCTGTTCGACCTTGGCCGCGGACAGTCCCACCCCGTAGCGTTCCAACGGGTCGGACTCGCCGCGCAGGCCGGCCTGGATCGCCTGCAACGCATCGGACACGTCGGTATTGAACACGGAGGCCATGTCCGCCGCACGCTCAGTCAGTGCGATCGTGTTCTTTTCGACATCCTTCATCGACAGTCCGCTGTTCTTGAGCATGGCGCCGAGCGGGGTGGCCAGTTGCTGGAACGCGCGACGGCTCAACCCGAGCGCGTTCGCGTTCGCCTCGCCCCAGGCGATGACGGCCGGCGCCGCCTCGTCGAAGATCTGATTTACGGCGTTGACCGACTCGCCGAGATCGCTCGCCGCAGCGATGGCGGTGTCGAACGCG
>DASRHY010000334.1:0-5877 GCA_035650275.1 Kribbellaceae bacterium | reverse complement strand
CACGCTGGGCAAGCGGTTCGCCTCCGCGGCGGACGAGCTGCTTGTGGCGATCGCGCGGATCGAGGAACTGATCGAGCGGTACCCGCTGCGGGGCATCAAGGGCCCGGTCGGTACGTCGCAGGACATGCTGGACCTGTTCGGCGGCGACCCGGCCAAGCTGGCGCAGCTGGAGAGCGGGATCGCCGAGCACCTCGGGTTCAGCCGGACGCTGACGAGTGTCGGCCAGGTGTACCCGCGGTCGCTCGACTACGACGTCGTGTCGGCGCTGGTCCAGCTGGCGGCCGGCCCGTCGAGTCTCGCGACCACGATCCGGCTGATGGCCGGGCACGAGCTCGTCACCGAGGGTTTCAAGGAGGGCCAGGTCGGGTCCTCGGCGATGCCGCACAAGATGAACACCCGGTCGTGCGAGCGGGTGAACGGCCTGGCGGTGATCCTGCGCGGGTACGCCTCGATGGCGGGCGAGCTGGCCGGCAACCAGTGGAACGAGGGCGACGTCTTCTGTTCCGTCGTACGGCGGGTGGCGCTGCCGGACGCGTTCTTCGCGCTGGACGGGCTGTTCGAGACGTTCCTGACCGTTCTGGACGAGTTCGGCGTGTACCCGGCGGTGGTGGAGCGCGAGCTGGAGCGGTACCTGCCGTTCCTGACCACCACGAAGATCCTGATGGCCGCGGTGAAGAACGGCGTCGGCCGGGAGACCGCGCACGAAGCGATCAAGCAGCACGCGGTCGAGGTCGCGCTCGCGCTCCGCGCGGGATCCGGCGAGAACGACCTCTTCGAGCGGCTCGGTACCGACGACCGGCTCGGGCTGTCCGCCGCGAAGGTCGAGCAGGTGGTCGGTGAGCCGCTGTCGTTCACCGGAGCAGCCGTTGCCCAGGTCAACGAGGTCGTACGCCGGGTGGGCGAGCTGGCCAAGCGCCACCCGGACGCCGCGTCGTACACGGCCGGCGAGATCCTCTGAGGCCACGCTTATTCGGACGCCGGCGGGATGGATAGGCTGCGCGAACCATGATCGATGCCCTGTCGGTGACCGTTGTCGTGCTCGCCCTGCTGGCCGCGCTGGGCGCGATCGTGCTGACGGTCATGAACAAGCGGATCAACTGGCCGCTGCTGATCGGACTCGGTGTCGTCGAGCTGGCGACGCTGGTGCAGCTGGTGGTCGGGATCGTGCGGCTGGCCGGTACCGACACCGACGTGTCCGGCGTGACGTTCGTGATCTACCTGGTCGCCGCCGTCGTGGTGCTGCCGATCGGTGCGCTCTGGGCGCTCGCGGAACGCAGCCGGTGGGGTGCTGGCGTGCTCGCCGTCGCCTGCCTCGTCGTACCGGTGCTGGTTTTGCGGCTGGACCAGATCTGGTCCGGTGCCTGAGCCGGTGTCCGAGCAGGGATCTGGGCAGGTGTCTGGGCCGGTATCTGGGCCGGGTGCGCTGCGGCGCGGGCCGGGCAGGGTACTGATCGCCGTCTACGCCGTGTTCGCTCTCTCCGCGACAGCCCGGGCCACCGTACAGATCCTCACCCGGTACGACGAGGCGCGGCTGGCATACACGCTGTCCGCGTTAGCGGCGCTGGTGTACGTCGCGGCGACGGTGGCACTGGCCCGCTCGACCGCGCTGTCGCGCCGGGTGGCGCTCGCGGCGTGCTCGGTCGAGCTGGCCGGCGTGCTCGCGATCGGGGCGGTCAGCTACGCGTCGCCAGAGCGGTTCCCGGACGCGACGGTGTGGTCGCACTTCGGCCAGGGGTACGGGTTCGTCCCGCTGGTGCTGCCGGTACTCGGCCTGCTCTGGCTACGCCACACCCGGGCCGCGTAGTGCCGGCGGTGCCACGTGTGGCGGCACCGCCGGCACGGTGGGTCAGGCCTTGCCCCGCAGGACGACGACGCGTTCGTCGAAGTCAAGGCCGCAATCGAAGAGGCCACAGGCGAAGGCGAACGTCACCGTCGCTGCCTTGCCGCCGGCGAACTTCCCGTTGAACGGCGAGACCCGGACGCTGAACGCGCGGGTCACGCCGTCGCAGGTGACATCGGCGAACCCGGCGCCGATCACGGAGCCGCGGCCGACCCGCTGCTCAGCCTGGACGTCGAGGCCGGCGAAGTCGGCGACTCCCTCGCAGGTCACAGTGCCCGTGATGATCGCCTCACCCGTCTTGGAGTCGAAGCCGCCGGTCGGGTTGACGGTGACGTCGATCGTCGGCGTCGGTGGCGCCTGGTCGATGTTCAACTGCATCGTGCCGCCGTTTCCGGTGCCGTCGCCTTGGTCGTCGATGACCACGACGCTGTAGGTCTCCCCGGCGACAGCGGACCACGCGGTCGCTCCCGGTGCGCAGGCGAGAACGGTGAAGCTGCCCGGGCTACCGGTGGCGACGAAGACCCCCGCCGAGTAGCTCGAGCCCGAGACGTCGGCCACCAGGGTGCTGTCGGCTGTGACGGTGACCGAGTACCAGACGCTGGCGTCCATCGCGGGAGCGCCGCAGACGGTGTTGAGCTCGGTGTCGTCGGCGTCGGTGGTCGCCTCGGACGTGTCGAGCGTCGTGCTGAACGGCAGGGCCGCGACGGCGATCCTGCCTTCGTAGGTGTCGTTGCCGGGCGGCGCCGCGACGGCCGGCGCCGCGCTCGCGACAACTGTCGCGAGAACGGCAGTGAGCAGCGCGGCGGGACGTGCGAGTTTCATGGTGGTCCCCTTCAGGTGGTGCGTCCGGTGCCGGACGCGCTGGACTCGACACGCCGGGCCGCCGTCTGCCCGGCCGGGCAGTCACCCCCTCACACCCGCGGAGGCGCCGGCCCCTTCTGCCGGACGGCGTCGCGTCGTCCGAACGCACCCCCTATGTGTAAGGACTCCGCGAGAGTCCAAAATGTTGCCGGTCGTTCACTGCCGAGCACTGACGGTGAAATTGGTTGCGATGAGTGGGCATTAGCTACTGCGGGGTAGATCTCTGTTCTTCCGCGCCCGGGCACGTCGGAATGCTGGTCGGGGTCGGCTACTTCACCTTCGTCACGTTCACCGACCGGCTCTGAGCTGTTCCTGGCGAGGCCGCGGTTCCCAGCGAAGTCCCAGGCTGGTCGCGGCAACGGGCCAGGCTGCCCGGCCAGCATCGTGGTCATGCAGCCTTCAACTTTCTTCGCTCCCTCTCCCGGCGTCGTGGTCCCGGTACGGCGGCCGCTCGACGCGCGGGTCCAGATCGTCGTACCGGTCCGCAACGAGGAACGTGGCCTCGCGCCTGGCATCCGCCGGCTGCGGCGGTACCTGGACACGTCGTTCCCGTTTCCGGCGGACGTCTGCATCGCCGACAACGGCAGCACCGACGCGACGTACGAGATCGCGCGCCGGCTGGCCGCCGAGCTGCCCGGCGTGTCCGTCGTACGGCTCGAGCTGGCCGGGCGTGGTCGTGCACTGAAGAAGGTCTGGTCAGCGAGCGACGCCGACGTGCTCGCGTACATGGACGTCGATCTGTCCACCGACCTGAACGCGTTGCTGCCGTTGGTGGCGCCGCTGGTCGCGGGACACAGTGACCTCGCGATCGGGACCCGGCTGACCCGGACGTCCCGGGTGGTCCGCGGGCCGCAGCGCGAGCTGATCTCGCGCGGGTACAACACGCTGCTGCACGGAGTGCTGGGGACCGGGTTCTCCGACGCGCAGTGCGGTTTCAAGGCGATCCGTGCGGATGTGGCCGCACAGCTGCTGCCGCTGGTGCGGGACACCTCCTGGTTCTTCGACACCGAGCTGTTGGTCCTGGCCGAGCGGGCCGGGCTGCGGATCCACGAGGTGCCGGTGGACTGGGTGGACGACCCGGACTCGCGGGTGGCGCTGGTGCGCACCGCGCTGGACGACCTGCGGGGGATCGTCCGGGTCGGCGGCGACCTGGCTCGCGGGCGGATCCCGCTGGCCGAGATCCGTACGACGCTGGCCCGGCCGGCGCTGCCGTCCCGGCCGGTCGGGCTGTTCGAGCGGGTGCTGCGGTTCGGTGCGGTCGGCGTGCTGAGCACGATCGCGTACGCGTTGCTGTACCTGCTGCTGCGCCAGGTCGCACCCGCGCAGACCGCGAACGTGCTGGCGCTGCTGGTCACCGCGATCGGGAACACGGCGGTGAACCGGCGGTTCACGTTCGGGGTCCGCGGGCGTGCTGGGCAGGGGCGGCATCAGCTGCGCGGGCTGGTCACGTTCGGGATCGGCTGGAGCCTGACGGCGTCGTCGCTCTGGCTGCTGCACGCCGCGGTGCCGGCGCCTTCGCGGGCGGTCGAGATCGTCGTGCTGACGCTGGCGAACCTGACCGCGACGGTGGTGCGCTTCAGCTTGTTCCAGTCCTGGGTGTTCGCGGGTCCCGACGATGCCGGGTTGCGTGCCGGGTCACCTGCCGGGACACCTGTCGGGTCAGCTGCCGGGCCGGTCGTCGGGTCAGCTGCGGGGCCGGTCGTCCGGCCGGTCGCCGAGGTCGGGGTCGAGAACGCGGGGGGTGTCCGATGAGCACGCTGACGGGTTCGCCGGCGACGGCGCCGGGCGCGCGCCGTACCGAGGCCGGCGGCCGGCCGGGTATCGCCACCCGGGTCCGGGTGCGGGCCGCACGCGCCTCCACGGAGACGGTCTGGTTCGTCGCGCTGCTGCTGTTCACGGCGGTCGCGTTCCTGTTCGGGCTGTCCCGCAACGGCTACGCCAACGAGTACTACGCGGCCGCCGTGCAGGCCGGGTCGGAGAGCTGGAAAGCCTGGTTCTTCGGGTCCTTCGACGCATCGAGCTTCATCACGGTGGACAAGACGCCGGCGTCGTTGTGGGTGATGGGGTTGTCCGCGCGGCTGTTCGGCTTCGGCGTCTGGAGCATGCTGGTGCCGCAGGCGCTGATGGGCGTCGGGACAGTGGCGCTGTTGTATGTCACGGTGCGCCGCTGGTTCTCGTCCACGGCGGCCCTGGTCACCGGCGCGGTGCTGGCTCTGACGCCGGTCGCGGTACTGATGTTCCGGTTCAACAACCCCGACGCGCTGCTGGTCCTGCTGCTGGTGGCCGGTGCGTGGGCGGTGACCCGGGCGATCGACTCGGTCCGCCGGCCGGGGTGGTGGATGGTGCTGGCCGGTGCGCTGGTCGGGTTCGGGTTCCTGACCAAGATGCTGCAGGCGTTCCTGGTGCTGCCCGCGTTCGGTCTGGCGTACCTGATCGCCGGCAAGCCCCAGCTCGGCCGGCGGATCCTGCACAGCATGGGTGCGCTGCTGTCGCTCGTGGTCGCGGCCGGCTGGTGGGTGGCGATCGTCGAGCTGCTGCCCGCGTCCGCAAGGCCGTACATCGGCGGCTCGCAGAACAACAGCATCCTCGAGCTGACCCTCGGCTACAACGGCCTCGGCCGGATCACCGGCAACGAGAGCGGGTCCGTAGGTGGCGGTCAGGGAACGACGGGCTGGGGCGGTGCGACCGGCCTGGGCCGGTTGTTCTCCGGCGAGATGGGTAGCCAGATCAGCTGGTTGTTGCCTGCGGCAATCATCGCGATGGTCGCCCTGGCTGTGCTGGCCGGTCGGCGGGCGCGAACCGACCGGACGCGCGCGTTCGTGATCCTGTGGGGCGGCTGGCTGCTGGTCACCGGCGCGGTGTTCAGCTACATGCAGGGGATCATCCACAGCTACTACATGGTGGCGCTGGCGCCCGCGATCGCGGCCCTGGTCGGCGCCGGCTCGGTCGAGCTGTGGCGCCGGCGCGCGAACCTGCTAGCTCGTACAACGCTGGGTGGCGCCGTCGTGCTGACCGCCGCCTGGTCCTACGCGCTGCTGGCGAAGACGCCGGACTGGCACCCGTGGCTCCGCTATACCGTGCTCGTGGCGGGCTCGGCTGCCGCGATCGCCGTACTGCTGCTGCCGGCCCTGGAAGCCAGAGGAACGCGCGACGCGACGTCGGGCAACGAGGCCGTC
>DASRHY010000333.1:0-24186 GCA_035650275.1 Kribbellaceae bacterium | reverse complement strand
GCAGGTAGCGAAGATGCTGGAAGCCGCCGGGTTGACTGACGAGGAGGAGAGCGCCTACCGCCTCCTGGTCGGTGCACTCGACGGTGTCGCCGACGCGGTCGCGGCGAAGCTCGGCATCGAGGCCGGCGCGGCCGCCGCCGTGCTCGAGTCGCTGCAGAGCAAGGGTCTGGTCAGCCGGGTCAACGGCCGGTACGTGCCGAACCCGCCGGGTCGCACTTCTCGGCGACGCCGCGCACGCGATGACGCCGAACCTCGGTCAGGGTGCCTGCGCGGCGATCGAGGACGCCGCCGCGCTGGCCGCGCTGGTCTCCGAGTACGACGAGGTGCCGGCCGCGCTCGCGGCGTACGACAGGCAGCGCCGCAAGCCGACCGCGAGGCTGGTCCGGCGGTCGCGGCTGATGGGGGACCTGGGCCAGCTGGAGAACCCGGTCGCGCTCGCCTCGCGCGACGCCGTGCTGCGACTCGCGGGCGGCCTGGCCGGCCTGCTGGCCAGGCGCGGGAAGCCGGTCCGGGCAGGCGTGGGAGAATCGGGTCCGTGACGCTCCGACGGTTCCCGGCAGCCAGCGGGTAGCGAAGATGCTGGAAGCCGCCGGGTTGACTGACGAGGAGGAGAGCGCCTACCGCCTCCTGGTCGGTGCGCTCGACGGTGTCGCCGACGCGGTCGCGGCCAAGCTCGGCATCGAGGCCGGTGCGGCCGCCGCCGTGCTCGAGTCGCTGCAGAGCAAGGGGCTGGTCAGCCGGGTCAACGGCCGGTACGTGCCGAACCCGCCGGACGTCGCGCTCGGACCGCTGCTGCTGCGCGGCCAGGAGTCGCTGGAATGGGCCCGGTCCGCGGTCACCCAGCTCGCCGAGGAGTACCGCGGCAACCTGCGCCGCCGGGACGCGAACCAGCTTGTCGAGGTGCTCACCGGGTCCGCCGCGATCCGGCAGCAGCTGCGCAACCTGCAACGCGACGCCAGGACCGAGATCGTCTGGTTCTGCAAGGCCGGGCACGTCGCGATGACCTCGGAGGAGAACGACGAGGAGTTCGACGCGCTCGCCGCCGGCATCCGGTACCGGGTGCTGTACGAGCAGGCCCTGCTGGAGGAGCCCGGCATGGTCGAGAACCTCGCCAAGGGCATCCGCCAGGGCGAGGAGGCCAGGGCGGTCCCGACGCTGCCGGTCAGACTCGCGATCGCGGACAGCTCGATCGGGCTCTGCCCGCTGGTCCCGGCCGCGGACGGTGTCGGCGAACCGACCGCGGCCCTGATCCGCGACTCCAGCCTGCTGGCCGCGTTCGCGGCGCTGTTCGAGAGCTACTGGGACCGCGGCTCGCCGATCCGGCTGGACGGCAGTACCGAGGCACAGCGTCCGGCGCTGCCGGACGACGAGCGGTACCTACTGTCGCTGCTCGTCGCCGGCGTCACCGACAAGGCGATCGCCTCCCAGCTCCGGATCAGCCAGCGCACCGTGCAGCGCCGGATCTACGACCTGATGCGCCGCGCCAACGCCGAGACCCGGATGCAGCTCGCCTGGCAGGCCACCCGGCTGGGCTGGCTGGACTGAGATGCCCCAGCCGCTGGAGGCGCGCCTCACTTCAGCCCGGACGCGCGCATCACGGTCTGCTCGATCGCACCGCCGTCGCGGTCGGTGGCCGGACCCGTAGCGAGACGTACCCGGTGGTGCCGAGTGCTCCGTCTCCGCTGGTCACCAGTTCGGTTAAACGCTTTCCACGGGACAGGTTCGCCGCTGGGCATAGCTGTCGTCTCCCGTATCGGCAGCCGGGGTTATGCCATGTCGTATTACCGACATCCGGCCCGCCCGGAATCAGAACGCAGATACGCCGAGTGCGAGCAGGATGAACCGCGCCGCGCGGCCGCCGAGCACGGCGAGACCGAAGGCGACGACCGGCATCCGGCTCGCACCCGCGATCAGCGCGACCGCGTACAGCGGCGGGATACCGACGAACGCGCTCACCAGCGTGACCGGGACGCCGTACCGCGGCGCGCTGAGCAGGTCCAGCATCCGCTTGCTGAAGTCGCGGACCCACTGCCGGAACCGGCCCCACCGGGTGGACAGGTCGAGCGCCTTCGGCTCCGGCCGCTGGTGCGTGGTCGCGTACCCGGGCCGGTACCGCACGGCCAGGAACATCGCGATCTTGCCGATCGTCTGCCCGATCGACACCCCGATGGCCGCGACGACCGGGTCCAGCCTGTGTGACACGCCGACACCGACGATGTACGCCTCCGCGTTCAGCACCGGTACGACGGCCGAGCCGATGCCGAACCCGACGGCCAGCATCGACTGCCAGACCCAGTCGAAGGCGGTCACGGCGAGGGTGCCGGGGCGGTGCGGCCGGTGAGGATGGTGAGCAGCCGGGCCGTGGAGACGATCTTCACCACGGCCGCGATCGAGGCGGTCGTGTAGGCGAGCCACATGACGTCGTTCGTGAGGCCGAGCACCAGCGAGACGATCACCGCGGTCGAGTTCAGCGCCTTGGCCGGCTTCGACCAGTTCCAGAACCAGATGTGCCGGTCGACCAGGTAGAAGTAGTTCGGGCTGATCACGCCAGGCCAGAGCAGGAATGCGAGCGTGAGCATCGTGTCCAGCACGGTGAACTGCAGCAGGTAGAGCGTCAGCGGCCCGGTCACCGCCGGGTAGGCCGCGATGAAGGCGCCGGCCAGCAGCAGGCAGTTCGCGCGGTCGCAGATCACGTCGAACACCGCGCCGATCACGGTCTCCTGGTCCAGCAGACGCGCGACCGTGCCGTCGATGATGTCGCCGGCCCAGTACACGACGTACCCGATCACGAGCCACTTCCAGCCGCCGACGTGGAACGCCCAGACCGCGACCAGCATCGCGGCGACGGTGCGGACCAGGGTGATCTGGTTCGGGAGGCCGGTCAGGCCCCGGAGGATGTCCGGCCGCACGCGGGGCGCCGCCGAGCTGATGCTCTCAGTTGCCATCGCGTCCACCCTTCATCGGTCCCGGTGCTCGCCGGGGTTCCACTCTCGCTCACCGGCGCCAACCTGTCGGTCGTGCCTGCACGCCAACCTCGGTAGACGCAGCGCTACCCCGCATTGTTGCTTCTTTCCGTGGCCCTTCCTCCGACCTACAGTCACTGACATGTCGGTCAGGTCCGTGCGCCGCGCGCTCATCGCGGCCGCCCTTGGTCTCGTGCTGGCCGCGCCCGCGGCCGGCGCCGCCGCCTGCCTGCGCGACGACGCTGCTGCACAGCCTGTCACCGGGGTCCAAGCCGGGCTGCGGGCATACCTCGTGATCACCGCACCGGACGACACGGCGCGCGGCAAGGCTGCGGTGGGCCGGAACGGGGGCACCGTCTACGCGTCGTACGACGCGATCGGGGTGGTGGTCGCGCATGCCCCGGCGACCGGCTTCGCGACCCGGATGCGCGACGTCGACGGGGTGCAGCAGGTCGGCGCGACCCGGACCTCGGACGTCCCGGCGGAGGCGCACAGCCCGGCGATCCCGCCGACGCAGAGCCAGACCAGGCCGACCGCACCGGAGATCGCGCGGTACGACATGACGAACATCGGCGCGGACCTGGCCTGGTCGGTGAACAGGGGTTCGCCGTCGGTCACCGTCGGCGTGCTCGATACCGGCGTGGACGACCAGCATGCCGACCTCGAGGGCAACTTCGACGCCGCGGACTCCGCGTCCTGCGCGTACGGCCGGGTCGACACCCGCCCCGGTGCCTGGCGGCCGGTCGGCGACCACGGCACGCATGTCGCCGGAACGATCGCCGCGGCCAAGAACGGCACCGGGATGGCCGGGGTCGCGCCGAAGGTCCGGATTGCCTCGGTCCGGGTCGCCGAGGACCCGAGCGGGCTGTTCTTCGCGGAGAACACGGTCTGCGCGTTCGTGTTCGCCGGCGACCGCGGGCTCGACGTCACCAACAGCAGCTTCTACACCGACCCGTGGCTGTTCGCGTGCCCCGGCGACCCGGACCAGGCCGCCATCCTGGAGGGCGTCAAGCGATCGGTCGAATACGCCGAGCGGGAAGGCGTGCTGAACGTCGTGGCGGCCGGCAACGAGAACTACGACCTCGCGGCCAAGACCGCCGACCCGACCAGCCCGAACGACTCCACCGCGGTCACCCGGCGGGTGACGACCGACTGTCTCAGCCTGCCCGCCGAGCTGCCTGGGGTCGTTACGGTCGCCGCGCTCAGCACGGGCAACACCAAGTCGGACTACTCGAACTACGGCACCGGCAAGGTCGCGATCGCCGCACCGGGCGACAACGTGTACTCGACCGTGCCGGGCGGCGGCTACGGCAGCAAGTCGGGCACGTCGATGGCGGCACCGCACGTCGCGGGCGTCGCGGCGCTGCTGAAGAGCGTGACCCCGTCCGCGACACCGGCCCAGCTGCGGTCGCGGCTGTCCGCCCAGGCCGACGACCTGGCGTGCCCGCCGGTGGACGACCGCTGCAGCGGTACGACAGGGGTGAACTCGTTCTACGGCGAGGGCCGGGTGGACGCGTTCCAGGCGGTCGGGAGCGGTACGGCGCGGGCCGCCGGCTGCTCCGGCCAGCGGCTCGGCAACCCCGGCTTCGAGACCGGGTCCGGCTGGACGTTCACCGCGGGCGTCCATGGGGCGTTCGCGCAGCAGCCGGCCCGGAGCGGGCGGTCGATCGCCTGGCTGAACGGGTACGGCCGGAACGCCACCGACACGGCCGGCCAGGCCGTCGCCGTACCGGCCGGGTGCTCGACCACGCTGACGTTCTGGCTCAAGGTGCTGAGCAGCGAGGCCAGCACCACCACCGCGTACGACGCGCTGACCGTGACCGCGGGACCGGTCGAGCTGGCGGCGTACTCGAACCTGGACCGGACCACCGGCTGGGTGCAGCAGAGCGTCGACCTGACTCCGTTCGCGGGGCACACGGTGACGCTGACGTTCACCGGCATCGAGGACTACAGCCTGCAAACCTCGTTCGTGCTGGACGACGTGGCCGTCACGGTCCACTGATCCCGCGCCGGTAGGATTGCGGCGTCTTCAGCCACTCTGCCTTGGACAGGAGCACACGGTGTCTACCCCGAGGGCCCGCGTAGTCGTCGATGTCATGCTCAAGCCGGAGATCCTCGACCCCCAGGGCAAGGCCGTGCACGGTGCGTTCGGCCGGCTCGGGTTCGACGGTGTGGCGGACGTACGGCAGGGCAAGCGGTTCGAGATCACGCTGGACGGCGAGGCGACCGAGGAGCGGGTCGCGGAGATCCGCAAGGCGGCCGAGACACTGCTCGCGAACCCGGTGATCGAGGACTTCGCCGTGCACGTCGAGAACGGGTCTGTCGAGGATGGGCCGGTCGAGGACGGGCCGGTGGAGTCGGTTGACGAGGACGCCGAGCAGGTGGAGGAGACGGTCCGGTGAAGATCGGGGTCGTCACCTTCCCGGGCTCGCTGGACGACGTCGACGCTCGCCGTGCGGCCACGCTCGCCGGCGCCGACGCGGTCGCACTCTGGCACGGCGATGCGGACCTGCGCGAGGTCGACGCGGTGGTGCTGCCGGGCGGCTTCTCGTACGGCGACTACCTGCGCGCCGGCGCGATCTCGCGGTTCGCGCCGGTGATGGAGAAAGTGATCGAGGGCGCCCGCGAGGGGCTTCCGGTACTCGGCATCTGCAACGGCTTCCAGGTGCTGTGCGAGTCGCACCTGCTGCCCGGCGCGCTGATCAAGAACGACCACCGCAAGTTCATCTGCAAGGACCAGCGACTGCGGATCGAGAACAACGGCACCTCTTGGACCAACGGGTACGACGCCGGCCAGGAGGTGACGATCGTGCTGAAGAACCAGGACGGCGGGTTCGTCGCGGACGACGAGACACTGGACATGCTCGAGGGCGAGGGCCGGGTCGTCGCCCGGTACGTCGACGGCAACCCGAACGGGTCGTACCGCGACATCGCCGGCATCACGAACGAGCGCGGCAACGTCGTCGGCTTGATGCCGCACCCGGAACACTGCGTCGACACGCTCACCGGACCGAGCACCGATGGGCTGACGTTCTTCACCTCGGTACTGAAGGCGACTGTGTGACCCTGCCCGCGTCGCGTCCGAAGAAACGGCGGACCGTACCGCCACTTCGCCGGACGTCCGGGCTGATGCTCGTCCTTGCAGTCGCCGTCTCGCTGCTGTGTGCCGGCGCGGCCGCGGCCGGCGTGCGGGGCGCCGAGGTGACGAGCAGTTTCCCCGCCGCCGGCGAGATTGCGACGACCGGCGGGGCCAGGTCGACCAGCTTGCTGGCGGATGTCGTGGTGGTCGGGGTACCGGGGTTGCGGTGGTCGGACGTCCAGGCGTCGCCGGAGCTGACCGCACTGGTGAACGAGGCGAACGTCGGGTCGATCTCGGTGAAGACGTCGTCAGGCCAGACCTGCCCGATCGACGGCTGGCTGACGATCAGCGCCGGTACGCGGGCCTGGGGGAGCGACCGGGGCCAGGCGTGTCCCGAGCTGCCAGCAGTGCAGGGCGGACGGCTGACCGGCTGGCAGTCGTACCTGGACCTGCAGGCCGAGCACCACACCGACGCCGAGCCCGGGCGGTTGGGTGCCCTGGGCAACAGACTCTGCGGCTTCGGCCCCGGCGGAGCGGTGGCGGTGGCCCGGCCGGACGGCACCGTCGCACAGCAAGGTGGCTCGGGCACCGGGCCGGCGAGCGGTGAGCCGGCGGGCGCGAGCGGGCCAGGCGGAGGCGCCGTTGCGACGCAGCAGCCGGCGCGCTGGTGGCCGGCGTTCGAGCCCGGGTTGCTTGCCGGGTGCAACGATGCGGTCGTCGACGCCGGTGCGCTGCCGTTGCGCGAAGGCCGCGCGGAGGCCGTGAAGCGGGTCGCGGACATCGTGACGCAGGCGCGCGCGCAGGGCCGGTGGGTGGTGCTGTCGGGGATCTCCGAAGAGGCTGCGGGCGCGCACCGGGAGACGCTGGTGACGATGCAGCTGCCGCCGGACAATGGTGCACGCTGGCTGACCAGCGCGTCGACGCGCCGGCCGGGGCTGGTCCAGCTCACCGACCTGACCGCGACCCTGTTGTCGGACAGCGCGCCCGACGCCCCGCTGGACGGCGCCGAGATCACGGTGACCGGCGACCGGCACACCGATGCGGCGGCCGTGATCGAGGACCGGCTGGACACCAACCAGCGCTTCGAGCAGCCGCCCAGGATGCTGCTCCCGGTCGGCCTCACGCTGCTGGTCGTGCAGCTGGTCGCGCTGGCCTGGTACAAGCTGCGGCACACCCGGCGTGCCCGCCGGGCGTTCCTCGGCGCGCTGCTGACCCAGGGCGGGTTCTTCAGCGCCGTGTTCCTGAGCACGCTGACGAGCTGGTGGCGCTGGCCGGAGCCGGCGCTCGCGCTCTATGCGGTGACGATCGCGCTGAGCGCAGCGGTCGGCGCGGCGTCGTACCTGGTGCTGAAGCGTCGTGCGGTGGTCGGGCTGGCGCTTGCGGCGTATGTCGTGCTGCTGGTGGACGGGGTGTCCGGCACGCCGCTGCAGGTCGGCAGCATGTTCGCGGACGGGCCGGTGATCGGCGGGCGGTTCTTCGGCTTCGGCAACTCGACGTTCGCCGCGCTGGCGGTCGCGACGCTGGTCACCGCCGGCGCGGCCGGGCGGAGGCTGCTGCCACGGTCGCGGACCCGGGCGGCGCTGGCGGTGCTCGCGGTCGGCGCCGCCGCGGTGGTCGTGGACGGGATGCCGGGCTGGGGGACCGACTTCGGCGGCGTGATCGCGCTGACGCCGGCGGTGTTGCTCTTCGCCTGGTACACGTGGCGCGGCAGCGTCTCGTGGCAGGCCGTGCTCGGGATCGGGCTGACCGGGTTCGTCGCGGTCGCAGCGCTGGCGCTGGCCGACTACCAGCGACCGCCGGCCGACCGGACCCACTTCGGCGCGTTCGTGGCGCGACTGCTGGACGGCGACGTCGGGGACCTGTTCGCGCGCAAGCTCGAGATGTCGTTCGGGTTCCTCACCGGGCCGGCCGGCTGGGCGATGGGTCTCGCCGGACTCGCCGCGATGGCCGCATGCGTGGTCCCGCAGCGGGTTCCGGCCGAGTCGTACCGGAGGTTCGCGGGCGCCCCGCTGGTCCGCCCCGGGCTGCTGGCGCTGGCGCTCTGCGGGCTGATCGGGTGGCTGCTGAATGACGCGGGCGTCACGGTGCCGGCGATCATGACCGGGTTCGCGCTGCCGCTGATCGTCGCGCAACTGCTGCTCAGGCGCGCGGACGCAGCAACGGCTTCACCAGCTCCCGGGCGCCGTTGATCCGCGACTTCACGGTGCCGACCGGGATGCCGAGCTCCTCGGCGATCTCGCGGTAGCTCAGCTCGTACACGTCCAGCAGCACCATCGGCGTCACGGTCTCCGGCCGGTCCAGCTCCAGCCGTTCGAGCGCGTCCAGCAGGTCCAGCCGGGTGCCGGCGACGACGCTCGTCGTGCGCGGGTCAGGCCGCTCGTACGGCGGCTGCCGGCCGTCGTCCGCGCGGGACATCGCCTCCACCGAGCGGCGCTTCAGCCGCCGGTACGTCTCGCGGGCCGCGTTCGACGCCACCACGTGCACCCAGGTGGTGAACCGGCTCCGCCCGGAGAACGTGCCGACCTTGGTCGCGACCGCGAGCAGCGCGTCCTGGCAGGCGTCCTCGGCGTCCGCGCGGTGTGGCAGCATCCGCCGGCAGATCCGCATCACCTGCGGCTGTACCTGCCGGATCAGCTCCTCCAGCAGCGCCGGGTCCCGCGCCGCCCGGCGGGCGAGGTCGTCGAGCGCGTCGGCCGCGTTGTCGACCGGGTCGTCGGGCGGGTTGTCGACTGGGTTGTCTACCGGGTCGGAGGGGGTGGACACGGCGTTGAGGATAATGCCGGGCATGAGTCAGCCCACCCATTTCGGCCGCTACGCCGTGGTCCGGAAGGTGGGCAGCGGTGGCTTCGCCACCGTCTGGCTGGCCCGCGACGAGGAGCTGGACGCCGAGGTCGCGATCAAGGTACTGGCCGAGCACTGGGTGGACGACCTCGACGTACGACGCCGGTTCGTCGAGGAGGGACGGTTCCTGCGCCGGGTCGAGTCGCCTTACGTCGTCGGGGTGCACGACATCGGTACGACGACCGACGACCGGCCGTTCCTGGTGCTGACGTTCGCCGACCGCGGCACGCTCGCCGACCGGCTCGAGAACGGCCCGTTGCCGGTCGACGAGGTGGCCGAGGTGATCGGGCACGTCGGTGCCGGGCTGCAGGAACTACACGACCGCGGCCTGCTGCACCGCGACGTGAAGCCGGCGAACGTGCTGTTCCGCAGCACCCCGACCGGCGAGCGCGCGATGCTCGGCGATCTCGGGCTCGGCAAGTCGCTCGACGCGGTGTCCCGGGTGACGATGCCCGGCGGCACCCCGGCGTACGTCGCACCCGAGCAGGTCCGCGGCGACCAGCTGGACCCGCGCGCGGACCAGTACTCACTGGCCGCGGTGACGTACGCCGCGCTGACCGGTGAGCCGCCGTACGGCGCGAAGACGCTGGCCGCGGTACTCGACATCACCGGCCCGCCGGAACCGTTGCGGACCCTGCGGCCGGACCTGCCGGAGGATCTGGACGCCGTGGTGATGAAGGCGCTCGCGCTGGACCGCGAGCAGCGGTACGACGACGTCGCCGCCTTCACCGAGGCACTCGCGGCGGCCGTCCCGTCGGTTGACGAAGCGGGGGACCAAGCGGGCGACCAAGCGGGCGACCAAGCGGGCGACCAAGCGGGCGGCCAAGCGGTCGACCAAGCCGGGGACGAAGCGGCCGACCAGGCAGTGGAACCGGCGGCGGCTGCGGACGCCACGACAGAGCCCGCGGCGGCGGACGTCGCGCCGGGCGCCGAGCCGGAGAAGTCCCTGTGGCCGTCGGCCGAGCAGATCCGAAGGCTGCGCCGGCGGGAGTCCCGCCGGCGCTGGCTGGCGGTCACGGCGGCTGTCGTGCTGTTCGCCGGCGCCGGGGCGTACGGCGGGGTGCGGATCGGCACCGGGCGGCAGTGGGTCGAGGCCCGCGGCAACCCGACCGACACGGGTTCGGTGTCGGTACGCCTGCCGCGCGCCTGGGCCGAGAACATCGCGGGAAGGGGCTGGCGGCCGCCGGGCGGCGCCAAGGACTACCCGGCCGTGCTGGTCAGCGCCGACAACGGCCGTTGGCCAGACCCGGCCGCTGCCGTCCGAGGTGTGTTCGTCGGCGTGCTGGCGACCGGCGCACTACCGGCGACGATCTCGCCCCCGGCCGGCTGCTCGGCCGCCGAGACCCGGCAGGAGACGTCGGACGCCGGTCCCTCGATCACCGCCGTGTTCCGGAACTGCCCTGACGAGCTGTCCACGTACCAGCGCTTCCAGTCCACCGGTGGCGCGGTGCTGACGATCCAGGTCCGGGCGGACGATGACCGGCAGGCCGAGCGAGTGATGGACTCGGTGACCTACCGGTCGTCGACGGGCTGACGGTTCAGCCGAGGCCCCAGTAGCGCTCGCCGCCGTCCTCGCCGGTGCCGTCCCGCTGCTCGGTGGCGAGCTCGCAGGCGCCGGTGCTGATCGTGCAGCGTACGATCGCGCTCTTGCCGTCCTGCTCGTCGACGGTCAGCACGTGGTCATCGTCCTCGAGCACGGAGCGGATGAACGGCAGTCCGGTCCACTTCCGCAGCAGCTTCCCGCTCCGGGCGTCGAGCGCGGAGAGCTCGAGCGGCGCGTAGCCGTCTGCGTACGCCGGTCCGGCGAGCACCCGGGTCCGGCTCGGGCTGATCTGCTCGATCTGGAAGTCGCAGGTCTTCCAGCGCGCAGTCCCGGAGCTGACGTCGACGAGCGCGGAGCACGATCCGTAGTCGGTGATCGAGGTCATGGACGCGGCCAGCGTCGCGTCCGCGGAGACCGCGGTGGGCTGGGGCACGGTACCGACTCGCTGCGCCGCCGACCCCGCGGTCCGCCAGCGGTACAGCGACCGGGCGCTGGACGCCTCGCGCGGCTCCGAGCTGAAGTAGACCGTGGTGCCCGTCACGGCCTCGACCCGCGCACCCAGCTGACCGGGCACCGTGAGGTTCTTCGTGCGGCCGGTGCGGTTGTCCCGGAACGTCACGCTGAACCCGGCGATCTCGCTGCCGTCCGAGGAGCGCGGCTGCACCGTGTACGCGCTCGTCGCGGCGTCGGCCGATGACTCGACCGTGGTGACGTGGTTGATCACGGCGGTCCGTTTGCCGGCCGCGTCGAACACCTGCATGCCGGTCATCGTGTCGGTGACCTGCGTAACGATCAGCAGTCCGCCGGCCGCCTCGGCCAGGTCGGTCACGGTGCCGTCGCCGCCGGTCTGCGGGATGCGGAGGTCGCCGCTGATCACGGTCCGGCGTGACACATACGGCACCGCGGGCGCCTTGCCGCGGCCGAGCTTGTTGAGGTCCAGCTTCGCCGTCACCGGCCGGGCCGGCTCGACCGGCGGCTTGGCCGTCTGGCCCGGCGGGGCGCTCGGCTTCGTGGACGGCACTTGGGCCGACGGCGTCGGCGTGGTCGGCGACGGCGGCGCGGACGACGCGCTGATCGGCGTCGCCTGGCCGTTGCCCTGCGCGATCTCCGGTACCTGCTGCGACGCGACCGCGGCACCGATGCCGACCGCACCGAGCGCGACGCCTGCCACCAGGCCGAGGATCTTCGGGTTCAGCTTCATGGTCGTGACTCCTGTTCGCGGGTCAATTCTTGCCTTGTTGAAGTTCTTGGACGGTGGCGACGGTGGTTTGGTTCGCGGCCGCCTGGTCCGGATCGCGACTACGCTGCCGTCGGTGGTCGTCCCAGGAGACTGCTGGTTGGAGGGCACGGCCGGAGCCGACGGCGCCGAGCGCCCGGCGCGCGCGACACTCGCACAGCCCCGGCGCGAGCAGGATCGCGAGCGCTGAGAGGATGTCTCCCGGCAGGACGACAGCCCGCGAGCTACCAGGAGTCGACCGGAGTGACTACTGATTCCGTCAGCAACGCCGAGAGCACCCCAGATGTCGAGCAACCCTGGTCCGAGCTTGGCCTGAGGCCGGACGAGTACCAGCGGATCCGGGACATCCTCGGTCGCCGGCCGACCTCATGCGAGCTGGCGATGTACTCGGTGATGTGGAGCGAGCACTGCTCGTACAAGTCGTCCAAGGTGCACCTGAAGAAGTTCGGCGAGATCCCGCAGGAGACCCCGGTCGGCAAGATGCTTGCCGGGATCGGCGAGAACGCCGGCGTGATCGACATCGGCCAGGGCTATGCGGTCACGTTCAAGGTCGAGTCGCACAACCACCCGTCGTACGTCGAGCCCTACCAGGGCGCGGCCACCGGGGTCGGCGGCATCGTGCGGGACATCCTCGCGATGGGTGCCCGGCCGGTCGCGGTGATGGACCCGTTGCGGTTCGGTCCGCTGGACGCGCCGGACACCAAGCGGGTGCTGCCCGGCGTGGTGTCCGGGATCGGTGGCTACGGCAACAGTCTCGGGCTGCCGAACATCGGCGGCGAGGTGGTGTTCGACGAGACCTACCTCGGCAACCCGCTGGTGAACGCGCTCTGCGTCGGCGTGATGCGGCACGAGGACCTGCACCTGGCCAAGGCGGCCGGCGTCGGCAACCAGGTCATCCTGTACGGCGCCAAGACCGGCGGCGACGGGATCGGCGGTGTCTCGGTGTTGGCGTCGGAGACCTTCGACGAAGGCGGCCCGGCGCTCCTCCAACGTTCGCCTTCGGCAAAACGGCCCAGCGTCCAGGTCGGCGACCCGTTCATGGAGAAGCTGCTGATCGAGTGCACGCTGGAGCTGTTCGCGACCGGCATCGTGACCGGCATCCAGGACCTCGGCGGAGCCGGCTTGTCCTGTGCCACCTCCGAGCTGGCCAGCGCCGGCGACGGCGGCATGCACGTGGATCTCGGCAAGGTGCCGCTGCGGGACGCGTCGCTGGCGCCCGAGGAGATCCTGATGAGCGAGTCGCAGGAACGCATGATGGCGGTCGTCGAGCCCGGCGACGTCGAGCAGTTCCTGAAGATCTGCGCGAAGTGGGACGTCCAGGCCGACGTGATCGGCGAGGTCACCGACACCGGCCGGCTGCAGATCGACTGGCATGGCGAGCGGGTCGTCGATGTACCGCCGCGCACTGTCGCGCACGAGGGGCCGGTGTACCAGCGGCCGTTCGCCCGGCCGGTCAAGCAGGCCGCGCTGATGGACGACCCGGCCGAGTCGCTGACCCGGCCCAAGAACGCCGACGACCTGCGCAGCACGTTGCTGAAGATGGTCGCTTCGCCGAACCTGTGCGACCGGTCCTGGGTCACCGACCAGTACGACCGCTACGTGCTCGGCAACTCGGTGCTGGCGCAGCCCGAGGACAGTGGCATGATCCGGGTCGACGAGCAGTCCGGCCTCGGCGTCGCGGTGTCGACCGACTGCAACGGCCGGTTCGCGGCCCTCGACCCGTACGTCGGCGCGCAGCTCGCGCTGGCCGAGTCGTACCGCAACGTGGCCACTACCGGCGCCCGGCCGATCGCGGTCACCGACTGCCTGAACTTCGGCTCGCCGGAGGACGCGGCCGTGATGTGGCAGTTCGCCCGGGCTGTCGAGGGCCTCGTCGACGGGTGCAAGGCGCTCGGCATCCCGGTCACCGGCGGCAACGTGTCGTTCTACAACCAGACCGGCGAGACGCCGATCCTGCCGACCCCGGTGGTCGGTGTGCTCGGCGTGATCGACGACGTCGCCCGGCGGACCCCGATCGGGTTCACGCCGGAGATGGAGGGGCACCAGCTGTACCTGCTCGGCACCACCCGGGAAGAGCTGTCCGGCTCGGAGTGGGCGTACGTGATGCACAGCCACCTCGGCGGCAAGCCGCCGGGGGTGGACTTCGCGGCCGAGAAGGAGCTCGCAGACATCTTGGTCAACTCTTCCCGCGACGGCCTGATCGACGCCGCGCACGACATCAGCGACGGCGGCGTCGCGCAGGCGCTGGTCGAGTCCTGCCTACGCGGCGGGGTCGGCGCGCGGATCTGGGTGCCGGATCAGCTGGACCCGTTCTTGTTCCTGTTCGCCGAGTCGTCCGGCCGGGCGATCGTCGCGGTCCCGCGGACGGAGGAGGTGCGGTTCACCGACATGTGCACTGCGCGCGGCTTCCCGCGGGCCAAGATGGGTGTGCTGACCGGCGACGAGGTCGACGTCCAGGACCTGTTCACGGTCCCGCTCGCCGAGCTCCGGGAGGCCTGGACCGCGACACTGCCGGCCGCGCTGGCGTAGTGCCGAGGTCGCCCGTCGACCTACTCACCCCGGTACCCGTCGGGCCCTGGGGCTGGACGTATACCAATACCGGCATGACATACCGATATTGATATGCGGCGCGGGGCAACTCCTCTGCCGCCGATCTCTGCAGCGGGTACGCGTGGCTTGCTCGACGTGGCACGCTGGCTGCGTGGGTGGTAACCAGAGGCCGCGCGACCAGAGGCCGCGCGACCAGAGGCCGCGGGACCAGTTGGCCAGCCTGGCCGGGCTCGCCGCCGCGACCGGGCAGGAGGCCCGGATCCTCGCGGCCCGCCGTCGGCTGCAGGCGGTCCGGCTGACCGATGCCGAGCGGGACGTGTGCGCGGAGCACCTGTCCGAGCAGTACGCGCTCGGCCGGCTGGACCGCGACGAGCTGGAGGACCGGCTTGACCGGCTGAACCGGGCCGCCGTGCACGGCGACCTGGCCCCGGTGTTCGAGGCGTTGCCGATGCCCGCGCTGTACGGTCCGGTACGGCGCCACCCGCCGCGCTGGCCGTGGGCGCTGGCTGCCGTGATCGCGAGTCTGGCGGTGCCGTTCCTGCTGCTCGGGCTGGTCCTGCTGGTGCTCGGCCGCGAGGTGGCCGCGGTGATCTTCGCCGGGCCCGCGCTGTTCTGGATGCTGCTCGCCGGGCGGTGGGCGTTCCGTCGTACCCGGCCCTAGGCCCTGACCAGCTCGCGCACCTGGTCGGCGGTGGCGAGCGTCAGCGCTCGCGTCGCAAGGTCGGTCGCGTTCGCGAGGCTGATCCCGCGCAGCCGGGCCTTGACCAGCGGGATCCGCGGACCGGTCGCGCTCAGCTCGTGGACGCCGAGACCGGCGAGCAGTACCGCCGCGTCCGGGTCGCTGGCGAGATCCCCGCAGACCGCGACGTCGTCGACATGGTCGGTGACCTGCCGGACCAGCGCGAGGACGGCCGGGTCCAGGGCGTCGGCGAGCGACGCGACGGCGGCGTTGCCGCGGTCGGCCGCGAGCGTGTACTGGGTCAGGTCGTTGGTGCCGATGCTGACGAAGTCCAGGCCCACGCCAAGCTGCGCGATCTTGAGCGCGGCCGCCGGCACCTCGACCATGATCCCGACGCCGAGGCTGCCCGGCGGGTTCAGCGCCTTGAGCTGCTCGCGCGCCCAGGCCAGCTCGTCGACGGTGCTCACCATCGGGAACATCACCCGGACCGGCGTCTCCCGCGCGGCCCGGCAGATCGCCGCCAGCTGGTCGCGGAGCAGCTCCGGGCGACCCCGGAACACCCGGATCCCGCGCTCGCCCAGGAACGGGTTCGGCTCGGCCGGCTGCTGAAGGAACGGCAGCGGCTTGTCGCCGCCCGCGTCCCAGGTCCGGATCGTGACCGGACGTCCCTGCAGCGCCCGCGCGATCGCCAGGTAGGTCTCTGCCTGCTCGTCGACCGACGGAGCCGTCGTGCGGTCCCCGAACAGCACCTCGGTGCGGACCAGCCCGCTGCCCTCCGCCCCGTACGACGCGGCCGCCCGCGCATCGTCCACCGACCCGACGTTCGCGAGTACGGCGATCGTGTGCCCGTCCGTCGTGACCGCGGGGGAGTGGGCCGCCGCGAGGGCCTCCGCGCGCTCGGTGGCCCGGTGCGCGAGCAGCGCGCGGAACCCGGCGGCGGTGCGCTCGTCCGGCGCGACCACGAACCGGTCCGTGTGTGCGTCGAACGCGACCAGCTGGCCCGGCGCGACCGGGACGTCGCCGATGTCGGTCACGATCGGGATGCCCCGGGAGCGCGCCACGATCACGCCGTGCCCGGTCGACCCGCCGGCCCGGGTGGCGATGCCCTGGATCCGTGCGGTGTCGACGGTCGCCGCGGTCGCCGGATCCAGCTCCGGTACGACGAGGATGCCGCCGCCGGGCACCTGCGAGCCGAACCTGGGCCCGACGGAGTCTCGCGACGAGAGGCTGAGGTCGGCCAGCGCGGCCAGCAGCTGGCGTCGTACCGCCCGGACATCCTGGGCACGCGCGCGCTGGTACGGGTCGTCCAGGCTGGTGAACCGTTGCGCGAGATCGTCGAGCACCGCCGACCAGGCCGCCGGCGCGGCCGAGCCGGTGCCGATCGCCCGGGTAACCTCCTCGGTCAGCTCCGGGTCGTCCAGCAGCGCGAGGTGCGCGTCGAAGATCGCGGCCTCCTCCGGCCCGACCCGCTCGGCCGTGTCGTCGCGGACCCGGCGCAGGTCGGCGGTCGCGGCGGACACGGCCGCAGCGGAGCGGCCGAGCTCGGTCGCGGCGTCGCCGGCGTCGTACCGGCTCAGGTCCACGTCCGTCGCCGGCACGATCGCCGGTCCGATCGCGACGTCGAGCCCTGATCCTGCGGCTCGGGACACTTTTTCGTTACCAGGTGACGATTTCTTGCCCCGTTCGACGCCCGACTCTGCCGGTTCGGCGTCGCCGAAGCCTGTGCGGGCCAGCTCCTCGACCGCCGCGAGCGCGGCGGCCGCGTCCGGGCCGGAGGCACCGGCGCGGACCCGGTGGCCCTGGCGTGCGTCGAGGGTGGCGACCAGGCTGAGGCTGGCCGCGTTCACCGGACCCCGGCCGGTATCCAGGTTCGTCAAGGTCAGCCGGGCGTCGTACGAGCGGGCCAGCGCGACCAGCCGGGCCGCGGGGCGGGCGTGCAGCCCGTGCGGGTTCGGCACGACCAGCTCGACGATCTGCTCGGGTATGTCGGGCGTGGACTGCTCGACAGGCGCGGGTACGTCGCCCAAGTGCTGCTGCTTCGCGGTGAGCCCCTGGCGCGCCTCGTCCGCGACGGCGTCGAGCGGAGCGCCGGTCGCGGCCAGCACCACGGCCGCGACCAGGCCCTCGACCAGCGGTGCGCTGGTGACCAGGACCCGTTCCTGCACGTCCGGCTCGACGAACTCCAGCGCCAGCTCGGTACTGAGCAGTGCGCTGCCCAGGTCCAGCAGCACCAGTACCCCGTCCGGGCTGTCCGCGGTGCCGATCGCCTCCGCCACCGCGGTCGCGTCGGTCCCGAACGTTGTCTCGTCCAGTCCCGCCGCCACCGCGATCACCGGCCCGCCCGCGGTCACCATCTCCTCGGCCAGAGCGACCACCGCCTCCGCCAGCGCGCGGCTGTGCGACACCACCACGATCCCGATCACCCGACCACCCCGCTGCCAGTGCGGTCCAGGGTCACGAGAGGGTGCGGGCGGCGGACTCGAGCAGCAAGGTGGTGCTGGTGGCTCCGGGGTCCTGGTGGCCGGCACTGCGTTCGCCGAGGTACGACGCGCGGCCCTTGCGGGCGACCAGCGGGATCGTCGCGTCCCGGCCCTTGGCTGCGGCTGCCGCCGCGGCTGCAAGGGCCGCGCCGGTCCCGTCGGCCACTGCGGCGTCGTACGCCTCCAGCGCTGGCGCCCACGCGTCGTACATGGTCTTGTCCTCGAGCTCTGCCTTGCCGCGGGCGAGGATGCCCTCGACTCCCGCGTGCAGAGCCTTCCCCAGGTCCTCGGCGCCGATCTCGGTGACGCCCGCGAGCGCGGTGCCGAACCGCAGGAAGAAGGTCCCGTAGAGCGGCCCGCTGGCCCCGCCGACCGTGCTGACCAGCGTCATCCCGGCCTTCTTCAGCAGCGCGTCCGGTGCTTCGAAGCCGGCGTCCAGCGCCGCCACCACCGCCTTCATCCCACGGTCCATGTTGGCGCCGTGGTCGGCATCGCCGATCGCCGCGTCCAGCTCAGTGAGCAGACCGGCGTTGTCGTGCACCACCTCGGCGAAGTCGCGGAGCCAGCGGTCCAGGCTCTGGACGTCCGTCATGCGCCCCACCGCAGGCCGGGGGTGTTGACCGGTGCGTCCCACAGGCCGACCAGGTCGTCGTCGGCCTTGAGCAGCGTGACCGAGCAGCCGGCCATCTCCAGCGAGGTGATGTAGTTGCCGACCAGCGACCGGGCCACCGTGATCCCCGCCCTGTCCAGCAGCTGCTTGACCTCGTTGTACATCAGGTAGAGCTCGATCAGCGGGGTGCCGCCCATTCCGTTGACGAAGGCAATCACCGCGTCGCCGTCGCCGTACGGCAGGTCGGTGAGCACCGGGTCGACGAGCAGCGCCGCGATCTCCTTGGCCGGCGCCAGCGGCAACCGTGTGCGGCCGGGCTCGCCGTGGATGCCGATGCCGACCTCCATCTCGTTCTCGGCCAGGTCGAAGGTCGGCTTGCCCGCGGCCGGCACCGTGCAGGAGGTGAGCGCCATGCCCATCGAACGGCCGTTGTCGTTCACCTTCACGGCCAGGTCCGCGACCTCGGCCAGCGACCGGCCCTGCTCCGCGGCCGCGCCGGCGATCTTCTCCAGCAGCACGGTGATGCCGACGCCGCGACGGCCCGCGGTGTAGAGCGAGTCCTGCACTGCCACATCGTCGTTGGTCACCACCGACTTCACCTCGGTGCCCGCGTCGGCGGCGGCCATCTCGGCGGCCATCTCGAAGTTCATCACGTCGCCGGTGTAGTTCTTGACGATGTGCAGCACCCCGGCGCCGCCGTCGACCTCCTTGGTCGCGGCCATCATCTGGTCCGGCACCGGCGAGGTGAACACCTCACCAGCACAGGCGGCGTCCAGCATTCCCATCCCGACCAAACCTCCGTGCATCGGCTCGTGCCCCGAGCCACCACCGGAGATCAGGCCCACTTTCCCCTGCCGGGGAGCGTCCTTGCGGTAGACGATCTTGTTCTCGTGGTCGACTCGTACCCGGTCCCCGTGCGCAGCCTCGAAACCTCGAAGCGCCTCACTCACGACGTCAGCAGGATCGTTGATGAGCTTCTTCATACCGCTCATGCAACCACGCGGGAGCCCTCCTCGGGGAGCCTCGCGAGCAGGTCGGTCGACGGCGCAACGCCTCCGTGCCCGTCCGGTGACGGCCGGTAGGTCAGTCCTTCGGGCGGAGCAGCGGGCGGACCACCTCGCGAGCGTCGTGGATCCGCGACTTGACCGTGCCGAGCGGGGCGTCGGTGGCCGCCGCGATCTCCTCGTACGACAGCCCGTACACGTCCCGCAGGATCAACGGTGTCACCATCTGCGGCCGGTCCTTCTCGAGCGTCTCGAGCGCATCCAGCAGGTCCAGCCGGGTTCCGGCGATCACGCTGGTGGTGCGCGGGTCCGGACGTTCCAGCTGCTCGGGGTGGTGCGCGGCCTGCGCCCGCCGCTTCAGCTTCCGGTACGTCGTCCGGGCCGAGTTCGCCGCCACCGTGTGCACCCAGGTGGAGAAGCTGCTCCGGCCGGTGAACGTGCCGATCTTGGTGGCGATATTGATCATCGCCTCCTGGCAGGCGTCCTCAGCGTCCCCGGAGTACGGCAGCACGCTCCGGCAGATCCGCAGCACCTTCGGCCGTATCTGCCGCAGCAGGTCGTCCATGGCGGCGCTGTCGCCGGCCGCGGCGCGCTCGGCAAGCAGGCCCAGCTCGTCCGCCGCCTTGACACCGTTGTCCTGCTGCTCGCCCATGGTTACCTCGCTGTGACCCATGTGAGACCGTCCCACATTCTGTGGGCTCCCCGGAGTGCCCCATAATGCCCTGCATGGGGGTTCCGAGCAGATTCGGGCGCTACGTGGTGCGCCGACGTCTCGGTTCAGGGGGATTCGCCACCGTCTGGCTCGGATACGACGAGCAGCTGGACGCCGAGGTCGCGATAAAGGTCCTGGCCGACAACTGGGTGGACGACGACGTAGTACACCGGCGGTTCCTCGAGGAGGGCCGGTTCCTGCGCCGGGTCGAGTCCGAGCACGTGGTTCAGGTGCACGACGTCGGCGAGCTGGATGACGGCCGCCCGTTCCTGGTCCTGACGTACGCCGACCGCGGCACCCTGGCGGACCGGATCCGCGAGCAGCCGCTCGATCTGGCCACCACGGTAGACGTCGTCGTCCAGGTCGGGCGCGGCCTGCAGGCGCTGCACCGGCGCGGGCTGCTGCACCGCGACGTCAAGCCGGCCAACGTACTGTTCCGCAGCACCGACGACGGTGAGCGTGCGGTGCTGTCCGACCTCGGCCTCGGCAAGTCGCTGGACGAGGTCTCCCGGATCACGATCCCCGGCGGCACCCCGTCGTACGTCGCGCCCGAGCAGGCCCTCGGCGAGCGGCTGGACGAGCGGGCGGACCAGTACTCGCTGGGCGCGGTCGCGTACGCCGCGCTGACCGGCCAGTCGCCGCACCAGGTCAGCGGACTGGGTTCCGCCGGCCGGGTCGAGGAACCATCGCGGCCGAGCGAGCTGGGCATCGGCGTTCCGGACCGGATCGAGGAAGCCATCCTGCGCGCGCTCCAGCCGGACCGGGAGGAGCGCTGGCCGGACGTCGCAGCGTTCACCAAGGAGCTGGTCGGCGGCCTGAACGAGACCACCAGGTCGCTCGACCCTCTGCCCGCCCCGATCGTCGAGGGCGCAAAGGCCCGCAAGCAGGACCGGGTCGCCACCGTGATCGGGACTCAGCAGCCGGTTGTCGACGAGCCGACCATATCCACCTCGGTCCGGCGCCGCCGAGCGCCGTGGATCGCGGCCGCGCTGCTGGCCGCCGTACTCGGAGCGGGTGGCGGGTACCTCGCCCAGCGCTACATTGCCGACTCCGAGATGGTGTCTGTCGGCGACTCCGACCTCAGCGTGATGGTGCCGCGGTCATGGACCAAGCATGTGTCGGACCAGGACTGGCAGCCGCCTGGCACCAAGGCGACCCTGGATGCGGTGCGGGCAACTGCCGACATCACGTCGTCGGCGCCGGGAGTCTTCGCCGGCGTGATGCCGGGCGACAGGATCGCGGACATCCCGCCTCACAGCGAGTGCGGGCTCCGCGGCGAGATCGACACGACCAATGTGAACGGCAGTCCGGCGGCGACCCGGATCGAAGGCGAGTGTGTCAACAAGACGTACCTGCTCGAGCGCGTCGTCCAGGTGGAGAAGGGCAAGCTGCTCTGGATCCAGGTCCGCGCCAAGGACCGGGGGACCGCGTTCGACGTCGCCAACGCGTTCAGCTACACCACCGGCGACGACCGCTAGCTCTTCACCAGCTCGGCCGTCTCCGTCGCTTTCCGGAGAACCGCCCGCAGCCCTTCGACGTCCCGCAGCCGGCCCGTCGCCACGAGCTCGATGCCGTCGACCCACCGGACGATCGACGCCTGGGTACGGAACGTGCCCGGTTCGACCCTGGTGTAGTACAGCTCCTCGTACCGGCGCGTCAGCCCGTCGGGCGTGGTCACCGAGCCGCGGGTCCGACCGAGGATCTGCAGGTTGAGGGTGCCGCTGCCTTTCAACACCGCCTCGCGCTCCTTGCTCGCGCGGTCGATCTGGAGTGAGGCCGGGGTTGCCTCGACCCGGAGGTTGTAGGTCGAGTCGTCGATCGGACGGTAGCGCACGTTCACCTCGGTCACGGACTGCGGGATGATCTCCCACTCCCGCGGGACCCTGATCCGCAACGTCTGTTCGGCGATCGATGTGGACCGGCTGACGTATCTCAGGTCGTCGGCGTCGAGTGCCGGCGGGCCGGCGGGATCGTCCGGCGAGGAGACGATCACGCTGGGCGCCGTGGTGGGGCTTGGAGACGGGATGGTGAGGAGAGGCATGGGGGATCCGGCCGCGGTGGGTGGGTCCGGCTGGGTGAGGTTGCCGGTGGCGAAGCCCGCGAGTACGCCGAGGCCGGTCATGCCGGCCACGGCGCCCAGCAGTGCCGCAGTCCTCACCCGTTCTCCCTGTCGTCTCGGTCCGTCATAGTGATGACGTTCTGGCAGACCGTGAAGTTGCTCAGTCGGTGCGTTCGACCGTCGACGATGCGCGGGCGAGCACCTCAGCGAGTGCCTTCGAGTCCTGCGGCAGACCGGTCACGCTCATCTCCACGGCGGCGTCGCCGGCCGGGCCGAAGCCGATCCAGCGGACGAACACGTACCGGACCGACTGATTCGGGATGTAGGTGTACTCGAGCGTCGAGATGTTCCGCACGCCGTCACCGTCGCGGTCGGACAGCTGCCCGGACCGACGGGACAGGATCGTGAGGGCGTTCTCGGGCGGCTGGCTGGTGCGCAGGTTGGTGACCAGGATGCTCATCGAGTCGGCCGGCGGCCGCTCCACCGCGAACCCGGACTCCACCCGGATCCAGCGCTTGCCGGCCGGGTCGGTGAACCGCACCTCGTCGCTGCTGGCCTGCGGTGTCAGCCGCCACCCGGCCGGGATGTGCAGCGAGACCGTTGCCGGCGGGTGCGGCTGCTTCGTGACCTGGAACGTCTCCCGCCGGAAGCTCAGCTCGTCCGGGTCCATGGCCTCGGCCGGGTCAGGGACGGGCGTCTTCTTCGGCAGCGGCCCCGATGTCGGAGAAGACGTCGGCATCGCGTCGGTGACCAGCGGCGCGGGGCTGCCGGCGGGCGTCGCGGGTGTCGGCTGGGTGATCCGGCCGGCGACGGAGCCGGCGATCACCGCGAGCACGGCCGTGCCGGCGACGGCACCGACGAGGAGCGGCGCACTGACAGCCACAGCACCCCTCCTCGTTCCGGCGACCAACACATACCGTAACTGGCGTCTCGGCTCAGCCCGCCAGCACGATGGTCGCCGTCGCCTGGGCGAGGACGGCCTCCAGGCCGGTCTGGTCGTCCGGACGGCCCGAGGCGGTGATCTCGACCGCTGTCCGGCCGCCGTCGCCGAGCGCGACGAACCGGTTCATCACGAACCGCAGACCCCGGTCCGAGCTCTGGTAGCTGTAGATCAGCGTCCGGTGGGTGAGGGTGCCGGGGCCCCAGTTCGTCTGCTGGGCGCCCTCCTCGCGCGCGATCACCTTCAGGCCCTTCGTGCTGCGCTCCAGGCTGCGTTCCCGTGCCCTCAGCGTCTGGTCGATCGTGCGGGAGTTGGCGGTCGCGTCGACGCGGAGTCGCCAGGTGCCGTCCGGCCCGACGAACCAGGCGTTGTAGGCGTCCTGCTTCACGTACGTCCAGCCCGCCGGGACCTGGAGCGTGATGTCGGCCGTCCTGGTGCCGAACTTCTTCGACACGTACCGGATCCCGGCGGCCTCCAGCGGACCCGCCTCCGGGTCGGGGGCCGGCAGACTGGCCGACGGTGACGGGCTGTTCGCCGCCTTGACCGCGGTTCCCTCGCTGCCCGGGTCGTCCCGCAGTGCGACCACGCCACCGACGATCGCGGCGCCCACGGCGACACCAGCCACTGTGGCCAGCACCGCCTGGTTCCGCGGCGTCATGATCCCTCCGGCCTGCGTCGTGGTACCCCGTGTTGACGACGATTATGAACCGGCGCGCGACGACACCGTACGGTAGCGCCGTGGGTCAGGAGATCGAGGATGCGCTGGCGCGGTTCCGCGCCGGACAGGCCGAGCGCGCCGACCTCAGGTTGCTGACCAAGCACTACCTGGCCAGGCTGCAGGCCAAGGCGCCCGGCAAGGCGGTCGAGGTGCGCATCCCGCCGTACGGCGCCGTGCAGGTGATCCAGGGCCCGCGGCACACCCGGGGTACCCCGGGCGCGGTGGTGGAGATGCCGCCGGACGTGTGGATCGAGCTCGCCAGCGGGACCACGACCTGGAACGACGCGCGCGCCGCCGGCCGGGTCAGGGCCAGCGGTGAGCGTACCGATCTCAGCTCATTGCTGCCGCTGTAGCCCGGCTGGAAACAGGTCGTCGGCACCGGACGGCAGCGACGGGATGTCGACCGTGTTCGCCAGGTCCGCTCCGGCCTCGTCGCCGACCTCACCTCGGTGTGGACCGCGATCGTCTCCGGCGGCACACTCCGCGTCGCCGGCGTGGTCGCGACCGCCGCCTGGCTCCGCCACTTCTCGTCGCGCGACGCCCGCACCGACGAACACGCCATCCACGAACGCGAATCCCGCACCGCCGCCCAACCCCATCACCCGGCCCGGCGCCCGCTCGCCCGGCTGGCCGGCGCTCGCCCTGGTCCCACATTCGCGTGGTTAACCCGCTGACATGCGGGTTGGCCCCGGCTATAGCAGTGGACAACCCTCCGTTCGACGGGTTAGCCACGCGAATGTAGGTCGGGCGGGCGGCTTCACCGACCGCCCG
>DASRHY010000332.1:0-13947 GCA_035650275.1 Kribbellaceae bacterium | reverse complement strand
AGAGACTCCGGTTCGGGCGGTGATAGGACGTCCTGCGGTGGCACAGCCGGCAACGGCATGGTGGCGGAGGCGTCGTAGTGGAGAGCACCGAGCGCGACGTCGTGCTTGGGGTGGATGTCGACCGCGGTCGGGACCCCGAAGGTGCCCTGCAGCAGATGACTGACCAGCGGGATCCGCGAGCTACCGCCGACCAGCACGATCGCGGTCAGCTGCTCGGGGGGCACCCCGGCACTGCGCAGTGCCCTGCCGGTGGCTGCGATGGTGTCCCGCAGGGGCGGCCCGATCAGCGACTCGAGTTCGGCACGGGTAAGCCGTACCGAGGTGGTCAGCCCGGGCAGGGTGACCGGGATGGCGGTCTCGACGTCCGCCGACAACGCCTCCTTGGCCTCCACGCAGTCCCGTCGCAGCCGGGCCAGTGCCGCCGTCGCCTCCACGGTGCGCGGATCGAGACCGGTGGCGGCCGGCCCGAGCGCGGAGAGCACGTGCTGGAACACCGCCTCATCGAAGTCGACACCACCGAGATGCTCCACGCCGTCCGGCTTGCCCAGTAGCCCGAACTCGGTGTCCGTCCGCTTCTCCAGGACGCACACGTCGAACGTCCCGCCACCCAGGTCGTAGACGGCGATCCGGCCGTCGGGCCGCAGGCCGGCGCGTGCCGCGTACTGCACCGCGGCCGCCTGCGGTTCCGGGCAGGTCCGGGCGTCGCCGATATCGGCCAGCGCGATCACCTGGCTCAACAGCTCTCGCTTGTATCCGCCCCAGTTCGCCGGATACGTCAGCACCAGCTCGTCCGGTTCCGCCCCCATCCGCTCGGTGGCCGCGGTCACCACCCAGGCCAGCAGACGCGCAGTCAGGGCCTGCGGCGAGAACGGGATACCCGCCACGAGCAGCGGTACAGGGTCGCCGATCCGGCGCTTGAACTCGCGCACCATCCGGGCCGGATCAGTACGCCCGCGCCGCTCCGCCGCGTCGCCGATCAGGAACTCGCCGTCCTCGGTGAGGAATACGACTGACGGCACTTGCAGGGCACGGTGGCCGAGTCCGAGCATGGACGGCGGCTGGCCGTTGCCGACGGCGGCAGCGGTGAACGTCGTCCCCAGATCGACTCCGAGACGGTACCCCATGCCTTCGCCCCCCGGAAGTGCGTCTCAACTCATTCTGTCACCTTCGAGCAACGGGTAGTACCGGCCGAACTCGCGTTCCAGGACCAGGCGGCCGAGCTTGCGGTACTCCTGGCCGACGGCGGCGATCACCTCGGCCATCCCGACCGGTCTGCCGGTCTCGGCCGCGACGTACGCCGCGGTGATCGAGGCCGAGCGGATGTTCCCGCCGGCGAGCTCGAACGCCTGCGCGCAGAACTCCAGGTCGAGATCGTTGCCCAAGGGCAACGGTGGGGCGAGGCACTGGTGCCAGAGTCGTTCGCGCAGCTCGGGAGTGGGTGCCGGGAAGTCGATGATCGCGTCCAGCCGCCGGGTGAACGCCTCGTCGATGTTGGCACGCAGATTGGTGGCCAGGATCGCCAGGCCGTCGAAGCTCTCCAGTCGCTGCAACAGGTAGGCGCTCTCGATGTTCGCGTACCGGTCGTGGGCGTCCCGGACGTCGCTGCGCTTACCGAAGATCGCGTCTGCCTCGTCGAAGAACAGCACCGCGTTCACCCCACCGGCCTCAGCGAAGATCCGCTCCAGGTTCTTCTCCGTTTCGCCGACGTACTTATCCACCACGGTCGCCAGGTTGACGGTGTACAGGTCGAGCCCGAGGTCCGCGGCGATCACCTCGGCCGACATCGTCTTGCCGGTGCCCGAGTCGCCTGCGAACAAGGCGGTGACGCCGCGGCCGCGACCGCCGCCGCGGCGCATCCGCCAGTCGGTCAGCACGATGTCGCGGTGCCGGGCGCGCTCGGACAGACCGCGAAGCGACTGCAGCACCAGCGGCGCCAGCACCAGGTCCGGCCAGCTCACGTCGGGTTCGATCCGCCGGGCCAGCCGTTCCAGCCCGGCCGCGTTCTGGGCCCGTACGCCGCGTTGCAGGTCGTCGGACGTGACCGGGCCACCGGACAGCAGCGCGGACGCCTCCGCGGTGCGGAACACCTTGCCGACCTGCCCCGGTCCGAGCGCCAGGTGCGCCGCCAGCTGCTCCGGGTCGAGGTCGGAGCCCGGTGCGAGGTGCTCACGCCACAGCTCGACCCGGTCGCGGACCCCGAGCGGCGGCAGATCGAGCGACAGCGGCGCCTCCGGGCTCCACCGCGGATCCCAGGTGCCGGTGCCGACCAGCAGCAGCGGCACCGGCCAGCGGCTGAGCCGGCGCAGCGCCTCCAGCGAGGCGTCGGCCAGCGCCTCGACCGGCCCGGCCACCAGCCCGGCGCCGCGCAGCAGCGCCTCCCGTCCGGCCACCACGGCGAGGTCCAGCGGATCCGGGTCGCGGGACAGCAACGTCAGGTCGACCGCTACGACACCCCTGCCGGCGGCGGCCAGTGCCGCGGCCGCGATCGCCTGTCCGGTGCCGAGCTCGTGCTCGCGCAGATGGACCAGCCGCAACCCCGCCCGCAGTGTCCGGGCCAGCTCGGCGCCGATCACGGCGTCGTACGGCGTCACGTCGGCGAGCATCGGTACCAGCAGCGGATCGGGCTCGTCGTCACCGAGCAGATGCGCCACCACCCGGTCGGGCACTCGCAGCGCGCGGGTCAGGAACGGGCGGTCGCCGTCCTCGACGGTCAGCAGCGCCCGATCGACCAGCGCGCCGCGAGCGGCCAGCCGGCCCCGCGCGACCGATGACATCGACGACACCCCTGCCAGCTCCAGTGCCAGGCCCACACTGGCCCGCCGCCTGGTCACGTCGTCGTTCAGATAGCCGTACAGCCGCTCGAACCTGCTGTCCAGATCGGGCAGCAAGGCGATGACGAGCAACTCCGTGTCCAGCTCGGACAGTCCCGCGTCGTGGGCCAGCCGGCGCAGCGGGATCGCCTGGCCGGCCGCCTCGGCGGCGTCGGCGGACCGTTCGAGCTCCGCATGCGCGGTGCGCTCCTGCGTCGGCCGGTGGCCGTCACCGGCGAGCAGCCGGTCGACCATCTCGTCGTTCACGTACAGCCCGCGGAACGGGTCGTCCGTCGCCGGGTCGTCGGCACGTCGCTGCGCCACCAGGTCCCGGACCCGGTCCTCCACCAGGCCGAGCCGGGCCAGCAGGTAGTCCAACCCGTACGCCGCTGACGCCGCCGTCACGACGCCCTCTTGCGCGCCCGCCGTTTGCGCTCCGCCGGAGGAGCCGGGGCAGTCCGGCGCGGCCCTTCCTCGTACGGCGGCCAGCCGTCCTTGCCACCCATCGAGACCCGCGGCGGCTCGACCACCGGCGGCCCGGCCTCGTACCGGCGGCCGGTGTCGGTCGGCGCGCACACCACCAGGTCAAGCGACGGCTTCAGCTCGCCACCGAGCGCGGACCACACATCGGCGAACGAACGGTCCTCCGGGGGTGGCAGCGCAATCATGATCGGTACCGGCAGCCCGAGCTCGGCCAGCGGACCGGACAGCAGGTCCTCCGGCAGTGCCTCGTACCGCAGGAAGCAGGACAGCAGGCCGGACAGCAGCCGGTGCTCGTCCTCGGGCCGCTGGGTCCATGCGGTGACCAGGTAGGACAGCTTGAAGTGCCGCGGCGGCAGTACCCGGGCGGTCACCTGGCGCGAGTCGTCGTACTCGTTCAGCAACCCGCGTTCGCGCCGCCGCAGGTCTTCGCGGATGTCGTACAGGTAGACGTCGATCGTCGGCGCGTTCCGTCGCCCGGCCCACTCCTTGGTCGGGGCATCGAAGACAACCTCGATGTCCCGCGCGCCGGTCGCCTCGCGCCGGATCAGCGCGTGCAGCGCCGAGTCCACCTCGTGGATCACGCCACCGAGTGTTCTCCGTGCTCGTGGTGGGGGCAGCGGGCCACTGGCCGCGATCGAGGGCACTCCCGGCTGCCCCAACGGGCACGTCTCAGTTCGCCGGAAACCTGCGCCGGCCGGGCGTCCGGGTCCTAATCTGGGATGACGACTGAGGGGGCGTACGACGTGACCGACCCGCTGATCCGGCTCGAGCAGAGCCAGCTGACGGTCGAGCCCGGTGGCCAGGTCACCGTCCAGATCGAGGTGCACAACCCCGGCACGATCGTCGAGAGCTACCAGCTGGACGTGGTGGGCGAGCAACCGATCGACTGGGCCGAGGTGATCCCGCCGGCGCTGCAGGTGTACCCGCAGCAGCAGGAGACCGCGACGATCGTCTTCCGGCCGCCCAGCGGTCCGGGCACACCCGGCGGGCTGGTGCCGTTCGGGATCCGGGCCCGGTCCGAGGTGAACACCTCGGCCAGCGCGGTCGCCGAGGGCGAGCTGACGATCGGGCAGGTCAGCGGGCTGCAGGCGAAGCTCACCCCGGTGACCTCGTCCGGTCGGTGGCGGGGCCGGCACACGATCCAGATCAGCAACTGGGGCAATGCCCCGGCCAGGCTACGGCTGGTCGCGACCGACGCGGACCAGGCACTCGGTTTCCTGGTCCGGCCCGACGTGGTCGAGATCCCGCTCGGCGGCTCGGTCACCGCGCGGCTGAAGGCCCGGATCCGCAAGCCGGTGCTGCGCGGGGCGCCGACCCGGCTGGCCTTCCAGGTGATCGGTGAGCCGGACCCGCCCGTCCCGGTCGGCGGGCCGGTATCCCCGGTGTCCGACCCGGGCCGGCCGGTGGTCGACGGCGCAGTGACGCAGAAGCCGATACTGTCCCGGCTCACCGTCTCGGTCGCGGCGCTGGCGGTCCTGGTCACGGTCGGGGCGCTGGTGTTCGCGTTGACCCGTCCCGCGGACGAGAGCGAGGCAACCGGCGGTGACGGGGTCACGGTGCCGGCCACGCCGAAGCTGGCGGCCGCGTCCACTGGGCCGTTCTCGACCACCCTGACCTGGGAACCGCTGGTGAACATCGACTCCTACACGCTGTACGGGATCGACCCGGTGAACAAGTCGCAGGTGATCTCCTCCCAGCCTGGGATCGACGCGCAGCAGACCGCGCTGAAGGTCGAGAAGCTGGAGCCGTTGACGCCGTACTGCTTCGCGCTCGGCGCCGTCAACGGCGACCAGATAGGGCCACGGTCCGAGCCGGCGTGCACGACGACCCCCAAAGCCCCGGTGGGGAACGCCACACCGAGCGAGACCCCGAACGCCACCCCCACCGACGGCGGGGGCGCGAGCCAGACGCCCTCTCCCGATGGAAGTCCAACGGCCACCCAGACGGCGACGCCGACCGGTAGCCCGAACCAGTCACCGGGCGGCCCCGACGCGCCGACCTTCACCCCCGACCAGTGGGTCGGCGTCGTCGAGGCACAGCCCGCGAACTCCGCCAACGCCGAGCCGGCGGCCAGGCAGCTCGCTCGGCAGCTGACCGAGTCCGGGGTGCCGGCGAGGGTGCTGTTCACCAGCGGCCAGTACGCCGGGTTGCGGATCTCGCCCAACGGACAGCCGATCAGCAACGCCTGGGTGGTGTACGTCGGACCGGCGAGCTCCGAGCAGCAGGTGACCACGCTCTGCGCCCAGGTTCAGCGACCGAACGCCGGTCCGGGTTGCATACTGACGCTCAAGCCGTCGCCTGGCTGAGTGCTCAGTTCGGACGGGACAGGACGCGTATGCCGGACAGTGCGACCAGGTTCTGCCGGCCGTCGACCCGAGCGGGGTACGCCGCGCCGACAGCCAGCCGCAAAGAGCTGACCGCCGTACCGGTGTCGATGTCGATGGCCTGGACGCCCGGGTCGTCCTGCACCTGTAGCACCGCGCACTGACCGGGCCCGTAGATCACGAACACCCGGCTCGGCCGGAACGTCAGCGGCCGCAGACTGTTCCCCGCGGGCAGCCCTGCACGGATCTCGAGCCGCCGTACCCGGACCGGCTCGGTGAACGTCACCGCGACCATGCCACGCGCGGCACGCTGCCCGGCACAGTCCGCGACCGGCGCCATCGCGGCATTCGTCCAGGTCGTCGCCCAGGAATCGTCGGGTTCGGGTGTGCCGAGCTTCGTCGCGTCGTAGTTCTGCGCGGCAGAACCGTTCGGCAGCTCGGTGAACGTGACCCCGTCCACGGGCACGAGGGTGCCGCGCACGTCGTACCAGGTGGCCTTGACCCAGCCGACCGGGTTCTTCCCGATCACGAACAGGACGCCCGCCGCACAGGCGATCACGAGAAGGCCGATCAACACCCGGCGCCAGCGGTACAGCGGCGGCAGGCTGCGCCGGTACTCGCGCCGGGCACGCCGGTCGGTCGGGTCGCGGAACCGTTGCCACCACGACTGCTGCTCCCGCGGCGCGCTGACACGGGCGGTCGGCATGCCGGGGCGCAGGGCGAGGCCGCACCTGCCGCAGAACCTGCGGCTCGCATCGTTCGGGTGGCCGCAGGCCGGGCAGGCGGTGTGACCGGCCGGGATGGTGACCACCGGCTGCGGCGCGCTCGGGTACCCGGCCGGCCCCGTTCCGGCGGCCGGTTGCGCGGCTGTGTGAGCGACCGGTTGCGGACCTGGTTGGACGGTCGGCGGCGCCGGGGACTGGGCCGGCTGGGGCGTGGACGGGCCCGCGGCGCTCTGTTTCCGTTCGGCGGGGACCTTCTGGTCCCAGCCGAGGTAGGCACCGCAGTACAGGCAGAACGCGGATCCGGCCGGGTTCTGCTCGCCACATGCTTCGCAGACGTCGATCGCCGCCACCTCCCCTTCGGTGCCGCTGCCCAAAGATCATGACGCGCCACCTGTCTGTGATTATCGTCGATAGCACGGATTTCTGTGGGGACGGGAAGCATCGGAAAGCCATGATCAGGTGCGAGAACTGCGGACGCCCGAACGACGACGGGGCGACGTTCTGCACGGCCTGTAACCACTTCCTCGCCTGGGCCGAATCCGATTCCGAGCCCGAGCCCACTCCACCGCCCACCCCCCAGCCGGACCCCACTCCGCCACCCGAACCCACACCGCCACCCGAACCCACACGGCCCCCGCCTGAACACGCACCGCGCCCGGTCGCGCAGGCCCCCGTCAGCGTAGCGAAGCTGGTCTCCGCGATCGACGAAGGCCGCACCCTGGCCGACGCACGGGCCCGTCCGGACCTGACCGCACAGCTCGACAGCGCGCGACAACGTCTCGATACGCGGACGATGACCGCGGTCGTCGTCGGCGAGTTCAAGCGCGGCAAGAGCACGCTGGTCAACGCGCTGCTGCAGACCGCGGTCTGCCCGGTCGACGCCGACATCGTGACCGCCGTTCCGACGCTCGTCCGGTACGGCGAGCCGCCGGGGCTGACCGTGTACCGCCAGGCGGACGCCGGGCAGGAGCCGGTCGAGGAGGACGCCCCGCTCGACCAGATCGCCAGGTACGTCGCGGAGTCGAACGGTCTGCCGACGAACGGCGCGGCGTCCGAGCTCGGCCGGCTGCAGTCCGTCACGGTCCAGGTACCGCACCGGATGCTCAGGTCCGGACTCTGCATGCTCGACACGCCGGGCGTCGGCGGCTTGGACTCGGTACACGGCCAGCTCACCCTGGCCAGCCTCGACCGCGCGGACGCTGTGCTGTTCGTCACCGACGCCGCACAGGAGCTGACCGCGCCCGAGATGGCCTTCCTGCGGACCGCGATCGAACGTGGTCCGGTCGCGGCCCTGGTGGTCACCAAGACCGACCTGTACCCGCACTGGCGCCGGATCGTCGAGCTCGACCGCGGCCACCTGGCCAATGCCGGTCTGGACCTGCCCGTGCTGCCGGTCTCGTCGTTCCTGCGACTCCGCGCGGCGCACCAGCCCGAGCTCAACGGGGAGTCAGGGTTCGCGGACCTGGTCGAGTTCCTGGCCACGGCCGTCGTCGTCCCGGGTACCAAGCGTGCGGCGGCGACCGTTGCCCACGACCTGGATTTCGTCGCCGGCCAGCTGGCGCAGGAGTCCGACGCCGAGCGCGTCGTACTCGCGACTCCGGCCGACAGCAAAGAGGTGCTCGCCGACCTGGACCGGGCACGGCGCAAGACGGCCGGTCTCACCTCACCGACGGCGACCTGGCAGCAGTCCCTCGCGGACGGCATCGCTGATCTGGTCGCCGATGTCGAGCACGACCTGCAGGGCCGGCTCCGAACCGTGCTGCGCGAGGTCGAGTCGATCATCGACGAAGGCGATCCGCGGGAGACCTGGGCGGACATCGAGGTCTGGTTGCGCCGCCAGGCAGCGATCGCCGGGGTCGCCAACCGCGACCTGATGATGAGCCGGGCCCGGGAGCTGAGCGAGCAGGTCGCCGAGGCGTTCGACCTGGAGGCCGGTACCGGGCTCGACCTCGAGGTCGCCGCCACCTCCGCGTCGCTGGACGGTCTCGAGCTCGCGTCGGCGGCGTCGCTGTCGATGCCCGGCGGCCGGCTCGGGTCGCTGATGGTGGCCGCACGCAGTGCCGTGTACGTGCCGATGGTGCTGTTCGGCATCGGATCGGTGCTGCTACCGGTGGTGGCCGTCGCCGGCGCCGCCGCGGCGCTCGGCGCGGGCATCGGCGGCAAGCTGATCCGCGACGAACGCAAACGGCAACGGCTGTACCGGCAGCAGCAGGCGAAGGCCGCCACCCGCCGGTACGTCGACGAGGTCGCCTTCGTGATGAACAAGGAGACCCGCGACGGGCTGCGCAAGGCGCAGCGATACCTGCGCGACGACTTCCAGCAGCGCGCCGCCACGATGCACCGGTCCACCAGCGCGGCGCTGGACGCCGCGACCCGGGCCACCCGGCTCAGTCCGCAGGGCCGTGCCGCCCGGACAGCGGAGCTGGAGGCCGAGTCCGAGCGGCTGCGGTCGATCCGGACCCGGGCTCGCGACCTCGCCACGATCGGCGGACGCGCCGCGGTGAGCGCGGGCGTCGGCGCCGGGGTCGGTGTGGGGGTCGGCGCTGTGGTCGATCACGTCCGCGATGATCCCGCGGCCGACCTCCCGGACGGAGGCCACGATGACTGACGACCTGTCGGCCGGCATCCTCGCGCTGATCGAGGAGGCCAGGCGCCGCTCCGGCGATGTCGGTGTCACCGAGCAGCTCGACGAGATCGCGGCCAGGCTGACCGGTCCGCTGCGACTGGCCATCGCGGGCAAGGTCAAAGCCGGCAAGTCCACCCTGCTGAATGCCCTGCTCGGTGAGGAGCTGGCACCTACCGACGCCGGTGAATGCACCCGGATCCTCACCTGGTACCGCCAGGACGACCGGCCGCACGCGACGCTCTTCCCGGTCGACGGTGCGGCACCGCGCGAGCGCCCGTACGTCCGTGAAGACGGCGCCCTGCGGGTGGATCTCGGTGGGACGGATCCGGCCGACGTCGACCACCTGGAGATCGGCTGGCCGACCAGCCGGCTGCGTGACCTGACCATCCTGGACACGCCGGGGATCGCGTCGATCTCCGCGGACGTGTCCGCCAGGACCGAGCGCGTGCTCTCGACCGACGACGGTCGGGTGCCGGTCGCCGATGCCGTCCTGTACCTGCTGCGCCACACCCACTCGACCGACATCCGTTTCCTGGAGTCGTTCCACGACGACGAGCTGGCGCACGGTACGCCGATGAACGCGGTCGGCGTGCTGTCCCGGGCCGACGAGATCGGCTCGTGCCGGCTGGACTCGATGGCGGTCGCGGACCGGGTGGCGCGACGGTACGCCGCGGAGCCCCGGCTGCGCCGGCTGTGCCCGGTGATCGTGCCGGTGAACGGTCTGCTCGGCCACGCCGCGACGACGCTGCGTGAGGCCGAGTACGCACTGCTCACCACGCTGGCGAACGCACCGCTGTCGGAGATGGGTGAGCTGCTGCTCACCGCGGATCGGTTGGCGTCGCGGCCGACCACCCTGCAGATCACCGAGATCGAGCGCGGGCACCTGCTGGAACGCTTCGGCCTGTTCGGTGTCCGGCTCGCGGTCGAGCTGATCCGGTCGGGCGCAGCGCCGACCTCGGTCGCGCTGAGCACCGAGCTCGCTGAGCGCAGCGGGCTGAACCGGCTACGCGCCGTACTGACGCGACAGTTCGAGACCCGCGGCCGGGTGCTGAAGGCGCGTTCGGCGCTGGCGGCGCTGGACGACCTGCTGGGCTCGGGCACGTTCGATGCTCCGGACCTGGTCTCTCGCAGCGAGGAGATCGCCGCGCGCGCCCACGAGTTCCAGGAGGTCCGGCTGCTGTCCGATCTGCGAACCGGCATGGTCACACTGCCGACGGACCGGCAGACCGAGCTGGACCGGCTGTTCGGCGGTACGGGACACGACCCGGCGTCGCGACTCGGTCTGCCAGAGAACGCCACCGGCGACGACCTGCGGCAGGCCGCGCTAGGCGCACTCGCCTCCTGGCACGGGACCGCCGAGCACCCGCTCACCAGCCGTCACGACCGGATCGCCGCGCGGGCCGCGGTGCGCACCCTCGAGGGCCTGCTAGATCAACCCCTCGCGGACGGCGTAGGCGACCGCATGTGACCGGTTGCGCAGCTGCAACCGGGTGGTCAGGTCGTGCAGCACGTTCTTCACCGTGCGCTCGCTATAGCACATCCGCCTCGCGATCTCGGCGGTGTCGTGGCCGTCGGCAACCATCCGTAGCACCTCGGTCTCTCGAGGGGTCAAGCCGGTGAAAGTGAGGCCACGGGGTGTCAGTACCTGGCGCTGCAGCCGGCCGAGCTCGGTGAGCAACCGGCCGAGCAGGTCGTGCGGGATGTCCCCCTCACCGGCCGCGACGCGGACGATGGTGCGGGCGAGCGCGTCGCCGGTGGCGTCGCTCCGGCGCAGCAGCCCACCGACACCGACCTCGGCGGCAGCTACCAGCGCGGCCTCGTCCAACACGCTCGCCACGAGCACCAGCCGTGGTGACTCGCCACGCCGCAGCGCCCGCATCATCCTGGTCGCCTCGTCGTCCACGGTGTCGGTGACGATGACGGCCACCATGGCCTGGTCCACGTCCATCTCGCCGACCACCGTGACCTCCGGCCGGGTCCGGAGCTGGCTGATCACCCCTTCCCGGGAGATCGGGTCGCATCCGTGCACGTACGTGACGATCGGCCGGTCCATCGAACTGGTCATCGAAGCCCTCCCCCTGACGGCAGTTTCGGAACAGCCTGCACGGCAACCCTCAACGAAGGCTCAACAGGCGCTCAACACCGTCCGATGCTCAGCCGGCGACGACCTCGTGCCGCACCTGGGCCGGCGACTCCGCGCGAGCGATCCGGCGTCCGAGGATCCCGAAGGCGAACATCACTGGCAGGGCCGCGCTGCCCATCGACGTGACCTCCAGGATCCCGAGCGAGAGCGGGATGACCAGGGCCAGCAAGACCGCCGGCAGGACAGGCCGGAACCTCTTCAGCAGCAGGGTGATACCGAGCGCGGTCGAGCCCAGCAGGTTCAACAGCAGGCTGGGCACGGTGACGAGCCAGGCGAATGTGAACAGCATCGCCTCGACGCCGTCGCCGTTGTAGTCACCGGTCCACTGGGTCCAGTAGTCCAGGAAGACCGCTACGCAGGACAGCGTGTACGCCGTGATCGCGATCCGCCACGCCCACTTCTCGAACCCGGCCGGCCGGCGCCGGCGGTACACCACCACGGCGCACAGGGTGTAGGCCAGGAACACCGGCAACCAGATCTTGCCGTACGTGATGTAGACGATGTCCGGGTCGGCCCACCCGAGCAGCGGCTGCAGCAGGTCGGCCGCGGGCTCCGCCCAGGCGGCGGTGAGCGGGAGCTCCAGGTCCTCCTTGCCATCCTCGGTCGCGAACCTGGACAGCGCGTGCAGCTGTCCCACGACCAGCCCCACCCAGGCCATCACCCACGCGAAACGCCCGATCCGGCGCTGCGTCTGCACAGACTCGAACATGTGATTCCTCCGTCCCCCGGCGCCGGGTGGCGCCTGCTCCGACCACGCTAGGAACGGGGGGCCGCGGTCGTCGTCGGCGTACGGGTTGGTCCGTATCTCCACCCCTGGTTTGACGCCCCGCACACCGGCAGCGGCCGTAATCTCGAAAGGTGCCGCTTCGCCGCACCGACGTGCTCGTACCGGCCGCCATCGCCGCGGTGGCGGTCTTCGAGCTGCTCATGGTCCGGCCCGACGGCTGGGGATACGGCCTGGTGCTCGAGACGGCCACAGCGCTACTACTGGTCTGGCGCCGCTATTGGCCCCTGGTCGTCTCGACCACTGCGGCAGGCATCCAGCTGCTGATCCCGTGGTTCGGCCCACAGCTGGACGATCTGGCGACGCCGATCCTCACACTGGCGTTGATCTGCTACACGCTCGGCCGGTGGATCGCCACCCTGCGCGGGCTCGTCGGGATCGGGCTGCTGCTCGGGATGTTCCTGGTCGACTACGTGTTCGTCGACACACGCTCGCATGATTTCACCGACGTTGTGTTCGTCTCGACCCTCACGCTCCCGCCGTACATCTTCGGGCGGATCTCCCGCAAGCTGGCGCTGCAGTCCGAGCAGCTGGAGCGACAGCAAGCGCTGATCCGTGACCAGGCGGTGCGTGCCGAGCGGGACCGGATCGCGCGCGAGCTGCACGACGTGATCGCCCACTCGCTGAGCGCCATGGTGGTGCAGACCGCGGCGGCCCAGGATCTCCTACGCCGATCGCCCGACCGCGCGGACGCGCTGCTGCAGTCGGTCGCCGACACCGGACGCAAGGCGCTCGAGGAGACCGGCCGGCTGCTGCACCTGATCCGCGACGACGTCGACGAGCTCGGCCTGCGGCCCGCACCGGGTCTCGCCGACGTGCCGACCCTGGTCGAGACGTTCCGCGAGAACGGGCTGAGGGTCGAGGCGGATCTAGCCCTGCCGGCGGCGCCGCTGTCCGGTGGAGTGGACGTCTCGGCGTACCGGGTGGTCCAAGAGCTTCTCACCAACGCCCTGAAGCACGCCGGCGGCCCGGTGCGGCTCGGGATCGAGTCGGCACCCGACCGGCTGCGGATCTACTGCGAGAACCCGATCGGCGCCGCGCGGGCCGTCCCCGGATCCGGCCTGGGCCTCCAGGGCATGGCCGAACGCGTCGGCCTGCTGGGCGGCACGCTCGACCAGCGCCGGAGTGCCGATGACCGGTTCGTGGTCGACGTGGAGATCCCGCTCACCCGCGAGGCGGCATCGTGATCCGCGTGGTGATCGCCGACGACCAGGAGCTGGTCCGGACCGGCCTGCAGCTCGTGCTCGAGGCGCGCGGCTGTGAGGTGGTCGGGCTCGCGGGCGACGGCCGCGAGGCGGTCGACATGGTACGGCGTACCACGCCCGACGTGGTGCTGATGGACATCAGGATGCCGGTCACGGACGGGATCGCGGCCACTCGCGAGCTCACGGCGACCGGCCTCCCGAGCAAGGTGCTGATCCTGACGACGTACGACCTCGACCGGTATGTGTACGACGCGCTCGCGGCCGGCGCAGCCGGGTTCCTGCTCAAGGCCACCCCGCCCGACCGGCTCGCCGAGGGCATCCGGACCGTGTGTGCCGGCGAGTCGCTGCTCGCGCCGAGCCTGACCCGCCGGCTGATCGAGCAGTACCTCCGCCACCCGCCGGTCGCGTCCGACGCGCCGACCCGGCTCGGCGAGCTGACCGACCGGGAGCGTCAGGTGCTGGTCCTGATGGCCCGCGGGATGTCGAATGACGATATCGCGGCCGAGCTGGTCGTCGCGCAGGCGACGGTCAAGACGCACGTGAACCGGGTGCTCGCGAAGCTGGGCGTCGCCACCCGGGTGCAGGCGGTCGTGCTCGCCTACGAGCTGGGCCTGGTGCGGCCCGGCGGATGAGCTCAGTCGGTCGGGTGCTCGGTGTGCAGCATCGGCAGCTGGTGGGCATGCTCGCCGAGCTGCTGGACACCGGTGACCAGGCCGCCGGTCAGGTCGCCGGCCGCGAACGAGGCCTGCATGGTCAGTGCCGCGAGCCCGCATTGGGCGTCGGACAGCTGCCGCTTCGCCTGCGCGCCGGTCACGATCTCGAGCCGCCGGCCGGGCGGGTCGACGTA
>DASRHY010000331.1:0-2767 GCA_035650275.1 Kribbellaceae bacterium | reverse complement strand
CGGCCAGCGCCAGGGGGATCCCGGTCGTGATCACGCCCGGCAGCGGCACCCGGGCCGTCGCGGAGGGCGTCCTCGCGATGGCGCTGCACCTCGTCAAGCGGCTGGGGCCGTTGACGGATCTCGTCCGGGAGGGCCGCTGGGGGCAACGGGACCGGGTGGTTGTCGGCGACCTGGACGGCGCGGTGATCGGCATCATCGGGTACGGCCGCATCGGTCAGCGTGTGGGCGAGCTCGCGACGACAGTCGGGATGCACGTACTCGCGCACGACCCGTTCAATCCGCCACCCCCCGAGTTCGCATGCGCGGACCTCGACCAGCTCGCCGCCGGCAGCGACGTGCTGACGCTGCATGCGCCGCTGACGGAGGAAACCCATCACCTTGTCGACGACGAATTCCTGGCTCGCACCCGGCCCGGCGCGATTCTGGTCAACTGCGGCCGTGGGGGTCTGCTCGACCTGGACGCCGCCCTGGCCGCGTTGGAGGCCGGGCATCTCGCCGGCGTCGGACTCGACGTCTTCGACCCGGAACCAGCACAGCACCATCCGCTGTTCGACCACCCCGACGTGGTGCTCACCCCGCATGTGATGGGGCTGACCCTGCGCGGCACGGCCGCCACGTTCGCCGATGCTGCCCGCGGGATCGTCGACGTGCTCGCCGGTCGCCGGCCCGCAGCGGTGGCGAACCCTGACTGGGCCCTGACAACCCCCTAGCCACGAAAGGTCACTATCATGCGCCTCGGACTCATCGGGCTGGGCCGGATCGGCGGCTTCCACGCCGGCACGTTGACCAGCCTGCCCGCCGTCGACTCTCTGGTCGTCACCGACATCGCGCCGGCCGCGACCAAGCAGGTTGCGGAACGCGTCGGTGCGGAGCCGGCCGACTCACCGGACGCGCTGCTCGCCGCCGGCGTCGACGGTGTCGTCATCGCAGCATCGACCGACGCTCACCCGCAGCTCATCGTCGCGGCCATCGACGCGGGGGTGCCCGTGTTCTGCGAGAAGCCGGTCGCCCGGAGCGGTGCCGAAGGGGCGGCGGTGCTGCGACACGTGGAGGACTCCGACGTGCCCGTCCAGATCGGCTTCCAGCGCCGGTTCGACGCCGCGATGGCCGCGGTGCACGCCGCCGTCCGGAGCGGTGAGCTGGGATGGCTGCACACGGTCCGCTCCACCACGCTCGATCCCGCTCCGCCGCCGGCGGCGTACGTCGCGGGCTCCGGCGGTATGTTCCGGGACTGCGGGGTGCACGACTTCGACATCCTGCGCTGGGTGACCGGCAGCGAGGTGGTCGAGGTCTACGCCACCGGCAGCAACCGCGGCGAGGAGTTCTTCGCCGAGTACGGCGACGTCGACACGTCCGCCACGATCCTCACCTTCGAGGACGGGACCCTCGGCGTGGTCTCGAACACCAGGTACAACGCTCGGGGGTACGACGTCCGGCTGGAGGTGCACGGGTCGAAGGACAGCGTCGCCGCCGGGCTGGAGGACAAGCTGCCGCTGCGCTCGGCCGAGCACGGCGTCACCTTCCCCGCCGGCGAGCCCCATCGGTTCTTCATGGACCGCTTTCTGCCGGCGTTCCGCGCCGAGCTGGAAGCGTTCACCGAGGTCGTCGCCGGAACACGCCCCTCCCCCTGCACCGTGGCCGACGCGCTGGAGGCCGACTGGATCGCCGACGCCTGCGCACTGTCCGTGCGAGAGCACCGTCCGGTCCGGATCGAGGAGGTACGCCGATGAGCACCAGCACGGACAAGATCGCCGGAGCCCCGATCTCCTGGGGTGTCTGCGAGGTGCCCGGCTGGGGTTACCAGCTGGCTTCCGAGCGGGTGCTCAGGGAGATGCGCGAGGTAGGCCTGACGGCGACGGAGCTCGGACCGGACGGCTTCCTGCCGAGCCAGCCCGCTGCGATGGCAGAGGTCATGTCGCAGCACGGACTGCGGGCCGTCGGCGGGTTCACACCCGCGCTGCTGCACGCGGCCGGGCACGACCCGGTTCCCGAGGTGGACCGCATCCTCGACGGCTACGTCGCCGCCGAGGCCGGCGTCCTCGTCCTGTCGGCTGTCACCGGCGCCGAAGGCTACGACACCCGCTCCGAGCTCGACGACGACGGATGGGCGACCCTGCTGACCAACCTGGACCGGCTGACCGCGCTGGCCGCGTCGCGAGGCGTCCGCGCGGTGCTGCATCCGCACGTGGGCACCATGATCGAGACCGGCGACGAGGTACAGCGGGTTCTCGACGGTTCGTCGACCTCGTTGTGCCTGGACACCGGTCACCTGCTCATCGGTGGCACCGACCCGGCCGAGCTCGCGCGACAGGCACCGGAGCGGATCGCGCATCTCCATCTGAAGGACGTGGACTCGGCTGTTGCGGCGAAGGTGCGATCTGGCCGGCTCACGTACACCGAGGCCGTACGGCAGGGCATGTACCGGCCGCTCGGAACCGGCGACGTCGACGTCCCCGCCATCGTCGGGCACGTGCGGGCGCGCGGCTACGACGGCTGGTACACCCTTGAGCAGGACACCCTCCTCACTGGCGAGCCCGCGGGCGAGGGACCGGTCGCCGACGTGCGGTTCAGCGCGGAGTACCTCAGGACGATCCTCGACCGTTCACACTGACGGGAGAAACCGATGGAGGACCTTCTCGCCACCTGTTGGACGACGGCCGGTGATGCGGCCCCGCTTCGCGGTGACGAGCGCAGCCCGTTACCGCTGCCGGAACGGGTCGCGGCCGCGGCCGCGGCGGGATTTCGCGGGCTCGGGCTCAATCACGCG